>NZ_PISC01000009.1:0-77818 GCF_003049065.1 Campylobacter concisus | reverse complement strand
TATGCTTTGTGTTTAATTGTAGTTGCTTGTGTTGTTTGATTAAAACCTCTTCTTCCTAACCTCTTCAACTATAGCTTTAGCCATCTCATCTACTTCAGATGTTACTTCGTTTGCTTGGTTTGCAATTGCTACATTTTCTTTTGTTAGGTGATCTATTTGAGCAACTGATTGATTTATCATATTGATGCCTTCACTTTGCTCTTTGATTGATTCACTCATCTCATTTATTGATTGAGCTAATACATTTGTATTTGCTTCTATCTCACCAAGTGATTTTTGAGTACGTTCAGCTAGTTTTCTTACTTCATCAGCAACAACTGCAAATCCTCTACCATGCTCTCCTGCTCTGGCTGCTTCTATTGCAGCATTAAGAGCAAGTAAATTTGTTTGATCTGCTATATCTCTAATGATAGTTATGATGTTTTTAATTTCATCTGATTGTCTTATAACATCAGCTGTCTTTTGAGAGATGGCATTCATTGAGCTAGACATTTGCTCAACTGCAGCAGCTGATTCTTGAAGTGAGCTTGCTTGTGTGCTAGCACCTTGCGTAAGCTCTTTCATAGCCAAAGCCAGAGTCGTAGCCTTTTCTTCAAGCATCTTGGCATCATTTAAATTTGAGTTTAGCATAGAGCAAATTACTTCACCCATATTTGATACTCCAAGTATCATAGCCTTTAGATCGGCCTCTAGCTCTTCATTTATCTCAACCTTTGCTGTAAAGTCGTTTTTAGTATATGAGCTAAGAACATTTGTTATGCCCTTTAAATTTGCTGAGATAGATGTAAAGAATTTATTTAGTAGCTCTTTTAGCTCATTTAGCGATGGGTTGTTTGGAGTTGAGCCTATCTTTGCTCCAAGGTTTCCTTTAATCATTAAATTTGCTACCTTATTTAGCTCATCTATCATAGTGCTATCTTTTTTGATGCCAGCTACGACTTTGTCGATGTTTTCATTTATAGCTTTACTCATCTCACCAAATTCATCATTTGATCTTACCTCTAGCTTGCTTGGTGCTTTTGCTTCGTAAGTTACAAATTTAAATAGATCATCAAGCTTAGATTGGATAGTTTTTATAGGGTTAAGAGACTTTTTAAGTAAGAAATAGACAAATGCTGAGAGGATAACGATAAATAGCACTGCTAGGATTAGCTGGATCTTTAGGAGGGGTAAAGTATTTGACGTAAATACATCTTTTTGCATAGCAGAGATAGCCAGCCAGCCACGATCGTTTAGTTCTATAAAGTCAGCATATCTATCCTCGCCCTTTGTATTTTTATAGGCAATTAGTCCGTTTTCATTAAATTCTTTATTTTTATATCTAGCGACTAGCTTGCTTGTGGTTGGATTGTCTTTGCCGACTAGATCTTTATCAGGGTGGATGATGATCTTGCCATCTTTATCTACTACGTAAGCATAGCTATAATCAGTCTTGCTGATACTCATGATCTCTTTGCTTAGCTCTTCGATGCTAACATTTGTCGCTGTTACACCGATGTCTTTTATAGGAGCAACGAAGCTTATCACCATTTGTTGCAAAGATGCAGATACGTAAGGATCAGTAAAGGTAATGTTATTTTTTTCTTTAGCTAGTTTATACCAGTCTCTAGCTCTTGGATCATAGCCATCTTTTGGAGTTTCATTTTTGCCATTTGAGCGGTACATCGCACCGTCATTATAGCCAGCATAAACAAGTCCAACCTCTTTATTTGACATCGATTTGGCTTGAGCTAAGATGGCGTCGATGCCGTTGCGGTTATCGTCTAGTTTAGACAAGATAGAAGACATGCTCTCTACGATGTGAATATTGTTATTAAAAAATGTATCCATTGCATTTTTAACATCTTTTAGAATTTGGCGCTGTGTTTGCGTGACTAGCTCGGTTGTTTTGTTTTGGGCAGTGTAGTAACTAGCAGCTGACATAGCCACAAACGATATACATAGAGCAACTATTAGCATTAGTGCTATTTTATTGGTGATTGACTTCACACGAATTCCTTTACATATGATTTACATTGTCGCAATATCGGCTAGTTTAAAAAGAATTGTATAGCTGTTTAAGAAGTTTTTCTTTAAAAGTAAGAAATTTTGATCTAAAAGATAAATTTAAGGTCTATCTTTTATTAAATTTAAAAGATTTTCTCTGATATTTTCATTAGTTAAATTTGAAATTTCACTGTAGAAATTCCCATCTTTATCTAGCAGATAGATAGCGGAGCTGTGAGCGACAGAGTAGCCCATAGCAGAGTTTTTAAGATGCACTTTTTGGTATTTTACGCCGTAGTTTTTAGCAACTTTTGGTAGATCATTCATCTTTAGTCCGTCTGCATCTTTGTAGAAATTTTTTGCCATTAGGGTTAAATTTTCAGGCGTGTCACGATCAGGATCAAGAGTGATGAAAAGTAGCTCAAAGTCGTCTCTTTTTAGTCTGTTTAGCTCATCGCCCACAAGAGAGAGCGTAGTAGGGCAGACATCGGGGCAGTAAAGATAACCAAAATATATCGCTTTATACTTGCCGTTATAGTTTTTAAGGCTCACTTCGCCATGCTCTGAAAGCGCCTTAAAATCATACTTGTTCGGCTTTATAAAAAGCATCGCAAGACCAGCGCATATTAAGATTATTATTAAGCCCCAAAGTGTCTTTTTCATCATTTGCCCTTACATTTTTAGATCAAGATCGACAAAAAATCCAGTCTCTTTTTCGCCATCAAGCAGCTTAAACCTATACCTCATAAGATCGACTACGCAAGCACTTAGCACGACTTGTGCTATTAGATTATCACCTCTTTGATCAAGCCTTGCCTTTATAGAACCCATGTTCATGTTTATGCCATCGATTACAAGGTTTGGATCTTTTAGCCCTAAATTTTTGCCATTAATGATCTTAAAGCTAAATGGCCTCATCGCAAAGATCGGTCTTGGCGAGATGTCTATCTTTAGCTTAACGCCATTAAATTTCACCTCGCAAGCATCTTTGTTTAGATCGCATTTTAGAGGATCAAGCGATGTATTTACATCGGAAAATTCAGGCGGATCCTCTTTGCTGACCATAAATTTATGACCTATCCAAAAAGCGCCTGCTACGATAAAGATGAGTGAAAAAAGGATTAGAATTTTTTTCATTATTTAAAGTTTTTGGTTACTCCGATATTGTCAAGCTTGATGCTCTCGCCATTGCTAAATTTAAGCTCCAGATCAACCTTGTCGCCATCTTTTATAGGTCTATTTAGATCCATAAGCATGATGTGAAGACCACCAGGTGCTAGCTTTGTCTCGCCATTTTTAGGGATAACAGCGTCTTCAACCTGAACCATAGCCATCATGCCATTTTCCATCTTGTGAGTGTGAATTTCAGTGCTTTTACAAACACTTGAATGAACGCCAACTAGCTTTACATCGGCATTTGAAGCATTTTTGATATTCATGAAAATAGCGCTGTTGTTTGTGCCAGGCTTTGTGTCTCTAGCTCTGACATTTTCTAGGCTGATGTCAGCCGCCATTAGTGTAGAAGCCGCAAGCAATGCACCAAAAACAAGTTTTTTCATATTTTTCCTTTATGGTAAATTAATAATGGTTTTCAGATTATACATATAAAGAAACTAAAATTCCCTTTAAAATTTAAAAATTGAAATTTTTTAGGTTATAATTACGCACTAAATTTTACTTTTTGGGACACTTCACTTGAAAAAGATACTATTTTTCTTCATCGCGTTAGCGCCTTGTCTTTTTGCCCAAAATTACGAAGAAATTTACTTAAAAAATGGTCCATCTGCCGTCATAGAAGCCATTGAAAAGAACATTTTAAGTAAGGACTACTGGCTAAACAAGCTCAAAGACAAGGATGTTAGATACGGATATTACGACAACGAGATACTTCTAAGCGTGGTCGATAAGACTTACAAAGAGCTTGAGGTCATCTCTTATAAAGACGGAGTTACAAAAAAACTCTTTAGCTCAAGCGTCATCGTTGGCAAAAATGGCGATAAACTACTTGAGGGCGACCTAAAAACGCCAGTTGGCGTCTATCAGCTCACACGTAGATTTACGCCAAATGACAGATATCTTGGCCCACTTGCTTTTTCTCTTTCATATCCAAATTTACTTGATAAACTTGCAAAACGTAATGGCAGCGGCATCTGGATACATGGCTATCCGCTCGATGGTCAAAGGACAGATGAGCTAAAGACAAAAGGCTGCGTGGCTATGCAAAATGACATCTTGATGAAATTTGACGAAGTTATAGACCATAAAAAAACGCTCGCATTTATCTACGAGGACAAGCGCCCAGAAGCAAGCGTGAACGACATAGCGGTGATCATCTCTGGAATTCTTAACTGGAAGAAGACTTGGAGCGAGAGTGATATCGATAGCTATTTGAAATTTTATGATAAAGATTTTGAACGATATGACGGCATGAGTTTAGAAAATTTTAAAAATATGAAACGAGCGATCTTTGCTAAAAAAGAGAAAAAACATATCGCTTTTTCAAATTTTCTCATCACGCCTTATCCAAACCTTAAAAACGACAAGCTCTTTCGCGTGAGTTTTTATGAGGATTATGCTGCTGATACGCATAAATTTGCAGGTCAAAAGACCCTTTATGTCAAACTTTATGGTGATGAGATGAAAATTTTTATAGAGGAGTAGAAGTGGAAAAATCTCAAGAAGTAAAAGAGAAGATAGAGAAAATTTTAGAGGCGAGGTCTGCGTTTTTTGCTGAGCTAGACCGCCAAGTGCCAAAGAAAAATGGCACTGACGTCTTTGACTTTAGCAAGGTCAAAGAGGCTGATCTAAAAGAAATTTACGCTAAATTTTATGCATTTGACTACAACGTAAGAAAGCTCTTGCCTGACGTTTATAAAGCTTATAATGTGAATTTCAATGTCTGAGATACGCCTAAACAAAGCAGCCTATATCCACAATCTAACTAAAATTTGTGACAAAGCTGGCGGAAAAGAGAAAGTGATCGTCGTGCTAAAAGATAACGCTTATGGGCACGGCGCAAGACTCATAGCTAGCGAGGCTAAGAAATTTGGCATAAAAAACTGCGCTGTAAAGAGCGAATTTGAAGCAAATGAGATCGCTGATATCTTTGAAAATATCTTGATCCTCTCGCACATCCCAACAGGTGATGAGAGCGCTAAATTTACCTACGCCATAAACGACATAGACGCACTTTTGAAGATAAAAGAAAATACAAAAATCAACCTCGCCATCGATACTGGCATGCATAGAAATGGGCTTGATATAAACGAGCTTGATTATGCATTTGAAATTTTATCTAGAAGAAATTTAGAGCTTCTTGGCGCTTATACTCACTTTCGCGCAAGCGATGAGCTAAATGCTGATTACTTTGTGCAAAGAGAAAACTTTAACGCCGCAAAAGCGAAAATTTTAGCTCTTTGCGATGAGTTTGGTATAAAAAAACCGATCTTTCACTCTCACAACTCAGCCGCCCTTGAAAGAGCTAGCGCGGTTGAAGATGAGATGGTGCGTGTGGGTATCGCTCAGTATGGATATGCCCAGTTTAATGGCTCTTTAAATTTAAAGCCAGTGCTTTCACTTTGGGCAAAGCGCGTTAGCAGGCGGGTTTTAAAAAGTGGTCAAAGTGTGGGATATGGAGCTAAATTTATAGCAAAAGATGATATAAACGTCGCTACTTACGACCTTGGATATGGCGACGGACTGCTAAGATATGGCGGAGATGGCGAGCTAAGACTTGCAAACGGCGAGATGGTACTTGGCAAAATTTCGATGGATAGCTTTAGCTGCAAAGATAGTGGCGAGTGGGTCTGTGTCTTTGAGGACGCAAATGTTTGGGCTAACTTTTTTGGCACGATAAACTACGACATCTTGGTCAAACTCTCGCCAAATATCACTAGAAAATTTATATAAAGGTAATATGTGAAAAAGTTTGTTTTATTAGCTCTTGTAAGCCTTGCTTTTGGTGTGCAAGAGAGTGAGTTTAAAGTCTATGAGCAGATACTAAATCAGCTTGATACAAAGCAGATCCCAGCCTTTGTCGTCCAAACTGCAAAGCCAAATTTGCCAAGCAGGGTCGATGAGATGATCACGCTAAAAGATGTGAGCAGCGACGGGCTAAACATACATGGCGAGTTTGTCTTAAATGAGACCAAGACAAAGAAGCTAAAAGGCTACAACAAGGCTCAAATTTCGGCTTTAAAAGATGAATTTTATCAAAACGGAAAAGAGGCGCTTTGCAACTCAGGCATGGCAAGGGCTGCGCTAAATCGCGGCATCACACTAAGTGGTAGCTACGGCTTTGAGGGCAGACATCTTTTTGATTTGAAGCTGGATAAGAGTAGTTGCGAGTAGCCATTTTTGCGCTGTTTTTTTGCTCGCTAGCTCTGGCTCTTACGCCAGATATGGCAGCGAAAAATCACGCAATATACTACAAAAAAAAGCTCCCATTTATCTGCACGCCTACGCTAACTCTTAATGATATCTTAAATGTGGGCGATACGCTCATCTACAGATACGCCGTCAAACACGCAAGAAAACAAGAGATCAAAAGGCTTGAAGAAAAAGAGCTTTTGGAATTTATCGAGGCTATAAAAAAAGAGAATTTAAGAACCGCCTGCAAGGATAAAGAAATTTTAAATATGCTAAGCATCGGTGTTAGTATGGATGAAATTTTCTACTCAGAAAACGGCGAACTAATCTTTGAATACACTATAAAAGATGAAGATTGCAAGAGACTGCAGTGAAATTTGGGGTTAAATTTCAGTTTTTGGGTTTTAAATTTTATTAGATTGCTTTGCAAATTTTAAAATCCTGCTCACTTACCTTAATAAAACACCAAATTTTGAGCTGAGATATGAACATTTGCAAATTTTAAAATTCCATTCACTCGCAAGAATTGACTACTAAAATTTGGCTTCGCTTATCGCTTAGCTCAAATTTTAGAGCCGAAATTACTCGTTTATGAAATTTTAAAATTTGCTATAAATTCTCTCACACAAATGCATGCAGTGCGTCAGCACGATCACATGCCACCTCTAACGTTGTCGGAGTTAGGGGATCGTTAAGGGGGAAGAGAGCGACGTCGTAATTCAAGCCTCTTCCCCCTTAACAAAGAAAAAAACTTTAAATTTCTAAAAAACTATTTTGCAAATTTTAAAATTCCATTCACTCGCAAGAATTGATTACTAAAATTTGGCTTCGCTTATCGCTTAGCTCAAATTTTAGAGCCGAAATTACTCGCTCATGAAATTTTAAAATTTACTTGACACTCACTTGATTTAACAAAGCAAATTTACAAATTTTAAATCTTTACTCACTCGCCTTAGCAGACTACTAAATCTAGGCTTCACTATGTTTAGCACTAGATTTAGAGCCGTGATATGCTCGCTCATAAATTTTAAAATTTGAGTGAGTTTATCTGGCATAAAAAACACATGCGGCACGATAGTGCTATCGCATGCACTTTGAACGTGCGAGGGGATTGTGGGATCTAAAGGGAGATAAGGGGACGGCTTTGCTTCGCTAGCTCGCAACTGCAAGCAGACCGTAATTCAAGCCCCCTTGTCTTCATTTTTTAATAAAGTTGTATCATAAGCAAATTTTTTAAAATTCCATTCACTCGCAAGAATTGACTACTGATTTTAGGTTTCGCAAAGCTCTCCACTAAAATCAGAGCCAAAATTACTCGTTCATGAAATTTTAAAATTTGTTTGACTTTCTATTGCACAAAACGCATGCAGTGCGAAGCACAATTGCATGTCCCTCTAACGTGCGAGGGGATTGAGGGATCTAAAGGGAGATAAGGGGACGGCCTCGTAACTCGAGTCCCCTTGTCTCCCTTTTGATAAATAAAATTTATAAATTTCATTAGATTGCTTTGCAAATTTTAAAATTTAAACCAAAAAAATTTAGCCTAAATTTGCTAAGGGCTAAATTTTTACATACCTCTTTTTATCTCTTGCTCTAGTCTTTGAAGCTCGGCGATCCTGTCGCTGGTGCTTGGGTGCGTTCTAAAAAGCACGCCAAGCTTGCTGGTTAGCGAGCCAAATGGATTTACGATAAACATATGTGCGCTTTGCTCGCTTGCGTTTTGCATGACGTAAGAATTCGAGTAGTTCTCAAGCTTGCTTAGTGCGCTAGCTAGCCACTCTGGGTGCCCTGTTAGATAGGCTGCGCCTTTGTCCGCCTTGTACTCGCGCTCCCTTGAGATCGCCATTTGGACGATCGTGGCAGCTAGAGGCATCACAACGGCGATGATTAGCATAATTACTGGGTTGGCGTTTCGCTGCGAGTTTTGATTTTGCCCTGCTACGGTGCCTATCTTGGCGAAATTTGCGACCATCGCGATGGCACCAGCTAGTATGGCTGCGACTGAACCAGTTAGGATGTCGTAGTGCCTTACGTGGCTTAGCTCGTGAGCTAGCACGCCCTCGATCTCGTTTTCATTTAAAATTTTTAAAAGCCCATCGGTTACTGCGACGGCTGCGTGGCTTGGGTTGCGGCCTGTGGCAAAGGCATTTGGCACCTCTTCAGGGATGATGTAAATTTTTGGCATCGGCAAATTTGCCTTTTGTGTGAGGCGAGAGACGATCTCGTAAAGGCCGTGGGCGTTGCTCTCATCGACTGGGATGGCGTTATATCTTTTTAACACGAGTTTGTCGCTGAAAAAGTATGAAAATAGGTTCATACCAGCTGCCATCAAAAAGGCGATCATCATGCCTTGCTCGCCGCCAACGTAGCCGCCAACAGCGATAAAAACTAGCATTAAAGCAACCATTAAAAAAGCGGTTTTGAAAATTTCCATTTTTGTCCTTATTCTTTTATAGCATTTGGCAGGATCGCTGCGTCGATCTCAAATTTCGCAAGCTCACAAAGGCTTGCTTCACTTTGGATCAAAACGGCGATCAGTGCGTCAAATAGGTAGTTTTGCGCAACTTTTGCCAGATCTTTTGCTAGCGTAATATCGGCAATAATAAATTTTGCTCCAGCGGCGTTTGCGATGATAGCTTCGTTGATGTCATTTGCGATGATGCTAAAGCTTGCTCCAGCCTCTAACGCCCTTTTTATCAAATTTCTATCAAATTTAAAGAGATTTTGCCTGCCGCTTGAAATTTCATCTTCACTTTTGCAAAGAAATAGCGGTTCAAATTTGATCAGCTCATCACCCAAAATTTTCATCTCTCACCCTTTATGCACTCTTTACAGATGTATTTTCCGTCCCTTAGCACCATTTGGTCGATGTCGCTAAAGACACCGCATTTGCTGCACTCCTCGAAGTTGCTGGTGCTTATCTTGTCGCTTTTTTTTCTATTTTTAAAAAATATGATGTAAATCGCAACCAAAATCGCTACAAAAAGCAAGTATTTCAACGTATCTCCCCTTGATTTTTGAGATTAAAATATATGTAGTTTCTGTTTTTCTCATTATAAATTTGCGCGTTGATGCCTGAAATTTCCTCCATAACGCTTGAGCCCTTGTAGATGAGAAATTTAGTGCTCTCATCATAAAATCCCTCACAAATTTTTATAAGCTCTTTTGTCTTGCTAAGCGCCCTTGAGGTGATGAGATCAGCTGTAAATTTATCTGCAAGCTCGATTTTTTGGCTATGAACTTCTAAATTTTGCAAACCAAGCTCGATCTTAGCGTAGCTCAGAAATGATGACTTTTTGGCTATCGGCTCAAAAAGGTGCCACTTCGTTTGCGGCATAGCAAGTGCTAAAAATATCGCTGGAAAGCCAGCCCCACTACCAACATCGACCGCCGTTTTGGCACTTAGATCAAAAATTTCAAGCGGCTTTATGCTATCAAGCACCTGCTCGCTTATATCTTTATAGTTGCTTAAGCTATGAACCTTGTTAAATTTAGCAAAAATTTGAGCGTAAGCCTTTACTTTTTCGTCAAAAACTGCTGGCAAGCAAAGCTCATTTTTCATCACAAGATGTGCCCCATTTGCTCTTTTTTGACCTTTAAGTAGCCTTCGTTAAATTTATTTGGTTTGATGACGATAGGCACGCGTTTTACGATCTTTACTGAGCTTAGTCCGTGAAGTTTTAAAGGGTTATTTGTGAGTAAATTTACCTCTTTTATGCCGTAGTGATTTAGGATAAAATCAACCACTTCGTATGTCCTCTCATCAGCCTTAAAACCTAACTGGTGATTGGCTTCAATGGTGTCAAAGCCCTTGTCTTGGAGGTTGTAAGCGTTTATCTTGTTTAAAAGCCCGATATTTCTGCCCTCTTGACGCAGGTAGATGACCATGCCGCCATTTTCTTCGATATATTTTAGGCTCGCTTCAAGTTGGTCGCGACAGTCGCACTTTAGGCTCCCGATCGCATCGCCAGTTAGGCATTCGGAGTGAATTCTAAGATTTACCACTTCGCTTAAAGGCTCTTTGTAGATCACAAGATGCTCTTTTGCCCCTTCTTTGAAGGCTTGAACCTTATAAGTGCCAAATCTTGAGGGTAGATTTGCCGCGTTTGAAATTTCTATTTTCATTTTAAATTTACTCCAACTGTGCTAAACTAGCTAAAAATCACGCATTTTAACAAAGAAAAGGCAAAAATATGTTTAAACGTTTTAGAAGATTAAGAATAAACCCAGCTTTAAGAGACATGGTAAGAGAGACTAGCCTTAGCGTAAATGACTTCATATATCCGCTCTTTGTGGTCGAGGGCAGGGGCGTTAAAAACGAGATCTCTTCGATGCCAGGCGTCTATCAAATGAGTATCGATGAAATTTTAAAAGAGTGCGAAGAGATAGTAAATTTAGGCATAAAATCGATCATTTTATTTGGCATACCAAGCCTAAAAGATAGCGTTGGCAGCGATGCACTAAGTAATGATGGCATCATCGCAACCGCACTTAGAGCCATAAAAGATAAATTTCCAAATTTAGTAGTCGTCACCGATCTTTGCTTTTGCGAATATACAGACCACGGCCACTGCGGTATAATCGACCACGTGCATAACACCATCGACAACGACGCAACGCTTGAAATTTCAGCTAAACAAGCTTTGATACACGCTCAAAATGGCGCCGACATGATCGCACCAAGCGGTATGATGGATGGCATCATCGCAACGCTAAGAGAGGCGCTTGATAGCAATGGCTTTGAGAATTTACCAGTGATGGCATACTCGACTAAATTTGCCTCAGCTTACTATGGACCATTTCGTGACGTGGCGCAAAGCGCACCAAGCTTTGGCGATAGAAAGAGCTATCAAATGGATAGCGCAAACCGCTTGGAGGCGATCAACGAGAGCTTGCAAGACGAGGCGCAAGGTGCTGATATCTTGATGGTAAAGCCAGCACTCGCCTATCTTGATGTCGTTAGAGAGCTAAGAAATTTAACACTTCTGCCACTTTGCGTCTATAACGTAAGCGGCGAGTACGCACTGCTAAAAGCTGGCGCAAAAGCTGGCATCATCGACTACGAGCGCGTCATGATGGAGACATTAATCGGCTTTAAAAGAGCAGGGGCAAATTTGATCATCACCTATCACGCAAAAGAAGCGGCTAAAATTTTAAGGGGCTAAGATGAGGCACTTTTTGACGCTAAATGACTTTAGTAAAGACGAAATCGAGCAGATGATAAATTTAGCCCGTAAGATCAAAAAAGAGGCGAAGGCTAGAGAATTTAAGCCATATCTTAAAGACCAAAAGCTTGCGATGGTGTTTGAAAAAAGCTCAACCAGAACTAGAGTGAGCTTTGATGTGGGCATGCATGAGCTTGGCGGATATGCGCTATTTTTAAGCAAAAACGATATACAAATAGGACGTGGCGAGCCTATACGTGATACCGCTAGAGTTATAAGCAGGATGTGTGACATGGCTATGCTAAGGGTCGATAAACACGAGACACTAGAAGAATTTGCTAAATTTTCAAGCGTGCCAGTGATAAATGGGCTAAGCGATAAATTTCACCCAGTGCAGCTCATGGCGGACTATCTTACCATGCTTGAATTTAGCGCAGGCGAGAAGGTCGCGTACGTAGGAGATGGCAACAACATGACTCACTCGTGGCTCATGCTAGCAAGCAAACTAGGACTTGAGCTAAGGGTCGCTACGCCAAAAGGCTACGAGGTGGATGCTGAAATTTTAAAAATGGCCAATGAAAACGCAAAAATTTCAGGTGCGAAAATTTTTATCACAAATGATATAAAAGAAGCGGTAAATGGTGCCGATGTAGTGACTACGGACACTTGGGTATCGATGGGGCAAGAGGCCGAGAAAGAAAAGAGGCTAAAAGACTTTGCTGGATACTGCGTGGATGAAAATTTGATGAGTTTAGCTAAAAAAGATGCGATATTTTTGCACTGCTTGCCAGCTTATAGAGGCTACGAGGTGAGCGAGGCGGTCTTTGAAAGGCACGCGGATGAAATTTTTAGCGAGGCGGAAAATAGACTTCATGCACAAAAGGGCGTGATGGTCTGGTTAGATGAGAGAAGAAGATGAGTGAAGAGAAAAATATATATGATGAGATAGATGAGATCGGTAATAACCTTGGGCTAAGCGAGCCTGAAAAAACGGTCTTTGAGATAGTTTCAACGAAAAATCCAAACGAGCACATTTTAAATTTAAAAAGTGGCTCTTGGGACTCGAAAGAGCCGTGGTTTGGTATTGATGAAAATCAAAATTTACACACGGTCATTTCTGTACAATCGTTCTCAGCTTTGATAGAGGCCTTAAAAGAGTCGCAAAAAGAGAATTTTGACCTAAGACTTGAAAAGACGATCTGGCAAAATATCCCAGTTGATTTTAGCGATGTTTGGGTGGTTGCGATGGATGAGATCAAAAAGATAGCTCACGATAAAAAGAGCAGGCAGTTTAACATCGACCTTGATAAGCTGGTAAAAAATATCAAAAAAGAGCATCCAAATTTATTTGTAGATATAAAAGAGATGATCCAAATGGCAAGGAGCAGGGCAGATGATTGATTTTAGTGCGTATGTGAAGTATTCAAGGCCAGGGCCAAGATATACGAGCTATCCGACAGCACCGGAGTTTAGCGATAAATTTAGCTATGAGGCTTACGTAAAAGAGCTTGAAAACCGCGATAAAAAAAGGCCACTTTCGCTTTATTTGCACTTGCCTTTTTGTAGGAGTGCTTGCTATTTTTGTGGCTGTAACGTCATCTACACGAGCAAAGAGGACCGCAAAGAGAGATATATAAGATATATAGAAAAAGAGTTTGAAATTTTAGCTCGCCACCTAGATACAAGCACTGAGGTCTTGCAGATGCACTTTGGTGGCGGTACTCCGACATTTTACAATGCCACTCAGCTTGATGAGATCATCAAACTTATCAAGGCTAAATTTAAAAATTTCTCAAAAGAGGCTGAGATAAGCTGCGAGATAGACCCTAGATTTTTGACAAACGAGCAGCTTGATGTGCTCATATCTCACGGCTTTAACCGCATAAGCTACGGTGTGCAAGACTTTGATGAGAAAGTGCAAAAAGAAATTCATAGAATTCAGCCTTATGAGATCACTCAAAATGCCGTAAAAATGGCTAGGCAAAAGGGTATAAAATCAATCAACATGGACCTGATCTACGGCCTGCCATATCAAAGTCTGGAGAGCTTTAAAAAGACGCTTGAGCTTGCTCTTACGCTTGATCCAGATAGGCTTGCAGTATTTAACTACGCTCATGTGCCATGGATAAAAAAGTCGATGCGTAAATTTGATGAGACAACCCTGCCAAGTCCAGAAGTGAAACTTGAAATTTTAAAATTTACAGCTGAGTTTTTAACTAAAAATGGCTACAAAATGATAGGAATGGATCACTTTGCAAAGCCAAATGATGAGCTTTTTGGCGCTTTGGCAAATGGTACTTTGCATAGAAATTTCCAAGGATATACGACAAAGGGTGGCGCTGATCTTATCGGCATAGGCATCACAAGTATCGGTGAGTGTAAAAGACACTACGCGCAAAATCATAAAGATATGGATGAGTATGAAAAAGCGATCGATAGCGGAAAGTTGCCATACGCAAAGGGAATTTATCTAAGTAATGAAGACTTGCTTAGAAAAAGTGTGATCATGAGTTTGATGAGCAATTTTGGGCTTAATATCAAGGCAGTCGAGGATAAATTTCATATAAATTTCTTTGAACATTTCAAAAATGAGCTTGAAGAGCTAAAGAATTTAAGTGAATTTGTCGATGTTACGACAGATAAAATCAGTGTAAATGAGACAGGAACGCTGATAATACGAAATATTGCAATGTGTTTTGATGAGTATCTTAAGAAAATTCCAGAGAATTTAAGGCGATTTTCTAAGACGATATAAAAATTATTTTTTTGTCATAGAGTGTTTAAAATACGTTTAATATTTCTTGGTGTATAATTCGCACTAAAAGTCGAGCCAAAGCTTGACAATAAAAAGGTAAAAGGATCTAGTTATGAAAAAGATGTTAGCAATTAGTGCTTTGGCCGCAGCAACGTTGCTGTCTGCTCAAGATGTCCCTTATAGGATTTTTCTAGCTTCATTCGCTCAAGATGATAGCGCTGCTAGAATTGATAGTGCTGTTAGCAAAGTAAACAGCAAAATATCAGATAGCAGACTAACTACTGGCGTTTATGAAGTTGGTGGAAGAAAGTTTTTATATGTTGATACAACTCCAGTTTCTGAAAATGAAGCTAATGAGTTGTTAGCTAAAGTTCAAAATGAGTCAGGTTACAAAGATGCTTTAATGAGAGCTAAGTCACCTGTAACAAATGCTCAGTCAGCTAAAAAATCTAATATAGAGCAAACTATATCAGCAGAGCCTAAAGCAGCAGCTACAACACAAGCTGATGATAGCGTATTGACTTTGGATCAAGTTGTAAAAACTATTTTAAATGAAAACCCAAGCTTAAAAGCTACAGAATTTAACTACTTACAAGTAGGCAAAGATCTAAAAATAGCTAAAAATGCTTACTATCCAACACTTGATGCAGCTGCTAGAGTAGGATATGAGAGAAAACGTCTTGATGATGGCATCTCAACAAGAAGAGGCGATGGCAGAGTATCTGGCGCATCTTTAACTTTGGTTGAAAACCTTTATAATGGTGGCGCTGATAAAAACAGAATCAACTCTCAAAGCGCAAGACTTGACTCAGCTGCTTACACAGTGGCTCAAGCTGCAGATAGACTAACACTAAGCGCTGCAAATGCTTACCTACAAGTTCTTCAAACAAAGAGAATTCTTGACATTGAAGAAGAAAATGTAAAAAGCCATGAAGAAATTTATAGCCAAATCAAAGATAGAGCAAGATCAGGTTACGGCGTAGCTTCTGAAGAGAGACAAGCTGGATCACGTTATACTTTGGCTCAATCAAACTATATAGCTGCAAAAAATAACTATGAAGACGCACTTTCTACATTTGAAAAACTATATGGAAGAAAAGTTGCTGCTAAAAACCTAGTAATGCCTGAATTTAACCTGCCATTACCAAGCACTAAAGAGGCTGTTTATGATAAAGCTGTTCTTTGCAACCCAACACTTCTAGTTCAAAGATCAAACATCGCTATGGCAGAGTCTGTTGTAAAAGAGAAAAATGCACCATTCTTACCAAAACTAGATCTTGTTGTGTCAGGTGCTTATGATCATTCAAATGTTTTATATGATGATTATGAAGAGCAAACATTTGATGCTCTTTTAAGACTAAACTATAACCTTTACAACAAAGGTAACGATAAGCTAGATAAAGAGAAGAGCCAACTTGCTGTTCAACAAGAGCAACAAACTATGGATAACCTTGTAAGAGAGCTTAAAGAGTCTTTAGAATTCTCATGGCAAAACTATGTTCTTAACCAAGAGAAAATGGGATATCTAAATCAACACGTTGAATATGCAAAAGCTACACTTGATGCTTACCAAGATGAGTTTAGAATCGGTCGCCGCGACCTTATCAACCTACTTGATGCAGAAAACGAGTACAACACTGCTTTAAAAGAGATCGCTACAACTGAGACTGCACTATCTTATGCAAAATATAGATTGCTAGATAACATGGGTATGGTTTCAGATAGTTTTGAGCCAGGCTTTGCTAAGAGATATATTCAAGGCGCTTGCAGTATTCAAAACGACTTAAGATAAAAATTTAAAAAGTGATGACCATGAGGGTCAAAGCAAAATTCTGGACGCTTACTTTAAGCGTCCTTTTTTCGTTATTAGCATTAAATGCTGTCGGGGATTTTATAAAACAAACGACGATAGCAAAGGTGGCTAAAATTTATGGAGAAGATGCAAGAAGAAGGGCATCGGCATTAAATTCTTTAATGACTTCATTGCAAGATGCAACCGAACAAGAGAAATTAATAAAAGTAAATGATTTTTTTAACTCTTTTAGGTGGGTTGATGATATGCAACTTTGGCATAAAAAAGATTACTGGGCTACCAGAATGGAATTTGTAGGAAAAGGCGCTGGTGACTGCGAAGACTACGTTATCGCAAAGTATTTCACCCTAAAGCAACTTGGAATTCCAACTCAAAAATTATACTTCACATACGTTAAAGCCTTAAGATACAACCAAGCACATATGGTTTTGGCATATTATGATACACCAAAGTCTATTCCATTAATTTTAGACAACATAAATGGTAAAATAAAAATCGCAACTCAAAGAACAGACCTTGTGCCAGTTTATAGTTTCAACGGTGATTCGCTATACTTGGCAAAACAAGAAGGTCTTGGTCAGGCAATACCAGGTGGAAATCAAAAACAAAATCCTAAGTGGATGGAACTAATAGATAGGATAGGAAAAGAGGATTTATGACGCTATTTAAACAGATTATGATCGCTGTGATAGCTTTTGGCATCGTGATTTTTATGGCTGTTGGCTACTTAAATTTTAAGAGCCTAAATGGATACATCAATGACCAGCTCGGTGAAAACGCAAGACACACAGCAAACTCACTTGGACTTGCTTTAAAGCCGATTGTTGATCCTGAGGATATGTCTTTGGCGCAAACGATGATAAATTCTATGTTTGATAGCGGCAGATACAAGCTCATTAAACTTGAAGACGTAGATGGTAAGGTGCTTATAGAAAATTCTCAACAAACTATCGTCAAAGATATCCCTGAGTGGTTTTACAAGATCGCTAAATTTGAAGCTCCTGTTGCAACTAGCGAGATCATGACTGGCTGGGCAAAATTTGGCACTTTATATGTTCAAGGTAGCACAGCACTTGCCTACAATGAGCTTTACTCAAACTCAAAAAATATTTTTAACTTTCTAGCTTTAATGATCATCATCGCTCTTGTCGTGGCGTTTTTTGCTCTTAAGGCGATATTTAGACCGCTTGTTAAGGTTCAGGATCAAGCTGAAGCGATACTTGATAATAAATTTATCATCCAAAAGAGAATTCCATTCACAACCGACCTTAAAAAGATGGTGCTCGCCATGAACTCGATGGTTAGCAAGGTTCAAGACATATTTGAAAGAGAAGCCGCAACACTTAGCAAGTATCAAGAGCTTTTATATAAAGACTCTATGAGCGGCACTTACAATAGAAGATTTTTTCAAACTAAATTTAGTGAGTATTTGGCAAGTGAAGAGTATTCAAGCGGTGTTGCATCACTTGTTAGCTTTAAGGATCTTGCTGGGCTAAAAGGCGTTCTTGGCTTTGAAAAATGGCAAAGCGTTATCATTAAAATAGCTCAAATTTTACAAGAAAAATCTACCGAAAATGACCAAAATGCGATCGTTGCAAGGCTAAATGACAACGACTTTATCTTGCTTTCTTACGGTAAAAACTCATCAAATTTCTCAGCTTTAGACGATAAGATCATGGCTGAGTTTAAAAAACTCTATGCAAATTTCTCTATAAATGATAGCGAATGCCCAGTCAATGCTGCTATTGTCGAGTACTCGCCAAGCACTGACATGAGGACACTACTTACATCAGCTGACGTTACTTTGGCTAGCGCAAGACTAGCCGGCTGCTTTACTTGCAAGGAATTTAATGCAAATCAAAACACCTTAGTCATCGGCAAAGAGAAATACAAAGAGCTTATTTTTGATTCTATAAAAGATGATAAATTTAAATTTGCAGCTCAAAAAGTAGTTGGTTTTGACTCAAACTTTGAGCAGTATGAACTTTATCTAAGGCTCGTTGATAGCGAGGGCAAATGGCGTATGGCATCATACTTTATGCCAATGGTAAATGAGCTAAATTTAGGTGCGATGCTCGATCTTCATATCCTAAATAGAATCGCTAGAATTTTGCCTGAAAAT
The DNA here is from genome assembly GCF_003049065.1 of Campylobacter concisus. Lineage (GTDB taxonomy): Bacteria > Campylobacterota > Campylobacteria > Campylobacterales > Campylobacteraceae > Campylobacter_A > Campylobacter_A concisus_BE. The sequence continues at coordinate 59,609 of NZ_PISC01000009.1, read as the reverse complement.
ATCTTGCCTCAAGGAAGCTTGGCGATAAATTTAGGTAAAGAGATATTAAGCTCGGATGAAAATTTCTCAAAACTTGAAGCTACACTTAAGAAAATCGCTCAAATTTCAAAATCTAAAAACTATATAGAAATTCCAAACAAAGACGATATTAGTATCGAAAGTATAGTTAGACTTACTAAAAAATTAAAAGAACTCGGCTTTGGTTTTGGATTTGACCACTTTGAACTCAGCGCAAAAGGCATTGAGAAGCTAAAAGAATTTAATCCAGACTACGTAAAGATCCAGTCAAACGTCTTAATCGACTTTTTAAGTGATAAATCAGGAGCAAATACAAAACAATCACTAGATGTTGTTTTAAGCTCAAAAGATATCATTTTGATTGCGATCGGTGTTGAGAGTGAAGAGCAAAAGAGTAAGCTAATTGAGCTTGGCATTAAAAATATGCAAGGAATTTACATAGATGAAATCAAAAATATTGGATGATAGATGCATAGCGATAAGATAAAAGACGAACTGCTTCAATGTTTGGTGATCTTTACTAAACTTCATAACAACCCATATAGTGCCGATGCTTTGACTATCGGTCTGCCTGTAAAAGATGGCGAAGAGATCGAGCTTTTTTCACTAAAGAGCTCGAAGTCTTTATTTTCTCGTGCAGCTTCACGTGCTGGCTTTGCATCGACGCTTGTCAGAAAAGACCTTGATCAAATTTCGCCTTTAGTTTTGCCTTGTATCTTGATGCTTAGAGGCAAAAAAGCGTGCATCTTGCAATCTTTCAGCGAAGACAAAAAGATGGCAAACATCATAACGCCTGATCTTTCAACTGGCACTAGCACGATAGAAACAAGCAAGCTAAAAGATGAGTATTTAGGCTATGCTTACTACCTAAAACGTGAATTTGTCCCAGAAGATACAAGCTCGACAAAGCTTATCGACGCTGGTAATGACCACTGGTTTTGGGGCACTTTAAAGCGCTCTAAGAAAATTTACTTTGATGTCGTGATAGCAAGCTTTATCATAAACTTATTTGTCCTTGCAAGCCCGCTCTTTACGATGAACGTCTATGACCGCGTTGTGCCAAATAACGCAGTTGAGACACTTTGGGTTCTAGCACTTGGCGTGAGCGTCGTTTATGGTATCGATCTATTTTTAAAATTTGTTCGTTCATATTTTCTTGAGATCGCAGGCAAGAAGAGTGATATCATTATGAGCTCAATCCTCTTTGAGCGTGTAATGGATATGAAATTTAGCAATAAGCCAAAGTCAGTTGGTTCATTTGCTAGCAACTTAAAAGAATTTGACACAGTTAGAAATTTCTTCTCATCTGCGTCACTTGCTGCCATTGTTGATCTACCATTTGCGTTAATATTCTTGATAGTTACCTACTTTATAGGAAGCTATCTTGTGCTTGTGCCTATCGTCATCATGATAGCTATTTTGTGCTACACATTTTTTATAAAAGACCCACTTCAAAATGCGATCAAGAGCACATTTGAGGCTTCAGCTATGAAAAATGGAATTTTGATAGAGAGCCTTAGTAGCTTAGAGACCATTAAAACTCTTGGTGCTAGCGGTCATGTGCAGTGGAACTGGGAAGAGGCGACTGGCGAGATAGCAAACAGAAGCATCAAATCAAAAATAATCACTACTTCAATCACAACTGTGACTTCATTTTTGGTTCAGTTAAACACTATCGCTATCATCGTTCTTGGCGTTTATATGATACAAGATACGCACCTTACAATGGGTGGTTTGATCGCTGCTGTTATGCTTAGCTCTCGTGCGATCGCCCCTATGGGTCAAGTAGCCTCACTAGCTGCAAATTTCGAGCAGACAAAGACAGCTTACCAAAGTCTTAGCAAGATCATGCAGATGCCAGTTGAAAGACCTGAGGGCAAGAAATTTGTTAGAAGAAATTCTTTTGATGGCAAGATAGAGTTTAAAAACGTTAGCTTTACATACCCAGATACTACAAAAGGCTCGCTTGATAGGATAAATTTTGTCATTCAACCGGGTGAGAAAGTAGGCATCATCGGTAGAAATGGCTCTGGTAAAACAACCTTACAAAAGATAATCCTAGGCCTTTATGCACCGACTGAAGGCTCAGTGCTAATTGATGGTATAGATATCAACCAGATTGACCCAGCTGACCTTAGAAGAAATATCGGCTACGTGCCACAAGATGTTGTGCTATTTAAAGGAACGGTTAGAGAAAATATCGTTCAAAAAGCTCCTTATGTCGATGATATGCAGATCATTAAAGCTGCTAAGGTAAGTGGCGTAGATGAATATGTCAATGCTCACCCGCTTGGTTTTGATATGCCAGTATTTGAAAGAGGTGATGGTATCAGCGGCGGTCAGCGTCAAAGTATAGCTGTGGCTAGAGCATTTTTGCTTGATAGCCCTATCATCTTGCTTGACGAGCCTACAAATTCACTAGACAATACAGTTGAGAGCAAGCTAAAAGCAAATTTAAAGGTAAATACCGTAAATAAAACTATGATTTTAGTAACTCACAGAACATCGATGCTCGATCTTGTTGATAGGCTCATAGTGATGGATAACGGCAAAATTTTACTAGATGGTCCAAGAGACGAAGTTTTAGCTAGACTTAGTGGGAAGTGATTATGCAAGAAGATATAAAAAATCAACAAAATGAAAATTTAAAGCCAGACGAAAAGCCAGTTCAAAAAAGCGACATAAAAGATCAAGAGAGCGCTGGAGATCAAATTTTAAATAGCGTAGATGGCATCAAGTCAAATATCCAGACTAAAAACTACGATGCTTATGACTTGAAATTTATGTCAAGCCTCTCAGAAGCAGTTTTGGCAAAAGCTCCATCAACCTCAAAAAAGATACTTTATGCAGTTAGTATAACTGTATTTTGGCTTCTTATCTGGGCTTCGTGGGCACAGATAGATGAGATAACAAGAGGCAGCGGCAAGATCATCCCATCAGGTAAAAACCAAGCGATACAAAACCTTGAGGGTGGTATCGTGGATCAAATTTTTGTAAAAGAGGGCGATGAGGTTAAAAAAGATCAAATTTTAATCAGGCTTGATAATAAAAACTTTACAAGTAGCTACGGCGAGTCAAAGCTAAGACTTGATGAGCTTCAGGCCAAATTTATGAGGCTTGATGCTGAAGCAAATGATAAAGAATTTGACTACAACGAAACAAGAGATGCGAACAATAGCAAGGCCGTAAGATATGAGATAAGCTTGCATAACTCAAACATCGATCACTTAAATGAGCAAATAGGAATTCTAACAGAGCAGATCCATCAACGCCAAAGTGAGCTAAATGAACTTAGAAATAAAATTTCTCAAACTCAAAATAGCTACAACCTTGTTTTAAAAGAAAAAGCGATCATGGAGCCTATCTTTAAAAAAGGTCTTGTTAGTGAGGTCGAGTATATCCAGCTTCAAAGACGCGTAAATGACCTAAAGGGCGAGCTTGACGCATCTGTGCTTGCTGTACCAAGGGTCGAATCAACCATAAAAGAGGCAAAAAATAAGATAGAAGAGGCAAAGCTGGCATTTAAAAACAATGCAAAAAAAGAGCTGAATGAAGTCTCTGCTGAGATCGCAAGGATAAACGAGTCGCAAATCAGCCTAAGCGACAGGGTTGAAAGAACCTATGTAAGATCTCCGGTAAATGGTATCGTTAGTAAGATGATGGTGCATACAGTCTCTGGCGTCATCAAGCCTGGTGAAAACATAGCTGAGATCGTCCCACTAGAAGATAAGCTCATCGCCGAGGTAAAGGTTAAGCCAGCTGACGTTGCGTTCTTAAGACCTGGACTTGATACGATGGTTAAATTTACGGCGTATGATTTTAGTATTTATGGCGGCTTAAAAGGCAAAGTAACGCAGATCAGTGCCGATACTGAGACAAATGAAAAAACAGGCGAGAGCTACTATCTAGTTAGGATAGAAACTGAGAAAAACTATCTTGGTAGCGAAGAGAAGCCACTTAGGATAAAGGTTGGTATGATAGTTTCAGCTGATATCATCACTGGTAAAAAGACGATACTTGACTATCTGCTAAAACCTATCTTAAAAGCAAAACAAAACGCTTTAACGGAGCGATAATGCAAAAATCAGCTAGCTTTGAGCGAAATTTTAGCGAATATCAAATTTCAAGAGCAAAGCTGGCTGAGGAATTTGTCATTTTAAATGATGGCAAAATATGCGATCTAATCGGAAGAGAGGTTGTTAAATTTCTCTTTAAAGACTGTGAAAAAAGCTTTGATGAGATGATAAATTTAAAAAGAGAAGAGCATATCAGCTTAGCTGGACTAAAGATAGAAGATGAGCTAGTAAGCAGCATTAAAATATCAATTAACGGCTACGATGAAAACAGCGATAGCTTGGACTTTGATCTAAATTTACTATCTCTTAGCGTGCCATATAGATACGCTATATCAAATGGTTGTTTTGAGATGAGTATCTTTTTAAAAGAGAGAAAAGAAGTGGTTGAGAAATTTTTATCCACTTTTAGTTATAAATTTGAGGCAAATAGTGGCAGGGAGCGCTACTTGATCGTTTTCGTAAATGAGTCAAAAATTTACGAGCAAACCTATATGTGATATAAGGAAATATGGTTATGAATGTGGTTTTTTTTACTCAAAATGGTTCGCTTAATAATCTTTGGCGAGGGTATTTTTCAGATGATGATGTGAAATTTACTCACAATAAAAAGGATTTTTTTGCAAATTTAAACGACGAGGTTGATATCGTCGGTATCGATACAAATGCTTTTAAAGATAGCCTTGATGAAAATATTAAAACCATTCATGAAACTTTTCCAAATATAAAATGTCTAATCCTTGCAAACGAACCAAAATTTAGTGAAGGCAAACATCTGCTAGCTCTTGGCGTCAAAGGATATGCAAACTCACACATGAGAAAAACTCACTTTGAAGATGCCTTTGAGACGATTTTAAATGGCAAAGTTTGGCTTTATCCAGAATTTATCCAAGCGATGATCGGAGAGCTAACTGGCTCTTATATAAATAATGAAAGTGAGACTTTAGAGAAAAAGTCTGATCTAAGCGAGCTTAGTTCTCGCGAAAAAGAGATCGCAAACTTAATATATCAAGGTCTAACAAACAATGAAATTTCAGAGCAAACAGGCATTACTTTAAGGACAGTAAAGGCACACACCACGTCGATTTATAGCAAACTAAATGTGAAAGATAGAATAGGTCTTGTACTTTTGATGAAGCAGCTGCATGCGTAAAATTTTGCTTCTTTTCTTTTTTGTCTATTCTCTTTTTGCAAATAATTTTGAAATTTCTCCAAAAAATATATCTCAATGTAAAAATCAAATTTGCAAAAATATACTAAATCACTATGCAAATTTTATGAAAAAAATAGAACACGAAAGCTTTATCAGAAAGCTAGAGCTCATAAATTCATACTTAAATTCTTTGATGCCAAGATATGATGATTTTTACAATACAAATGTAGATGTGTGGAGCACTAGGGGCGAATTTTTAAGGCGAGGTGGCGGAGACTGCGAAGAGTACGCGATATCAAAGCGTGATAGCCTAAAAGATCTTGGCGTGGATAATCAAAAATGCCTTCTAGTGGTTCAAGAAAAAAATACAAAAAAATATCATATGGTGCTAGCGGTTTGGGAAAATTTACACAAAGAGCCTTTGATACTGGATAATCTAAGCTTTAGAGTTTTGCCGCTTTCGAAGCGCTACGACTTGGTGCCAGAGTATTGCTTGATGGATGGGAAATATTTTAAGATAAAAAAAGATGGCATAAATTTAGAGCCAGTGAATATAAGAATGCAAACTTACGAAAATTTGATAAAAAAGGAAAAAGAAGAGAAATTTTGGAAGAATTAATCTTCCAAGTCAATGTCTATTTTTTCAACATTTGTTGTAATATCTTTGGTATTTTTCTCAATGTTGTGTTTATTTTTCTCGATTAGTGATCTGTTTTGACCTATAAGGTCTCTATTTTCTTTGATGCCATCACTGTTTTGCTCGATCATCTTACTTAGCGTCGCTATCTTTTTTTCATAGCGGATCATTAAGAAGTAGATCACATAAATTAGCAGTAAAATTACCGCCCAAGGTAAAAATTGCATATTAAATCCTTTGTAATTTTTCGTAATTATAGAAATTTTAGCTTTTAAAAAAAATAAAACTATGAAAATATGAAATTTTATATATGTAAAATTTATTTTTTATTTTTGTTGAAAATGGCTCAATCTAGCAGGTGTTTTTGAAATTTTTTATAAATTCTATAGATTTTTTATTGCAAAAAAAATAGATAAAATATTTTTCAAAATCTCCTTGACTTTTATTTTATTTTGGGCTATAATTGCCACTTCACAAAACAGGTGCTGGTGTAGCTCAGTTGGTAGAGCTACTGCCTTGTAAGCAGTGGGTCGGCGGTTCAAGTCCGTTCACCAGCTCCATTTTGTAACAGTGTTTGACCAGAAAATACCAAAATAACTTATTAATGTTTAAGGTGAGATACTCAAGCGGCCAACGAGGGCAGACTGTAAATCTGCTGACTATGTCTTCCGTGGTTCGAATCCACGTCTCACCACCATTGTTATGCGGGAGTAGCTCAGTTGGCTAGAGCATCAGCCTTCCAAGCTGAGGGTCGCGGGTTCGAGCCCCGTTTCCCGCTCCAAAATTTGGGAAAGTAAACTGGGAGCTGTATCTAGATTTTACTAAACACAGTTATTCCATCTTTATTTTCATGAATTTTTAGTTGTTTGTATGTTGATTAAAATCATCTCAGCCAAGCGTTTTTCGCTCATATGGCTCAGAGGTAGAGCACTTCCTTGGTAAGGAAGAGGTCGCGGGTTCAAGTCCCGCTATGAGCTCCACTGGTTTATATGATTTTATATTACTATACGAATTTGAATTAGATAAAGACACATATCATAACGGAGGAAAAGATGGCTAAAGAAAAATTTTCACGCAACAAGCCACACGTAAACATAGGCACTATCGGTCACGTTGACCATGGTAAAACTACTTTAACAGCTGCAATATCTGCTGTTCTTTCACGCAAAGGTCTTGCTGAGCTAAAAGATTATGATAATATTGATAATGCTCCAGAAGAGAAAGAGCGTGGTATTACAATTGCTACTTCACACATTGAGTATGAGACAGAAAAACGTCACTATGCTCACGTCGACTGCCCAGGTCACGCCGACTATGTAAAAAACATGATTACAGGTGCTGCTCAAATGGACGGCGCTATTCTAGTTGTTTCTGCAGCAGACGGCCCAATGCCACAAACAAGAGAGCACATCTTGCTATCTCGCCAAGTTGGTGTTCCTTATATCGTTGTTTTCATGAACAAAGCAGATATGGTTGATGACGCTGAGTTACTTGAACTAGTTGAAATGGAAATTCGCGAACTACTTAACGAGTACAACTTCCCAGGTGATGATACTCCAATAGTTTCTGGTTCAGCACTTAAAGCTCTTGAAGAGGCAAAAGCTGGACAAGATGGCGAATGGTCAGCAAAAATTATGGAACTAATGGATGCGGTTGATAGCTATATCCCAACTCCAGTTCGTGCTACAGACAAAGATCTTCTTATGCCAATCGAAGATGTTTTCTCAATTTCAGGTCGTGGTACAGTTGTAACAGGTAGAATTGAGAAAGGTGTTGTTAAGGTTGGTGACACAATAGAAATCGTTGGTATCAAACCTACACAAACAACAACAGTTACTGGTGTTGAGATGTTTAGAAAAGAGATGGATCAAGGTGAAGCTGGCGATAACGTTGGTGTTCTTCTTCGTGGTACTAAAAAAGAAGACGTTGAACGTGGTATGGTTCTTTGCAAGCCAAAATCAATCACACCTCATACAAAATTTGAGGGTGAGGTTTATATCCTAACTAAAGAAGAGGGCGGTCGCCATACTCCTTTCTTTAACAACTATAGACCACAATTTTACGTAAGAACAACTGACGTTACTGGTTCTATTACATTACCAGAGGGAACAGAGATGGTTATGCCAGGTGATAACGTAAGAATTTCTGTTGAGCTTATCGCTCCAGTTGCACTTGAAGAAGGTACTCGTTTTGCTATCCGTGAAGGTGGTAGAACTGTTGGTTCAGGTGTTGTTTCAAAAATACTTGGTTAATTTATAAAATTATGCCAAAGGGGAAACCCTTTGGCTTTCTATAAGGAATATATATGAGAATTAAAATCGGTTTAAAATGCTCTGAGTGTGGTGATATCAATTACACTACTACAAAAAACAGCAAAACCACTACAGATAAGGTTGAGCTCAAAAAATATTGCCCAAGATTAAAAAAACATACTGTTCATAAAGAAGTTAAGTTAAAAAGCTAATTAAGAATAAGTAGCTATTAGGGCAATAGCTCCAACGGTAGAGCGCTGGATTCCAAATCCAATGGTTGGGGGTTCGAATCCCTCTTGCCCTGCCACAATTAAGGTTAAGATTATGGAAAAATTTATAAATTATATAAAGCTATCTAAATTGGAAATAATGAAAGTTATCTTTCCTACTAAAGAACAAATTAGAAATGCTTTTATTGCAGTTTTTATCGTGGTCGCTGTTGTTTCACTTTTTTTAGCTCTTGTTGATGTTATTATGTCCTTTGTTCTTTCTAAAGTTATATAGGATAAGGAAAAATAATGTCACATAAATGGTATGCTATACAAACTTACGCTGGTAGCGAAATGGCAGTAAAAAGAGGAATTGAAAATTTAGTTAGAGATCACGGTATCGAAGATCAACTAAAAGAAGTTATCGTTCCTACAGAAGACGTAATAGAGATAAAAAACGGTAAGCAAAAAATTAATGAAAGAACTCTTTATCCTGGATATGCTTTTGCATGTTTAGATCTTGATACAGCTCTTTGGCATAAGATTCAGTCTTTACCAAAGGTTGGACGTTTTATCGGTGAGGCTAAAAAACCTACACCATTGACTGAAAAAGATATAAATACTATCTTGGAGAAAGTTCAAAAAAGAGCGGCACCAAAACCTAAAATATTTTTTGAGGATGGTGAAAGCGTTCGCATAACAGAAGGTCCTTTTGCTAACTTTACAGGTATCGTTGAAGAATACGATATGATACATGGCAAGCTTAGACTCAATGTTTCTATTTTTGGTAGAAGTACCCCTGTTGATATTTTGTATTCACAAGTTGAGAAGATAATTTAAGGAGCAAGAAATGGCTAAAAAAGTTATAGGTGAAATAAAATTACAAATTGCCGCAACAAAAGCAAATCCTAGCCCGCCAGTTGGTCCAGCATTAGGACAAAAGGGCGTTAATATTATGGAATTTTGTAAAGCCTTTAATGAAAAAACAAAAGATATGGTTGGATTTAATATCCCGGTCGTTATAACTGTTTATGCTGATAAAAGTTTTACATTTATCACAAAACAACCACCTGCTACAGACCTTATTAAAAAGGCTGCAGGTATAACAAAGGGAACAGACAATCCTTTAAAAAATAAAGTAGGTAAATTAACAAAAGCTCAAGTTTTAGAAATTGTTGAGAAAAAACTTGTTGATTTAAATACAAATGATAAAGAGCAAGCAGCTAAGATCATCGCTGGTTCAGCTCGTTCAATGGGTGTCGAAGTAATAGACTAAAACCTTTACCGTCAGGTTGATTTTCAAAAGACGGAAGCAATTTATATGCGGAGAAATTTATGGGAAAAACTAGTAAGAGATTTCAAGAATTGCTCAAAAAAGTAGAGCAAGATAAAATTTATAACCTTAGTGAGGCTATCGATACAGTTAAAACTCTAGCTTCTGCTAAATTTAATGAGACAGTTGAGATTGCGTTAAAATTAAATGTTGATCCAAGACATGCAGATCAAATGGTTCGTGGTTCTGTTGTTTTACCAGCTGGTACAGGTAAAGTTGTAAGAGTTGCTGTTATAGCAAAAGATGCTAAAGCTGATGAGGCAAAAGCTGCTGGTGCTGACATAGTTGGTGCTGATGATCTAGTTGAGGATATCCAAAAGGGTATAATGAACTTCGATGTTCTTATAGCTACTCCAAATTTAATGGGTCTTGTAGGTAAAGTTGGTAGAATTTTAGGACCTAAAGGTTTAATGCCAAATCCAAAAACTGGAACAGTTACAATGGATGTTGCGCAAGCTGTTAATAATGCAAAAAGTGGACAAGTAAATTTCCGTGTTGATAAGCAAGGAAATATACATGCAGGTCTTGGCAAGGTCAATTTTACTAAAGAGCAATTAAATGAAAATATTTCAACATTTATTAAAGCTATTAATAAACATAAACCTGCGACTGCAAAAGGTAGATATGTAAAAAATGCTTCATTGTCTTTAACAATGAGCCCTTCTGTAACTCTTGATACTCAAGAAGTTATGGACTTAAAATAAGAATTTAGAGAAATTTATATCTTAGATTGGAGATAGCCGAGGCCATTGGGCTTAATTGATTCGACCCGCTCTGCTTGAAATTACCGGTCGGAAAGGAGAAAAAGTGACACGTAACGAAAAAACTGAAGTTGTTGCAAAATTAGAGAGTGAATTTAAAACTGCTGAAGCTATTGTAGTTTGTGACTACCGTGGCCTTTCAGTTAAAAAACTTGAAGTTTTAAGAAATTCTGCAAAAGAACAAAATGTAAAAGTTCAAGTTATTAAAAATACTCTTGCAAATATTGCTCTTAAAAATTCTGATAAAGTCGGAATGGAACTCAAAGATACAAATATCTATCTTTGGAGTGAAGATCAATTAGCAGTAACTAAAGTAGCCGCAAAATTTGAAGAGTCAAATTCTGATCTTTTCAAAATTAAAACAGCTTATATTGATGGCGAAGTTGCAAGCGTTGATAAAGTCAAAGCTCTATCTAAAATGCCTAGCCGTGATGAGCTTATTGCGATGCTTTTGCAAGTTTGGAATGCGCCAATTCAAAATTTCACAATTGGTTTGAATGCGCTTAAAGAGAAAAAAGAACAATCAGCTTAATTAAATTAAAAAAATAATAAGGATTAAAAATGGCAATTACAAAAGAAGACGTATTAGAGTTCATATCTAATCTTTCTGTACTTGAACTTAGTGAACTTGTAAAAGAGTTTGAAGAGAAATTTGGTGTTAGCGCAGCTCCTGTAATGGTAGCTGGTGGTGCAGTTGCTGCTGGTGGTGCAGCTGCTGCTGAAGAGAAAACAGAATTTAACATCGTTCTTGTTGACTCAGGCGATAAGAAAATCAACGTTATTAAGGTTGTTAGAGCACTTACTGGTCTTGGTCTTAAAGAGGCTAAAGACGCAGTTGAAGGAACTCCATCTGTTCTTAAAGAAGGCGTTAGCAAAGACGAAGCTGAAGCAGCTAAAAAAGAGCTTGAAGAGGCTGGTGCTAAGGTTGAACTTAAATAATTTTTTATTATTTAGGCTTAATATTTCAAGAGAGGGCAGAGGCTCTCTCTTTTTTAAATTTTAGATGCCTTGTAAAAGGCTATACTTTTCTTTCAAAATTACCACGAGGTAGATGCAATGTTAAATAGCTTATACTCAGGAAATCGTCTTAGAGTTGACTTCTCTAATGTCGTTAAAGAGATAGACGTTCCGAACCTACTACAACTACAAAAAAAGAGCTTTGATAATTTTTTAAATCTAAATAACAATCAGACAGAAAGCGGTATCGAAAAAGTTTTTAAGTCGATTTTCCCTATACATGATCCGCAAAATCGTTTGACTTTAGAATATGTTAGCTCAGAGATTGGAAAACCAAAATATACAATCAGAGAGTGTATAGAAAGAGGTCTTACATACTCTGTAAATTTAAAAATGAAAATACGCCTTATCGTCCATGAAAAAGATGATAAGACTGGTGATAAAGTTGGCGTTAAAGATATAAAAGAACAAGAAATTTTCATACGTGAAATTCCATTGATGACAGATAGAATTTCATTTATTATAAATGGCGTTGAGCGTGTTGTTGTAAACCAACTTCATAGAAGCCCTGGCGTTATCTTTAAACAAGAAGAGAGTGCAACTGTTGCAAATAAACTTATCTATACAGCTCAAATAATCCCAGATCGCGGATCTTGGTTGCACTTTGAATATGATACAAAAGATATTTTATATGTTAGGATAAATAAGCGCAGAAAAGTGCCTGTAACCATCTTGTTTAGGGCATTAGGATATAAAAAACAAGACATTATTAAGCTATTTTATCCAATACAAAATTTAGTTATTAAAAATAATAAATTTTTAACTCTTTTCAATCCAGAGGATTATCTAGGAAGAGTTGAGTATGATATAAAAAATGAAGATGGAGAGGTTCTTCACCAAGCTGGCAAGCGCCTAACAAAGAAAAAAGCTGATAAATTAATCGAAGATGGCGTTAAATTTGTCGAGTATCCGATCGAAGCACTTATAGGTAGATATTTGGCAAACCCTGTGATAAACACAGAAAGCGGCGAAATTTTATATGACACACTATCTGCTCTTGATGAGAATAAACTTGCAAAAATTTTAGCTGAGCATGAAAGCATCGATATTATAAACAACTCTGCAGCTGGTGTTGACGACGCTATAATAAATTCATTTATCGCTGACAATGATATGCTTAAGGTTTTAAAACAAACTGAGGGCGTAGATGATGAAAATGACCTTGCTGCGATTAGAATTTACAAGGTTATGAGACCTGGCGAGCCAGTAGTTAAAGAGGCTGCAAAAAGCTTTGTAAATGATATATTGTTTAACCCTGAAAGATATGACCTAACAAAAGTTGGTCGTATGAAGATGAACCACAAGCTCTCGCTTGATGTGCCAGAGTATGTTACTTTGCTAACTAGTGAAGATATCATCAAAACTGCAAAATATCTTATAAAAGTTAAAAACGGACAAGGTCACATTGACGACCGCGACCACCTTGGCAACCGCCGTATAAGATCTATCGGCGAGCTACTTGCTAGTGAGCTTCACCTTGGTTTTGTTAAGATGCAAAAGGCTATCCGTGATAAATTTACAAGCCTAAGCAATAACACTGATGAAATCATGCCTTATGATCTCATTAATCCAAAAATGATCACAGCAACAATTATGGAATTTTTCACAGGTGGTCAGTTAAGCCAGTTTATGGATCAGACAAACCCACTTAGTGAGGTTACTCACAAGCGCCGTCTATCTGCGCTTGGCGAGGGTGGCTTGGTAAAAGAGCGTGCTGGCTTTGAGGTGCGTGACGTTCACCCAACTCACTACGGCAGAATTTGTCCGGTTGAGACTCCAGAAGGTCAAAATATCGGTCTTATCAATACTCTTTCAACTTATGCAAAAGTAAATGACCTTGGCTTTGTTGAGGCGCCTTATAAAAAAGTCGTCGATGGCAAAGTGACTGATGAGATAGTCTATCTAACAGCGACACAAGAAGAGGGCAATGTTATAGCTCCAGCATCAACTAAACTTGATGAAAACGGACATATTGTTGAAGACTTGATCGAGGTTAGAAAAGAGGGCGAGATGATGCTTGCTCGTAGAGAAGATGTTACCTTGATCGACCTTTGCTCTGGTATGATAGCTGGTGTTGCAGCTTCGCTTATCCCTTTCCTAGAGCACGACGACGCTAACCGTGCACTTATGGGCTCAAACATGCAGCGTCAAGCAGTGCCACTACTTCGTTCAACTGCTCCTATCGTTGGAACAGGTATGGAGAGCGTTATCGCAAGAGATGCTTGGGAGAGCGTAAAAGCAAAACGAGGCGGCGTGGTTGAAAAGGTTGATAATAAAAACATCTTTATCCTTGGTGAAGATGAAGCTGGTCCATATATCGATCACTACTCTTTAGAGAAAAATTTAAGAACAAACCAAAATACGACATTTTCACAACATCCGATCGTTAAAAAAGGCGACGAGATCGAGGCTAATCAAATCATAGCCGATGGTCCAAGTATGGAAAAAGGTGAGCTAGCTATCGGTAAAAACGCACTAATCGCATTTATGCCTTGGAATGGCTACAACTACGAGGACGCGATCGTTATTAGTGAAAAAATGATACGTGAAGATGCCTTTACAAGCGTTCATATCTATGAAAAAGAGATCGAGGCTCGTGAGCTAAAAGATGGTGTTGAAGAGATAACAAAAGATATACCAAACGTCAAAGAAGAGGAGCTTATGCACCTTGATGAAAGTGGCATCGTTAAAATTGGTACAGAGATCAAGCCTGGCATGATTCTTGTTGGTAAAGTATCTCCAAAAGGCGAAGTTAAGCCAACTCCAGAAGAGAGACTACTTCGTGCTATCTTTGGTGAAAAAGCTGGTCACGTTGTAAATAAATCGCTCTATGCTTCAGCTTCAATGGAAGGCGTGGTTGTTGATGTTAAAATTTTCACTAAAAAAGGCTATGAAAAAGACATCAGAACAAACAAGGCTTACGAAGAAGAGAAGACACTTTTAGAAAAAGAGCACCACGATAGACTGCTTATGCTAGACCGCGAAGAGATGCTAAAAGTTACAGCGCTTCTTTCTAAAAACCCATTAGCGAGCGATCAAGAGGTAAATAAAAAAGAGTATAAAAAAGGCTCAAAGATCAACAAAGCTGACTTTGAGAATATCAACAGATTTACCCTAAATGCTATCGTAAAGAGCTTTTCAAAAGATATCCAAAAGAAATATGATGAGCTAAAAAATTACTTCCAAAATGAGAAGAAAAAGCTCAAAGAAGAGCACGACGCTAAGATAGAAATTTTAGAAAAAGATGACATTTTGCCAAGCGGCGTTGTAAAACTTGTAAAAGTTTATATAGCTACAAAACGCAAACTAAAAGTTGGCGATAAGATGGCTGGACGTCACGGTAACAAAGGTATCGTTTCAAATATAGTTAGAGAAGTCGATATGCCGTATCTTCCAAGCGGTCAGATCGTAGACATCGTTCTAAACCCACTAGGCGTTCCAAGCCGTATGAACATCGGTCAAATTTTGGAGAGCCACCTTGGTCTTGTTGGTTATCGCTTAGGCGAGCAGATCAATGAAATTTTTGAGACCAAAAAAGGCGAATGGATAAAAGAGCTAAGGGCTAAGATGATAGAGATCGCAAGCGTTGCTAAGCTAATGGATGCTAAAAAAGCTCTTGGCAAGATGAGCGATGAGAAGCTTCTTGAGTATGCAAAAGATTGGAGCAATGGCGTAAGATTTGCAACTCCAATTTTTGAAGGCGTTAAAGCTGACGAATTTGCAAAACTATTTGAGATGGCAAAGATAGATAGCGATGGTAAAACTGAGCTATATGACGGACGCACAGGCTCAAAGATAAGAGAACGCGTTAATGTTGGTTGTATGTATATGCTAAAACTTCACCACTTGGTTGATGAAAAAGTTCACGCAAGAAGTACTGGACCATACAGCCTTGTTACACAACAACCTGTTGGCGGTAAGG
Organism: Campylobacter concisus; assembly: GCF_003049065.1. Lineage (GTDB taxonomy): Bacteria > Campylobacterota > Campylobacteria > Campylobacterales > Campylobacteraceae > Campylobacter_A > Campylobacter_A concisus_BE. The sequence goes on along the minus strand of NZ_PISC01000009.1, from coordinate 44,234 downwards.
CGCTATTTGGTGGTCAAAGGTTTGGTGAGATGGAGGTTTGGGCACTTGAGGCTTATGGTGCTGCTCATACACTAAGAGAGATGCTAACTGTAAAATCAGATGATGTTGAGGGAAGACTTTCTGCTTATAAAGCTTTAACAAGAGGTGAAAACGTTCCTGAGACTGGTATCCCTGAGACGTTCTTTGTTCTAACAAACGAGCTAAAATCACTAGCTCTTGATGTGGAAGTATATGATGAGGATGAGACAAATGAAACTAACTAATTTAAAACCAGTTGAGATAAAAGAAGAGCATAGACCTCGTGATTTTGAAGCTTTCCAACTTCGTTTAGCAAGTCCTGAGAAGATAAAATCTTGGAGTTATGGCGAGGTTAAAAAACCAGAAACTATCAACTACCGCACGCTAAAACCTGAGCGTGACGGCTTGTTTTGTGCCAAAATTTTCGGACCGATCCGTGATTATGAGTGTCTTTGTGGTAAATATAAAAAGATGCGTTATAAGGGTATCAAGTGCGAAAAGTGCGGCGTTGAAGTAACAACATCTAAAGTTCGTCGCTCTCGCATGGGTCACATAGAGCTTGTAACTCCAGTAGCTCATATCTGGTATGTAAATTTCTTGCCAAGCCGTATAGGTGCGCTTCTTGGTATCAAGATGAAAGACCTCGAGCGCGTACTTTACTATGAGGCATACATTGTTGATAACGCTGGCGAGGCTTATTATGACAATGAAAATTCTAAAAAAGTTGAAAAATATGACGTTTTAAACGAAGAGCAATATCAAAGCCTAGCTTCAAGATATGAAGAGAGTGGCTTTAGTGCTAGAATGGGTGGCGAGGTCATCTATGACATGCTAGCTGAGCTTGATCTAACTCAAATTTTAAATCAGCTACAAGAAGAGATGGAGGCTACAAATTCTGAGGCCAAGAAAAAGACTATCGTAAAACGTCTAAAGGTTATCGAGAGCTTTTTAAATTCAGGCAACCGCCCAGAGTGGATGATGATAACAAATTTACCAGTTCTTCCGCCTGATCTTAGACCACTTGTTAATCTTGATGGCGGTAAATTTGCTGTTTCAGACGTCAATGATCTATATCGCCGTGTAATAAATAGAAATAGCCGTCTAAAACGCCTACTTGAGCTTGACGCACCTGAAATTATTATCAGAAACGAAAAGAGAATGCTTCAAGAGGCTGTTGATGCGCTATTTGATAATGGCCGTAGAGCAAATGCAGTAAAAGGTGCAAATAAACGCCCACTAAAATCACTAAGTGAGATTATAAAAGGTAAGCAAGGCCGCTTCCGTCAGAATTTGCTAGGTAAGCGTGTTGATTTCTCTGGACGTTCTGTTATTGTCGTTGGTCCAAAGCTAAAGATGGATCAGTGTGGTCTTCCAAAGAAGATGGCTTTAGAGCTATTTAAACCACATTTGCTTGCTCGCCTTGAAGAAAAAGGCTATGCGACAACCGTTAAGCAAGCTAAAAAGATGATAGAAGATAAGACAAATGAGGTTTGGGAGTGCTTAGAAGAGGTCGTTAAAGACTATCCAGTTATGCTAAACCGTGCTCCGACACTTCACAAGCTTTCTATCCAGGCGTTTCACCCAGTGCTTGTTGAGGGCAAGGCGATCCAGCTTCACCCACTAGTTTGTGCGGCGTTCAACGCTGACTTCGACGGTGACCAAATGGCTGTTCACGTGCCACTATCGCAGGAAGCTATCGCTGAGTGCAAAATTTTGATGCTTAGCTCAATGAACATCTTGCTTCCTGCAAGTGGTAAGGCTATCACAGTTCCTTCACAAGATATGGTTTTAGGAATTTATTACCTAAGCCTAGAGAGAAACGATGAAAAAGGTGCAAATAAAATTTTCTCAAGTGTTGATGAAGTAATGATCGCTGAAGAGGCTAACACTCTTGGTCTTCACGCTAAAATCAAAACAATGGTTGATAATAAGATCATCTTCACAACGGCTGGTCGCTTGATATTAAGAGCTATACTTCCTGATTTTGTCCCTGAAAATATGTGGAATAAGATCATGAAGAAAAAAGATATTGCAAATTTGGTTGATTATGTTTATAGAAATGGCGGCCTTGAAGTAACGGCTGACTTCCTTGATAAGCTTAAAAATTTAGGCTTTAGATATGCTACAAAAGCGGGAATTTCTATCTCTATCGCAGACATCATCGTGCCAGATAGCAAGCAAAAATATATCGACGAAGCTAAGAAAAAAGTTCGTGAAATTCAAAAGCAATACGGCGCTGGTCTTTTAACGGATAGTGAGAGATACAACAAGATCATCGATATCTGGACAGATACAAATAACAGCGTTGCAAGCGAGATGATGAAGCTTATCCAAAGTGATAAGGGCGGATTTAACTCAATTTATATGATGGCTGACTCAGGTGCGAGAGGTAGTGCTGCGCAAATTCGTCAGCTAGCTGGTATGCGTGGTCTTATGGCAAAACCGGATGGCTCGATTATCGAAACACCGATCATTTCAAACTTCCGTGAAGGTCTAAACATAATGGAGTACTTCAACTCAACCCACGGAGCTAGAAAGGGTCTTGCAGATACCGCGCTAAAAACTGCCAACGCTGGTTACTTAACAAGAAAGCTAATCGACGTTGCTCAAAACGTTAAAGTCACAATGCACGACTGCGGTACGCACGAGGGCGTTGAGATCACAGATATCACAGAGAGCGGCGAGCTAATAGAGAGCCTTGAAGAGAGAGTCTTGGGCCGTGTTTTAGCAGATGATGTGATCGATCCTATAACAAATGAAATTTTATTTAGCGAAGGCACATTGCTTGATGAGGAGAAAGCTAAGGCTATAACAGAAGCTGGCATAAAATCAGTAAGCATTAGAACTCCTATCACGTGCAAGGCGCCAAAAGGCGTTTGCGCAAAATGCTACGGCTTAAATTTGGGCGAGGGCAAACTTGTAAAACCAGGTGAAGCTGTCGGTATCATCTCAGCTCAATCAATCGGTGAGCCAGGTACCCAGCTAACACTAAGAACATTCCATATTGGTGGTACGGCTTCTACTGAGCAACAAGACCGCCAAGTCATCGCTCAAAAAGAGGGCTTTATTAGGTATTACAACCTTAGCACATACGAGAACAACGGCAAGAAAATCGTTGCAAACAGAAGAAGTGCAGCTGTGCTACTTGTTGAGCCAAAGATAAAATCAACAATCGATGGTAAAATCGAGATCGAATATGCTCACGAAGATGTAAATATCGTAATCAAGGGCAAAAAAGAAGAGATCAAATATACCATCAGAAGAAACGATCTTGCTAAGCCAAACGAACTAGCTGGTGTTAGCGGAAAGATCGAAGGCAAGATGTATATCCCTTATGCAAATGGCGATAAGGTAAAAGAGAATGAGAGTATCGTTGAGATAATAAAAGAGGGCTGGAACGTTCCAAATCGTATCCCATACGCAAGTGAGCTTAAAATTTCAGATGGCGATCCAGTAACTAGAAAGATCACAGCAGATGCAAATGGTGTGGTTAAATTTTTCATACTAAAAGGTGACTTCCTTGATAGACTAAAAGATATCAAAAAGGGTCACAAAGTAACTGAAAAAGGCTTCTTTGTTGTCGTTTCTGATAAAGATGGACGTGAGGCAGTTCGCCACTACATCCCAAGAAATTCTATCATCCAAGTATCAGATAATGATGCGGTAGAAAGAGCGACAGTGGTCTCACTACCTGAAAAAGATGACAAGCTAATAATCGCTGAGTGGGATCCATACTCAACTCCAACTATCGCAGAAGAAGCTGGTGTGGTTAGCTTTGAAGATGTCGAGCCAGGATATAGTGCGACTGAGCAAGCTGACGAGGCAACTGGTCAAAGACGTCTTGTTATAAACGAATATTTGCCAAGTGGCGTAAAACCAGCGATCATTATCACTACAAAGAGCGGACATTTGATCAAGTATCCACTTGATCCAAAAACTGCGATCTTTGTTTCAAGTGGCGATGAAGTGGCTCAAGCTGACATTTTGGCTAAGACTCCAAAAGCTGTTGCTAAGTCAAAAGATATCACCGGTGGTCTTCCAAGAGTTAGTGAGCTATTTGAAGCAAGACGTCCTAAAAATACAGCTATCGTTGCAGAGATCGACGGTGTTGTTAGATTTGACAAGCCACTTCGCTCAAAAGAGCGCATCATCATCCAAGCAGAAGATGGCACGACAGCTGAGTATTTGATAGAAAAGAGCCGCCAGATCCAAGTAAGAGACGGCGAATTTGTCCATGCTGGCGAGAAGCTAACAGACGGACTTATCTCAAGCCACGATATCTTAAGAATTCTTGGCGAAAAGGCGCTTCACTACTATTTGATCAGTGAAATTCAGCAAGTTTATCGCCGCCAAGGTGTTGCGATCGCTGATAAGCATATCGAGATCATCGTCTCTCAAATGCTTCGCCAAGTCAAAATCGTCGATAGTGGAAATACAAATTTCATCGTTGGCGACATGGTTTCAAGAAACAAATTTAAAGAAGAGAACGAGCGCATCATGAAAATGGGTGGCGAGCCAGCTATCGCTGAGCCGATCCTTCTTGGTGTTACAAGAGCGGCTATCGGAAGTGATAGTGTGATCTCTGCTGCGTCATTCCAAGAGACAACTAAGGTCTTAACAGAAGCGTCAATCGCTGCTAAATTTGACTATCTTGAAGATCTAAAAGAGAACGTCATCCTTGGACGTATGATCCCAGTTGGCACTGGTTTTTATAAAGATAAAAAGATAAAGATCAAAGAAAACTAATATATTAAGCCCTGCATCTGGGGCTTAATCCTCCTATAAATTTCCCTACTTAAATTTACAAAATTTCAAAATTTACAAGCCGTTAATCAATATTAAATAAAATCCCTAACTAAAAATATGTAACGGAGATATTATGAAAAATGTCGATCTTGGACTTTTATTTCTGCGCTTAGGTCTTGGAATTTGTCTTTTTATGCACGGCTTTGGCAAAATTTTACACGGAGTTGGCGGCGTAAAGAGCATTTTAGTTGATGCTGGACTACCTAGTTTTCTGGCGTATTTTGCCTATTTTAGTGAGGTTTTAGCCCCTATAATGATCGCCGTTGGTTTTTACTCAAGGCTTGGCGCGCTCCTAGTTTTTGGCTCAAGTCTTGTCATTTTGTATTCGTATTTTGGCTTATCAAATTTACTTGAGCTAACTAATGTAAATGGCTTTAAAGCAGAGCTTATATATCTTTATATCGCTATGTCACTTTGCATCATCTCTACTGGCAGCGGCAAATACGCTATTAAGCAAGACTAATCTAAATTTAGCACATATTAGATGTGCTAAATTTTCACACATTTTATTTAAATTTTAATTTTATTTTATTTTTTTATAACAATTTAAGTTTCTAGCCTTTAAATTCAAAAATATCTCAAATTTAAAGGACACATGATGAACTCTACAAAAAAAGAGCCTTCGTTTCTGCTAGCCCTTACGCCTATCTTGGTTATGATCGTAGGCCTTGCGCTTGGCGTTGGTTATATGAAACTAAAGGTTGAGCCGATCATTTTGATAGCAGCCCTCGTGGCTGGTGGCATCGCTTGGAGACTAGGATATAGTTGGAGCGAGCTTCAAGAAGGGGTGATAGAGAAAATTTCAAGCTCATTGCCAGCACTTATGATACTTTGGGCAGTCGGTCTGCTTATTGGCTCGTGGGTATTTTCAGGCACTATCCCCATGATCATCTACTACGGCGTGGATCTTATAAGCCCGCAGTATCTAGTCCTAACAGCTTTTGTCATCGCAGCTATCATCTCAACCGTAACTGGCACATCTTGGGGTTCTGCTGGCACAGTCGGTGTTGCCATCATGGGCATAGCTCAAGGTCTTGATGTAAATTTAGCGGCAACTGCTGGTGCGGTAGTCGCAGGAGCATACTTTGGCGATAAGCTCTCTCCACTCTCAGACACGACAAACCTAGCTCCGATAGCAGCTGGCTCAGAGCTTTATGAGCACATCAGACATATGTTTTATACGACTATCCCAGCAACTATTGTTGCGATAGCGGCTTATCTATTCTTTGGTAGCGAGGCGGCAAGCAGTGGTGCAAATGTTTCAGAGTCGGTTTTAGCACTTCAAGGTCAGCTTGATAAAATTTTTCACTGGAATATCATCTTGCTTTTGCCTGTGCTTTTTGTCTTGGCTGGCTCGGTGCTAAAGTGGCCAACTATACCTGTCATGATCATCGCTTCTCTATTTTCAGTGCTTCTTGGCGTTATCGTTCAAGATTTTAGCTTTAAAAATGGCTTTATCTCAGTGATGACTGGCTTTAACGTCACGATGAGCGGCATTAATATGGAGTTTTCAAAAGATATCACCAAGCTTCTAAATAGAGGCGGCGTGAGCTCGGTAAACTCAACAACCATCCTAGTCATCTGCGCTATGGGCTTTGCTGGTATCATCTCAAAAACTGGCATGCTTACAAAGGTACTTCACACCATCATGGCAAGGGTCAAATCAACAGCAGGCGTCATCATCTCGACTATCGGCTCATGCCTAACCGTCGCATTTGTCACAGGTAGCTCATATCTTTCTATCCTCATCCCTGGCGAGATGTTTAAAGACTTTTATAAAGAGAAAAATTTAGCAGCCAAAAACCTCTCAAGAACGCTTGAAGACTCTGGCACCGTGATCGTCCCGCTCATCCCTTGGTCAGCAGCAGGCGCATATATGACAGCCACACTTGGAGTGCCAACGGTAGAGTATTTGCCATGGGCGATACTAAACTACATGGGCGTTGTCTTTGCTATCATTTTAGCACTCACTGGCATTGGCATAGCTAAGATAAACAAGGACGCCAAATGATACTTATAAAAAACGTCAAAATTTACTCGCCAAAATTTCTTGGTCAAAAAGATATATTTATATGTAATGGCAAGATCGTCTGCATAGCTGAAAATTTAGAGCCAAATTTACCAAATGTAAAGATGATCGACGCTTCAAATTTAGTAGCCATACCAGGTCTCATCGATAAGCATGTGCATATCACTGGAGGTGGCGGCGAGGGTGGCTTTAAGACTAGGGTACCTGAGATTATGCTATCAAATTTAATAGAAGCTGGCATAACGACGGCTGTTGGCCTACTTGGAACTGACAGCACGACAAGAAGCGTTGAAAATTTAGTCGCAAAAGCACACGCACTAAACGACGAGGGTATCACATGCTACGCTCACACCGGCGCATACAGCTCTAAAACGCCAACCATAACTGGCGAGATCGAAAAAGATATTGTCTTTGTTGATCCGATAATTGGCACAAAACTAGCCATAAGCGACCACCGCTCATCAAGCGTGAGCAAAGATGAGCTCGCTCACATAGTCTCAGCTGGCAGGGTGGCTGGTATGATCAGCTCGAAGTCAGGCCATACCACGCTTCACATGGGTGATGGTAAAAAGGGCTTAAATTTGATCTATGAAGTGCTAAATGAGTATGACATGCCAATCACGCTATTTCAGCCAACGCACGTAAATAGAAACGAGGAGCTTTTTAAACAAAGCTTTAAATTTATAAAAGATGGCGGCTATATCGACTTTACCTGCATGCCAGGACTTACGCCACTTGAGGCTGTAAAGAGCGTCAAAAAAGAAAATTTACCGACAAACAAGATAACAATTAGCTCAGACGGCTTTGGTAGCTACTCTAGCTATGATAGCGACGGAAATTTACTAAAAATAGGCATCGCTAGCGTTAATAGCTTATATGAAGAGTTTATAAATTTTGTAAAAGATGGCTTTAGTATCGAAGAGGCGTTGCCATATTTTACGACAAATGTTGCAAGAAGTGTAGCCTTGCAAAATAAAAAAGGCGAGATAAAAGAAAATTTCGATGCAGATATTTTGCTAATCGATGATAAATTTGAGATTAAATTTGTCGTTGCAAAGGGCGAAATTTTAAAAGATGACAGTGGTTTTATAAAAAAAGGAACGTATGAATAAGTCTAACTTATTAACCGTTATTTAAGCTTTTTTTAAATAAAATTAGGTCTTTTTAATAAATTTAGTTGAAAGGAATTATTGTGCCAACCATAAATCAATTGGTCAGAAATGAACGCAAGAAAGTGACTGTTAAGTCAAAATCTCCAGCGTTAAAAGAGTGCCCTCAAAGAAGAGGAGTTTGCACTAGGGTTTATACTACAACTCCTAAAAAACCAAACTCAGCTTTGAGGAAAGTTGCCAAAGTTAGGCTTACAAGCGGTTTTGAAGTCATCAGCTATATCGGCGGTGAAGGTCACAACCTACAAGAACACAGTATCGTTTTAGTTCGCGGCGGTAGGGTTAAAGACTTACCAGGTGTTAAATATCACATCGTTCGTGGTGCACTTGATACTGCTGGTGTTGCAAAAAGAACAGTTTCTCGTTCTAAATATGGTGCAAAACGCCCTAAAGCTGGCGCTGCTGCTCCAAAAAAGTAAAAAATTAGGTTCGCAGACGTTGCTTAAATTTGCAAACGTTTGAGTAAAATTTCATAAAAATTTGAAGGAAAAATCAAAATGAGAAGAAGAAAAGCTCCTGTAAGGGAAGTTTTACCTGATCCGATTTACGGAAATAAAATAATCACTAAATTTATTAATTCTCTTATGTATGATGGCAAAAAAAGCGTCGCTACAGAGATAATGTATGGTGCTATTAAAGCTATCGAAAAGAAAAATGCTGAGGTTAAAGGCATCGACGTTTTTAACGACGCTATTGAAAATGTAAAACCTATTTTAGAAGTTAAATCACGCCGTGTTGGTGGTGCTACTTATCAAGTGCCAGTTGAGGTTCGCCCAGCTCGCCAACAAGCTCTTGCTATCCGCTGGCTTATAACTTTTGCTAGAAAAAGAAGCGAAAGAACAATGGTTGATAAATTAGCAAATGAGCTTTTAGATGCGGCAAATTCAAAAGGTGCATCTTTCAAGAAGAAGGAAGATACTTACAAGATGGCAGAGGCTAATAAAGCATTTGCTCACTACCGCTGGTAAGAAAGAATTAGTATGGCAGAGAGAAAAACGCCTTTACATAAGGTAAGAAATATCGGTATTGCGGCTCACATTGATGCTGGAAAGACAACTACTAGTGAGAGAATTTTGTTCTTCACTGGTATGAGCCATAAGATAGGTGAGGTTCATGATGGCGCTGCTACTATGGACTGGATGGAGCAAGAAAAAGAGCGTGGTATTACTATTACATCAGCTGCAACTACAGCGTTTTGGAAGGGCTACCAAGTAAACCTAATCGACACTCCGGGACACGTTGACTTTACTATTGAAGTTGAGCGTTCTATGCGTGTTCTTGATGGTGCTGTTGCGGTATTTTGTTCTGTTGGCGGTGTTCAGCCACAGTCTGAAACTGTTTGGAGACAAGCAAATAAATATCACGTACCAAGAATTGTTTTTGTTAATAAAATGGACAGAATTGGTGCAAATTTCTTTAGAGTTGAAGAGCAGATCAGAGAAAGATTAAAAGCAAATCCAGTACCTATCCAAATTCCTATCGGTGCAGAGGACAACTTTAAAGGTGTGGTTGATCTTGTAAGAATGAAAGCATACGTTTGGAATGACGAGAAAAAGCCAACTGACTATGTAGAAGAAGAAATTCCAGCTGAAGTTAAAGATAAGGCTGAAGAATATCGCGCAAAACTAATCGAAGCTGTTTCTGAAACAGACGATAGCTTGATGGAGAAATTCTTTGCAGGCGAAGAATTAACTGAAGAAGAGATCAAAAAAGGTATAAAAGCAGGCTGCTTAAGAATGACTATCACACCTATGCTTTGCGGAACTGCGTTTAAAAACAAAGGTATCCAACCTCTGCTTGACGCAGTAGTTGATTATCTACCAGCTCCAGATGAGATCGCAGCGATAAATGGTGTTTATGAAGATGGCACTGAAGTGACTGTTGAAAGTACAGATGATGGCGAATTTGCTGCTCTTGCGTTTAAGATTATGACTGACCCATTTGTTGGACAGCTAACATTTATCCGTGTTTATAGAGGAAGCCTTGAAAGTGGTAGCTATGCTTACAACACAGTTCAAGACTGCAAAGAGAGAATTGGTCGCTTGCTAAAAATGCACTCAAATAAACGTGAAGAGATTACAGAGCTTTTTGCTGGTGAAATCGGCGCTGTTGTTGGCCTAAAAAGTACCCTAACTGGCGATACTCTTGCAAGCGAAAAAGATAAAGTTATCCTTGAGAGAATGGACTTCCCAGAGCCAGTTATTAGCGTTGCAGTTGAGCCAAAAACAAAAGCAGATCAAGAGAAAATGGCGATCGCTCTTCAAAAACTAGCTCAAGAAGATCCAAGCTTTAGAGTTAGCACTGATGAAGAGAGCGGACAAACTATCATTAGTGGTATGGGTGAGCTTCACCTAGAGATCATTGTTGATCGTATGCTTCGTGAATTTAAAGTTGATGCTGAAGTTGGTCAGCCACAAGTTGCATACCGCGAGACTATCCGTAAGGCAGTTGAACAAGAGTATAAATATGCTAAACAATCAGGTGGTCGTGGTCAATATGGTCACGTATTCTTACGTATCGAGCCACTTCCAGCTGCTAGCGGATTTGAATTTGTTAACGACATCAAAGGTGGTGTTGTTCCAAAAGAGTATATCCCAGCTGTTGAAAAAGGTTGTAAAGAAGCGCTTCAAAGCGGTGTTCTTGCTGGATATCCAGTTGAAGATGTTAAAGTTACACTTTTCGATGGTAGCTACCACGAAGTTGACTCATCTGAAATGGCATTTAAACTTGCTGCTTCAATGGGCTTTAAAGAGGGAGCTAGAAAAGCAGGTGCGGTTATCCTTGAGCCTATGATGAAAGTTGAAGTCGAGACTCCAGAAGAGTATATGGGTGATGTTATAGGTGACCTCAATAAGCGCCGTGGCCAAGTAAATTCAATGGATGATAGAAATGGTGTAAAAATCATTGCTGCTTATTGTCCACTTGCTCAAATGTTTGGCTACTCAACAGATCTTCGCTCAATGACTCAAGGTCGTGCGACTTACTCTATGGAATTTGATCACTACGAAGAAGTTCCTAAAAACGTAAGTGAAGAGATCATTAAAAAGAGAAATGGCTAATTAGCCAAAATAGGGCAGAGCGATCTGCCCTTTAAAATTTAACTACTTGGATAAAAATTTAAAATATCTTGTAAATTTGTCCTCATAGCTCAGCTGGATAGAGCGCAGAATTCCTAATTCTGAGGTCGTGAGTTCGAACCTCGCTGGGGACACCACTCCTGCTTTTAATACCATGCAATAACAATCTTTTGTAAAGTATTTTAAATCATTTAGATTTAGAATTCGTCTTCTTTTATAAGTAGCTAGCTTTGAAATTTAAATAAATTTATTTTTATTCTTAATCGTATTATTCACATGATTTTATTATCAATAAAATTTATCAACAAAAATTTTATATATTTAATAATTCATGCTAACATTTCAAAAATTTATTTAAGGAGAGCAGATGAAAAAAATTTTACTTTTAGGAGCTGTTTGTTGCATGTTGTCAGCTGACGTTAAAACTGTTAATATAAGTCCAGATGAGATCAAAAAATATGATCAGATCGTTGATATTAGAACTCCATCCGAATGGCAAGAGACTGGCATCATAGCTGGTGCTAAGACCATCACTTTTGATCCAAGTAATAAGAGTGCATTTTTAGATGAGCTTTCAAAAGCGGTTGATATCAAAAAGCCTATCGCTCTTGTTTGTAGAAGTGGTAGAAGAAGCACAGCAGCAGCTGCAGCGATAGATAGCACAGATCTTAAGATTATAAATTTAGATGGTGGCATGAGTAGTTTGATCGAGCAAGGCTACAAAACTACACCTTATAAAAAATAGACAAATCTCTAAATTCTACATTTGGTTACAAGATAAATTTATTTTGTAGCCAAAATTTATACTAAATAATAAAATTTATTATTTGATTAACCAGTGATTAACTCTAAGTCAATATAATTTCATCACATTTAAACAATAAAGAAGGAGACAAAATGTCAAAAGTTATTTTACAGTTAAACACAATTCAGGCTGATGCAAATGCACTTTATATCAAATTTCATGATCTTCACTGGAATGTAAAAGGTATTCAATTTTTTAGCGTCCACGAGTATACCGAAAAAGCTTATGAGGATATGAGTGAGATTTTTGATGACGCAGCTGAGAGAGCTCTTATGCTTGGCGGCAGACCTATCGTCAAGGCTGAGGAGCTAGCAAAAGTCGCTCACATAAAACACGAGCCAAAAGAGAGCTACACTCCGACTGAAGTTTTGGATATTGTTTTGGCTGATTACAAGCACCTTTTGGGCGAGTTTAAAAAGCTTGATGAGCTTGCAGAGGGTGACACAACAACTCAGATGTACGCACAAGATCAAATAGCTAAATTTGAAAAAGCAATCTGGATGCTAAACGCAACACTTGGCAAATAATCACAGCGGGAGCTCTCCCGCTTTACCCTAAATAAATTCCACCTTTTGGCGATATAGTTTTTATAAACTTATAGGAGCCAAATATGCAAATCAGTCAAATCGTAAGCTCATACAGCACTTCAAGCGTAAAAGAAAATGTAAAATCAGAAATTTCGCTTCATAAAGATGAAAAAGAGGTTTCTAAAAAGCAGCCCGAGGTTTCAAATTTAAGTGCGAAAGAGATATCAAATAGCTACTTTTTGCAGTATCAAAAAGAGATTACTCAAAGCACTAGCTCAAATTTACTAGCGCAAGGCGGTCTAAGCTTTAACGTACCTGAAAATTTATCAGACATTTTAGCTGGACTTGATCTAGCAGGCATCGGCTACAACGGCAAAGCTCTAGGAGAGCTAAGTAGCGATGAGGCGAGTGAGCTAGTTAGTGAAAATGGTTTTTTTGGCATCGCAAATACAGCTGATAGGATAGCCGGCTTTGTACTAAATGGCGCAGGTGATGATGTAGAGAAGCTAAAAGCTGGTAGAGAGGGCGTGGCAAAGGGTTTTGAGGATGCAAAGAAAATTTGGGGCGGAGAGCTTCCTGAAATTTCACAAAAGACTATTGAAAAGACCCTTGAGACGCTCGATAAAAAGATCGCCGAGTTTGGCGGTAACGTCTTAAACGTATCAGCTTAAATTCCTTGGGGTCTCTCCCAAGAAATTTATATATTAATGTAAGCACAAAACTCAAATTTTAAAACTCGCAAATTTTATTTAATCTTAAAAGCTATACTTTTCTCTTTATATTAAGGAGAAAAGATGAAAGCTAAAATTTTACTTCCTCTAGCAGTAGCCACTATGTTTTTGGGATGTTCATTTTTTGATGACAACCCACCAGTCCGTAAGCAACCAAGACAAGCTGCCAAAACTACACCTGCAAAAAGCTCCATTAAAGGCTTCATAAAAGATGTCAGCTATAAAGATTCGAAATACTGCTACGAGATAGTAGCCAGCGATGTGAAAAATCACAAACTAAACAAAGCAAATTTTTGTGCAAACAGATATTATTACGATAAGGGTGATCTTGTCTATGCGACTTTTTACGCAGATAAGCTCATAGACATGCTTCTTATAAAAGAGGGCGGCTCCAGAGGTGCATTTAATGGCATAAGAAAACCACAAAATGAAGTGGTCGTTAAAAGAAAAAATATAAAAACAAATATTGAAGTGCCAAAAGAGGAGAAAATTTCTTTTTAGATTACCGTTGATTTACTGCTAGCATATATAATTTCATCAGCAATCAAAACTAGAACTCCTTTTAAGGGGCGAAGCAACGGCCCCTTTTTCTTTTTATCCCCTTTTAAAAAGTTTCATTTTTAAAGATTAAATTATCAAAATGTACCTCTTTTTGGTCAAAATCGGTAAACGATCGGTAACAAAAATGCAAAATTTTATGATTTTTTAAGCTTCATCTTAAAATTTATTGATTATAATCGTCGACACAAAAACCTTAAAAGGAGAAAAAATGAAACTAACAAAAATTAGTTTAGCCGCTTTGGTTGCTTTAGGCGCATTCTCAAGTGTAGCAAGTGCTACTCCACTTGAAGAAGCTATAAAAAATGTAGATCTTTCAGGATTTGCAAGATATAGATATACAAACGATAAAAGAACTGGTGAGTATTCTAATACAAAAGCAGAGTCTGGCTCAAAAGCTGGTCATAACTTTAAAATGGTGACAAATTTTAAAGCTGCTATTGATGATAACTTCTTTGGTGTCATTGGTCTAAGATACAATGCTACTGATAACTCTGGAGATAATACTCAAGATGATCAAGGCTCTGCAGGTAAAGGTACAGATAAGACAGATACAACTACAGGATTTGGCGTTCACCAATTCTATCTTGGTTATAAGATCGGTGGTACTACTATAACAGCTGGTAAACAAGAGATAGGTTCATACTTTACTGATGATGCTATCGGTACTGGCGTAAAAGTAGTAAATCAAGATATTGAAGGTCTTACTTTAACTGGTTTAGCTTTTGATGCTCTTGAGGGCAATAAAATAGAGAGCAATGGCGACTTATATGATGCTATTGGTAAAGATAATGGAATAAATAAATATGACGTTGGTAACCTATATGCGGTAGGCATTGCTGGTTCATATAGCCCAATAGACTTCCAACTATGGTATGCAAGCTTAACAAACCTAGCTGACCTTCTTGCTGCTGATGTAACTGCAAACTTTGCTATAAATGATGATATTAGCTTAGGCGGTAGAATCAACTATGTAAATAGTACAGCAGATGTAAGCGCAAAATCACACCTATCTAAAAGTATAGATGCATCTAATGGTGTTGCAAACTACAACGATGGTAACTTCTATGCTGGCGAACTTACAGCTTCACTATTTGGTCTTGATGCAAGATTAGGTTATATGGGTTGGAAAGTTCAAGATAAAGGTGTAACATCATTCAGCTTTGAAGATCAAGGTAGTTTAATAAATGTTGGTGAACTTACACTTGATCACACTTGGGCTGATGGTAAAGCTAACTTAATATATGCAACAGCTGGATATACATTTGATAAATTTACAGTTGGTGCAGACTATATAAAAGGTCATATTAAACATGCTGCAGCTGCTGGTAAAGATGGCAAAGAAAAAGTTGAAGAGATCACTCCAAGATTTGCATACGCATATAGCAAAAAGTTAACATTTAGCTCATACTATGCATTCAAAACTTCTAAATTTGCTGATGAGGGCAAAAATAAAGAAGATCAATTTAGATTTGAAGCTAAATACTCATTCTAATTCATAGCTCGTTAATCAACTTATGATATAATCCCGGGTCGGAGCAATCTGATCCGGGATTTTTAAATTTAGAGCAAATTTCAAGGAAACTTATGAAAAATATCAAAATTTCTTTTTTGGCGTGTTTTTTGGTGGCAAATGCCTTTGCAGCTTCTCAGGTTTATTATATAGAAGCTCGTGGAGAGTTTGGTAAAGAGCTTGCCGAAATGGCAAAAAAGCAGGCTAATGACAGAAATGAAAAAGTAAATGTCTATGTCGATGAAGATCCAAGACGCTATAAAGACAATAGAATTTTAAAATTTGGCGTTGATAGAAAAGGTAGATATAGCGTTTCTTTAGGAAAAGAGCTCTATGAGAAACAATGCGCTAGCTGCCATGGCGAAAGCGCAGACAAAAGACCATTTGGCTCAACACCACTTAAAAACATGGATGCTAAAGATATAGAAGATAGTATCATCTCTTATAGAAGCGACTCAAGCTTTGGTGGTAGCGGTAAAAACGTAATGCAAAACCAAGCTAAGATCGTCTCAAACAATGATCTAGGTGCAATACTTGCTTATCTAAAAGGTAAAGATGCACTTGCAGATCAAGATACAAACGAAAATAAACCAGTTTCAACCGAAACAAAGCAGGGCAGTTATTTAAGATAAATTTCACTTCGGTAGCTTTGCCACAATATAAATAAAAGGAAGCAGATGTTAAATCCAAAAACATTATTTTTAAGTATGGGCTCAGCTATCGTTTTGATGATAATCTTTGCTGTAGCTAGCGGAGCCGCCACAATAATAGAGAGCAAAACCAGCACTGAAGCAGCTTGGTACTATGTTTATGGCGCTGGCTGGTTTGCGCTCATCCAACTACTTCTTGGTATAAATTTAGCTTTCAATATCTTTAGATACAACCTAATAGATCCTAAAAAACTCCCATCACTCATCTTTCACTTAGGTTTTATCGTCATCTTAATCGGCGCTGGCATCACAAGATACCTTGGCTTTGAAGCTGATATGCATATACGTGAAAATACCGCTTCAAACGTCGTTAGTACGAAGGTTTCGTATATAAATTTAACTGCGCTTAACGACAAAGGCGAGGAGACCAGCTCGGCTATGCCTTTGGGACTTGCTGATGTGAAGAAGGGCTTTGATCTAAAGCTAAAAACAGCAGACGGTGAGGCTAGTTTAAAATTTAAAGAATTTGTGCCAAATGCAAGTTATAAATTTGTAAACGATGATAGCGGAAAGCCTGTTGTTGAATTTGTAGTCTCAAACGAGAGTGAAAGCGAAGAGATATTTTTACTTGAAGAAGAAGAGGCAAGGGTTGGAGATATCAGCTTTATCTTTAATGCTAAACCAGATGAAAAGAAAAAATACGTTCTTTTTAGACTAAATGATGGAAATTTCACAGTTACTTCAAATGCTGATCTTTCAAAATTTACTATGGCGGATAGTTCAAAAACTGAGCTAAAAGCTGGCAGCGTGAATGAATTTGGCACAGGCAGCTTATATACTATCTCAAATATAAATTTTGCCCCAAGGCTAGTCTCAGCGCACGCTTCAAGAAAGCTAGTTAGCTCGAAGGATAGCGAGTTTAATGCGTTGATAGCTGAGCTAAACTACAAAGGTGAGAGTAAAGAGATGCATGTATTTTACAACCTAATGGAGCCTTCACGTATCGCCGTGGCTGGGCAGAAATTTAACGCCTCATGGGGAGCTCAGCAGATAAAACTCCCATTTAGCCTATACTTAAAAGACTTTGAGCTAAAAAGATATCCTGGCTCAAATTCTCCTATGAGCTACTCAAGTGAGGTTGTAGTAAAAGACGGCACGAATGATCCTGGGTTTGACTATAGAATTTATATGAACCACGTGCTTGATTATGATGGATATAGATTTTTCCAAAGCTCATACGATACTGACGAGAAAGGCACGATCCTCTCTGTCAATAAAGACCCAGGCAAGATCCCGACATATATCGGCTACTTTTTGCTAGGTCTTGGCTTCTTGTTAAATGTCATAAACCCTAACAGCCGCTTTAGAAAGCTTGCAAAACTAATAGATAATGAATCAACAAAAGGCGGTAAAAAGGTTGCTGCACTCATAGCGGCCTTACTTTTGGGCTTAAATTTTAGCTCGCTAAAGGCTGAGGACTTCTTGCCACGTATTAGTAAAGAGCATGCTGACAAGCTTGCTAGACTCATCGTACAAAGTCCAGACGGCAGAATGAAGCCATTTGATACGCTTAGTAAAGAGGTTTTAAACAAAATCCACAGAGGCGAGAGCATAGGTAGTTTAAATTCAAACCAAGCAATGCTTTCTATAATGGTAACACCTGATTTTTGGCGAAATGAGAAGGTCATCGCGCTTGGTCAGAGCAAGGAGCTAAAAAAAGAGCTAGGCGTCGATGAAAATGCAAGATACGCAAGCTTTGATGAATTTTTTAAAGCGACAAAAGATGGTGGAAGCGAGTATAAACTAACAAAATTTGCTGAGATAGCAAACCGCAAGCACCCAGGCTCACGCAATACATTTGACAAAGATGTGATAAAGATCGATGAGAGACTAAATGTATTTTATATGATATTTATCGGTGAAATTTTCAAAATTTTCCCAAAACAAGACGATCCGTCAAATTCTTGGTATTCGCCAGCTAGCGCGATGATGTACTTCTCACCAAAAGAGGCTGAGCTAGTCGTTGGCATGATGAGAGAGTATTTCTCAGCTGTTGATGCAGCCTCAAAGGATAATGACTGGAGTAAGGCGGATGCAGCGCTTGAGAAAATTTCAGCCTATCAGCACAAATACGGCGCTGCAGTCATGCCAAGTGAGAAAAAGATAGATATAGAAATTTTGTTTAATAAATTTCAAGTATTTGACCGCTTGACACCGATATATCTTTTGGCTGGACTTGCACTTTTACTATTTGTTTTTGTCAAGATGCTAGCACCAAAAGTGCAGATAAATGGCATAGTTAAAGCTGTATATATTATAAATTTACTAGCCTTTCTTGCGCACACAGCTGGCCTTGGACTTCGCTGGTACATCGCTGAGCACGCCCCTTGGAGTAACGCCTACGAGTCGATGGTCTATATCGCTTGGGCGCTTGGTCTATCTGGCATCATCTTTGCAAAACGCAGTCCGATCGCACTTGCGCTTACATCTATATTAGCTGGTGTTACACTATTTGTTGCGCACCTTAGCTGGATGGATCCGCAGATCACGACGCTTGTGCCTGTGCTTCAGAGCTACTGGCTAACTATCCACGTCTCTATCATAACTGCAAGTTATGGATTTTTAGGCCTTTGTGCGTTGCTTGGTGGATTTACTTTACTGCTTATCATCTTGCAAAACAAGAAAAAGCCAAATTCAGAGATCGCACGCAATATCACTGAAGCGACACGTATAAATGAGATGGCGATGATCCTTGGTCTTAGCTTACTTACGCTTGGAAACTTTTTAGGTGGCGTCTGGGCAAATGAGAGCTGGGGTAGATACTGGGGTTGGGATAGCAAGGAGACTTGGGCGCTAGTTTCGATCCTTGTCTATGCGGCAGTGCTTCACATGAGATTTATACCAAAGCTTAATAATCAATACGCATTTGCTGTTGCCTCATTTTTTGCCTATTGGTCGATCATAATGACCTATTTTGGGGTAAATTTCTATCTAGCTGGCATGCACTCATACGCAGCTGGAGATCCGCTTCCAGTGCCTGATTTTGTCTGGATAAGCATCGTAGTGATGATAGCGATGAGCGTTCTTGCATTTACGAAACGCTCTCTTTGTACAAGGCTATAGATGCTTCTTAAAGGCTTGATAGTCTTTTTTGTCTTTTTGCTTATAGTTGCCATTTGCGCGCTAATCTATCTTTTGCTAAAAAACAAAGATCATCAAGTCTTGGCAAGAGGGCTAGAAGCTGAGAGCGAAGAAGAGATCACGATCGAAAAGCTTGAAGAACTTGCTAGCGATAAAACTCTAAGCAAAAACGAGATTTTTGAGCTTATACAAATTTTTGGAGAGAAATTTATAATACCAGCGAAAAAAAATCAGGTCGCTCCAAAAGAAGCTAGCAACTACATAAATTTTATAATCCTCATCTGCTCTCACCAAAATGCCGATGCAAAGCTTATTAGCTTTTTAGACAAAGAGGCTAAAAAGAAAAATCCAAGCTATGTTGCAGAGATCGAAGATAGCGAGAGGATAGGCATAGAAAACCGCAAAAATCGTAGGTAAATTTAGCTCTGTTTTTAAATTTAAGAGCACAAAACATCGTTTGCAAAAATCAAATTTACAAAGCAAAAATAGGAGTGGAATTTGGACATCAATGATCTCTATGCTAGTCTAGTCTTTGCGCCGATAATGCTAGCTATTTTGTTGATGATCTTTGCTGGTAGGCGAAATATAAAAGTCTATATGAGTAAATTTGATCTAGTTGGACTGCATCTCATTTTTCCGCTCGTGATATTTCCCATTTTTGTAGCTATCTTTTGTGCAGTATGTGAGTATTTTGACGTTTCAAACGATGATGGGCTAACTTATATTTTTTACACTATGCTTTTTATAATAGCTATTTACGCCGTTTTTGGCTTTTACGTTTGCATTAAATACAATCACGGCTTTTTAAACTGCTTTTTAGCCATACTTTTAAGATTTAACTTCATGACCACGCTTGTTTATTTGCTATTTTTGGGTGGCAAAGGACGTGACAAAAATGGCAATGAGATAACCCCTGAAAATGCAAAAAATTTAAGCCTTTTTGAAGAGCTTAGATTTTCACTTTATAATATGATCGTCTTTAGAAAAAATTATGACAAAGAGAAATTTACAGGCAAGGATGAGATAAATTCTAACAATAAAGCTCTCATCTAAAAAGAGGTCTAAAATAAAAGCAGGGAGAGTTAAATTTAAAAAGAGCCAGCAAGATAGCTAGCTCAAATTTATGGCAAAACTACGCCAAATTTCATAGCCACGCCATATATCATCGCGCTAATAATGCCAGCGAAAAATCCAGCAACCATATCATCACCCATGACGCCAAGTCCGCCCTTTACGTTGCGGTCGATCCTGCCAATGATCGAAGGCTTTTTGATATCAAGCACTCTAAAAAGCACGAGTGAGAGAACTAGCTGTGAGATCGTCGCTCCGCTAATGGCGATAGCAAACCAAACGCCAGCAACTTCGTCGATCACGATAAAGCTCTCATCGTGCGAATTTACCTTTTTTTCAAAATCATCAATGACACTGATGCTCACCAAAAATAACAAAATGCTAGCTAGCAAAAGCGTGGTCGCTGAGAAAAAATATAGCACAAAATAAGCCACCACAGCCCCAGCCACCGAGCCCCAAGTGCCAGGCGCCTTTGGTAAAAGTCCAAATCCAAAAAATGTCAAAAATAGCTTTTGCATAAATTTCCTTAAGTGAGTGATGATGTCTGGTAGAGCTTCATGAGCTCCTCGTAAAAGTCGCGGTCGGTTTTGTTTTCAAGCAGTCCAGAATTTACAAAGAGATCGTCGCAGAGCTTTTGTATATCTTTGAAGCGATTTACATAGAGCTTGCTTAAAATGAGCGCTGAAATTTCAGGCCTAACGAGTATGGCTGGTGGCATGATGCCGTTAAATAGTAGCTCTTTGATCACGTCTGGGTGGTATTTGATCTGGTGGTGCTGTCCGTGTGGGCAGCTTTTGGTGCTAACTAGCGTCTTGCACTTGTTGCAATAAACTAGCTCTGGCAGGACGATCACATCTAAATTTAGATCGTTTTTGTAGATGTCAAGTATCGTATGAACTTCGTTGTGGTCAAAAAACATGCCAATGCCAGAGTGATTTTGCCCGATGACTAGCTTGTTTGCGCCAAGTCTTGAAGCCGCGATGCACTCAAGCGTTGGGTTGGCGTGCGAGCTAAAAAGGGTCGTGTTTTTCAGCGCAAAGACAAAGACCTTTTTTGTCGGCAGGTAGTTTTGGTTAAAAAAGTCAAGCACCTGCTTTCTGATCTCGTAGTCGATGTGCCTCTCTTCGCGCGTTCTTATTAGAAAAACGACCACGAGATCGGCCTTATCGATAGTCATCCTAACTAGGCGTTCATGCGCGCGGTTAAATGGATCAGCCGTTAAAAAAACAGCCGTTATCTTCTTGGCGCCACTCTCTTTTATCAGCTCATTTAGCGCATCTTTGCTTATTTGTAGGCTCTCATCATATAGCTCAAACTCGCCACTTATGCCGTATTTGCCTAAATTTAGCGACATTTCGCTGTTTGACTCATTTGCTAAAAATATATTTTTAGCTCGCATGCTCTCGTCAAATTTAAAGACCTTTGCCACGTCGATGTGCCCAACGATCTTACCGTCCATATTTAAATTTACTCTTTGGCTAGCATGCAGCTTGCTAGCGATATTTTGATTGATCTCGCCAAATGGAGCAAAGCCAAAAGAGTAGGGCATCGGCTCGCCGTTAAAGTAGCCCTTTTTTGCCACCTCTTTGATCTGCTCGTCGTCCATCAGGGCGCTAAAATTTGAGAGAATTTTGTTTTTGATAAGCTCTAAGGCGCCATAAACTTCGGTGTTTATAGAAATTTCACTATTTTTTCTTGCTGACGTCATATTTCTTTCTCTTTTCCCAAAGTGATTTTCTAGAAATTCCAAGCTTTTTGCTTAGCTCGGTGTCGGGGAATTTATCTTGATAATTAACGATGATATATTTTATATATTCATCGATCGTGACGATCTCGCCGATATCAAAGTTTTTATCTCGGATGGAGAGTTCAAGCACCTCAAATGGCGCACTTTGCGCAAAATCGCTAGTTTGGATAGCCACTTTTTTCTTTTTGCAAAGCTCTAAAATTTTCTCTTTTTCATCCTCTTTTAGCTCTTCAAGATTTGTGATGTATATTAGCTCGTCGCCACTTTGAGCAAGTGCTTTTTCAAGTTCGCTAAAACAGGCTTTGCCTAAAAACAAAAATGGCAAATTCCCAGCCTTTGCGTAGTTAAAGATAAATTTATCGCTGTAGCCATTTTTGCTTGATTTTAAAAGAAGTGGAAATTTGATCTTTTTGGCTTCAAAACAAGGTATCTCGTAGTCTTTTAGAGCGAAATTTATATAGTTTTCGTAGTTTTTTATCTCGTTTTTAAAGCCTCTAAACTCTTCAAAATGTCTTATCTTTCTAACAAGCTCTTCTATCATAAATGGCTTTTGGATGTAATCCACCGCACCCGCTTGTATCGGCTTTAGCACGGTGTCGCTGTTGATGTAGGCGATGAGTAAGATGATGATAGAGCTTTTAAATTTCTCTATGACTGGGTAGAAGTCCTGCCCTGGGAGTGTGGTAGAAAGTAACACTACGTCAAAATTTTCAAATTTCAAAGCCTCTTTGACGCTCTTTGCGATCTCGCAGTCGTAGCCAAAGTCAGCTAGTTTGCTAGCCATCGAGCCAGCTAGGTAAATTTCGTTTTCTACTATTAAAATTTTCATATTTGTGTCCAGTTGTAAAATTTAAGGCTAGCGCTTGCCATGACAGCGATCCCCTCGCATCTGCCCACAAAGCCAAGCCCCTCAGTCGTCGTCGCCTTTACATTTATGCGGCTCTGGCTTAAATTTAGAGCCTGCGCGATGTTTGCCTCCATTTTTGATTTTAGCTTTGAAAGTTTTGGCTTTTGCGCCATTATCGTGATATCAGCGTTTGTTAGCACAAAGCCCACGCTTTGCACCCTTTTATAAGCTTCTTGCAGCAAATAAATAGAGCTAATATCTTTAAATTTAGCATCCGTATCAGGAAAGAGTTCGCCTATGTCGCCAAGCCCAGCAGCTCCTAAAATGGCGTCTGTTAGCGCATGAAGTGCCACATCGCCGTCGCTGTGCGCCTTTAGCCCAAACTCGTAGTCGATCTTTTCGCCACAAAGCACAAGCTGGCGCCCCTTTTCAAACTCATGCACGTCAAAGCCGTTACCTACAAAAACCTCATTTTCTGGTGCTTTTAGGGCTGAAATTTTGGCAAGATCCTCTTTAAAAGTGATCTTTCTAGCCATCTCATCGCCCAATATGTGCCAAACGCTTGCGCCAATGGCTCTCATAGCCGAGCTATCATCTGTGTAAATTTCGCCGCTACTAAGAGCCTTTTTAAGAAGTGCTGTGCGCGAGAGCTGCGGTGTTTGGATAAGTTTTACCTTTTCTCTGTCTATTGCGTTTTCGCCAAGATAGGCAGTGTCAGCGATCTTTAGCGCAGGCACCACGCAGTCAGCCTGAGCGGCCGCCTCGATGATCTTGTGAAAGAGCTCGCTTGATATGCAAGGGCGCGCGATGTCGCTAACTAGGACAAATTCGCTATTTACTAGCTCAAGTGCGTTTTTTAGGCTATCTTGCCTTGTCTCGCCGCCATCAACAAATTTATAATTTGGAGCAAATTTAGACATATATTTGCACTCTTTACTAACGATGATGATCTCTTTAAATGTGTAAAAGTTACTCAAATTTTTAGTGGCAAATAGCCAAAGTGGGTCGCTGCCTATACGAAGCCATTGCTTCTTTACAGGTAGCTCAAAACGGCTAGAATTTCCGGCTCCAAGCATTATAAGTGAGATATCAAGCAAGGTAGCTCCTTTGAAGATTGTTACGGAATTATACACCTAAAAGCTAAATATTTCTTTTTATAGAAATAAATTTAAGTCTAGCATTTAGTTAGATCAAAACAAAAAAGGACTAAAATGAGCCTTTAAATTTTAAAAAAAGGCTAGTAATGACAAAGACGCAGATGTACTATGCTAGGCGAGGCGAGCTCACAAAGCAGATGAGCTACGTGGCAAAGGTCGAGGGGATAGGCGAAAATTTGCTTATGGATGAGGTGGCAAACGGCAGGATCATCATCCCAGCAAATGTAAATCACATAAATTTAAAGCCAATGGGTATAGGCAGAAAGCTAAAGACAAAGGTCAATGCAAATATCGGCAACTCAAGCCTAAGTAGCGACATTTGCGCGGAGCTTAGAAAGCTTGAAATTTGCCTAGAATTTGGCGCTGATACGGTTATGGACCTAAGCACGGACGGCGATTTAGACGCCATTAGAAGCGCTATCATTGAGCACTCAAGCGTGCCAGTTGGCACAGTGCCGATGTATGAAATTTTAAAAGAGGCAAAAGAGGTTACAAATATCACAAATGAGCTAATTTTAAGCGTGCTAGAGAAGCAAGCAAGGCAAGGAGTTAGTTACTTTACGATACACGCTGGCTTTTTGCGTGAGTTTTTGCCGCTTGTCAAAAAGCGAAAAATGGGCATAGTTAGCCGCGGCGGCAGCCTGAGCGCTAGCTACATGTCAAAGCTAAATAGGCAAAATCCATTTTATGAAATTTTTGATCAAATTTTAGAAATTTGCGCTAAATATGACGTTTCGCTCTCGCTTGGCGACGGACTTCGCCCAGGTTGCCTTTATGACGCAACAGACGAGGCGCAGCTTAGCGAGCTAAAAGTGCTTGGAGAGCTTACGCTTCGTGCGTGGCAAAAAGATGTGCAAGTGATGATAGAAGGCCCTGGTCATGTGCCATTAAGTCAAATTGAGTATAATATGAAAATCGAACAAGAGCTCTGCCATGATGCCCCATTTTACGTGCTTGGGCCACTTGTTAGTGATATCGGCGCAGGGTATGATCATATCACTTCAGCGATAGGTGGTACGATGGCAGCATATCACGGCGCTAGCATGCTTTGCTACGTGACGCAAAAAGAGCACCTTGGCTTGCCAAACGAAAATGACGTAAGAGAGGGCATCGTAGCTCACAAGATAGCAGCTCACGCCGCAGACGTCGCACTTGGCAAGGCTGGAGCTATCGAAAAAGACCATGCGATGAGTGACGCTAGATATGCGTTTGACTGGAACAAGCAGTTTGAGCTTAGCTTTGATCCAAAAAAGGCTAGAGAGCTTCACGATGAGAGCTTGCCAGAAGATGCGTTTAAGAGCGCTCATTTTTGTTCGATGTGCGGACCAAAATTTTGTGCATATAAAATTTCAAAAGATCTAGAAAAAGGAGAAAAATGTTAAATAAAGAAGAGGTCTTAAACAGACTAAAAGGTGTCATATATCCGGGATTTGAGAAGGATATAGTTAGCTTTGGCTTTGTAAAAAACGTGGAGATTGGCGAGAAAATCTTAATCGAAGTCGAGATCGTTAGCTCAAATCCTGATGTGGCAAATGAGCTAAAAACAGACATCAAACGTGTTATGGGCTCAAATGAGTACGTGCTAAATTTAATCCAGCCAAAGATACCTGAGGAGAAAAGTAACACTCAAAGTGGCAAAAATATCGCGCCACAAGTTAAAAATTTCGTAATGGTAAGCTCTGGCAAAGGTGGCGTTGGTAAATCAACCACGACGCTAAATTTAGCCATTTCAATGGCAAAACTAGGCAAAAAAGTGGGTATCTTAGACGCTGACATCTACGGGCCAAACATCCCAAGAATGCTTGGCGAAGTAAATACTCAGCCACAAGTCGTTGGCAACAAGCTAAAACCGATACTTAGCCACGGCGTGGAGATGATGAGTATGGGCGTTTTGATGGAGGAGGGCATGAGCCTTATCTGGCGTGGCTCGATGATCATGAAAGCGATCGAGCAGCTGCTAAGAGACGTGCTTTGGAGCGAGCTTGATGTCTTGTTTCTCGATATGCCTCCAGGAACGGGCGACGCGCAGCTAACTCTAGCTCAAAGCGTGCCAGTAACGGCAGGTGTCTGCGTCACAACGCCACAAGTTGTAGCACTTGATGATAGCAAGCGTGCGCTTGATATGTTTGAGAAGCTCCACATCCCAATCGCTGGTGTCATCGAAAACATGAGCGGCTTCATCTGCCCAGATAATGGCAAAGAGTATGACATCTTTGGCAAAGGCACGACTGAAGAGGTGGCAAAGGCTTACAACACTCAAATTTTAGCTGAAATTCCTATCGAGCCAGCTGTTCGCGTGGGCGGCGATAATGGCAAACCAGTTAGCTTTTATGAGCCAAACTCAGTCACTGCAAAACGCTACGAGAGCGCAGCTGCAAGGCTTTGGGAGATAATAGAAAATATAAATAACGGCGGCGGGGCTGATAACTCAGCGATCCAGCCAGTAAATGACGGCAAGAGTGCTTGCTCGAAGTAAATTTACAAAAGATAAAATTTAGAGCAAATTTTAAAATTTGCCAGTTTAAATTTGGCTACCAAAATTTAGCTTTGCTTGTTGCAGGGTTTAAATTTTGGAGCCAAAATGCAATCATTAAAAAGAAAATTTAACAGGAGAAAAGATGAAAGCAATCGTAACCGTAGTCGGAAAAGATAGAGTTGGCATCGTTGCTGGCGTCTCAGCAAAGCTTAGCGAGCTAGGGCTAAATATAGATGATATAAGCCAGACTATTTTAAGCGACTTTTTCACGATGATGGCGGTAGTTTCAAGCGATGAAAATAAGGACTTTACAGCCTTAAGAGCGGAGCTAGATAAGCTTGGAGAGAGCCTAAAAGTAAAGATAAATATCCAAAGCTCAGCCATCTTTGATGCTATGCACAAAATTTAAGGACAAAAGATGGATATCAAAAACGTAACTGAAACGATCTCGATGATCGAGGAGCAAAATTTTGACATCAGAACGATCACGATGGGCATTAGTTTGCTTGATTGCATCGACCCTGACATAGGTAAAGCCTGCGACAAAATTTACGCAAAAATCACCACTAAAGCCAAAGACCTAGTTAGAGTGGGCAACGAAATTTCTGCCGAGCTAGGCATACCAATCGTCAATAAAAGAGTGAGCGTGACGCCTATCTCGATAATCGGCGCCGCAACAAACGCGAGTGACTACGTAATGATCGCAAAGACGCTTGATAGGGCGGCTATTGAGGTTGGTATTGATTTTATAGGTGGTTTTTCGGCTCTAGTGCAAAAGGGCTATCAAAAGGGCGATGAAATTTTGATAAATTCTATCCCGCAAGCGCTCGCACAAACTGCAAAAGTGTGCTCAAGTGTCAATGTCGGCTCAACAAAAAGTGGCATAAATATGAGCGCAGTGCGTGATATGGGGCGCATCATAAAAGAGACGGCAGCAGCTTCAGAGATGGGCTGTGCGAAGCTTGTTGTCTTTGCAAATGCAGTCGAGGACAATCCTTTCATGGCTGGTGCATTTCACGGCGTGGGCGAGGCTGACGTGGTGATAAATGTCGGCGTTTCAGGCCCAGGAGTGGTAAAAAGAGCGCTTGAAAAGGTGCGTGGCGAGAGCTTTGACGTGGTGGCTGAGACTGTGAAAAAGACGGCGTTTAAGATCACACGTATCGGTCAGTTAGTCGGTCAAATGGCGAGCGAGCGCCTTGGGGTTAAATTTGGTATCGTCGATCTCTCTCTTGCTCCAACGCCAGCTGTGGGCGACTCGGTGGCTCGTGTGCTTGAGGAAATGGGGCTTGAAGCTGTTGGTACGCACGGCACGACTGCGGCACTTGCTCTGCTAAACGACGCAGTCAAAAAAGGTGGCGTCATGGCGTGCAATCAAGTGGGCGGCTTAAGCGGCGCGTTTATCCCAGTCTCAGAGGACGAGGGCATGATAGCTGCGGTGCGCGCAGGATCGCTAAATTTAGAAAAGCTTGAAGCGATGACGGCGATATGCTCGGTTGGACTTGATATGATCGCCATACCTGCGGATACGCCAAGCGAGAGTATAGCTGCGATGATCGCTGATGAGGCGGCTATCGGCGTTATAAATCAAAAAACAACGGCCGTTCGTATCATACCTTTAGGCAAAGAGGGCGATATGATCGAGTTTGGCGGTCTTTTAGGAAGAGCACCTGTGATGAAGATAAATAAGACCTCAAGTGCCGACTTTATCGCTCGTGGCGGACAAATTCCAGCTCCTATTCATAGTTTTAAAAACTAAAAGTTTCTAAAAGGATGGTTATAAAATGAAAGCAGTTGGACTATTTTTTATGATTTTGCTTTTATCTGGTTGCTCGGCACTATATCCATTTTATAGCAAAGAGATGAAATTTGAAGCAGCAGGTCTTGGTAAAGATGGTATCTATAGATCAAATTTTAATAATGATGAAGACATTCTTATTAAGATGACATCAGCAAAGACGAAAGATGGCGAAAAATACCGAATAATATATACTTTGCACATACCAAGTAATTCTACGCAGATGGATTTTAACATTGGTGATAAATTTGTATCAAAATATGATTGCTCAAAAATGTATTGCGAGCCAAATGATGATCTAGACAATATAGTCGTAGAGTGGGTTGAGCCTGAAAGAGGAGTATTTTTAGGCGGTATAAATTTAAAAAATTTACGACTAATAAAGGCGTATTAAATTCATAAGGATATGTAAAAATACGAGTTTTTAATAAATTTGATAGTAAAAAAAGAAAAATTTAACAAGGAGCTAAAATGAAAATTTTATCACTGCTTACGGCGCTACTTTTTGGAGCGGTATGTAGCTTTGCAAACGACGGTAAAGTAAGAAGTATCGACATCTACGTCACGCCTTACTACTCAGCAAATGCTGGCAATGCCGAGTTTGTG
The DNA here is from genome assembly GCF_003049065.1 of Campylobacter concisus. Classification (GTDB taxonomy): domain Bacteria; phylum Campylobacterota; class Campylobacteria; order Campylobacterales; family Campylobacteraceae; genus Campylobacter_A; species Campylobacter_A concisus_BE. The sequence continues at coordinate 15,511 of NZ_PISC01000009.1, read as the reverse complement.
AAGGTCTATGACAAGATAGATGAGCTTTTAAAAAGTGGCAAAGAAGAGGACTTTAAAAAGGCTGAAAAGATCGTGCAAGACGCCCCACAAATGGTCTCTCCGATAACTCTTTTTGTCCTCTCAGCTCGTGCTTATGATCTTGGACTTCGCGATGATGCGGTATTTTGGTTTTATGCGGCAAAAAACCGCGCGATCTTGCTAAGAGGTGTTATAGACATGGAGGGCGAGAAATTTACTGACGTGGTGGCTGCGATAGGGGCGTTTATGAAGCTTGTTGGTGACGTGGTCAATCCTTATGCATTTTGCGATATCAAAAAGCAACAAGAGATCGCTGATAAAGCGCTTGAATGGACTAAGAAAAATGCCTATGAAGCGATGTTTTCGCCAGAATTTAGCTCACCTCACGAAGATAGAAAAGCAGCCCTTGCAAAAGGCATAGAAAAGCTAGAAGCGCGCAATAAAAAAGAGAAAGATTATTTTTTAGACAAAGACAATCTTGCTAACTTCAAAGCTATGCGCAAGCAAAATGGCACTGATGAGAAATTTTGCTTCTAAATAGCGAGAAAAACTGAAAATTTGCTTGTAAATTTAGCTTTTGCTTTATGCTAAAAGGACAAATTTACAAGCTATTTCTATTTTAAATCACGACAAATTTGCTTAAATTTCGCTCTTTTTCGTAAAAGTAGCAAAACCACAAAAATGAGAATAAAAAATGACTTTGAAATTTGGCGAACTTGAAAAAGTTGCAACAGATGATGGCTTTATCTGGTATGCGGAGACTGGGCTAAAAAGCGAAATTTTTGGTCAGGTGCTATTTTGCCTTGTTAGCACAGATAGGGCAGACGTGAACGATGAGACTACTTTGCTAGCAGAACGCATCGCCAGCGATATCGACCGATACGTAAAAGAGGCGCTTGCCTTTTTAAAAGATGAGCTTAGGCGAGGGTGCTTTTTGAGCAAGGACGAGCTTAAATTGCTTGACGTGTCAGTTTGCGACCTGCCATTTAGCTCGCCACAATGCACCTTTTATGTGCGTGATAAGCAGTGGCTGATGAGATTTGCAGAGGGCGAACTTGATATCTGCGAGCCTTATGGTATTGGGGTGATCTTTGATGGTGAAAAGCCGCTTTGTTTAGAAAATTTAGAGCTTAGCGAGGAGTGCTAAATGATTAAGTTTTTAAATTTATGCATTAAAAGCTAGTTAAGATTTTCAAGCCTTGCAAAAATGATGAAAATTTTGTTTTTAGGCATTGGCTGCGACCAAGAGGCGCTATAGTTTTTTAAATGATTAAATTTTGCTGTCTTAGGTTTTGCGCCCAAAACAGCAAATTTGTTAATTATACGTTGCAGCAGTCGCTTGGATCTTTTTCTTTTGTGATCCTAGCTCTTAGGTCGTGGCGGATGATCTCTATCGACCAAAACCAGACCATGTGGCCCACAAACTCAGAGACATACTCATACCAAGGAAGTGTCCAAAGTGGCGGAGTGAGGCCAAGAAGCGGCAGTGAGATGCCATGAACTGCGATAGTTGCTAAGATACCAGCCATCACGCCTTGCCACATCGTGATCTTTGGAAATTTCTCAGCCACGACGCAGTAGCCAACGGCAAAGACGACTGAGAAGATGATGTGCGTTAGCATCACGTAGTTAAAGGCATGTCCTGCAAACTCGTAGATAGCGGCATTTGGATCGGCGATACCGACATAATCTCTTAAAAACACATAAGGGGGATTTAGAAAATTTCTCGAGCAGTCGATCGCATCAGCTGCTCTGATGGCACTTTCTGGTCCCAAGCAGCGTTAAACATATCCATAGGGCTTCTTGGTGGAAGCGGCACTTCTGCACCCCATTTGACAAAAGCTGAAACTACGCCAGCGACGATGCCGATCAACGCAGCTAGAGCAAATTTTGGTTTGGTAGCTAAATTTGACATTTTGTCTCCTTGTAAAATTTGCGATATTTTATTTCTATTTTTTTTATGATAAGGTTAATCATTATTATAATTTATAAATTTATCAAAGCTCAAATGCTTTAAAATCATAAAATTTTTAGCCATTTTTGGCTAGACTAAGAAAAAATTTAAAGGAGAATAGATGTCTAAAGAGTTTAAAGACGCAAACGAATTTAAGGAATTTTTTGAAGAATTTAGAAAAAAAGATGGCTACAAAGATCCAGTTGCTTTTGGCATCGCAAGAGTCGATCGCGGACAAAAAAATAGCGACAAAATTTTGCAAGCAAGCTACGGCGTTGTAAATTATAAAGAGAGCTTTTTAAGCGCAGCTGCTTTTATCTACGCCTTGCAAAAGTGTGATGTTGAGGTTGATTTTAGTGCTCACGAGTTCGTGACTGATCTCACGCCAAAGGTAGCGAAAAAGGCCAGCAAGCTCTTTAGTGTCTTTGAAAAAGATATAAAATCGCATAAAAACGTGGAGAATTTACACGCTGTGAAGATGGCATTTGAGGATGATCTTGAGCTAAATGAGAATAAATTTAAGCTTGTATTTTTATTTGATGACGCAAAGCCACTTAGCTTAGAAGCCGTCTATCTCAAGCTCTACTTGATCTCGCTTGGCAAGGTCGCACCTAGGACGATCGTGCTTGATGGAGCCTTTGGAGTGCTACCAAATGTCGCTTGGACTAGCCAAAATATCCCGATCGAGCTTGAGTGGCTAAGAGAAAATGAAATTTCTCTAAAGATGTTTGGCGAGTATCCAGCGATCGTGAGCGTGGATAAATTCCCAAGATTTCTAAGTCACATCATCCCAGCTGATAACACGAGAATTTTAGACGCTGCCAAGGTTCGCATGGGCGCTGCCGTGCATCCTGGAACGGTCGTCATGCCGGGCGCTGCTTACATCAACTTTAACGCAGGCACGACTGGCGGCGTGATGGTTGAAGGCAGGGTCAGCAGCTCTGTTGTCGTGGGTGAGGGCAGTGACGTTGGCGGCGGAGCTAGCATACTTGGCGTGCTAAGCGGCACGAACGGCAACCCTGTAAGCATCGGCAAACACTGCTTGCTTGGCGCAAACTCAGTCACAGGCGTGCCACTTGGCGATAACTGCATCGTGGATGCTGGCATAGCGGTGCTTGAGGGCACAAAGGTCTATATCTCAGCAAGCGAGCGCGAAAAGCTAGCTAAGCTAAATCCTAGCTTTAAATTTGAAGCTGAAATTTACAAAGCGCTTGAGCTTGGCGGGCTAAACGGACTTCATTTTAGACAAAATAGCCAAACAGGTCAGATCACTGCAAGTGCGAGCAAAAGAGCGATCAAGCTAAATGAGGCACTTCATTAAAAGGAGCTAGCATGAAAGTTGGCATTTTGATGTTTGACAAGATAAATTTGTTAAGCTTTGCCAAAATTTATGATTTTTTGCATAAATTTGAAGGTTTTAACATCAAAACCTACGCCCTAAAGCCTGAGATAGTCGATGAATTTGGCGTCAGGCTTCATCCTGAAATTTACGCTGAGAGCCTTTACGGCGTGGATATCTTGGTCGTGCCAGATGGCGTTGGAGCGCTTGGGCTAAGGTATGATGAGATATTTTTAAGCTGGATAAAAAGCTCAGCGAGCGCGAAATTTAAGATCGGCTTTGACCTTGGCGTGCTCATCCTTGGTGGCGCTGGATTTTTAGAGGACAGAGAGGCTTGCATAAGGGGCGGATATAAAAACGCGCTGAGTGGCTACTGCGAGGTAAATGACGCTAAGATGTGCGAGAGCAGGGGCGTGATAAGTGTTAGCGAATTTGATGACGAGATCAAAGAGCAGCTCGCAAAAATTCTAAGTAAAGATAAAATTTAAGGGCTCTCGCTCTTAAATTTGATAGAAATTTTATCTTTTTAATGAGCTTATAGCTTGTTTTATGGTGCTATTTACCGCCTTTAGATGCCACTTTATTCACGCTGTGAAGTCAAAGTTTAAATTATTTTCAAGCTTTGTTGTCTGCTCTAAAATTTCATAATAATCTTTTTTATTTGCATAAATAACGCTGGAGGTAGAAAATGGCTCAATGCCCTCACCGGCCAAGCAGTAGTGCGCCAAAGCCCTTGCTATGCGGCCATTGCCATCGTCATAAGGATGGATGATCGCAAACTAAAGGTGTGCTAAGGCACTTTTTACATAGGTGTTTTCGTGATTTTTGTTGATAAAATTTAAAAAATTTCTCATCCTCTACGCGCTCTGCTGGCAAGGCTTCGTAGTCGATTTGTACATGTTTTGAAGGACCTGAGACGACGCTCATCTCATCATCTCTAAATTTAGCTCTTTTTATCTTGTAAATTTTGCTATGGCTATATTCAAACAAGGCATTGTGCCAGCCATGTAGCCGCTCGAAGTTCATAGGAGCTTTGTTTAAATTTGCTTCAAGCATTAGCGAGACTAGATTATCACTGTGTCTAGTCGCATGAGTGTCGGCTAGCCAGTCAAAATTTTCATCTAGTCTCTTTTTTACCGATGAGCGAAGGCTTGATCTTTTTAGTCTCTCGCCCTCTATGAGAGATGAGTAAAATATCTCATCTTTTATGGCGTTAATTTGCGCCTTTAAAAGATCGTTTCTACTAATATTGCTTGTTATCTCTTTTAAAATTTCGTGATCTTGCTCTAGTTTATTTGCAAGGGTGTCTATTGCACTTTTATCGAAATAAAAATTTGGGTAGTTAGGATGTTGCCATATCCACAAGTTTTGCATCAAATTTCTTTAAAGATTACGGCTTTTGTGCCTATCTATAAGGTCTTCTATACTCTCTTCTAGCGTCATTGTAGCCACGTCTATATCCACGCTCAAAACCATCGTCGTAGTCGTCACCATCGTAGTAGCCTCCACGGTAACCACGCTGAAATCTATCAAATCTTTCGTACTCATTTTGATAGTATGGGCGGTAGTTAGGTGGATATGGCGCATAGTTTGGATCAACAGGATAGTAGCCACTCATGCGGCAACTATCCTCGTCAAAATCTTTCAAGCCAAAACGAAATTTATATCCGTCTATCTTTTTACTAAGGGCGTCATAGTTTCTCGTGTCGCCATAAAATTTAGCCATTTCTCTTTCGTTTATAAGTTTGCAAAGCCCGATCTCTATCTTTTTAGTATAGTTTGCAGCTAGCAGCATCGTAAATGTACAAAACAAAATGGCTATAAATTTCATCTTAGTCTCCTATTTTTATATTTCCGCCTTTGCCAAGACCACCTTTTACATTTTGGACTTTATAGTCTTTTAGCGCGACTATAAGTTGGTTCATCGCGTCCATAAAGGCATTTACGATCATTCTGCCCTCTGGTGTCTTTGTGTAGCCACCAAGTCCAGCGCTCACACGTGAAAATGAATTTGATCCCATGCCAAAGAAGTCAAAGTTGCTATCACTGCCGACTGCACCAGCGATCTGTACGCCTGAGCGGTTGTCTATGAGAAGCAAAGATGTTTGTGTTTCGCTCTTTGAAAAGCCTCCGCTTACTTTGCCAGCAACATTACCAAAGACAGCGCCTACAAGTCCGCTGATACCGCCAGTATCCTCTTTGCTAAATGTGATCTCTGGCTGCATGGTATAATCAGCCGCTACGACTTGACCTTTGTGAAATTTAGAGCCTTTTCTTAGCTCGCCACTAGCTTCAAGTGCGCGCTCTTGCATCATATTATCCATACTTCTGCCACGCTCGACGATGACGAAGCAGCCTGTTTGCTGAGCTAAGATCCTTAGCACCGGCACTGTTGAGCCAAGCTGATAATCTCTAGTTAGATATGAGTACCATGAGCTACTTTGATCCTCGTAAAAAGACAATGTTCCTAGCGTTTGGCTGCAACGCTCGATTTTCGTGTTGGCATTTTTGGCTGTATCTCCTGCTGCGGCACCAGTTACACCGCTATTGCTGCTAGCGCATCCAACAAATAAACAAAGAGCGGCAACGCTGCTAAAGACCTTAGATGCTAAAAATCTCTTTTTCATGAAGATCCTTTTTAATGTAATTAGAAGTGCAAATATTATAAGAAAATAATATTTTGTGAAAACTTAAATTTTAAAAGAAAAATATAAAAGTAAAATTTAAGCGGCCAGCAAGATGCCAGCCACATAAGTTATTCGACAGTTACGCTTTTTGCGAGGTTTCTTGGCATATCGACATTGTTGCCAAGTCTAACGGAAATTTCAAGTGCAAGTAGCTGAAGCACTAGCATCATCTCGAAAAATTCGCTCATATAGTGATCTTGAACGCTTGTTTTTACGTAGTCATCGCTTAGTTCAAACTCAAGTGGGCTGATCGCTAGGATATATGCATCTCTTGCAGCAAGCTCTTCGACGTTGCTTTTTGTCTTTTCATATAGTAGGTTTTGAGGCATTAAAGCGATCGTAAATAGCTTCTCATCTGCAAGCGCGATAGGTCCGTGCTTCATTTCGCCTGATGGATAGCCCTCGGCGTGAAGATATGAAATTTCTTTAAGTTTTAACGCACCTTCAAGTGCTAGCGGATAGAAGATATCTCTACCGATAAAGAAGAAGCCATGACCGTGCAAATAGTGCTTGCTTAGGCGGTGAAGCTTCTCTTGCAAAGAGTTATCTATATTTAAAATTTGTGGAATGTGAAGAAGCGTTTTGATCTCGTGATCAAGCTCTTTTTTGCTGATAGATCCTTTTGCAGATGCCATTTGAAGCACAAGCATCCAAAGCACGATGATTTGCGTAGCAAAGGCCTTTGTGCTTGCCACACCTTTTTCGATGCCAGCGCGAGTTAGAAGCGTATTATCAGCTAGTCTAACGATAGATGAGTTATCGACGTTGCAAATCGCAAGTGTCCTTAGCCCAGCCTCTTTTGCTATCCTAAGTGCCTCAAGAGTGTCAGCTGTCTCGCCACTTTGCGAGATAACGATGAAGAGCGAGTTTTTGTTTAGATAAGGCTTTCTATATCTAAATTCGCTTGCCACTTCGACCTTTGTTCTAACTTTGGCAAGCCTTTCAAAAAGATAGCTTGCAACAAGCGCTGCATGGTAGCTCGTACCGCACGCACAAAGCACGATATCATCGATGCCTTTTAGGTATTCATCGTCTAAATTTTCAAGGGTGACTTTGTGGTTTTTAACTCTGCCCATGATGGTTTCAGATACGACCGCACCTTGCTCGTAAATTTCTTTCTCCATAAAAAATGTATAACCCTCTTTTTGGGCATAGCTCTTATCTTTTGGCAAAGCATTAAATGTTATGCTAGCTTTTTTGCCGTGTTTAAAAACAGCTATCTCGTCTAAGCTTACATAGCCGTAGTTGTTATCATCAAGATATGCCACTTCGGTTGCGTTGCCGATAAGTGGGGCATCTGATGAGGCAAAATATAGCTCTTTTTTGTCGCTTTTGCCTATCGCCATAGGAGCGGCATCTTTTGCGAAAAATATCTTATCAGGTGCAGTTTTGGTGATAAGCAGCGTCGCATAAGCGCCTCTAAGCTTTGCGATAGTCGCCTCATAAGCTTTAAATGGGTCTTTTTTCTCTTTTAAAATTTCTTCAAAAAGGTGCACGATCACTTCGGTGTCGGTTTGGCTGACAAATTTCACACCCTTTGCCTCAAGCTCATCTTTAAGCTCTTTGTAGTTTTCGATGATGCCGTTGTGAACGACAAATGAGTGCTCGCCAAGGTGCGGGTGAGCGTTTATCTCAGTTGGTTTGCCGTGAGTTGCCCAGCGTGTGTGACCTATCGCCACGCCAAAACCCTCTGATGTAAAGTCCTTTGTCTTTAGGGCTAAATTTTCAAGCTTGCCAACAGCTTTGAAAAAGTCGATCTTGCCATCACTCATCACAGCCATGCCAGCGCTGTCGTATCCGCGATACTCAAGCTCTTTTAGACCGCTTAAAATGACCTCTTTTTTCTCTTTATCTCCGATGTATCCTACGATTCCACACATGTTTTACTCGCTTATTAATAAATTTAATATCTCTTCGCCTTTACTCTCAAGTCGCTCGTTTTTCTCGATCAAAAAGAGATTTCTCGTTCTATTTTTAACCGTCTGAATTCTAGCACTCGTGACTTGAAAATGAAGCCTGTCAAAAACACTCATCACATAAGCCATTAGCCCACGCTGATCTTTTGCGTTGATGCTAAGTTTGGCGTAATCTTTTGAGTGATTTAGCTCGAAGTTTATCTCATCTTTGTTAATATTTGGTTTCAAAGGCTCTCTTAAAACCTCGCTATTTAGGGATTTTAGGGCTAAAATTTTAGTGTTTTCAAGCTCATGATTTTTTACATTTTGGTTAAAGTCAAGCCTGATATAAAATTTCTTCTCAAATAGCTCAAATATCTCCATATACGCAAGGTCAAATTTGGCAAATTCATAGAGCAGGGCGCTTAAATTTAGGCTTTTGTTTGTATAAATTTGAATGCTTAAATTTTTACTATTGTTTATGAATATTTCGGTTTCGTTTAAGCTATCAGCCACTTTGCTTAAATTTATGATCTCGCTCGCGCTATATTTTGTAAAGACCAAATTTGATGTGATCTTAAAAATTTTCTCTTGCAGCTTTGGCTCAAGCGCTAAAAACTCGCTATTTCGTTTTATAGACTGCTCTTTTTTTACTCGCCTTGTCGCTTCATCAAGTAAATTTTCATCGCTAAATGCGCTAAGAGAAATTTCATAAAGCTCTCTTAAAAGCTTTGCTGTGTAGGCGTTGTAAAGCTTCTCGTTTGTCGCGTTTATCACGCAGTAGCTAAGGATGTAAAGTAGCTTTAAAACCTGCTTGTCGCCAAGCTTTGATATGAAAGCGAAGATGACGCGCTGTGAGTAGATGTCCTCTCTGTTTGAGACGTTGCTCATTAGGGTGTGGTATTTTATCAAGATGACGCCGATGTTGATAGCTTTTTGGCTAAAATTTAGCTTGTTGGCATAGGCTCTAAAGATGTTTGCACCGATATTTGCGTGATCTTTTCCGCCAAGTCCTTTGCCAACGTCATGCATGAGCGTCACGATCTTTAGCATCGTTTTGCCCTCTAAGCAAAGCTCAGTGTAGAGATTTTTTATAAATTTATCTTTTATATTTTCAAGAAATTTGACACTTAAGATGCTATGCTCATCAACCGTAAATTCGTGATAGCCGTCATATTCTGCTAGCTGGGAGATGTGCTCCATCGGTTTTATCAAAATTTGTATCATCTGTGCATCGAGCAAGGATTTTAAGATAGCGTAGGAATTTTCTCTTAAAAATATCTTCTTAAACTCGCTTATAGCGCGCTCTAGGCCATCTTTTGTGATGATGGCTCGCTTGATATAAAAGATCGCGCTTATATCAAATTTATAATCCACATCTTTTAGCTCTAAAAGCTCATTTATGAGATCCTCGATGAGCGCTGGCTTTTTGTGAAGTGGCACGTAGATGACGCCATTTATCTCATAAAAGCCATTTTTCAGCCTAGCAAATTTTCTTTGAACGAAGCTTAGTTCGCTTTTGAAAAATGGCCTACAAAGCGAAGCTGCGATAAATCTTGAATAAATGGCTACGTTATTCATCGAGCTTAGCATCTTTTGGCTGATGACGCTTTCGTTGTCTTGCAGTTTTTTGGACTTTGTTTGCATGAAATTTGTTGTGATCTCGACACTTGAAGCACTGAAAGTATCGGTGTTTTGAGTTAAATTTAAAGCACTTAGCAAGCTTAGTAAAAAATCCACGTTTAGGTTAAAGCTAGCAATCTCTTTTTCATTCATTACTTTAAGGGCTTGTGATCTAACTGAAACGTCGCTATCAAGGCAGTTTAGTATGCAGTTTAAGCGGTAAATTTCATCGATCCCGCCAAAGCCACTTTTCAAATTTGGCTCTTGTGCCAAGTAGCTTATGCTAGAAAATGGCAAAAATGCCTTTAAATGGTAGTTTAAAAAGGCTTTTTTATCAAATTCTTTTATCTTTATGATCTCGCTTTTTACTAGGCGGTAGAGGCTTTTTGAGCCGCAGATGTAGCGAAGTTGCGAGGTTTCGCTTTTAAATTTAAGGTCATCTTTGAAATTTATAAAAATTTCATCCACTTCGGCAATTTTTATCACAAATTTCATGCCAGAGCTATCTAAAATTTCAGAAAATTCTTTTAAGAAATTTTTTATATTATAGCCCTTTAAATTTTTATAAACTAGTAAAATTTCAAGCTCGCTATTTGCGCTAAGCAGCGTTTGAGCGTATTTGCCAGTGGCTAGAACGCTAAAAGCAAAGCTGTCATTTTGTGGCACAAACTCATCAAAAAATTCTCGCATAGTTTCATTTAAATAAGATTTTATAAAATCATCATACTCTTTGGCTAAGAAATTTGTGAAATTTCTGCCTTGGTTTTTTTGAAAATGTTTTGGCAAATTTGCCTTAAAATCAAGAAATTTCTCTTTGATCTTTGAATAATTATCGCTATTTTTGGCACTTTTATCAGCTAGCATTTAGTGTTTCCATTGTTAAAAATATCTTGGCAAATGTTACATAATTTTTGCAAAAACAAAGCTTTATTTGCTTATAATAAAGCCTTAAGTTCAGCTTTAGGACGATATAAATAATGAATCTATTACAAAAACTAGAAAGTGGCGAGAGATTAAGCAAACAAGAGGCTTTTTCGCTTTATGAGCTTGATCTTTTTACCTTGGCTAAATTTGCCGACAAAAAGCGCAGAAAGCTGCATGGCAACAAGGTCTTTTTTAATGTAAATCGCCATATCAATCCAACAAACATCTGTGCTGACATCTGTAAATTTTGCGCATTTTCAGCCCACAGAAAAAATCCAAATCCATACCTAATGAGCCACGAAGAAATTTTAAAGATCGTTGATGAGAGCGTGAGCCACGGCGTAAAAGAGATACACATAGTCTCCGCCCACAACGCAACTAGCGGTTGGCAGTGGTATTTAGAAATTTTTAAAAAGATAAAGGCAGCTCATCCAGAGCTTCACGTAAAGGCGATGACTGCGGCTGAGATTGATTTTTTATCAAGGCATTACGGCTTAAGCTACGATGAGGTGATAGACAAGATGCTCGAATACGGCGTCGATAGCATGCCAGGGGGTGGGGCTGAAATTTTTGACGAAGAGGTCAGGGCTAAAATTTGCAAAGGCAAGGTTAGTAGCGAAAACTGGCTAAAGATCCACAAAATGTGGCACGATAAAGGCAAGCAAAGTAACGCAACAATGCTTTTTGGACACATAGAAAGCCGCGAAAATAGGATCGATCACATGCTAAGGATCAGGGACTTGCAGGATGAAACTGGCGGATTTAATGCATTTATCCCACTTGTCTATCAAAGAGAAAATAACTACTTAAAAGATGTTAAATTTCTAGGATCAGCTGAAATTTTAAAGACTATGGCGATATCTCGCTTGGTGCTTGATAATGTCCCGCACATAAAGGCGTACTGGGCTACTTCGACGCTAAATTTAGCCATGATCGCTCAGGAATTTGGCGCTGATGATCTTGATGGCACGATAGAAAAAGAGAGCATACAAAGTGCAGCCGGCGCAAACAGCGCAAATGGCGTCACACTAAAGACATTTTGCGATCTCATAAAAACATCTGGTTTTACGCCGGTTGAGCGTGATAGCTTATATAACGAACTTAAAATTTACTAAAGGAGCTTGGGGTGAAATTTTTTTACTTAGCACAAAACAAAACGAGTGTGAAGCAGGAATTTGGAGCGGGACTTACGACATTTTTAGCGATGATGTATATCGTGCCGGTAAATGCGATCATTATGAGCAAAACTGGCATGCCTTATGAGGCATTAATCACTGCAACTGCACTAATTACCATATTTTCTACTGTATTAAATGGTCTTTGGGCGAACACGCCAGTTGCGATGAGCGTTGGCATGGGGCTTAATGCTTATTTTACATTTGGTCTTTGCATCGGTATGAAAGTGCCTTGGCAAACGGCTCTTGGCGTTGTTTTTCTAAGTGGCGTGATATTTGTCGTCTTATCTTTTACGAATTTTAGAATGTGGATAATAAGATCCATCCCACTTGATCTAAGAAGAGCGATAAGCGCTGGCATAGGCACATTTATCAGCTTTGTCGCGTTTCAGCAAATGGGCTTTATCGTAAATAACGACGCAGTTTTAGTCGGCATAGGAAATTTCAGAGATCCAAACGTGCTTCTTGGCGTTTTGGGATTATTTTTGGTTATTTGCTTTTGGGCGTGGAAGATAAAGGGCGCGTTTATCCTGGCAGTGCTTGTCACTTCAGTGATAGCTTGGGTGCTTGGCATCGCTCCTCATCCAACAGAAATTTTCTCAACTCCAGCCTCTATCTCACCGATATTTTTAGAGCTTGACATAAAAGGTGCCTTTAGCCTAGCCTTGCTACCGGTTATTATCACATTTTTTGTGACCGATCTTTTTGACTCGATAGGCACACTAGCTGGCGTTGGCACAAGGGCTGGGATATTTGACGAAAACAAAAAAGATGGCGTCGTAAAACTTGAAAAAACTCTTGAAGCTGACGCCATTGCTACGGCAGCTGGCTCGCTTGTAGGTGTAAGTACGACCACATCGTTTGTAGAGAGCGCAAGCGGCGTAGAAGAGGGCGGTAGGACTGGTCTAACGGCTGTATTTTGCGGACTTTTGTTTATACTTACACTATTTATGTTGCCACTTTTTAAAGCTATCCCTGGCAATGCTATCTATCCGATCCTCGTAATGGTCGGCGTGCTTATGTTTGCCGAGCTCGCTAGCATAAATTTCAAAGATCCAGCCATAGCTGTTGCGACATTTTTCATAGTTGTGCTCATCCCGCTTACTTACTCGATCACAAACGGCCTTGCATTTGGCTTTATGTCATACGTCATAGTTAAGCTCATAAAGAGAGAATTTAGCGATATAAATTTAGGTGTAGTCGTGCTAGCGCTCATTAGTTTTATCGTATTTTTAGTGCATTGATAAGGATTAAAGATGATATTTTATAGTTACGATGAATTTGCCATTGATGCCAAAAAGATGGCAAAACAGATAAAAGATGAATTTGATCCAGAGGTGATACTAGCTGTGGCAAGGGGCGGTCTAACGCTTGGTCACTCACTAGCTGTTGCGCTTGAAAATAGAAATTTATTTACTTTAAATTCTATCCACTACGAGGATACAAACAAGCTTGATACGATACAAATTTTTAACGTGCCAGATCTTAGCAAATACACTAAAATTTTGCTTGTTGATGATATCATCGATAGCGGCGAGAGCATGGTCGAGATAAAAAGAGAGCTGCTTAAACGCTATCCAAATTTAGATATAAAAATAGCTACTGTATTTTATAAAGAAAAGGCTCTGCTTTTGCCTGAATTTAAGGTAAAAGAGGCTCATGACTGGGTTGAGTTTTTCTGGGATATACATATTTAAGGGCTAAATTTGTTAGAAAGAGTTAGAGAATTTGCTAGCAGACACATCGCTTTTAGCGTATTTTTGATATGTTTGATTGATTTTGTTTTTCTACTTTATGCGGCAAATTCTCTTAGCATAAGCTACAATGAGGCTGAAATTTTTTTTCAAAAGCACAGCCTTTTAAGCTACATCTTAAAACTAAGCACCCATTTTTTTGGTCAAAATGATCTTGCTGTGCGAGGCGTGATGATCTTTTTTCACATCGCAAGCGTGGTTTTGATGTATAAGGTTAGTAAATTTTACATCAAACTTGAGTTTGACAGGATCATAGCGGTCCTACTTTTTGTGCTGCTTCCTGGTACGCTAGCTTCAGCCCTTATCATAAATAACGCTGGAATTTGCATCACTCTAGCGCTTTTGTGTATATATCTTTTTCATATTAAAAAGAAAATTTTATTTGGCATCTTTTTCTGCCTAGCCTTTTTTATAGATGGTGACTTTTTGATATTTTATGCAGGATTTTTTATATTTGCACTTTACAAAAGAAAGCCGCCACTTGCTTGGCTAAGCGCCATTTTATTTTTGCTGACACTTTACTTTTTTGGCTTTGAAACAAATGGCAGACCAAGCGGGCATTTTATCGATACCTTTGGCATATTTGCCGCTGTATTTTCGCCATTTGTCTTTATCTTTTTTGTATATACGATTTATAGAATTTGGGTTAAGGAGAAGAAGGATCTTTTGTGGTTTATTGCCATTTGCTCATTTTGCTTTTGTATGATAGTCTCTGTGCGCCAAAGGCTAGAGCTTGAGCAGTTCTTGCCATTTTGTGTGATCGCAACGCCACTTATGGTGAGAGTTTTTTTCAACTCATATCGCGTGAGGCTGCCAAAATTTAGAAAAGGTCATAAAATTTGCACTAGCTTAGTGATGCTCTTTTTGATATTTAACTGGTCAGCGATCATCTTTAATCAAATTTTTTACCTCTTTTTAAGCGATCCTACAAAACATCTCACTTATAAATTTGATATAGCAAAAGAGCTGGCAGATAAGCTAAAAGAGGCTGGAGTGCAGGACATAACGACTGAAGATACAAGGCTTGCACTAAGGCTTAAATTTTATGGGATAAAAACAAAAAGCTACTCTAAAAATTTATTAGCAAGTGCCGATTTAGATGAGAAGTCAAAATTTAGTATAGAAAAAATGGGAAAAGTAGTTGCAAATTTCAATATCAAGGAACGATAAGCTATGAAAAAAAGAGCTTTTACGATGATAGAGCTTGTTTTTGTTATTGTTGTTGTTGGAATTTTAGCTGCCATTATGATCCCAAAACTAAACAGAAATGCCTCAAGAGAAGCTGCAAATCAGATCCTAACTCATATAAGATACACTCAGCACCTCGCTATGCAGGATGATAAGTATGTAAATTTTGTCAGTGATAATCCTGTGAGATGGTTTAGAATGAGATGGGGAGTAGCTTTTAATAATACTAGTTTGCAAAAATGCTCTATAGATGAGCCGGGAGTTGTTACTTGGAAATATAGTGTCTTTTTTGACAAAAGTTTAAATGGAAATATAAATTCAGAAAGTGAAGTTGCAAACGATATCTATAAAAGCGGGAAACTCCTTAGTGGAGGCTGGAGTAGCGGAATAGTAACAGAAGCTACTTGCAAAAAGTGGAATAAAGAATTAAATTTGGGAAAAAGGTTTGGCATAACATCAGTTGATTTTAAAGACGGTTGCAATGGAATGCAAACTATAATTTTTGATGAAATGGGTCGCCCTATGAGAGTAGCAAGTACTACTTCTGGTGGAGCAAAGCGTCCTTATGATAGACTTCTTAAAAAAGATTGCAGTATAACAATAACTGATAAACGCGGCAATCAAACAACCATTACTATAGAAAAAGAAAGTGGCTTTGCATATATAAAAGAAAATAGTTAAATTTGATCAAATTTTGAGCTTTTGATTTTTTTCAAAAAGCTGCTATTTTTTAATCTGCATTTAAGCATCCCTCATATATAATTCCAGCTCACGAAACGAGAAACCACCTTTAACTTCAACGTTAATAAAGCCTTTTTCTTATCGTTGTTCTTTTAACTTACAATTGTTAAACTATTAGTCAATCTTTGAAATCTAAACAAGTGATCGATTGAGCCAGTCTATTATGATTAAATAATAGATTAGACAAACTAATATAAAAACTAAAAGTTTTTT
>NZ_PISC01000008.1:0-110922 GCF_003049065.1 Campylobacter concisus | reverse complement strand
TCGTCGGCAGCGTCAGATGTGTATAAGAGCCCACCCTTATCCCCCCCCCCCTTTTTTTTTAAATCCTCCAAACCCCTCGCACGTTAGAGGTAGCACACAAAGGTGCTAACGCACCTCATGCTATTAAAAACTCTGGCAAATTTTAAAATTTATGAGCGAGCATATCACGGCTCTAAATTTAGTGCTAAACGAAGTGTAGCCTAAATTTAGTAGCCTGCTAAGGCAAGCGAGTAAAGTTTTAAAATTTACAAAGAGAAATGAAATGTGGCAAGTTTTATCAAAATTTTAATAAGTCAAATACTTAATCGTATCTTGATAAAGCACTTGATTTTCGCATTGTATCAGTAATAGGTCATTTTCTTCAAAGATTGTTGAGCCAGTTGGCTTTTGATACTCGTTTTTACGCTTTATTAGGATTATTAAAAACTCAGTTGGAAGCTCAAGCTGAGCCAAATCTTTGCCAATTAGTTTTGAGCCATAGTGGATGGTATGCTGGTGAAGCGTGTAGCTTAAGATCGGCGAGTTTTCTACTGCCTTAACATCCTCTTGCTCGCTCTCTTTGACCTTAAATTTATCAGCTGCAAAGCCAAGCGACATGCCCTGTATCAAAATAGAAATCAAAACCATAAAAAATATAATGTTAAAAATCATATCCGCATCACGTACGCCATCGACATAAACATAGGTAGCTAGTACAACTGGCACGACGCCTCTTAGCCCAACCCAAGAGATAAAAATTTGCTCATTTATCTTAAATTTTGAAAATGCAAGCGATGCAAAAACACCAAGTGGTCTTGCAAAAAACATAAGCCACAAGGCCAAAACAAGCGCTAACAGCGCAGTTGCAGGAAGTTGTGATGGATTTACCAAAAGGCCAAGTGTTAAAAAGACCACTATCTGCATCGTCCAAGCGATACCGTCGTGAAAACCGACTAAATTTTTCTTGTGAGAAAACTCTTTTTTATTTATAAAAATTCCAGCAATATAAACAGCCAAATAGCCATTGCCACCGATTTTAAAGCAAAGCGTATATAAAAGCAATATCCAAGCGATAGAAAAAACTGGATAAAGGCCCCAGCTTTTTAGGCGAAGTCTATTAAAGATGGCTGGCAAAGCAACGCCAAATAAATAGCCTATAGCGATACCTATGCCAAACTGCTTAACAAGTGTGATCGCCCACTCTGACGCACTTGGAGTGCTATTTAGTGAGATCATTTGAAAGATCGTCATAGTTAGAAATATCGCCATTGGATCGTTTGAGCCAGATTCCAACTCAAGCAATGGTGCAATGCTATTTCTAAGTGAAATTTTCTTAGCTCTTAGTATAGCAAAAACAGCTGCTGCGTCTGTTGAAGAGATAATGGAGCCTAGCAAAAAGGCCTCCGCCCAGGTAAAATCAAGCAGATATTTTGCAACTGGAGCAATAGCTAGTGCGGTTAAAAAACACCAAGTGTAGCAAGTGCTAAACCTCTAGCAAAAATAGGCTTAATCGCTGCAAAATCAGTATCTAGCCCACCAGCATAAAGTATAAAAATAAGTGCCAGCATACCGACATTTTGAGCGATCATTTGATCATCAAAATTTACGCCCAGCAAGCCATCTGAGCCAGCTAGCATGCCAACGCCTAAAAATATTATTAAAGATGGAATTCCAAATTTATCAGAGATCTTACTTAAAAGAATGCTAGTTATAAGCAAAACTGCAAAAAATAGTAGTAAATTCTCTAAATAAACTCCACAAAATTATATTAAATTATACTTTCAAAAACTTCAAATTTATCTTGATTTACAAGCATCTCAAGTAAGACGCCGTAGTTGTCTTTTATCTCATCTTGAAGTTTTATAGCAAGCTCTTTTGCGTCTTTTCCATCTTTTGGATAGGTAACCACTAGATCGATCGGCTCAGCGTTTAAAAACTCTTGTATGCCAGTTAGTAGCTCGCTAGCGCCTCTTTCGTTTGTGCCGTGAAGCACGACTACGTAGTGTTCGTTTTCTCTTATGACAACGTCAGTTTGTCTTAGGATTTTTTCAAAAATTTCGCCATATTCTTTACTATTTGGTAAAGAAAAATATATCAAAGATAAATTTTTCGCATAGTCCTTTACGTTTTTGTATCGCTTTATAAAAGCTATCTCAAGATCGATTATTGATAAAATATCAACTGCCGAGAAGATTTTTGCCGCCATTTTTACACTCCTTTTTTTGCGGTTTTGATTTTTACGCCGCTATTATATCTTGTAAATTTTCAAAAATAAAGACATTCATTCCATTTTTGTATTCATAGCCAAATTTTAGTCCATGAGCCTCAAGGATGTTGCTAACTATATATAAACCTAGACCAAAGCTCTTTTGCGCATCCTCGCCTTTGATAAATGGCTGGATGTAAAAGTCAAGGTCATTTTTTAGCTTCTCGCCTTGAGTTATAAATTTCATATGATCCTTGCTAACCATGATATTTACGTGCTTATCAGTTGAATACTTTATACCATTATCTATCATATTTTTAATAGCTACTGAAAATAGTTTAAAATCAACCATCACCCTAACCTCATCAAGCTCGCTGATGCCAACATGCTCCTTTTCAACCATCGCTATATCGATAGCCTCATCGATGAGATCCCTCATAAGGCAAGGCGTTTTGTTTGTAAGTCCTATCTTTGAAGTGATCTGCTCGATTGCTGCAAGCTCGTTTATCAAATTTTCAAGCTTGTGAAAGACGGAGATGAGCCTCTCTTGGTTTTTACTTTTTTCTATCATTTGAGCAGCGATCAGCCCCTTTGTGATAGGCGTTTTTAGCTCGTGCATGATATTTCTTAAGAAAAGATGCCTTGAGTCATTTAGTGCTTTGATCTGACAAACAGCCTCATAAAATGCCTCTGAAACTTCAGAAATTTCATCCTTGCCATTACCGACATTTTGCACGCCGTCAAGCTCGCCATTTGCAAATTTCACGATCTGACGCTTTAGCTTTCTAAGCGGCTTTATCTTATAGATGACAAAGATATAAGCGGCCAGCAAAATGACCGCAACCACCAAAAACACGGCCTTTATCACCTCATATCTATAAGGCTGAAATTCTTTATCCATCAAAAGCTTTAGCTCGTCTAAATGCTCGATCTTTAGGTAGTGATGCTTATCATAAAGCAAGATCGCACTAGATCCTAGATCACTTGAAATTTCTTCTAAAACGGCTGCATTTTTTAAAATTTCTTCTTTTTCATTTTTAGCTGTGATCTCTGGCATGTCGATGTTTGAGAGCTGACGGTCATACTGAGCTTTGTTTATGATGCCACCCATGTAGAGCAAATTTGTCCTAGCGACGTTTGAGTATTTGTTATTTAGCTCTCTTGTGTAGTTTTGTTTGTCAAAGCCCATGAGCCACAAAAATGCTAGAAATATCGAAACAAGCGCGAGCCCAAAGATAAACGTTATCGTGATAAATATAGAAGATCTTGGCATCAAAGGACCAACTTGTAGCCGATACCGCGGATCGCGTGGATGTATTTTGGCTCTTTTGGATTTTCATTTAGTTTTTGGCGAATTCTGCCGATGATGACATCGATACTTTTGTTTGAGCTATCTTCATTTATGCTTTCGCAGTTATAGATGAGCTCCTCTCTAGTGACCGCCCCTCCCTCTTTTTGAAGCAGATATTTTAAGATGTCATACTCCGCTGCGGTTAAATTTAGCACGCTGCCTTTAAATAAAATTTCCCGCTCAAATTCTTTCAAAACCAAGTCTTTGTTTAAATTTCTTGCCTCATTTGCAGGGGCTATGCTCTGCCTTCTTAGATGGCTTTTTATGCGAGCAAGAAGCTCTTGTGGGTCATAAGGCTTTGGCAGATAATCATCCGCGCCGTTATCTAGGGCATTTACTTTGTCTGTTATATCGTGCCTTGCGCTTGAGATGATGATAGGGATGTTGTGCTTTTTTCTTATCTCTTTGCATACCTCTAGTCCGTCCATGCCAGGGAGCGTAAGATCAAGGATAACTAGGTCAAATTCGCTCGTGTTTAAAGTAGATAGTCCGATATATGGCTCCTCGGCCGTCGTTACTTTTATGTCGTAGTTTTCTAGGTATTCAGTTAAAATTTCAGCAAGCTCCATATCATCTTCTATCATTAAAATTCTAGTCATGATCTTTCCTGTTGTAAATTTAATTTTTAAGGATTATAGCAGATAAAGGTTTTAAAAATTTAAAAGAGTTAAGAGCTGAAATTTCAGCTCTTAAGTGGTTATTTTATAACAAGGCCTTGCATGATGCCACCGCGGTTTATCCACACTAGCGTCTTTTTGCCTTTTGCGTTTTTAACAGTGCTTGCAAATGTTTGAATATCTTTTATGCTCTCTTCGCCAACTTGAACGATCACGTCGCCTCTTTCAAAGCCAAAGTCTTCAGCTTTTGAGCCAGATTTTACGTCAGTTACAAGCACGCCTTGAGTATCTGGGCTGATCTTATACTTAAATCTTATCTCATCGCTTAGATTACTAACGCTAAGACCCTCGATGATGACGCTTTTTGTAGCATCTTTTGCGTTGTGATCCATATTGACAAGCTTGATTTTTGTATTCATAACTTTATTTGATCGCTCGTAAGTTATATCAACGCTGCTATTTGGAGTTAGTGAGCCGATGAAATTTTTAAGATCATTTGCGTTTTTGATAGCTTTGCCGTTTGCAGATATGACCAAGTCGCCTCTTTTTAACCCTGCTTCATCTGCTGGCATGCCCTGCTCTACG
The DNA here is from genome assembly GCF_003049065.1 of Campylobacter concisus. Lineage (GTDB taxonomy): Bacteria > Campylobacterota > Campylobacteria > Campylobacterales > Campylobacteraceae > Campylobacter_A > Campylobacter_A concisus_BE. Next base: position 106,184 of record NZ_PISC01000008.1, on the reverse strand, counting down.
CCGCTTATTAAAGCGCCTTCTTTATTTGTATAAAGCTCTTTTTGCTCATCAGTTAAATTTGCGATAGTTACGCCGATAAATCCACGCTCGATCTTGCCGTCAGTTATTAGCTTTTTAGCGATATCTTTTACCATATTTGATGGTATGGCAAAGCCTATGCCGTTGTTGCCACCACTTTTTGAAAGTATGGCTGAGTTTATACCGACTAGATAGCCCCTACTATCAACCAAAGCGCCACCTGAGTTGCCAGGGTTTATAGAGGCGTCTGTTTGGATGAAATTTTCATATTGATTAAGTCCTATGTTGTCTTTATTTAGCCCTGAGACGATGCCTTGAGTGATGCTCTCGCCTACGCCAAAAGGATTGCCTATGGCAAAGACGACGTCTGCATCAAGTAGCTTTGATGAGTCGGCAAATGTTATCGCATTTAGCCCATTTGCATCTATTTTTATAACGGCTAGATCGGTCTTTGGATCGCTACCTATTAGCTTAGCTTTATACTCCTTACCACCCTTCGCCAAGGTCACAACGATCTGGTCGCTATCTTCGATGACGTGGTTGTTTGTAACGATGTAGCCGTCATTTGAAATGATGACGCCAGAACCAAGAGAGGTTGTCTTTTCTTTCTCTTTTGGCTTTGCAAAGTTAAATCCAAAAAATTCATTAAAAAACGGGTCATTAAACATCTGTTCGATGCCTGCGTTATTTACTGTTTTTGTAGTCGAGATATTTACAACTGAAAGTTTTGCCTGAGCGATAGAGTCGTAGTATGATAACACGCTATTTTTATCACTTAACGGCGAAACTCTAGTTACATCTTGGTTTGCTTCGTTAAATTTAATATCAGCTCCCATTAGTAAAGAAGCCGCTGCTAATGAAATTAGCATAAATTTTTTCATTTTTTTTCCTTTAAATTGAAAATGTCTTGAAATTATAAATAGAGCTTAAAAATAAAATCTTAACGCTTTTTTCTCCTTTGTAAATAAAAATAAACTTGACTTGCATAGACTAAAGTTTTGTGATATAATCCGTGTCAAAAAACATAAGGAGAATATATGAGCGAAAGCTTATATGAAACTTTAGGAGTTTCAAAAGGCGCATCAAGCGACGAGATAAAAAAAGCTTATAGAAAACTTGCTAGAAAGTACCACCCAGACATCAACAAAGACCCTGGAGCAGAGGATAAATTTAAAGAGATAAACGCTGCTTATGAAATTTTAAGTGACGAGAAAAAACGTGCCCAGTATGATCAATACGGCGATAATATGTTTGGCGGTCAAAATTTCCACGACTTTGCCAGAGGTTCAGCCGATATGGGCGATCTAAACGATATCTTGAAAAATATCTTCTCAGGCGGATTTGGCGGAAGCGGTGCTAAATTTAGTGGTGGCTTTGGCGGAGGTTTTGAAGGATTTGAAGGCTTTGGTGGAGGTGGATTTGGCTTTGGCGGAGCTGATCTAGACGTAAATGCCAAAATTTCTATACCATTTGACGTGGCTGTAACTGGCGGCGAACATAAGATAAATTTTAATGGCGAAAGCATCAAGATAAAGATCCCAAGCGGCATAGAAGGCGGCGAAAAACTTCGCATAAAAGGCAAAGGCAAGAGTGCTGGCGGTCAAACTGGCGATCTTATACTTGCAATTAGCGTTGAGCCAAGTGACGAGTACGAAAGAGTTGGCGATGATCTATATAAAGATGTAGAAATTCCACTAAAAACTATGCTCTTTGGCGGCAAGATAAATGTGCATACATATAAAAAAGATGTCACCATCAAAATCGCTGAAAACTCAAAAACAGGCACAAAGATCCGCTTGAAAGGATACGGCGTGCAAAACAGAAAGAGCGGAATTTATGGCGATCTTTACTTAAAAGCTAGGGTAAAACTTCCAAATATCAGTGAGCTTGACGAGAGCTTAGTAAAAGAGTTAAAAGAAAAATTACCGGAGTAAAAAATGCAAAATTATGAAGAACCACTTTTTTTAATAAGCGTTGTAGCAAAGGTTTTAAGCATACATCCACAAACTTTAAGACAATACGAAAGAGAGGGACTAGTTGAACCCTCAAGAACAGATGGCAAGATGAGGCTCTACTCGCAAAAAGACGTTGATCGCGTCAAAACGATACTAAATTTAACCCGCGAACTTGGCGTAAATTTAGCAGGTGTTGATGTGATACTTCAGCTAAAAGAGAAAATTGACGATTTAGAAGCAACTATTGATGAGTTAAATAAAAAATTACACGAAGCTACCAGTCAAACTAGCACCAAAAGATCGCTTGTGAAGAGAAAAAATAGCTTTGATCTTGTATTTTACGAAGGCAAAAAATAATATATGGAACAAATTTTAGAAGGCTTCTTGCTTGTCGCTGCGATCTCGGTCGCTCTAAACGTCATATTTAAGAAATTTCAGATACCAACCATCATCGGCTACATCGTAACAGGCACGCTTATATCTGAGTTTTTCAACCTAAAAAGCAACGATGAAATTTCTCATATCGCGGAATTTGGTATCGCATTTTTGATGTTTACGATCGGACTTGAATTTAGCTTTAAGCACCTGATGAGCATGAAAAAAGAGGTCTTTCTAAATGGCGGTCTGCAAGTTTGCTTAAGTGGCTTTGTGATGGGTGTGATGCTCTACTACGCGCTTCATCTAAAGGACGAGACAGCGCTTATTGCAGGTCTTGCCTTTGCTCTATCATCAACTGCGATCGTGCTAAAAACGCTAAATGACAATGGCGATGTGAGTAAAATTTATGGCAGAAAGGCACTTGGAATTTTACTATTTCAAGATATCGCCGTCATCCCTATTTTGCTTATGATAGATATGTTTAGCTCGCAAGATGCCTCTATAAATGAGCTTTTGTTAAAGACATTTACGAGTGCGGTTATCCTTATTGTTGTGCTATTTTTGCTCGGCAAATACGTCATCAACTGGATATTTTACAAAGTCGTTCAGACAAACTCTCAAGAGGTCTTTATCGCTACTATTCTCTTTTTGGTCGTTGGCGCCAGCACGCTAGCTCACTTCTTTGGCTTTTCATACTCTCTTGGTGCATTCTTAGCTGGCATGATGATGGCAGAGACGCAGTATAAGCACCAGATCGAGGTCGATCTCATACCTTTTAGAGATCTACTTCTTGGACTATTTTTTATAACCGTTGGCATGCAGATAAATTTTGTAGTCGTGCTCTCAAACATCTGGCTAGTTCTAGGTCTAGTCTTTAGCATAATGGTTGTAAAAGCCATCGTCGTTTTTGCCGTTTTAAATATCTACTTAAAACGCAGAGTCGCTGCTAAGACTGCACTTAGCGTCTGCCAGATCGGTGAATTTGCACTGGCTGTCTTTGGGCTGATGACTACAAGAAATTTACTTGATATCCAAACTGCTCAAATTTTCATCGCAGCCTCTGTTATATCGATGTTTGCAACACCTTTTATACTTAAAAAGCTTGACGTTTTAGCTGATCTTGTAGAGCGTGAGGTGGCAGTTGAGTCAAACGAGACCTTAAAGCCACAAAAACTAAAAAATCACATCGTAGTCTTTGGCTACGATAGGCTTGGTCAAGAGGTGGTTTTAAGGCTAAAAGAGACAAAGCTTTTATACATCGTGCTTGATAATGACATCAGCCTAGTCGAGCTTGGTAGAAGCCGCGGGGAAAATGTATTTTTAGGAAATGTGCTTCAAAGCAACACCCTTGAAAACGCTTGCTTAGACGATGCAGCCGCTGTCATCATAACTGTAAATAACGAGCAAAGAGTTGAGCTAATAGCACAAAAGATCAAAGACTACGGAGCAAATATCCAAACGATCATCAAAGCAAATGGCGAGGGCAACAAAGATATCTTTGGCGAGCTAGGCGAGAATTTCCACCTTATAAGCGAGGAGCGCGTCATGGCAAAAACCCTTGTTCACGAAGCTCTTCAGTGCAAGATCGACCACGACGTAAGAGCGTAGTAAATTTATACGAAAAACTATGCATTGTAGTTGTTTGTAAATACAATCTATGATATTATAATTGCAAAAAAGGATAAACAATGGCACAAATTTGCTTAAGAGTAGAAGATAACATTAAAAAATCAGCCGAGGCGATCTGCAAAGAGATGGGGCTTTCTATGTCATCAGCAGTCAATATCTTTCTTGCAAAGCTAGTCTCTGAAAGAGCTATCCCTTTTGAGGTTTCAGCTCCAGATCCATTCTATAAAGATGAAAATATAGCCTATCTTGAGAAAAAGATGAAAGACTTTAAAGAGGGAAAGCTAAATTTTAAAGAGCAGGAAATGCTAAGCTAACAATGAGCAGAGATATAAAATGGGATTTTGACGCTTGGAAGGACTATCTATCTTGGCAAAATCAAGACAAAAACACCTTAAAAAGGATAAATGAGCTCATAAAAGATATGGCAAGAGATCCTTTTGATGGCATAGGCAAGCCCGAAGCGCTAAAAGGAAATTTATCTGGTTTTTATAGCAGGAGGATAAACAGCGAACACCGCTTGGTTTACGCAGTAGATGAGACTACGATCTACATAATAGCCTGCAAAGGGCATTATAATTAATATTTTTGCTCTCAATATCTTTTCATAAGTCTTTTTAAAATATAACTTTATTATAATCACATCGTTTTTATAAAATTTAAAAAGGATATATATGAAAAGATCAATTTTAGTTGCAGCACTTTATGCTTTATTGATCGGAGTTTTATCTGGATGCGGTGGCGAGGACATAAAAGTTGAGGAGCCTAAAACTGCCAAATACTATCAGGAACATGTTAATGAAGATATAAAAACTTACATAGATTGTGTAGAAAATGATCATTACAGAGGCGATGGGTTCAAAAGCATAAAAAATCAAAATTGCAACAATTCTGCTCAAGGTTTAAGTCTAGCTGGTATTTTCAATAGTTTCAAGGGAACTTTTAACATTAATGGAAAAGAAGTTGAATTAGATGAATTGATGAAAAAATATAAGTAAAAAAATAACGCTCAAAAAGCTTTTAAAAATAACTATACATTTTTATACACAACATACAAATTTAAAAAGCATATTAGCCAATAATATGCTTTTAAAACCAAATTTAAAGCCTAGCATTTCTAGGCTTTACTCATTTCTTAAAGTTTGAAGGACATTTACCTCAGTAGCTTTTTTGGCTGGATAGTAAGACGAGATAGCCACGATAAACACAGCCCCAACTACGATAAGCACAAGATCTATCGTTGAGAGTTCAAGCGGTAGTTTGCTTGAGCCATAAACGTCAGCTGGCAGGTCTATGATGTTGAAATTTCCAAGTAAAAATAACCCCAAAAAGCCAAGCACCAAGCCAAATATAATGCCACCACCGCCTATTACTAGCCCTTGATAAAAGAAGCTTCTTTTTATCTCGCCTTTACTAGCTCCAAGTGCTAAAAGCAAGGCGATCTCCTGCCTGCGGTTCATCACGGTCATTAGTAGTGAGCTTATGATATTTAGCGACGCCACAAGGATAATAAGCATCAAAACGATAAAAAGTGCTCTTTTTTCAAGTGCAAGCGCTGAGAAAAAGTTGCCATTTTGCTCCCACCAGCCAATAGCAACCGTGCCTGCTGGAAGCCCCTCGCGCACCCTTTTTATGTCATCAAATGGCTTACTTGAAAAGATGTGAATTCCATCATAAACGCCCTTTGGATAGTCTAAAATTTTCCTTAATGCATCAACTGAAGTATATGAAAACGCCTTATCGTAGGCGATTAGCCCAGATGTAAATGAGCCGCCGATGTCAAAGCGCTTCATCTTTGGCGTTAGCGAAAAGCCAGCAGGATCAGCCTTTGTAAAGATAAGCGTTAGTTTTTCATCGTCTCTTAGTCTAAACTCGCTCGTTATGCCGCTTCCCACAAGTATCTCAAAGCCCTCTAGCTCTTTATTTTTTAAAGCTTCTTTTACAACCGAGTTTATATGCTTTTCATCTTTAAAATTTACTCCATAAATTAGCCCGCCTTCAAGTGCATTTGCCGAGCGGTAAATGACCTGCGTGCTGATATAAGGACTAAATTTAAGGTCGCTAAATTTAGCCTTTAGCTCATCTACAAAGCCATCATCGATCGATCCTTTAAAGGCACTTTGAACGGTTATAGGATAGTTCATCGTAAAAAGTTTGCGCTCAAATTCTTTATCAAATCCATTCATAATAGCCATCGCAACGATCAAAACCATAAGTCCGATGCTAACACCAAGAAAGGCGAGCAAGGCGCTTAGAGCGATAAATGGCTGAGTTTTATCAAATCTTAAATATTTAAAAAGTAGGTACTTTGGTAAGCTTGTCATCAAATAGCCTTTAAAAGATTAAGGCGCTTTGGCGCCTTAAAAGTAGAAATTTTAAGCAAATATGCCTTTTTTAGGGCCACTTTTGCCGTGGCAATCTTTATATTTTTTACCGCTCCCGCAAGGGCATGGAGCGTTTCTTGGTATCTTTTTTTCTGGCGTGAAATTTTCATCTTCGCCTTGATTGTTGTAGTTTAGAGGCTCATTTTCAGCATTTTGACTAGCTTCTAGCATCATCCTAGCTTGCTCTTCTTGCTCCTCGCGGCTCTTAAATCTAACGATTTGAAGCGTTTTAACGCTCTCAGTTTTTAGTCTGCCAACTAGCTCCATAAAGAGGTTGTAGCTCTCTTTTTTATATTCAACTAGCGGATCTTTTTGATTATACCCTCTTAGACCTATACCAGTTTTTAGGATATCCATCTGATAAAGGTGCTCTCTCCACGCATTATCAAGCACTTGAAGGTATAAAATTTTCTCTATATCTTTTCTTTGCTCTTCATTTAGCACGCTCATCTTTTCGTTATATCTAACCTCTAAAATTTGCGCTATTTTTTCTACTAGTTCATTATACTCTAGCCCTTTTAGCTCGCTCTCGTCGATCTCTTCGCCACAATCTGCAAGGATGATAGAGCATAAATTTTTAATATCAAAGTCATCTTTCAAGCCGCCATGGAAAATTTCAGCCGTATCAAGTAAATTTGTAGCGTATTCAACTCTATTTTGAGCTATCTTTTCGCTCATATCGTAGTTTTTATCAAGTAGCTCATCGCGGTATTTATAGATAGTCTTTCTTTGCTCATTTGCCACGTCGTCATACTCAAGCAAGTGCTTTCTAGCCTCGAAGTGCAAGCTCTCGACTTTCTTTTGAGCATTTTCAACAGCTCTTGTCACCATGCGGCTCTCGATGCTTTCGCCCTCGTCGATACCAAGCCTATCCATGATCGCTTTTATGCGGTCGCTACCAAAAATTCTTAAAAGATTATCCTCTAAGCTTAGATAAAATCTACTCATACCAGGATCGCCCTGACGTCCAGCACGGCCACGGAGCTGATTATCTATCCTTCTACTCTCATGCCTTTCGGTGCCGATGATATATAAGCCGCCAAGGTCTCTCACCTCGTCATTTATCCTGATATCAACACCACGTCCAGCCATGTTTGTAGCGATAGTCACAGCGCCTTTTACGCCAGCTTGTGCGATGATCTCGGCCTCTTTTTCGTGGTTTTTAGCATTTAGCACAGAGTGTGGGATGCCAGCTTTTTTAAGCATCTCGTGAAGCACCTCACTACGCTCGATACTTGCAGTTCCTACAAGCACTGGCTGACCTTTTTCGTGAGCTTTTTTAACCTCGTCGATGACCGCTTTAAATTTCTCGTTTTGAGTTTTGTAGATAAGGTCGTTTTGATCGATCCTCTTAACTGGCACGTTTGTTGGGATCGAGATAACTTCAAGATTATAAATTTGAGAAAACTCAGTAGCCTCTGTCTGAGCTGTACCAGTCATACCTGCAAGCTTTTTATACATTCTAAAGTAATTTTGATATGTTGTATCGGCAAGAGTTTGGCTCTCTTCTTGAATTTTCACGCCCTCTTTTGCCTCAAGTGCTTGGTGAAGTCCCTCGCTAAAGCGTCTGCCCTCGCTTAGACGTCCTGTAAATTCATCAACTATGACAACTTCGCCATCTTTTACGACGTAATGAACGTCTTTTTCAAAGAGATTGTGCGCCTTTAGAGCTTGATCTAAGTGGTGGCTTAGCACGGCATTTTCAAGGTTGTATAAATTTTCAACTCCAAAGAGCTTTTCAGCCTTGCTTATGCCAGCCTCTGTAATCATTATCGTTCTATTTTTTTCATCTACTATAAAGTCCCCCGTTGGCTTTGAGCCTGGCACGTTTGGATCAGCTGGAGTACCTCTGGTAAGCTGTTTTGCGACTTGATCGGCTCTTATGTAGCCATCAAGCGTGCGGTTTGTTGGACCAGAGATTATAAGTGGTGTTCTAGCCTCATCTATCAAGATACTATCAACCTCATCCACGATAACGAAGTTATGACCTCTTTGAACCTTTTGGCCAGCTTCAAATTTCATATTATCACGCAGATAGTCAAAGCCAAATTCTGAGTTTGTGCCGTATGTTATGTCGGCGTTATATGCAGCTTGTCTTACCTCATCGTCATATCCGCCACTTAGTATCACATCAACACTTAAGCCTAAAAAGTTATAAAGCTCGCCCATTTGCGTCGCGTCACGCTTTGCAAGGTAATCATTTACTGTTACTACATGCACGCCCTTGCCACTCATTGCGTTTAAGATAACTGGCAAAGTCGCAACCAAGGTCTTGCCCTCGCCTGTCTTCATCTCGGCGATCCTGCCCTCGTTTAGCACCATACCGCCGATTAGCTGCACATCAAAATGGCGCATCTTAAGCACCCTTTTACTGGCCTCTCTAACTAACGCAAAGACATCATTTAAAATTTGATCTAAAGTGACTTTTTCTTCTACGACTTGGGCTTTAAGCTCATTAAATTTGATCTTAAGCTCATCATCACTCATCTTCTCATAAGTAGGCTCTAGCGCGTTTATCTGCGCCACACGTTTTATATATTTTTTGACTTCTCTATCATTTTTCGTGCCAAAAATCTTTCTAAATACCGATGAAATCATTACTTTACCTTCCTAAATTTTTAAACTTTGGATCTTAGCATAGTTTAACTATTTATTTAATTAAACTGGGCTAGAATACGCCAAAAAAGGATAAAAAATGAGAAAATTTTTAGTTGCATCTCTCGTTGCGGTTTGCTCATTTGGCGCTGGCTTAAATTTTAAAAGCCTGCAAAGTGACTTTACTCAAACTGTCTTTAGCGAGGGCAAGAGTGTAAATTACAAGGGTAGATTTTACGCTAAAAGCGACAACACCGCGCTTTGGATATATGAAAGTCCAACGCCAAAGAGAATTTACTTTGACAAAGACAAGGTGGTCGTGATCGAGGATGAGCTCGAGCAAGCCATCATCTCAAGACTAGATGATACGCCAAATTTGACGCAGGTTTTGGCTCACGCAGAGCAAATTCAGCCAACACTTTATAAGGCGATATATGACGGAGTTGAGTACTTTATAACGATCAAAAACACGCTTCCAACGACGATTGACTATAAAGACAAGCTTTCAAATAAGATAAAAATCACTCTAAGCAACCCTGTAAAAGACGCGCTCATCCCAAAAGAGACGCTAACTCCAGTCATCCCACAAGGTTACGACATCGTAAATCAATAAATTTGGCTAGCTTTTAGCCAAATTTACTCACTTCTCTCCGAAGTCTTTTCCAAATTCTTGCACATTATTTAGATCGATCGGCTTTTGCACCACGTCATTTGGATCAGGTGCGACGATGATCTCGTTGCCTTTTTTCTTCTTTTCTGGCTTTGTCATCACATCTTCATTTACACTTGGATCAGAGCATAAATTTTGGCTTTTTATCGCTTTTATGATCTCGCTTAGCTCTAGATTATTTATCACTTTGATGTTTAAAATAAGCACATCATCGATATCAAGAGAGTGTTTTTTGGCTGCGTATTTCATAAATAGCTCTTTAAATTTCTCTTTTCCCATCGAGGTTAGGATATCCTCCACGTAAAAGCTGCCAACAACGACATTTAGTGCATCAAGCACGTATGCTTCGTTCTCCTCCACATCACGTCCGACAACTTCAAGGTTCATGTTTATCTTTTTTGTTAAATTTTGTCCAGCTTTTGAGTAGATATCTGTTTGAAAGTCACTCACTTTTAGCACATCTGCAAATGCAAAAACGCCAAAAACAAGGCTTAAAAATAGCTTTTTCATAAACTCTCCTTAATATGCAAAAATACGTTTTCTTGGTAAAATTTCTTAACTTCGTCGTCAATTTTAACCACTTTTCTTAAATGCTGCCTAAAATCACTTTTCTTATCATAAAAAAGTTTTAAATTTTTAGGATTTACCGCGCGAGAAAGTGCGACGTAGAGCTGTCCCTTAGCAAAGATGTGGTTGATGTTGCAAATGAGTGAGTTTATACTCATGCCTTGAGACTTGTGGATAGTTAGCGCATAGGCAAGTTTAAATGGAAACTGATAAAGCGAAGCTTGCACGTTTTCTTCGATCTCGTCTTCGTTTAAATTTAGCGCGCAAAAGTTATAAGCGCACTTTTCTATCTCGCAGATCTCACCGCTATCTTTTTGCACGATCACGCTTGATATGGCGCCATTTTCTTTTAAAATTTGCATGATCTTGCCTTGCTCGCCGTTATAGTACTCGCCCCATTTATTTGAAGTAAAGATGATTTTTGCGCCTATCTTCATCTCTAAATTTCGTGAGATATTTAGCGTGTTTGCCCACTTTTCAAACTCTTTTTTGTCTAAATTTTCATCCATAACAAGCACGTCCGAGTTTGAAATTTCAAGTGGCGCATTAAGCGCAAGAAGTCTTTTTTGATTTAGCATCTCAGCCTCAGCGTTTCTGCCAAAAAGCACGCTAGTCTCGCTATCTGGCTCGATAGCTCCCACTCGCAAGCTCTCGATATAAGCTATCATCTCATCATCTAGCTCGCCAACTCTAAGACGAGAGAGAATTTCATAAAATTTAAGATCATTTGTGCGTTTTGAGAGCAAAAGCTCAACATTTGTAAATTTCATATCCTCCCAAGCACTTGAGTTAAAGGCGTATAAAAAGTTAAAAAGTTTGCTCTCATTTTGCTCTTTTTGCACGGGTGGCAGCTGATAAAAGTCGCCCACTATGAGCACCCTGCCCTTAAATTTAGAGGTGAGCAAGCGGTATCTTATCATCTCCATAACATTTGAGCTAACCATCGAAATTTCATCTATTACAAGCAGATCGCAGGCATCTAGCATATTTCGTAGCTTGCTTAGCTTATCTTTTTGGCGGTAGTCAAGCCGTCTTAGCTCCTCGTAGTCCTTGCAGTAGCCAAATTTAAAAAAGCTATGCAAGCTCACGCCCCCAAGACTAACAGCGCTTATGCCAGTTGAGCCAAGGATGACGACATTTTTGAAATTTTCTTTGTAGTGTCTGATGATGGAGGCGGTTAGATAGCTCTTGCCAACACCGCCGCCGCCAGTTAAAAAGACATTTGAGCGAGATAAAATTTCTAAAATTTGATCTTTCATCTACTCAAACATCTCTGGGCGATACTCAAAATGCATCGTATCAAAGTGCTTCCAGCGTCCGCCCCAGATAAATTTATGCTTCTCGAAAACTCGCACGATCTTTTCAGGGATCAAGTTCTCATAGCCCTTGCTCCACTGCCAGTAGTGGCTCTTTTTTACATTTATATCGATCGCGATGCCGTAGCTGTGCGCGCTTAGGCGGTTTGTGCCAGCGATGATGCGCCACTTAAATGTCCCGCCTGGATCTTTTAGGTACTGAAGTAAATTTGGATCGCTCTTTACCATCTCATTTAGCTCATTGCTAACTTCTTGCAAGGCAGCTGCAGCGCCATTTTTAGAGTTAAATTTTAAAGGCAAATTTAAAAAATCTTTTAGCCAGATAACATCAACCAAATTTGCCTTGACCGCGCTCTCGCTTGAGCCATAAATTTTGCCTAAAAGCTCGTAGTTTCTGCATCTGCCAGCATCACTAAGTGCTGCACTAAGTGGCGAAAATGCAGCGTAATCAAGTGCGTTCATATCCTCTATGTCAGCCCCAGTACTGCACTCTTCATCTTTTTGTTTAAAATCATCATAGACTAGGCTCGTGCCATCACTAAATTTAACCAAATTTTCTTCTATCTTCACGCCGTAAGCTTGCTGCAAAGCTGAGATCTTTCTAGCCTTATCTAGCATCCCTTGCTCAGGCCTCATCACATTTATAGAATCAACCTTAGAAATTAGCAAATTTGCACTTTGTATGTCGCTTCTATTTTGTCCGATATTTAGCGTAGTTATCGCGGTCGCTCCGATAAGCGCGCGGCCGTTGTTTGTAGTCTTTAGCCCCCAAGCATCATGCACGACGTAGATATCATCGCCCTTGTATCCAGCATAGAGCATGATATGACCTGGCAAATGCACGAGCGTGAGATATGGCACGCCTTTTTCTTTTATCTCTTTGCTCTTTGCAGCGTTGCTAAGACCTTTTAGATTGATCTTTTCTCCCATATTTGCCTGCGCCCTTGAGTTCCTAGGTAACCACACGCCAAAGCTTGCTAGCAAGTCTTTTGTAAAAAGCGAGCAGTCTCTTAGCTTATCCACCCCGCCCCAGCCATAAGGCTGAGTAAGAAGCGAGCTAAGAATTGTCTTTAAATTTGAATCGTTAAATTTAAGTGGAAAAAGGGCGCTAAAAGACTTTGGGAGGACAAACTCCCTAAGCATATTTCTTACATAAATTTTGCCGTAGTAGTTTTTGTCATCTTGCGCCAAAACTGGCAGTATCGCGCCGACACGTGAGTAAAACAAAAAGTTTCCGCCTTTATCATAAACTGGCATCTTGTCGGTTTTTATCGTTACAAAGCTTGATTTTTGATAGGCAAGCGCCTCTTCATCACTTATAAATTTGATATCTTCAACCTTCACCCAGCCCCAAACCGCATCATCACTCACAAACGCCCACGCCCTATCTTTTGAGAGGTGCGATACAAAAAGCGGATGAGCGATGCTTAGGGTGGATTCTTGCAGATAGTCAAACGGATAACCCTCACCTGGAGTTTGCGGGTTTAAAAATATCGGCTCGTCGGTTGGGAAATTTCTTACAGCTGTGTTTGCTGAAGTTAGAGCATAGGCTGAAATTTGCAAAAAGCCAGTGAAATTTGCATTGTCCTTTTGTGCGTCAAACCAGCTTTGAGGTATCTGTCTAAAATTTGAGCCAAAATACTTTCTCTTCTCGCTTGGCTTATATACATTAAACGCCCAAAAAGCGTCATTTGGGTTAAATTTAATGCCTCTTAGAGTAAAAACCTTAAATCTTCTTTTTAAAATTTCATCTTGAGCAAAACTCGCACTTTGCATATTTTGAGGTAGCGACGAGGCATCTTGTTTTACTTCAAATTCAAGCAGGCTGATGCGCTCATTTGGCTTATAGACATTTTCGTCTGGCAGGGCATTTTGCTGCTTGTTTGGCTCTGGTTTTGTTGTCTGCGAACAACCCAAAAACAAAGCAACACTAAGTGCTAAAAATATACCTTTTTTCAAATTTCTTCCTTATCCTTAAATATAGCTTCGACGATCAAAACAAAGATATAAAACATCTTTTCATCGTTGTTTTTGCAAATTTGCTTCATCGTCTCGTTTTGATCCTTGACCTTTATATCGTTTGATCTTAAAATTTCTGCAATGTCTGAGCCAAATTTCTTTGAAAGCTCGCCCACTTTGACATCATTTAGCGCGTTTAAAAACCTTGTCGTGTTGCAGTCCATCTGCACTGGCTTATGTTTTAAGATATTTTTAAACTCAAGACTTAGCTTTTTTAGTTTTTTCTTCTTGACGTAGCTGTGGATTATGGTGAGGACAACCAAACTAAAGCCAAAGAAAATGTGCAAATTTAGCGAAAACTCGCTCATCTCTCCCTTTAAAAAGAGCACACCACTTACAAAAAGCCCAACCACGCAGGCAAAAAGTAGCAGCAAGATGATGTATTTAAAGATCACCTCGACCATGACATTATCTTTTAGCCTCTCAAACATCAAGCCGCCCTATCTCATCTTCGCTAAAAACTAAAATACCATTTTCTTTTAGCAGTTTTGCCGCTACGCCGTCGCCAAAGATTAGCTTTTTAGTGAAGCTTCCATCATAAATTTGCCCGCTGCCGCAGCTTGGGCTTCTAGCTTTTAAGATCGCCTTTTTGCAGCCATTTAGCTTAGCTATCTTTAGGCAAATTTCAGCCCCAAATTTAAAATTTTCGCTCACATCTTTAGCGGTTTTTGTAACGACTAAGCCACCTTTCATCTCAGCTGGCTCTCTTGGCGTGCTAAGTCCGCCAAAAACCTCTGGGCAGACAAAAAGCAGATGATATTTTTTTGAAATTTCATCCAAAATGCCAATACCCAAAAGGTTGTTTTCGCCATTAAATTTGCAGTTTATGCCAGCAAGGCAGGCGCTTATTAAGACCTTTTCTCTCAAAGCTCAGCTTCTTTTAAAAGCTCGCTAGCATAAATTTCACGAAGTTTGCTTGAGATGTCGCCCACTTTTGCGCCGTTTATCGCCTTGCCGTCAGCATAGATGACTGGTAAAAGTATAAGCGTAGCAGCCGAGATAAAGACTTCATCAGCGCTATAAACCTCGTCCATGCTAAATTTACGCTCCTCTATCTTTAGGCCGATATCTTTAGCGATCCTTAAAAGCCTCATGCGGCGGATCCCTGGTAAAATTTCATTTGAAAGTGGCTTGGTGATGAGGGTTTTATCCTTGATGATAAAAGCGCTCGAGCTACAGCCCTCTGTAACAAAGCCGTTTTCTACCATAAATCCCTCGTCCGCGCCCTTTTTGTGAGCCTCGTTTTTAGCGTAGCACTGAGCTAGAAGCGAGATCGATTTGATATCGCGCCTTTTCCACCTGATGTCCTCTACGCTTACCACTTTTATGCCAGTTTTTGCAGCTGGGTTGTTTAAAATTTCACTCTCGTAGCAAAAGATAAAGACGCTTGGGGTTAAATTTTCCATAAAATAGAAATTTCTAAACGCCACGCCTCTTGTTACTTGCATGTAAATTCCACCCTCTTTTAAGGCGTTTTTTGCGATCATCTCATTTAAGATCGCTTCAAATTTCTCTTTTTCGTAAGGCAGGCTTATATCTATCTCGTTTAAGCTTCTCTCAAATCTCGCCCAAAAGCCCTCTTTATCGACCATTTTTGAATTTATCACAGGCACTACTTCATAAATTCCATCGCCAAATATAAATCCTCTATCAAATGCACTAACTTTTGCCTCATCTTTTGGCACAAACTCGCCATTTACAAAGACAGTTTCTAAAGCTTTATCTGCCATTTTTAGCTCCTTAAATTTTAGGCAAATTGTATCTAATTTTGTTTGAATTTATAGATTTTTAGATACAATGAGCTGAAATTTTTAAGGTAAAAAGTCTATAAAAAATGAAAGAAAATCTAAGAAACACTATCATTAAAAATATTTTTTTCGTCTCAAAACAGCCAGTTTTATTTAGAGATTTGCTTGAAGCAAATGCCCTTTTTAACGAAGGTATGCTAATTGATGGCGCAAAGCTAAATTTTAGATTTAACCACGTGAAGCTCTATCAAATTTACGCACTTATCTGCTTTGTCGTCTTGTTTCCGCTTCTCATCATCACGCACCACTTTTTAGCAAAGGCCGACGCGCACATCTCGATAATCGCAACTACCATCGTCACTTCAGCTGTTTTTATCGGATTTGATATGTTTAAGGTTTGGGCAAGAAGAGAGATAAGCTTGGATCTTATAAAAAAGGCTTGGAGCGTGCATTTTCCATATTTTGGATATGAAAAGTATTCAAGCAAGGTTGAAGAAATTTACAACACCGCTCTTAAAAATGACGTTTCAAAAAAATATTTAGAACAATATATATATGAAAAGCTAATCTCTCAAAAAGAGAGCGCTGAGTAAATTTCATTTTGTTTTAAAGCAACTCGCAAAATTAGCTTTTTAACGTTTTCGTCTTTGCAAAGCAGCTTCGCTTCTATCTCGCTTATGAAATAGTATGGAAGTTTTTTGATCTTTTTATCTAGCATCAAAAACCTATCTGAGATGATTTTTATATCATTTTGCAAGGCGTTTTTCTCTTTTAACTCGTCTAAATTCAGATAATTTCTAAGCTTAACCAGATCGCTATTTATATCATCAAACTTGCTAGCTATAAATTTTGCATTTTTCACATTATCATCGTCTAAATTTTTACTAACTTTTATAACGTAGTTTAGCTCATTTAGCGAGCCTAAAACCCTTTTTTCATCCGTGCTAAAAGCATCTTTGTTTGACTCATTTAGAGAAATTTGCACTAAATTTCTAAAACCTATCAAGGCACTGCTTAAGCTATTTTTTATCGCTGTATAGTCATTTTTCCTAGTTAGCAAATATGTGACAAAAACTATCAAAAAGCCAGCTGCTACGTCAAGCAGTCTATCTACCATAAGAGCCAAAAAGTCTCTTTTTATAAGCGAAAAAATAGCTGTAAATTCAAACATAAAAGCCGTTGCAAAGACGATTTGTTTGTAAGCTTTTAGATAATAAACCAAAAACATACCGATAAAGACTACCACGTAAAATGCGTATGATTCGCCCATAAATTTCACAAAAACAAGCGCAATAAAAAAGCCGATAACTCCGCCAAGAAGGCTATCTCTGCCAGCATTTTTTAAAGCATCTTCGTCGCTTTTGTTTAAGCTCATCACTGCTATGGCTATCCAAATTCCATGATTTATATGCATCGCCTGCGCTATAAAAATGGCAAGCGACATGCAAATGGCAAGCCTTAAAGACTCTTTTAATACTTCATTTTTTAAATTTAGCTTTTTAAATGCCTCTTTTAGCGTGATCTTTTTTGTGTTGTTAAACGAGAGTTTGTCCTCTCCGCCCTCTTTTATAAGCAAAAATTTATCATAAAGCACGCCAAGCGAGCTAGCAAAAATTTTAAAATTTGAGTTTTTAGCTAAATTTAGCGCATCAAATTTTAGCTTTGGAGTTTGATTTTTGAAAATTTTTTTAAGCTCAAAAAGGTTGTAAGCGATCTCATTTTTTACCTCAATTAAAAGCGCTCTGTCCTCGATCCTTTCAAACGAAGCGCCCAATGTTCGAAGCAAAAGAGCGATCTCTTCAACTTTATAAAAATAAAATAGTGCTTTGGCTTGATTTCTAACTAGCTTAACATCTTTTATCTTTAGGCTTTTGTTTGCAAAAATTTCTTTTGATTTATCAATCGAGCTCATCAAATCTGCAATGCTTGCGTAAAAATGGCTCGTGCCAAGCGCCTTGCTCGATAAGATGGCGCTATCTAGTAAAAAGCTGATGCTTTTTTTAGTAAATTTGCCGTATTTGCCAAAGTTTTCAAATTTTATGATGATGCTTAGCACGCCAGCCAAGACAAGTCCGCCGATGCTATCAGCCACATTTAGCCCTACTGCGGCCTTTGTCACAAAAGCAACTAGCCCTGTTGCATTTACGGCGAGTAAAATTTTGTTTAAATTTGAGCTATAAATTTGGCTAATGCCTACCACAAATATCCAGACAAATACGATAAGTGAGAGCCAAACGCCAAGGCTCATAAGGAGTGCAACAAAGGGCATAAAAGCGCAAGAAAGCGCGATGTAAAGTAGCAAAAATGCAAATTTGCTCCTATCTTTGCACTCAAGCTCGCCAAGAAAGAAGATACCCATCGTGATATTTACAGCCATGATAGCGCCACTTAGATGAAAGAAGTAAAAACACAAAAAGCAGTTAAAAGCGATGGTCGTGGCAGCTTTTAGCGAGTAGATGAGCTGGAAATTTGCAGGGTCGTAGTAGTGGATAAAGCTTTTAAATTTCTTAATTATTTCCATTGACGCTCTTGCATATTGTTTAAAATTTGATTTTTATAACGCAAATTTTCAAGCTTTATGCTAAGAGCTCTGTTTTCTTCAAGGAGCATATCTCGTTTGCCGCTGATGTCAGCGATATCTCTACTTATATAATAAATTTGATTTGCTATATAAATTTTTGGCAAAAATAGAGCTAGTGCTATAAAAACCGCCAGATAGACCATCACTAGCGTCTTAAAGCTTAAATTTACCTCACGTTTTTGCTCCTCGTCGTGAAGTGTTAGCAGCTCTTCTTTTTCTTGCATCTTTATCCTTTTATCTTAAAAACACGCAGTTTTGCGCTCTTGCTTCGTGAGTTTTGCGCTAGCTCACTTTGGCTTGCTGTTAGTGGCTTTTTGGTTAAAATTTCGCCCAGTTCGTGGTTGTTTCCGCACTCACATCGGTAGATGCCAGGCGGGCAGATACAGCTATTTGCCCACTTTTTAAAGCGCTCTTTTACGATCCTATCTTCAAGCGAGTGAAATGTTATGATCGCCACCAAACAATCTTTAAAACCACCATTTTCTATGCTATCAAGCAAATTTGTTAGCTCATCTAGCTCGCCATTTACCTCTATCCTGATCGCTTGAAACGCGAGTATCGCATGGCTAACACCGCGCCCTTTTATCTGGGCTGTACCTATTATGTTTGCAAGCTCTTTTGCGCTCGTTATCTTGCCTAAATTTCTAGCATTTATTATCTTGTTTGCGATCCCAGAAGCATTTTTTAGCTCGCCATAATCTCTAAAAATCCTAACTAACTCATCAAACGAGTAGCCATTTACCACGTCATAGGCACTAAATCCTCGCTCTTTATCCATACGCATATCAAGCGTGCTTGAGCCAAGGCTAAAACCCCTATCATCTTTATCTATCTGCAAAGAGCTAACGCCAATGTCAGCTAAAATCCCTCTAACGTTTGAAATTTCATCGCTGCTAAGTTTGCTAATAAGCTCAGAGAAATTGCTCTTATAAATTTTAACTCTACTGCCAAATGGCTCAAGTTTTTTGAGCGAGAAATTTATAGCTTCGATGTCTTTGTCGCAAGCGATCAAATTTAGATTTTCATTTTGAGACAAAATAGCACTAGAATGTCCAGCATATCCAAGCGT
This sequence comes from Campylobacter concisus, assembly GCF_003049065.1. Classification (GTDB taxonomy): domain Bacteria; phylum Campylobacterota; class Campylobacteria; order Campylobacterales; family Campylobacteraceae; genus Campylobacter_A; species Campylobacter_A concisus_BE. The sequence continues at coordinate 87,258 of NZ_PISC01000008.1, read as the reverse complement.
GCAATCTATAAAATTTCCACGCAGGCCTTTAAAAAAAGATAAAACTTCGTCAAGCAAAACACTAATATGCGGACTTTGCAACACTGCCTCTTTAATGAAATTAGTGTGAAAATTTATCGAAATTTTACTTAAAAAGCTATCATTACATAAAATTTTACACAAATTTTAAGATAGCTTAAATATAATCACCCAAACATAGGAGAAAAAATGGACTTATTGCACTCAACAAATGAGATAAAAAAGATATCTCTTTCGATGTTTAGAAAGAATTTTTTTGGTGTTTTTCATGGTTCTATCTCAGCAAGAGTAGAAAAAAATCAATTCATCATCAACAAGCAAAGTGCCATTTTTGACGACTTGCAAGATAGTGATCTAACGCTTCTTTCATCAAAAAAAGACTACCGATGGAATGATGCAAGCTTAGATGCTGATATACACTTAAATATCTACAAAAACATAAATGAAGCAAAATTTGTCTGCTACGCCATGCCTCCATACGTGACAGCTTATGCAATGAAACATGAAAAGATCGCACCAAAAGACTATTTTGGATGCATGAGATTTAATGAAATTTTAGTCTATGATCCAAAGCAGTTTGACGACTGGTATGAGCGTGCTGAGACAGAAATTTATAGAGCGATGATAGAGAAAAATACTAACGTCGTCGTGATCAAAGGATACGGCGTTTACGCGTATAGCAGGAGCCCTCAACTACTTGCAAAAGATATAGCTTTGTTAGAAAACAGCTGCAAACTGCTTCATTTTACTGGTGATTACAGCGATTTTAGCATTTAAATTTTTGCTAACAAAGATAAAAAATGTTAGTAAAAATTTAGCAAGAAACGTTTTTATAAAGCCCCATTTTAAGCTTATTTAAGCCAAATTTCTATAAAATATCGCACAAGCTTTGTTAGTATTTTAAAGGAAGAACTTAATGTTATCTTGGATGCAAAAACATAAAAAATACCTAGTCGTGACAATTTGGGTAAGCACGATAGCTTTTGTCGGTGCTGGTTTTGTCGGCTGGGGCGCATACGATCTAAACAGCAACAGAGCTACTTCGGTAGCCAAAGTAGGACATAGAAATATAAGCGTTCAAGAGTTGCAACAAAAATATGATAGGTTATATCAGTACTACAACAATGTATTTGAAGGCAAACTAACTCAAGAGAAAGCTGAAGAGTTAGGTTTAGAAAATGCTGCACTTCAAGCTGCTATTCAAGAAAATTTACTATTAAATTTTGCAGACGACATCGGTCTAAGCGTTAATAAAGACGATGTTTTAAAATATATAATAGTCGATCCAACATTTCAAAAAGACGGCGTTTTTGACAAAAATTTATACTACGATGTGCTAAGAAGAGCCAGGATAAACCCAACTGATTTTGAAGATAATCTAAAACTAACTATCTTACTAGATAAACTTAGAACTATTTTAAATTTACCTGCTAGCAAAGAAGATATCACCATGATGGAAGCTAGCTTTTTCATGCAAGATAAATTAGCTGTGCAAGTAGTAAATGCTGATCAAAACGAGATCAAGGTAGATGAAAAAGAGCTAAAAGATCTTTGGGAGATAAATAAAAATAACTATATGACAAAGACACTTTATGGTATAGATACATACTTTGTCGAGTCAGAAAAAAGTGACGCAAACGAAAGCGTTTTAAAATCTTACTATAACGAAAACCAAGATAAATATAAGGGTTCTGATGACAAGATAAAACCTTTTAGCGAGGTAAAAGCTGAAGTTAATAAAGACTACAACATAGAGCAAAGCAAAACTAACGCTTTAGAAAAGTATGTCGCTGTTAAAAAAGCTGAGCTTGCAACTAATGGTTTTGTAAGCGTAAATGAGGACAACGCTACTTTTTCACTTGATGAGATAAAGGGTGCAAAAGTTGGCGAAGTGATAAAACCATTTATTTATAAAGATGGCTATTTGATAGCTAGAGTAAAAAGCATAACTCCCCCACAACCTATGAGCTTTAAACAAGCAAGAGCCAATGTGCTTGAAATTTACAAAAGCAAAAAAGAAAAAGAAATTTTAACAGCAAAAGCAAAAGATACTCTACAAAACTTCAAAGGCATAGATGTTGGCTTTGTTAGCAGAGAGGTAAATGGCTCTATTGCAGGCTTAAACGAGAGCGATACAAGAGCTTTTGTATCTCAACTTTTTGACACTAACAACACAAAAGGTTATGTTATATTAGATGACAAAGCCGTAGTGTACGATATTTTGGAACAAAGATTGCTTACTAACAATATAAATAACAACTATAAGCAAATAACACAACAAAATGTTGCAATGCTTAAAAACAACGAGTTGATAAAAGATTTAACAAACAAACTTCTAAAATATTATGAAGTTAAAGAATATGTCAAAAGGTAAAAATTTTGAGTACTAGAATTTTAGGCATAGATGTCGGATCATTTCAAATTTGTGCTGTTATAGCAGAGCAAAATGATGATGGCATAAAAATAATAGGAATAGGCACAGAAAAAGCACAAGGTATAAAAAAAGGTGCTATAAACAACATTGAACTAGCTGCAAAATCTATAAAAAATGCACTCATAGAAGCACAAAAAGTTGCAGGCACGCACTATGAAAGAGTAGTAGTTTCGATATCTGGAAAATATACTAAAAGCGTAAATAGTAGCGGTGTAGTAAATATACCAAATCATGAAATAGGCATAAAAGAGATAGAGCGCGCTATGCAGATGGCAGATCACAATGCCGAGACTTCACCAGAATATGAAAAACTTCATGTCTTACCTTACAACTTTAAGGTGGATGGGCAAGAATTTATAGAAGATCCTATTGGCATGAATGGCACTAGACTTGAAGTGCAAACACATATCATAAGTATTCAAAAATCACAACTTAGCAACCTAAGAAAGGCTGTAAATTTAGCAGGCGTACAGGTCGATAACGTCGTTCTTTCTGGTTACGCATCAGCCATAGCAACACTAACAAAAGATGAAAAAGAACTTGGTGTTGCACTTATAGATATGGGCGGCGAGACATGTAATATGGTAGTGCACGCTGGAAATTCATTAAGATACAACTCATATCTACACGTTGGCTCTGCAAATATAACTATAGATCTTTCAATGGCGCTTCATACCCCTTTGCCAAAAGCTGAAGAGATAAAACTAGAATATGGCAAGCTAGTAAATAAATCAGTAGATCTTATCGAGCTTCCAAGACTTGGCGATGAGCAAAAAACTCACGAAGTTTCACTTGATGTTATATCAAATGTCATCTCAGCTAGAGCAGAAGAGACTGTGATGGTACTTGCAAATATGCTTGAAGATAGTGGATATAAAGATCTTGTTGGTGCTGGCATAGTACTAACTGGCGGTATGACAAAACTTGATGGACTAAAAGACTTAGCTTCTGCGATATTTGACAACATGCCAGTTAGGATCGCTAGACCAAAAGAGATGGATGGTTTATATGAAATTTTAAGAGATCCGGCAAATTCTTGTGCCATAGGACTTTGTATGTATGGCGCTGGAGAATTTACGCCTTATGAGATAGACTCAGAAAAAAAGATGAGATATAAAGGTGAGTTAAGATCAAAGCCAAAAACAAATTTCAACATTTTTGAAGAAGAGAAAAAAGAGAAATTTGAAATAAAAAAACAGGAAAAAGATGATTTTGAAGAGGGCATTGAACTTGTAAATATGGATATAAATTTAGAGCAAACAAACAACAAAAACGAGCTTGCAAATATCGCTGATATAAGTAAGCAAGAAAAAAAACCAAGTGCTTTAAAGAAATTTTGGCACAGCATAACACAACTATTTTGAGGAGAATTTTTACAATGAGCAACAGTTTCACAATCGAAGAGAACAAGAGCCTATATAGCGCAAAGATAAAGGTAGTAGGTGTAGGTGGTGGTGGTGGTAATATGATAAACCACATCATAAGAGAGAATCCAAATTTAGACATCGATCTAATGATAGCAAACACAGATGCTAAGGCACTTGACAATTCTCCTGCACACACAAAGATACAGCTTGGTGAGAAAAAGACAAAAGGTCTTGGCGCTGGCATGAGACCAGAAGTTGGCAAAGAGGCTGCACAAGAGAGCTATGAAGAGATAAAAAGTGCTCTTGAGACTTCTGATGTTGTGTTTATCGCTTCAGGTCTTGGCGGTGGTACAGGTACAGGCGCTGCTCCGGTTGTTGCACAAGCTGCAAAAGAGATAGGTGCGCTAACAGTTGCTGTTGTGACTATGCCTTTTTCATTTGAGGGTAAAAAGCGCAGCAAGCTAGCTGATATCGGTCTAAGCGAGCTTAGAAAAGAGAGCGACTCTATCGTTATCATACCAAACGACAGACTTTTAACTTTGATAGACAAAAAATCAGGCATCAAAGAGAGCTTTAAAATGGTTGATGAAGTGCTTGCAAGAGCGGTAAATGGTATGTGCTCTATTGTGCTTGACTCTGGTGTTAGCGATATCAACCTTGACTTTGCTGACGTAAAAACAGTTATGAGCCACAGAGGTCATGCTTTAATGGGCGTTGGCGAGGCTTATGGCGAGGGTGCAGCTCAAGAAGCTATAAAAAATGCTATCCAGTCTCCATTACTTGATAACATGAACATAAACGGAGCGCTTGGCGTTTTAGTTCATTTTAAAATGCATCCAAACTGCTCACTTGATGATCTTCATAGCGCGATGTCAATGATCGAAGAGGCATCTGATGATGATGCTGATGTGATCTTTGGTACAACAACCGATGAAAATATCGAAGACAACAAAGTTGAAGTTACTATCATCGCAACAGGTTTTAAAGGTGCTGAAAAAGAAAGCGAAGAAAAAAAAATAGCCCAAGAGCCTGAAAATGATCTTCTAAATAAAAATATAGTTTTAAAAAGAAGAGTAAGTGGTGGATATAATAGCGACGAGTATATCTCTCAGCTAGATATCCCATCATATCTTCGTCACCAAATGGACTAAGTCCAAACTAAAAATTCTCCTATTAAATTGCAAGTTTATCTTGCAATTTACCTTTTTTATATTCAATTTTTAACCATTACCTAGCAAACGCCTAAAATTATATTCTATAACTCAAATTTTTGGTTTTTACTTGCATAAATTTATTAAAGAGTTTAAGCAGCCCAAACAAATTTAACTACGCTTTTATGATATTTTAAAATTTAAAGTAGAAGCTTAAGAAGAAAAGTTAGAAATTTAGCTTAGCTAAATTTCTAGCTAAATTTATTAGTGCACTCCAAGTTGTGCTTTTACAAAATCACTTGCCATTTGGATATTCCACTCTGGCTCCCAAACTAGGTCTATCTCGCACTCTTTTACACCCTCTACACCTAGCACAGCCGTTTCAACCCAGCCAAGTATCATCTCATGAAGCGGGCAAGACTTGGTTGAAAGCGTCATCGTCACCTTTGCTTTGCCGTTTTCATCGCAGCTTACGTCGTATATGAGCCCAAGCGAAACGATGTCAAAGCCAACCTCTGGATCGACGATATTTGACAAAGCATCATAAATTTTTTCTTTCATTTTTTATCCTTTAAAACCAGTAAATTTAAAAACATTTATCATATTTACAGCAAGCAAAATGATGCTTAAAGCCATAAAAATCATACTTGCATAGACCAAATTTCTCATCTCAAAGCTAACTGCCAAAAAGTAACACACAAGCGAAATGGCATTAAATGCTATGGCAAAATAAGCCGCTTTTTTTAGTATCATCGCATCAAGTAGCGGTACTTTTGCCTTGCCAACAAATGGCGCCACATAGTGATACCAGATGAGAAATGGCGCGATCTTATAAAGATGAGCCACGATAAAGGCAAACAAAAAGCCATATATCATAAAAAATGCAGCCAAATTTAGCTTTTCAAAAATCATAAATACAGCAGCACAAAACAAGGCAAGCAGCGAAAGAGCGATATTTACATTCCAGTTGTCATACGCCTTTCTCACGCGCTTTTTCAGGATATAAAATGCCTGAGCTATAAAAAGCAAAGCTGCCACAACCACTGCAAAAATGGCTAAATTTTCATCAACCGTCAGCAAAACCCCAGCCAAAATATAAAAGACAAGAGAGGCTTTGCTAAGTGTAAATTTAAGATCATGTGCCAGAGCAAACATCGGTAAAAGCACGCTAGCAGCCCCAAGTATCACGAAAAACACAAAGCCAAGCACAAAATATACGTGAAATTTTAGCGTCACAGTAAAATCAAGCATAAGTGTGCCACCAAGTATCATCACTAGGCAAAATCCAAGCATTATGCCAACTAGCAAAAATATCGCCGAGACAAAGAGTGCAAAGGCAGCGAAACTTCTTTTTTGATTATCCATAAAGCTTAGCGCATAGGTCGAGCCAAAAAAGAGAAGTGTGCCAAAGAGAAAAACTGCGCTGATTTGCAAAATCCTAGCCTCGCCAAATATCATCGCATAGCTCATAGCAAGTAGCGACAGGCAAAAAATGGCTAAATTTAAAATAGCCCCTTTGACCGTGAAAAACGGCTTTTCTAAGATGACTGAGGTTAGCTGATAGAGCGCTCCGATGATAATACTTATGACAAAGCCAACAAAAAATATATGCAAAAAACCAGCCGTATTTAGCGAGCTAATCGCCTCAAAATCAGCGTAAAAAAAGGCCGGGGCGCTAAGCGCTAAGAAAAAAATGCCAGCGATAAAGTAGCCGCCAACTAGCTTAAATGGCGGCGCATAAGTGTTTAAAAGCATCTTAGTGACAAAGGCTGTTGTCTATGTTTTCTATACTAGCGCCATCTTTTAGGCTAAAAGTCATCTTCACAGCCCCGCCCTCAAGATCCTCTCGCTTAATGTCAAAGCTCTTTTCTATCTTTGGGATGAGCCCAGCTGGAAATTTGTGATTTACCATCACGATCTTTGTGTTTTTATCGGCAAATTTTATAGCCAAAAGTGCGTTTATCATAGGCTCTGGTGGCACGCAAGGACGTGAGTCAAAGCCTATAAAATTTACCCCATTTTCACTAAATTTATAAAATGGCACCGTCGCACCCTCTACATTAAACTGCTCTGCGTTTTTGAAAAATTCACTCATTTTTTCTCCTTTTGATTTTGGAGAATTATACTCTGATTAAACTTTTCAAACCATTGATTTGCTTCAACAAAAGGCTACTTAACGTAGGGGATAAACTCCTCGTATCCAAGCCTAGCCATCTCTTCAAGTGGTATAAATTTAAGGCTTGCGCCATTTATGCAGTACCTTAGTCCGCCCCTATCGCTTGGTCCATCTTCAAAGACATGCCCAAGGTGCGCGTCGCTATTTTGTGACCTAACTTCAACCCTTTTCATCATAAATGAGTTGTCCTCGCTATAGGCAAGCGCCGTTGTTGTGATAGGCTTTGTAAAGCTTGGCCAGCCACACCCTGCGTCAAATTTATCAGCGCTTGAAAAGAGTGGCTTGCCGCTGGTGATATCGACATAGATGCCCTTTTTGTCAAATTTATCATACTCGCTGCTAAATGGCCTCTCAGTCGCCGCCTCCTGCGTCACGGCATACTGCTCGCTACTTAAATTTCTCTTTAGCTCCTCTTTGCTAAGCGGCTTAAATTTAGCCTCATCATAAAGCGGCTTGCTCGCCAAATTTAGATCAATATGGCAGTATCCAAAAGGGTTTTTATCAAGATAGTCCTGGTGATACTCCTCAGCAATGATAAAATTTTTAAGTGGCGCCACCTCAACCACGATCTTATCTTTAAATTTCTTTTGCTCGATCTTTATAAAGCTCTCTATGACTGGCAGATCGTCCTTGCTAACATAGTAAATCCCGCTTCTATACTGCCTGCCGACGTCATTGCCCTGTTTATTTAGCGAGGTCGGGTCGATCACTCTAAAAAAATGAGCCAAAATTTCAGCCAAAGCGACCCTGTTTTCGTCAAATTTGACATAAAGTGTCTCGGCGTGGTCGCTCTCATGAAGCCCCTGGTAGCTCGTGCTCTCGCTCTTGCCATTTGCGTAGCCCACCTTCGTATCCACCACGCCAAATATCTTTTTAAAATAGCCCTGCATGCCCCAAAAGCAGCCACCTGCTAAATAAATTTCTTTCAAATTTTGCCCTGCCATCGTCCGCTCCTTTAAAAACTCATCTTTTGCCATTAAATTTACACCCAAAAATACCGCCAAAACCAAGAGAAAATTTAATATCTTTTTCATGTGAGCTCCTTTTTTTGAAGGATTATATAAAATTTAAAGTTATAAAGTGTGAAGCAAGGGGCAAACGCCCCTAAATTTTAGTGTAAGAAGTGTCTAACGCCAGTGAAATATAGCGACATGCCGTGCTCATCGGCAGCCTCTATCACCTCATCATCTCTGATGCTACCGCCTGGCTCGATGACGCATTTTACGCCCACTTTGCTAGCGATATCGATGCTGTCTCTAAACGGAAAGAACGCTTCGCTTGCTAGCACGCAGCCATTTAGGTCGATCTTTAGCTCTTTTGCCTTTGCCACGGCCGCACGAGCAGCGTCCACACGGCTAGTCATACCCATGCCAATAGCCACCATCGCGCCATCTTTTACATAAACTACGCAGTTGCTCTTCGTTAGCGCAGCCACTTTCCACGCGATCTGAGCGTCTTTTAGCTCGCTACCAGTTGCAAATTTCTTGCTCATTTGCTTCATATTTTCAAGCTCTTCGTCTTTTACGAAGTCTCTTTCTTGAAATACAAATCCACCATCGATGTGCTTAAAGTCAAATTTATCATTTGCACGCACTAAAAATTTATTATCCTGAGTGAAAATTTTGATGCGCTTTTTGCTCTCAAATACCTTAAGCGCGGCATCATCGACATTTGCAGCGATGATTACTTCAACGTAAATTTCATTTATCTTTTTAGCTAGTTCCTCATCAAGCGTGCCATTTATCGCCACCACGCCGCCGTATGCTGAGATCGGGTCGCACTTAAGCGCTGCTACGTAGCTCTCTAGCAATGTATCTTTTACCGCAAAGCCGCAAGGGTTAGCGTGTTTGATGATAGCCACTGCTGGTGCATCATCAAAGCTAGTTGCAAGCATTAAAGCGCCATTTATATCGGTCATATTATTGAAACTTGCCTCGCCTTTTAAGGCTCTAAAGTTGTTTGTAAAGAAATAATCAAACTCATAAAGCGCGCCTTTTTGGTGTGGATTTTCGCCGTATCTGGTGTCAAAAACCTTGCTTCCCACGATAAATCTAGCATCGCCAAAACCACCATTAAATCTATCATTCATATAGTTTGCGATCATGCTGTCATAAGCTGCTGTGTGCTCGAACGCCTTTATCATCAGCGATCTTCTAAACTCAAAATCATCGCTTTTTTCTCTTAGGCGCTTTAAAATTTCATCGTAGTCAAGCACACTTGTGACTATAAGCACGTCTTTAAAGTTTTTAGCAGCACTTCTTACCATGGCTGGGCCGCCGATGTCGATATTTTCGATAATCTCGGCAAAGTCATCAGTCCTAATCGTAGTCTCTTTAAAAGGATATAAATTTACGCAAACTAGGTCGATGCCCTCGATGCCGTACTCCTTTGCCTGAGCCACGTGCGTAGCGTCGTCACGTTTGTGCAAGATGCCACCATGGATCTTTGGATGAAGGGTCTTTACCCTGCCCTCAAACATCTCAGGTGACGCCGTAAATTCGCTAACCTCAGTGGCTTTTACCCCCTCAGTCTTTAAAAGTTTATAGGTGCCACCAGTTGAAAGTATCTGCCAGCCAAGCTCTTCTAGCCCCTTTGCAAACTCTACAATGCCCTCTTTATCGCTAACGCTAAGCAACGCTCTCATTTTTTCTCCTTTATTAAATTTTTTATCTTTTTGTTAAACACATACCTTTTACAAGCAGAAGCTGCCCCATTTTTATATCCTTTGCGATATTTTTTATCGATAAGGCTTCTAGCGTAACCATAACATTTGCAGCTGCATCTATATAATAGTCTTTTCTCTCTACAAAGTTTTCACGCTCTTGACCAACAATATCAACGCTAAAGGCATAGCTTGAAATTTGATTGCCATCAAAATAACTCGCATCTAATACGCTTAAATTTATAGGCTCCTCTTTCTCAAGCGCCTCGCATATCGGCTTTTTCGAGCTAAATTTCATAACTTTTATGCCACGATCATACGAAAAGATATACTCACTAATTTCATTTAATTTTTTTGCTTGAACTGACATAATGTCGCTCTTGTTGCCATCTTTATCGACAAATATTATGCTCACATTGCTATCTTTAACATCGTAGTTGCTGACGACCAACCTTTGATCTTGATAAAGCTCGCTTTGAGTAAGCTTAAATATTATCTCTTTTCCATCGATATTTACCACTTTAAAATCATTACAAAAGCTAGCCACCGCTAGTAACAAAATAATAAATTTCTTCATCTAAACTCCAAATTTCTCTTTTAATCGCCCATAAGCCTCATTTATCTCCTGAAGCTTCTTAGTAGAGCGCTCTATCACCTCTTTGCTCTCGCCTCTGCCCATCAAAATGTCAGGGTGATACTGCCTCACAAGCTCTTTGTAGCGAGCCTTTACCTCTTCAAGACTTGCATTTTTGCTAAGTCCTAAGACCTCAAATGCATCGTTTTCTTGGCTTATCTCATCGTGATCTACTCCAAATCTCGAGCCATAAAAGCTATCAAATTTATAGATTATCTCATCAAGCGTCTCTTTGTCAATGCCAAATCCATAAGCGATATTTCTTATGATGTCTTGCTCGCTTTTGTTAAATTCTCCGTCTATATAGGCTAAATTTAGAAAAAAAGTGAGCCTTGCCACGCAGGTATCGTAGTTTAGATTAAACGCGCGCTTATAGTTTCTGGCGGTTTCATAGGCATTATCTACATTTTCTTTTTGGCTCTTATAAACCTCTTTTAGATACTCGCGCACGCCGCTAACACCGCTAACTTTCTGGCTTAGATCATCAAGCACTTGAGTGATCAGCCTAGCCTCTAGCTCGCTAACTCTGCCGTCACTTTTAGCGACTTTTGCAAGTAGTGAGACTAGAAATTTAGCCTCATCTACATTTGCTTGTTTCTTGCGGTTACTACCTATTTGGACATTCATAAAGAGAAATATCGCACCGCCTAATATCAGTAAAAACAGGACTCCAGACATATTACCACAAGTGATAGATTGTATTTTTTATCTTGCCATTTACCAGCTCATTTTTGCGCCACGAGCTCTCATCGTTCATCACGTTCCAGCGGCGCTCCTCAGGGCGATAAAACCAGTCTTTATCGATCTGATAGTAAATTTGCTTGCCGTTTGTCTCGATGATGTTTGCGATGTTGTTATCGTGATAGCTGTTCTCATCGTAGTCTGTAAAGGCTCGCTGTCCCATCTCTGAGTAAAGTAGCGTTAGCTCCTGAAGCATCTCATTTAGATCATCGTCCATCTTTTTGACATGCAGGCCGATCTCCTGCGCCTCACGAAAGAGTATCGGATACTCGTGCGCTGGGTAGTCTGCGTTTAGCCTCTCAGAAATTTCAACGATCTTTTTGTCATCATCTATGTGATATCTAAGTAGCTCAGAGCAAATTTTAAGCGAAAGCGAGCTAGCACGATCAACCGCACCAAAAACTAGCGGATGGATGTACTCATATAGCGAGTTATAAGGGTTTGTGTCGTTTGGTCTATCTTTGTCCTGCTCTTTCCAAAGCTTGACTACACGGCTAAGCTCGTCCATAGAGACGCTAACAAGCTCGTTACCTTTGTTTGTAGGGCTTAGCTCGTGTTTTAAAGAGGTATCAACTGGCGTTAGATAAGCAAGCGGCCCCATAACGATCTCATTTGCGCCAAGCGCCATCATCGTAGCAGCTGAAGCGCAGTTTGACGGGATCAGTGCTATTAAATTTTTGCAGTAGTTTCTAAGGGTGCTAATGATCCTAAGCGCAGCTATACCGCTTCCGCCATCACTTTTTATGAAAAGATAGGCAGTGTCTATCTTTTTACCCTTTAAAATTTCATACATAGCACTTGCATCGTTGCCGCAGACATTACCAGCGTTTGAGTTGTAGTAGGTTATCAAAGGGGCATTTAGCCTTTTTTCGATCGTACTTATCAAATTTTGAGTATCGCTAAAGAGCACTGGCGGTTTTGCCACGCCCTTTTTCTCGTTTTGCTCTACTTCCTTTTCTCCGCTTACTTTTTCCTTTTTAGAAAACATCTCTTAGTCCTCCTTTTTTACGATTTTCGCAAACTCATTTAGATAAATTTCTCTTACGTCCTCTAAGCTCTCATCTATATCATTTAGCTTAAATCTCTTGCCTCCGCTAACGCCGATCTTTTCAAATTTCACACCAAATTTAGCCGCAAGCGCTTCAAATTTAGCCTCGTCTTTCACGCCCACAACCGCTCTTGAAAAGCTCTCGTCAAAGATGAAATTTGGCTCGTTAAATTTAACTTCACAATTTACGCCGATGTTTGAGATGCTAGCCATTTTTGCCAGCGTGATAGCAAGACCACCTACGCCTACGCTATTTGCAAACTCTAAAATTTGCTCTTTATTTGCCTCTATCACTAGCTCCCAAAGGGCTCGTTCAGCTTTATAATCAACCTCTTTTAGCTTACCGCCAACCACGTTAAATAGTGCCTTTACGTAAAGAGAAGCAGCAAATTCACCGCTTGTCTCGCCAAGTAAGTAAATCGCCCTGCCCTCGCTTAAAAATGTGCTTTTTAGGTTTAAATTTGCATCTTCATTTACACCAACCGTGACGATGGCTGGCGTTGGATAGACGCTAACGCCGTCAGTGTCGTTATAAAGGCTCACGTTGCCACTAACAACTGGTGTATTTAGCTCACGGCAAGCCTCTTTTATGCCCTCGCAGCCCTCTTTGAACTGCCACATAACCTCTGGATTTTGCGGGTTGCCGTAGTTTAAGCAGTCAGTGATCGCAAGTGGCACAGCGCCACTCATCGCTACCTTTCTACCAGCTGCAGCGACGGCTCTTGCAGCGCCAATTTTTGGATCAACAAAATTTGCTCTAGGATCGCACTGAGCAGCTATAGAGACGGCCTTTTTAGTGCCTTTTACTCTGATACTTGCAGCGCCTAAGTGACCTGGCTGTTTTATCGTATTTGTTTGGATATTTGCGTCGTATTGATCGTAGATGAAGCTTTTATTTAGCACTTCTGGCTCTTTTAAAAGCTTGAAAAATGCAGTTTTGTTATCAACATTGTTTGGAATTTTTAAATTTGCTATCTCATCAAGGTATTTTGGACGTGCGACTGGACGATCAAGCACCGGAGCTGCCTCGCTAAGTGGGCCGATAGGGATTTCGCCTGCAAGCTCACCATGCCAGTAAAGCTGCATCACGCCGCTACTTGTGACCTCGCCGATGATCTCAGCGTCAAGGTCCCACTTTCTAAAAATTTCAAGCACCTTTTGCTCATAGCCTTTTTTGGCGCATATTAGCATACGCTCTTGAGACTCGCTTAGCATCAGCTCATAAGGCGTCATGCCAACTTCGCGCATCGGCACGCGGTCTAAATACATCTTCATGCCGCTGCCACTTCTGCCAGCCATCTCAAAGCTAGAGCTTGTAAGTCCTGCTGCGCCCATATCTTGGATGCCGATGATGTAGTCTTTTTTAAAGAGCTCCAAGCAAGCTTCCATAAGCAGCTTCTCGGCAAATGGGTCGCCTACTTGCACCGTTGGGCGAAGTGATTTATTTTCGTCGTTAAAGCTATCGCTCGCCATAACAGCGCCGCCAAGTCCGTCCCTGCCAGTCTTTGAGCCCACGTAAATGACTGGGTTGCCCACACCTTCAGCCTTGCCATAGAAAATTTCATCACTTTTGCAAAGTCCAAGCGCGAAGGCGTTGATTAGGATGTTGCCATTAAAGCTAGGATCAAAAGTAGTTTCGCCGCCGATCGTTGGGATGCCCATGCAGTTGCCGTAATGTCCAATGCCAGCGACACTTCCTTTTAGCAAATATCTATGCTTTTTGGCTAGCTCACCCTCGCCTCTTATCTCGCCAAAACGAAGTGAGTTCATGTTCGCAACGACTCTTGCGCCCATCGTAAAGACGTCTCTTAAAATTCCACCAACGCCAGTTGCAGCGCCCTGAAACGGCTCGATAAAGCTTGGGTGGTTGTGACTCTCCATCTTAAACACAGCCGCAACCCCGTCGCCAACGTCGATGACGCCAGCATTTTCGCCAGGTCCTTGAATGACCCAAGGCGCCTTTGTCGGAAAGCCGTTTAGGTATTTTTTGCTTGATTTGTAGCTGCAGTGCTCGCTCCACATCGCCGAAAATATGCCAAGCTCTAGTAAATTTGGCTCACGGCCTAAAATTTTTAAGATCTCTTCATACTCTTCGTCGCTGATTTTATGTGCTTGTATGGTAGCTTTATCCATTGATGTAACCTTTTAAGAATTTTAAGCTATTTTACAACCTTGCTTATAAAAAGTTACTAAAAAGCCTTTTGGAATTTACTAAAACAAAGCACATTTGAGAGAATTTCGCTTTGTTTTACAAGGTCACTTTCGATAAATGTTTTGTAAAAATTTTGCGTTAGCGTCTCAGCCTTAATATTCTCTTCATCTTCGCTTGAAAGGTTGAAATAATAGCTCGTCTCTCTTAGAAAAAAGCCTTGATCATTAGATATATCTGAGTTTAAGATCACCGCAAAAAAGCCATTTTTCAAAGGGTGATTTGTCACACTTTTTACTTTTATCACCTCTTTGCCACCTGCAAAAGCTTCGCAAACTGACATGTTTTTTGTGCTATAAACTACGCTTTTGATAGCTCCATTTGAAATTTCATAAAATTTGATATTTTTTGCATTTACGAGCTCCTCTATGTCACTAGCATTTGACAAGATGAGCTCATGGTTTGTGCCCAAATTTTTAACAAGCACCATTTTGTCTGCTTCGCTACCTTGCATGAGATCGCCAAGAACGCTAAATTCTGCATTTACTCCGGCTGCTTTTATCTCAGCTCTGCCAACAATGTTTGCAAATTTATTAAAGTCATTTAGGCTGTTTTGCAGCTTATAAAATTTCATCTCGTGCAAGGTTTCGTTATTTTCAAGGTAGAGTAAATTTGACTTTTCACTTGGATTTAGAATTTGCTTGCTAGCACACCCAGCAAAAAAGATAACAGCAACTAAAAGTAGAAATTTTGCCCTCATTTTTTCCCACACAAAAGATATAAATTTAGATGCTCTTTAGCGCAAATGGCTAGAGAACGGTAGAAATTTGTTTTTACGCTTTGAAAACTTTTTCAAGATGCGCTTCATACTCTTTTAGGTATCTTGGCACGTCTGGCATCTTGATAACATCGCAGCAGATAAAGTGCGGAAGCGACTTTAAGCCCATAAATTCATTTGCCTTTCTAAAATGAAAATAAACCCCATCAACGCCGCGCGCCTCAAAAAACTCGTTTGGATCGCTAAATGCCTCAGCTGGGGCATTCCAAGTAAGACTTAGCATAAATTTATTGCCATTTAGCAAGCCGCCTTTGCCGTAGTTTTTAGTTGGATCAACCCTATGCCTGCCATCACTCGTATAAAGCTTGCCATGACCTGCTGTAAAGACCTCGTCGATATACTTTTTCACTATCCAAGGCTCGCCCATCCACCAAGCTGGCATCTGCCAAACTACCGCGTCCATCCAAAGAAATTTCTCAACTTCAGCCTCGATATCATAGCCTTGATCTATCACGGTTTGCTTTACCTCGTGACCCATTTTTGCTAGTTTTTCGTATGCAAGATCGTGAAGTGTTTGATTGAGCCTGCCATCTGAATGGCCAAATTTTTTGCCACCATTTATAAGTAAAATTTTCATATTCTCTCCTTTAAAAAGTGCAGATTTTAGCCAAAAAAACTATCATTTTCCTAAACAAAAATGGCTAAACATCTCATCTAAAATTTCACTTCTCTCAAATGGCTTTGTAATGCTTGCAAGTGCCTTTATCGCGATATTTAGCTCATAAGCGAAAATTTCTAGCTCCTCTTCATTTAGCCTAAAAAACGCTCTTTTTAAAGCCTCGCTCGCCTCTTTACAGCTTAAAATTTGGCGGTTTGAGCTTAGCATGATCTCGTCAGTATCTTGCGTCTTGAGATAGTTTTCAAGCTCTTTTAAAACTACGCTTGTATCGGTTTTTGCTGAAATTTTGATAGCGCCCTCTAACTCTATGTCAAATTTAAACGCAAGATCGCTTTTATTTAGGATAAAAAAGGCTTTTTTATTTGAGTTAGAAACGAGCTTTATTATCTCTTTGTCTTGTTCGTCGCTTAAAGATGAGCCGTCAAAGACAGCTAGGATGATGTCGGCCTCGTTTATGGCTGAGATTGAGTAGTTTATGCCGATTTGCTCGATCTTTCCAGCATCTTTTCTGATGCCTGCGGTGTCTATTATGCGAACTAGATGCGAGCCGATCTTAAAATTTTCTTCTATCCTATCCCTAGTCGTGCCTGCCTCGTCGCTAACTATCGCTCTTTCGTATGCCAAAAACGAGTTTAAGATAGAACTTTTACCAACATTTGGCTTGCCAACGATGGCGATCTTAAAGCCATCTATCAGCCCCCTTCTTTGCTCGCTAAGAGTGGCTATACGCTCTAATTTCTCGCTATTTTTTAAAAGCATCTGCTTAGTCTGCTCTAGCAAATTTGCAGGCAGATCATCTTCGGCATAGTCAATCATCGTCTCAACAAAGGCAAGAGTTTTGACCACTTCGCCCCTGATCTCGCCTACAAATTTACTAAGATCGCCTTGCATCTGACGGGTCAAAATTTTAGCAGCGATCTCACTTTTTGAAGTGATGAGCCCTTGCATCGCCTCAGCCTTTGCTAGATCCATCTTGCCATTTAAAAATGCTCGCTTGCTAAACTCACCAGGCATAGCAAGCCTAGCGCCAGCTCTTATTAGCTCATTTAAAATTCTCTCACTCACCATCACGCCGCCATGAGTTTGAAACTCGACGATATCCTCGCCAGTAAAGCTTGCTGGAGCCTTAAAATATATAACGATGCCCTCGTCTAAAATTTCATCATCAAGGGAGTAAATTTTGGCTAGTTTTGCGTATCTTGGCTCTAAATTTGAAAGTTTAAGTAGTTTTAAAGAGGTGGCCAGGGCGTCCTTGCCGCTAAGCCTTACGATAGAAACTGAGCCGATGCCATACGCTGTGGCAAGGGCTGCGATAGTTTCACTCATTTTTTAAAAAAGTCATTTACGACGACAAATTTGCCGTCATTGCCGCTTTTTATGCCGACATATTTATCTGGGAATTTATCTCTAAGCTTCTCAAGCGCGATCTTGACCAAAACTCCGTCAAGTGGCTTAGTTTGGGCTCTACCGCTATTTTGCACGCGCTCGATCACGCCATTTAGATATTGATCCATCATCGCTTCTTGATTTTGCAAAAATTGCGCGATCTCAAGGCGGATAGCGAGGTTATATTTTGAATTTAGCCAGTTATAGAGCATATAAGAGATCGCTTTATATCTATAACCCTCTTTGCCGATAAGTAGCGCCGCGTCAGCACCGTCTAGCTCGATAAGCACAGTCTCATCGTTAAATTTACTAACTTCTACCTTGTCTATCTCAAAGCAGCTTGCTTTAAAAAGACGCGTCATACCCTCTTTTATCTCAGGCAAAATTTTATCAAAGTCGATTACAACTTTCTCTTTTTTCTCTTTTGGTAAAGCTTGAGGCGCGCTCTCTTCATCGCTTTGGTTGAAATTTTCGATGATTGAAGTATCTAGGATATTTTTAGGAGCACTTTTACTAGCTTGTGGCTCTTTTGCCACTTTAGTCTCTTTTTGCTCTTTTGGCTCATCAAGTCTTTTTATGACATATCCTGGCTCTTCAGCCTCTTTTTCGCCCTTTTCAGCAAAGGCATCTTTAGCAAGGGCTGAGTTTTTTTCACTCAAATTTGGCTTTTCATTTTTATGCTCTTTTTGCTCAGACTTAGTCTCATTTTTCTCATCTTTATGCTTTTTAGGATTTCGCTTTTTATCATTATGATCGTGTTTTTTACTCTGTTTTTTCTCTTCTTTTGCAGGCTCGTTTTCATCACTTTTTTTAGCAAAATTTCTATCATTTTTTGGTTTATGTTGTGGTTTTGGCTGATTTTCTAAATTTGCCTCAATGATCGCTGTCTTTTTAAAAAATCCAAAAATTCCGCTACTTGGATGCTGCAAGACCTTTATATCAAGCTCTGTGACTGAGCAGTTAAGCTGCTCGGCTGCCTTTTGAAATGCCTCTTGGAGGGTATTTGCTTCTATTTTCATTGAGCCTTTACCTCCGCAGCTTTTTTATGCTTTTCAAAAAGTTTATTTACAAAGACTTGTTGAACGACCGAACAAACGTTATTTACAAACCAGTAAAGCGTAAGACCTGCTGGGAATGTCACAAAGAAAAATGTGAAGATCAAAGGCAAGAATTTCATAACTTTTTCTTGCATAGGATCAGTAAATGTCGTTGGTGTAAGTTTTTGTTGTAAAAACATCGTTAGACCCATTAAAATAGGTAGCACAAAGTATGGATCCATTACTGAAAGATCGTGTATCCAAAGTATCCAAGGAGCACCTTTTAGCTCGATCGCATTTAGTAAAACGCGGTAGATCGCAAAAAATACCGGAATTTGAAGCAAGATCGGCAAGCAGCCACCCATCGGGTTTGCACCATGTTTTTTGTATAGCTCCATCATATGGACTTGCATCTTTTGCTTATCGTCTTTATATTTTGTTTGGATCTCTTTTACCTTTGGAGCAAGCTCTTTTAGCTTATTCATCGATAGCATGCCCTTATATGTAAGCGGGAATAAAACTATCCTTATGACAAGCGTTAGCACAACTATCGCCCAACCCCAGTTGCCAATGTAGTTATGTAAGAAATTTAAGAATGCAAACATCGGCTTTGCTATAAATGTAAACCAACCATACTCGATAACGTCATTTAGTCTCTCATCCATCGAACTTAAAATTTTATGCTCTTTTGGTCCGATGTAAGCACCTAGTTTTAGACTATCGTTTGCCTTTACAAAGACGATAGGATTGTTATTTGCATCTTTATCAACAACAGCTTCAAATGGCTTGTTAAATGAGTAAAATAGCGCTGTGTAGTATCTATCAGATGCAGCCGCTATAGTTGTGTTTGCATAGTTTTTAACCTCTTTTGCGTCGCCATCTTCTATGATATTTAGGCTATCGTCTGTATTTCTAAGCATGACACCATGAACTGTGTAGCTATCTATCGCGATATTTGGTCTAAAGCCAGGAGTGATGAAATAATCAACACTTTTACTTAAATTTACTTCAACCTCGTAACGACCATTTGGGTAAAATTTGATATTTTTTGTGACTGTAACACCATCTAAATTTTGAGTGAGTTTTATAGTTTTAGGCTCGCTGCTAGCATCTACCTCGCTAGCGTCACTGCTATATGCAACCTTAAAAGCATCGGCGTTCAAAGTGCTATCGTTAAATCTAAGCTCAAGCGGCAGTGGATTTTGTGAAACAAGCTCGATTTTGTTGCCATCTTCTGTTTTGTACTTATCTTCGGTGAGATAAAATTTCGCAATCCTACCTAGCTTATCTATCTTTGCTTCGTAGCTTTGACCTTTGATGGTAGCAATTATCTCGTTTGAAGCTAAATTTTCATTTGATTTTGGAGTATCGTTAGTAGAGGCTGGGGCTTTACTTTGATCCATTGTTTGAGAGATCGTTGTCTGGTTTTGCTCTAGTGGAGCTATTTTTGGCATAAAAAAGTCATATACTATGAAAAATACGATTGACAAAAGTGCTGCAAGAAGCAACCTTTTTTGCATAGACATCTGTTCCATTTAATTTTTTTCCTTTAATTTATCTAATACTTTTACGACATAAAATTTACTATTTTGGCAAGGGATAAACCAGAAATTTACATTTTTGGTATCGCTTTTTTGAAATATAAAACATGAGTTAAATTTTTTGCGGATGATTGGGTAGTTGATACCGCCTTTGAAAAGTTGATTGCATCTTAAAATTCGCATGAATGTTGCAAAAAAAGCAGAGAAAAAGCTGTTTGTTTGAAATTCCCAAATGGCGTATTGTGAGCAAGTCGGATAGTAGCGACAGCTTTTTGGCAGAAGTATGGAAATATATTTTTGATAAAAAGCGATAAATTTAATCGCAAATTTTTTCATTTTAGACATCCCATTTTTTTTGTAGACCAGCTCAAATTTTTACAAATTTTGTCAAATGAAATTTCTGTAATTCCATTTTTTGCGACCATAATGTAAGTGCCATCTTTTAGCTCATTAGAAATAGAAAAAAAAGCAGCTCTTAAAAGTCTCTTTGCTCTATTTCTAACTACTGCTTTTCCCACTTTTTTGCTAGCAACAACTGCTAATTTTTTTTCAATTGTAGGTTTATAAAAAACTACGCAAGCGTCGCAGTGCCATTTGCTGGCCTCTTTATAAACCTGAGAAAATTCTCTCGAGTCACTTAGTGACTCAAAACCAGCTAAGCAGCCAATCTTTTTCTACCTTTAGCACGTCTAGCGTTGATAACCTTGCGGCCATTTTTAGTTTTCATTCTTAAACGAAAGCCGTGAGTGCGTTTTTTAGGGGTTTTATGAGGTTGATAAGTCCTTTTCATTTCTATCCTTAAAGTTAATATAAAAAGTGGGATTTTATCAAAGCAATACTTAAATTCCTTTGAATAAATCAGCCCGACAAAACTATAATTTAAACTTTAAGTAAATCAAGTTATAATCCAAAAATGAAATTTCATAAAAATAAAGATCTCTTAGAAAAATTACTTTTTTTAAAAGCGATCGGTTACAATTTTATAGATGAAAATTTTCTTAATTTAAGTAAATATCAAGATTATAATAGCATAGACGAGCTAAATAGCGAGATAAAAAAGTGCTCTCTTTGCTTTTTAAGAAATAACTCAAAGTGCGTTTTTACTGGCTTTGGTGATAAAAATAGCAAGATAATGTTTGTATCGCTTTGCAAAAAAGATGATTATTTTGAAGGCGCAAGTGGCAAAATTTTAGAAAATGCTATAAACAATGGCTTAAATTTAGAAAAAGATAGTGTCTATATAAGCTTGCTTTTGCGCTGTGAAATTTCAAATAGTGACGCGAAAAATCAAGCTCTGAAGAGCTCGTTTGAGCTTTGTAGGCCATATCTTTTAGAAGAGATAAGACTTATTAAACCAAAAATTATCATCACTTTAGGAGAGGAAGCTTTTATGCATCTTTATCCAAATTTGCTCTCAAAGGGCGGATTTTCAAGCATAAGAGGGAGCATTTTAAAAGATGATGATAGGTTTATAATGCCAACTTTTTCACCAGAGTGGATCAGCAAAAATCCAAGTTTTGAAGAAAATTTTATAGATGATTTGAAAAAAATCAAGGGAGTGATATGAAAAGATTTTTTCTTTTTTTAGTTATATTTGTAAGCCTTTTTGCAGCGCAAAATGAAGCCTTAAGCGAGATGCAAGACGAGATCACTGAGGCGAAATTTGAAAGCAACATCACTAAAAATCAAAGCCTCTCAAGCATACCGCCAGCAAAGATCACTTACATAAATTTAGAGCCAGAATTTTGTGATAGTTCTTGCTTAAATGAGCTTATTAAGAGCGATATGCTAGCTAGCTTTATGGCGAGATTTGAGCCAGCAAAGATAGATGATAAGGCACTTTTAGACCTTTATACTTCGCTTGGCGGAGAGATGGTTTTAAAACTAGCTGCAAGTGATAAGATAGCAGTCATCATCCCTCAAAAGGTTATAAAATCATACGCAAATGTCGTATCAAACGCGATTCTAAGCTATATCTTAAAGCAAGATGCAAATGTAGAAGTGAAATTTATAAATAGCAGCGACGAGAGTTTGCCTAGCCTTCAAAATGCGCTTCAAAACGCTAGAAACGAGGGCTTTATCTACTTCATAGCAGCCCTTACTCAAAATGGCGCGAACATAGTAAATTCTCTAATATTGCCAAACGAGCTCATCTACATCCCTAGCGTTCATAGCTCTTTTGTGGCAGCTCCAAAGCCAAATTTGATCTTTGGCGGAGTTGATTACAAAGCGCAAATTTCAGCCCTATTATCTTTTGCCAACGAAAAAATAGTCGCCTTTGACGATGGCAGCGCGCTAGCACAAAAGCTAAATGAGTATGTGCGCATGCAAAGTAGCGACTACTACGAGAGCTCGATCACTGGCAAAGATATAAATTTAAACGATACTTTAAGCAAAAAGTCTAAATTTGATAACGCAAGCGTCTTTTTAAACATCCCTATAGTTAAAGCTTCGCTTGTGGCAACGCAGATGAGAGGCTTTGAGATAAAGCCATACGCGCTTTTAAGCACGCAGATAAATTTCTTGCCAAATATCTTTAGCGCCATCACACAAAGAGATAGGCAAAACCTCTTTGTGGCAAATTCGCTAAATTCGCTTGATGAGAGATTTTTAGGGCTTGGGGATCTTTTTGGAGTTGATTTTAGATACTCACAGATCGGCTACTCAAGTGCGCTGGGAGTGGAGTATATCTATATAAATTTCATAAACAAAAGTGCCAGCAAAATTTTTGCTGAGAGGGTTGAAGGCTCGCAAGTTTTATATGATGTAAAAATTTATGATACAAAAAGCGATCACTTTAATGAGGTAAATTCACAGGAGCAAAACAGCACAAGCGGGATTTAGCTGTTTTGCTTGCTAAAATTTAACCTCATTTATAAAGGCTTTCATACTCTCATCTATCTTTGCTAGCCTGCCATCTTTCATAAAAGCTAGCGTGATATTCGCTTTAAAGAGCACTTTTTCGGCATCTTTTTCATCAAATTTATAAATTTCTTGCTCTAAAACAAGGCTCGCCTTTTTAAACTCTATGAGCTTTGTTCTCACAAAAACCTCATCACCAAGCACTGCTGAAGCGAGAAATTTAGCCTCAAGAGCTGAAACGACAAAGTATCCGCCCTCTTTTGTGAAATTTAGCCCAGCCTCAAAAAACGCCTCGCTTCTGGCTCGCTCGCAATATTTAATATAGTTTGTATGATAGACAATGCCGCCTGCATCGGTATCTTCGTAATAAATTCTTATCTTCACAGCAAAGCTCCTTTAAATTTTCATTTGCTCTTACTAGGCTTGCCTTTAGCGCCTCTAGTTATCGTAAGCGACTGATCATAAAATAAAATAAGCACCACCGAAACGCCCACACCTAAGGCTAGTGAGACCGTCGTAGTCGTGATAGCGTTATCAAAAAATATGATTAGATATTCGTTTTTCTTAGCGATACTTGTCTCATTTAAAAATGAAAAAAGTGCCAATATCCCCTTATACGCAAAAACTCCTGGCACCATCGGCAAAAGCGCTGGAAATGCGATGATCTCAGCTGGCACCTTTAGCCGTTTGGCAAAGAGCATGCCTAAAATTCCACTCATAAAAGAGACAATGAGCGTTGCGACGCTGATGTTAAAAAATCCCATCTGCATGATCCAAAAGCGGCTAGCATGCGCAAATGCAGCGAGTAAGGCGCAAAAGATGAGAGTTCTTTTTGGAGGCGAGCTAGCATAGGCAAAGCCCAGCCCAGCCACCGCAGCAAAGCCAGCATCTACAAGCGTTTCACTCAAAAGCTCAAACATTTAATATCTCCGCGCTGCTAAGCGTTAGCGTGATATAGACGCCAACAGCCATGCAAAGTATGAGGATGCCTGTACTTATGGCTCTACTGATGCCAACAAGGGTGTTATCATTTAGTATATCAAAGACTGAATTTATGAGAAAAACGCCAGGCATCATAAAGAGCACAGACGAGCCGATCGCCACGTCGCTTGTATGCGTAAGTCCGTAAGATACGCCAAGATAGGCGATAAATGAGACGACAAAGGATGTCAGGACGTATTGAACCTTTAAATTTACGCCCATTTTTGCAAGGGCAAATTTAAGAGTGTAGCCAACAAGCGTTGCAAAAAATATGCAAACAACTGAGCCAGCATCTCCTCCAAAAAGTCTGCAAAATGCCGCATTTGCAAGGCTTATTAAGATAAGCGAACTAGCAAATTTATTTGCACTAACACTCATCACACTATCAAAGCTCTCTTTAGCTTCATCTAAGCTTAAACCCTCATCTAAAATTTGCCAGCTAAGTGAGGATAGCTCGGAAATTCTGTTAAAACTAACCTGCCCAAGCGGGATCTTTCTCACATAAGTTCGGCGCAATGAGTTATCCTGTGAGTCCATCACGCTAATGGTAAAATACTTCACAAAAATGGTCACACTAACGTCGTAGCCGTAGTGATTAGCTATGCGGTCGACGCACTTTTCTACGCGCGCAGTGTATGTGCCAGCGCTCACCATAGCTGTCGTGTATTCGGCGAGGAAATTTGTTAAGATTTGGATATCAGGCTTGGCGTTCATCTTGGCTGATCTTAAATTTCACAAAAAACAAAATGAGCTGCAAAACAAGCATCACTTTCATCACATATTCGCTTGCGCTATGCATCTTGGCAAATTCTGCTGTCTGCGTCGCATCAGCACCTAGGCTTTGAGCCTGCACGATAAAAGGCGTAAAGATAAAGACAAAGCTAAGCGCTAGGGCTAAGTTTAAAAACGAGAGCATAAATGTGCTAAATTTTAGTGAAAATGCAAGCTTTTTTCTTAGATCAAAGAGCTCGCCAACTGCCACAAATGCGCTTACAAATAGCAAAACATAGTTAAATTTTAAAAATATTTTTGTCATCATCTGACCGCTCATAAAATGCGTCAGCACCCCCTCGCCTATGATACTTTGTGGGAAAAATATGACTGGTGCGACCAAAATTCCAAGCGTTAGCTCAGTGCCTATCACCGCTGCCAATAGTAAAAAATAGATACTTCTCAATCTCTCTCCTTTATAGTTTTAATCTCGCGTAAAAGCCCCTGTCAAAGCCCGCCAAGTCCTTGTAAAACGTGCTTTTAAAGCCATTAAATTTTAGCGCCATCTCCATGCTCGCTCTTTGATCATAGCCCATCTCGCAGGCGATATTTTTTATGCTGCGATTTCTAGCGATAAGGATGATATTTTTTAAAATTTCATCCCCGACCTCGCCGCCAAATAACGCCTCATGCGGCTCATTTATAACAAATTTATCAAGCTTATAGTCTCGCGCGATATATGGCGGGTTTGAGACCAAGATGTCGATACCACCAGAAATTTCATCGATATATGAGCATTTTACAAAGTTGATTTTATCACTTACATTAAATTTAAGCGCATTTTTTTTAGCTAAATTTAGAGCCTTTTCGTTTATATCTGTGGCTACTATTTTAGCGTTTGTTTTAAGGGCAAGCATGACGCTTATTATCCCGCTGCCAGTACCGATCTCAGCGATCTTTGGCGCTTTGTAGCTGCTTGCTATCTCTAGCACTTTATCAACTAAAATTTCAGTCTCAGGGCGAGGTATCAAAACACCACTTTCTACCTCAAACTCCAGCCCATAAAAGCCAGCCTTGCCGGTAATGTACTCAAGTGGCTCGTAGTTTTCAAAGCGCTTTACAAGAGCAAAGTAGCCGATATCGTCAAATTCGCTCTTTTGGTTTAAAAATATCCACTCAACGCTCACATCAAGGTAGTTCATGAGCAAAATTTTAGCCACCCTGCTTGGGTTCTCACAAAGCGGCTTTAGCCTTAAATTTGCTTCTTTTAGAGCCTCTTCAACTCTCATTTTCTAGCTCATTTATCCGCTCAAAAAGGCTTGGGTGCGAGTGATAGACAAATGAGTAAAGCCAGTGCGACTTTGGAAATGCTTTGTTTTCGCTGCCAAGTTTTGTTAGGGCGGTTATCATGTCGGTTTTGTTTGAAATTTCTTTTGAAAATCTATCTGCGCCAAATTCATTTTTGCGGCTAAAGTGCGAGATGATCGGCGAGAAAAGAAAGCTAAAAATAGGCGAGAAAAGCACCAAAAAGATGATGATGCTAGCGCCATTTTGCCCAAGCCCTATCGCCTCGTAAGCGCTTGCGCCAACGTTTCCAAAGATGAAAAATAGACAAAATAGCATGACCGCACTTAGCACTATCATCTTTAGGATATCTTTATGTTTAAAGTGCCCAAGCTCGTGCCCCAAAACTGCCACAATCTCCTCGGTGCTTAGCTTTTTTATCAGCGTGTCAAAAAGTACCACTCGCTTTGTCGCTCCAAGTCCGCCAAAATAGGCGTTTAAGCGGTTGTCGCGCTTGCTAGCGTCTATCGTAAAAACGCCGCTACTTTTAAAGCCGCATTTTTCAAGCAAACCCTCTATCTTGCCCTTTAGCTCGCCATCTTCAAGCGGCGACATCTTGTTAAAGATAGGTGCGATGAGCGTTGGATATATTAAATTTATAATTAAAGCGACGCCAAAACTTAGCAAAAATGCCCAAAACCACCAAAAATCGCCAAGGAAATTTATACATAAAAGCACGAGCCAAACAAATGCCGAGCCAAAAATGAGCATTAGCGCTAGCGACTTTATAGTGTCAACCAAAAATATCTTTGCGCTCATATTTGAAAAGCCAAGTTTTTTGTCTTTTACAAAGCTCTCGTAGATATTTAGCGGCAGATCAAGCAGCGACGAGATCAGCAAAAAGCTCATCACAAGGAGGATATTTTCAAACGTAGTGCCATCTTTTAGGCAAGCGTCTGAGAGCATTTTTAATCCAAAGCTTATCCACGCAAAGAAGATAACGGCGTGATAGATGAGGCTAAAAATTTCAAATTTTAGGTTTGTCACGGCGACAACTGCGGCGTTTTTGTATTCGCTCGCTTCAAGCACGACTGGCTCTTTTTTGGCTTCAGCTCTTACAAAGCCGATCTGCAAAATCGCCAAAAAAAGCTTAAAAATCACATAAAAAATATAAATAGATAAAAGTGTATAAAACATATTCTCCCTTAAATTTCATAAAGACTAAAGCAGCCATAGTCCGTTCTAACTGCAAGTTTGCCATCTATAAATTTAGCCTCGCAGTTTTTCACGACATGATCTAGCGTAAATTCCGCCATCGCGTTGCCACTTTTTAGATCGGTAACGTAGGCTCTGCTTTGATCTATCACCACAAACTTGCCAGCCTCCACGCAAAACTCGCTCGCTCTTAGGTACTCATCCTTTATCCAAGGCTGCTTTGTCACCTTTGCACTCTTGATATCCAGGCAAAATATCTTGTTTTCAAGATATTGCCTAAGCAAAAGCGTGTTTTCGTCTAAAAAGCAAATTTTATCAAGCATGCCAAATTCTGCTCTTAGCTCGCTTAAAATTTCACCATTTTTTGCATTTAAAATTTGTAGCTCATTTTCTTTGGTGCAAAGTGCAAGCATGCTAGCATCCGTACTAAGAGCCGCGCAAAGTATCGGCACGTAGTTTTTTATAGCACATTTATACTCGCCAAGTTTTGAAATTTTACCCTCACAAAAAGTAAAAATTTGTCCAAACATGCCAAAAACTGCAACGCCATTTGAAGCGCAGATAAAGCTAGCTATCTCGCTATTTTTCTTAACATTCTGCTCGGCTAAAATTTCACGAAATTTAGCCTCTTTTGGCTCGTAAATACAAATTTCATGATCAAGGTCTAAAAGTAAATTTTCGCTTGCACACTGGGCGTCCCACGCAAGCGGCTTTGGCAAGGCGATCTGCTCTTTTATAGCGCCACTTCGATCAAGTCTCACCAAAATATCGCCAAGCACGCCTCCATCTTTTTGACCGCCACTTTTATAGACATAAATTTCATCTTTTACGCCTGCAAACGAGAGCGCACCAGTGTATCCACCGCCGATATAGACATGCAGACTCGCTTCACCAGCTTTTGCCTCGCTATTTTGCATGACAAAGCCCTTTTTTAGGCTCTCCCACTCTTTTTTGACGCAGGCTTTTTTAGCCTCCGTCTCGCTTGCAAATTCTTTTTTACTCTGCTTTGTTTTGCCACCTTTTTGGCTCACGCTCACTAAGGCTTTATCCTCTACGCTAAGTCTTAGGCGCTCACCGCTATCAAAATTTACAAGCTCACGCATATTTTACTTCAAAAAGTTGTCGTAAAAACTGCTGATAAATAGCACCAAAATGACAAAAGGCACGATAAATTTGATATAGAAAAACCAAATATTTATAAGCTTTGCGTATTTTTCGCTGCCTTGCAAGATCTCTTTTTTCGCTTCATCTTTTAGCACCCAGCCGACAAATATCGCACATCCAAGTGAGGTCAGCACGAAAAATATGGTTGCACTTATCGCGTCGTATGCGTCAAAGATATTTTTACCAAAAATGCTTACGTGGCTTAGTAAATTTGTAGCCATAAGTGAGGGCAAATTCCCAAGCACGAAGATGACGCTAAGCACTAAAAATATCGCTTTTTTGCGTTTTATCTTAAATTTCTCTTGCAGCGTGGTAATGATCACTTCATATATCGGTAACGACGTCGTAAGCGCAGCGATCATAAGAAGCGCGAAAAACGCAACCGCGAAAAATCCGCCAAAAGGCATGTGTGAAAAGACGATCGGAAGCGACTTGAAAACTAGGCTCGGGCCGCTATCTGGCGAGACGCCATAGCTAAAGAGCGACGGAAATATCATAAAGCCAGCAAGTACGGCTATGACGGTATTTAAGATGCCTGTGATGATAGAAATTTTAACTAAACCTTCGTCTTTTTTAACAAAGCTTGAGAGCGTTATCATCACGCCAAATCCAAGCGAAAGCGCAAAGAAAACCTGTCCCAAAACCTCGACAAAAAGCTTTAAGCTTATCTTTGAAAAATCAGGCGTTAAATAAAATTTCACACCCTCCATCGCACCCCCAAGCGTGATGTTTTTAGCGATCATGACTAGCATCAAGATAAAAAGAAGCGGCATTAGATATTTTGCTGAGCGCTCGATGCCTCCCACTGCGCCTTGCACCAAGATAGCGTAGTTTACAAGCACGAAGGCAAGGGTTGCAAAGCTGATGGCAAGTGGGTTGCTGACAATATTTTGCTCGTAAAATGCGCTTGTTTGCTCAAAGCTCACGATGTGCGAGAGATCAAGCAGGCCAAATGAAATTTGAGCGATATAGTTTAAGACCCAGCCGCCGATAACCATATAATAAGCCATGATGCCAAATGCGCCAACAAGCCCCATCCAGCCCACTATCTGCCATTTTTTGCTGATCTTTTTGCCATTTACTGTGCCACCAAATGCATCGACAGCGTTGCACTTTAGGCGCCTGCCAATGGCGTTTTCAACCAAAATCATAGGAATACCAATGACTATCATCGCTATGCAAAATACCAAAACATAGGCCCCACCACCGTTTTGACCGACCAAGTAAGGAAACCGCCACGTCGCGCCAAAGCCGACCGTAGCCCCTGCAACAGCTAAAATGTATGTAAGTCTTGAACTCCACGATTTTCTATCCATATTATCTACCTTTGTGAAAAACTTGGATTATATAAAAAAAATGATTAAATTTTGCTAGCAAAAGGCGATGCTTGCGTGTAAATTTGACTTTTTTGCTAAATTTTAGGACTTTTATGGACGGAATTTATTTTTATTTTTGTGGGTAAAATTCTTTTTATTCAAAAGGGAGACAATGGGACTTGAATTACGAAGCCGTCCCCTTATCTCCCTTTAGATCCCACAATCCCCTCGCACGTTCAAGGTGCATGCAATGGTGCTAGCGCACTGCATGTGGTTAAAAACTATAGCAAATTTTATTTATCACGTCAGATAAGCATCAGGCAAATTTTAAAATTTCATGGGCGAGTAATTTCGGCTCTAAAATTTGAGCTAAGCGGCAGGCGAAGCCAAATTTTAGTAGTCAATTCTTGCGAGTGAATGGAATTTTAAAATTTGCTTTGAGATATAAATTTATCAAAAAAGAGACAAGGGGGACTTGAATTACGGTCTGCTTGCAGTTGCGAGCTCGCGAAGCAAAGCCGTCCCCTTATCCCCCTTTTTAAATCCCCTAAACCCCTCGCACGTTCAAGGTGCATGCTCCAGCGCTTCGCACTGCATGCAGTTTGAAAACTACGATAAATTTTAAAATTTCATGAACGAGTAATTTCGGCTCTAAAATTTGAGCTAAGCTGTAAGCGAAGCCAAATTTTAGTAGTCAATTCTTGCGAGTGAATGGAATTTTAAAATTTATGAAATAACTAGATTAAATTTGCAAATTTGCCCAGAATTTTAAAAATCTAGGCAAATTTCACTCAAATTTACTCTCTAACGACGTGTAAAAACTGCATGTGTTTGCGGTATTGTTCGATGACATCGTTTATCAGCGTAGCTTCGCTCCAGCCAAGCACATCGTAGTCCTGACCGCCCTCTTTTAGATAGACCTCGGCTCTGTAGTAAAGATCGTCGCCGTCAAGCTCTCTGGTGTAGTCTGGGCTCTGACTTTTGGTGAGATAGACGCCATATCTAAAGTCCATCTCATCGCCAAGTCCAACGTTTAAATTTACAAAATTTTCGCCATTTGTGACCTTTGCTTCAAGGCCGTTTTTGGCAAATTCCTCTTTTAGCTCGTTAAAAGCTTTTAGCACGACTTCGTTTAAAAATTTCTTGCCATCTTTCTTGCCTGGCAGCGTAATGATCGCACTTAGGCGCTCTTGCCACGGCTTTGAAAGATCACTAATGGGCATGTTGCTAAAGTTATTTGTCTCTTTTTTGGTTAGATCCACACGTAGCGCCTTAAATAGCCCGTAAATGGCGCCAAGTAGCACTATGGAAAATGGCAGTGCTGTCGTGATCGTAAGTGCCTGAAGTGAGGCAAGACCGCCTGCTAGCATCAAAAATGCCGCCACGACGCCCACTGTAACGCCCCAAAAGACCTTTTGCCAAACTGGTGTATCATCCTTGCCGTTTGAGCAAAGCATGTTCATAACGATCGCCGCAGAGTCGGCAGAAGTCACGAAAAATATGACGATCATAAAGACTGCGATCACGCTTAGCACGCCTGAGAAGCTAAATTTTTCTAAAAACATAAAAAGTGCTGAGGCTGAGTCGGAATTTACCGTGGTCGCTAGCTCGCTAAAGCCACTTTGAACAAGCGCAATCGCCGAGTTACCAAAAAAGCTCATCCAAGCAAAAGTAAAGCCAGTTGGCACTAAAAGCACGCCTATGACAAATTCTCTTATCGTCCTGCCTTTTGAAATTTTAGCGATGAATAGCCCCACAAACGGCGACCAAGATAGCCACCAAGCCCAGTATAGCAGCGTCCAGCCGCCAAGCCAGCTCTCGTTTTGCCTCTCGTAGGCGTAGAGATTAAATGTATTTGAAATGAGCGTAGAGATGTAGTCGCCGCTGTTTTGCACAAACGACTTTAGAAGCTGCGTCGTATCGCCCAAAAATAGTATCAAAAACATAAAACATATAGCTAGCGCGATATTTGCGTTTGATAAGATCTTGATGCCCTTATCGACACCACTTGCCGCTGAGATGGTAGCTGCAAAACAAAGCACTATTAGAAGCGTGATATGCATAGTCGGCAGCCCAAAAACGTGCGTAAGGCCAGCATTTACCTGAAGTACGCCATATCCCAGCGATGTCGCCACACCAAAAAGGGTCGCCACAACGGCAAATGTATCGATGGCGCTACCTATCTTGCCGTAAATTTTATCTCCGATGATCGGATAAAATGCCGATCTAAGCGTGAGTGGCAAGCCGTGCCTATACGAGAAAAAGGCAAGGATAAGCGCCACAATGGCATAAACCGACCATGCGCTCATGCCCCAGTGAAAAAATGTGATATTCAACGCAAGCTTTTGCGCTGCGATAGTTTGCGCGTCGCCAACTGGTGGGTTTAGATAGTGCATGAGCGGCTCAGCCACACCAAAAAACACTAGACCTATGCCCATGCCAGCGGCAAACAGCATAGAAAACCACGAGATATTTTTGTGCTCTGGCTTTACGTGATCAGCTCCTAGTTTGATCTCGCCAAGCTTACTAAAGCCAAGAATGATGACGCTTAGCAGTATGACGGCAACGACTAGGATATAAAACCAGCCAAATTTGGCCGCGATGTAGTTTTGCATACCCTTAAAAAACTCATTTGAGAAATTTGGAAATATCGCTGCAAATGCCGCTATTAAAAATATAATAACAAGCGATGGGATAAATACTGAATTATTAAATTTTGACCTTTGAAATTTAAACATTTTTCTCCTTTTTATAAATTTCAGTTTTGCCTTAAAATAACAAAAAAGAGTAAATAGGCCAAATTTTCTCTTTAAATTTTTATGAAATTTTAAGCTTTAGCCACCAAAAATAGCTACTTTGAAATTTATCTCAAGTCTCTTTCATCTCTCTTTGGTTTTGCAAGAGTTGTTAGCACTATGACGACAAAAGCGATGCCAAATGTGATATACAAAATGATCTTTGGCGAGTCATACTCTATCCTCGATCTTGCGACCTCTTCGCCGCTTGCCTCCACTAGCTCGCCACGCTTTATCATATCGCTGATATCTTTTGCGCTAAGCTCTTTAGACGCTCTTGTTAAAATTTCTATGACGCTAGGACCCACCACCTCATAAACGCTATGCTTTATGCCATAAAATGGCTTTATCTTGCTAAAAAAATAGACCTTCTCGCCGTTTGTATAGACCGCGCCATACTCGCCATCTCTTACCTGCCCTACCTCACGCCAAGAGCTGCTTGGGGCAAATTTATATAAAGAGACTGTTTGCGCCTCTAAGTGCCTGCCATGCTTTGAGCGCCGCCACTCTTCGCCTTGCTGTAAAAAATACGCCAAGCTCTCATCTACAAAAACATCAGCATAGAGCCTTTTTAGCTCGCCTTTTAGCTGGTAGTCTGAAATTTTAGCTTGTTCGTTTTTCGTGCCATCCCAAAAGTAAATTCCATCTTTGCTGGCAAAAAGAGGCCAAAACGAATGCACGTTATCCACGCTATAAATGGCGCTATAAGGCATATTTTGAGCGCTAAATTTATGCTCATTTGCAAACACCGCTCCACTTTTTGGCTCAAAAAGATATTCTATATCGTGCTTTGGGTCATAGCATATCCGGCGCGTCTCATCTGAATAGCTTGTATCAAGCCTATAAAAGCCCATAAACAAGCTTTTGCCATCTGTGTAATATCCGCTAGCAGCGCCGCTTTCTGTCGCGATGTATCTTAGCTCGTTAGGATCTGCGTCAAGCTTTTCGCCCTTGTAGTAAAGCGTGCTACCGTCTCTTGCAAAACCAGCGTCAAAGATAGGCTCTAAATTTGTGCTTTCAACCCTTTTTGTCCTGTAAAAATAAGGGCTATCATCGTAGCTTTTTATAAAAACGTGAGCAAGGTTTTTCATAATGGCGCCAAATTCGCTAAATCCTGGCTCTTTCTCGCTTCTAGTAGCGCAAAAATAGCTTATCTTGCCATCACTTAGATAGCCATTGCCAAGCACTTTGGCACTTTTTGGATCAAGACCAGGCAAAATTTCTCTAGCGCAATAGACATGATTTTTATCAGCTCCCACGTTTGAGTAATCATACGCGTGTTTTAGCTTTAAGACCCTAAAACTAGCCTCATCGACGCCTTTTAGCTCATACTTGCCGCTACCTGAAATTTGAACGTAAATTTTACCCTCAGGCGAGCGGTAAAACTCGCTATTATCAATGTTTGCAAAGCTTCTTTGATGCTCGCCCTCATGCCATAAATAAAGCATCGCCAAAACAAAAAATAGCATCAAGATAACTAAAAAATAAACAAATCTAATAGTAATTTTTCTCATTATCTATAATCATCCACCCTTTTTTTAAGCTCGCTTTTTTGATTTTTATTTTTAAAAATAGCGCCAACTACCGACATTATAAATGCGATGGCTAAAAATATCCAGTAGGCATATTTTTGCGAGTAATCATCAAAGTCGCTTATCGCATCGATCACCACCTCGCCCTCAGCTGGCACCATAGCGCCTTGATCTACCATTTTTACTATCTCATCAAGTTTTAAATTCTCAACATTTGAGTCATAAGGACGAGTGAGGATTTCAACCACGCCAAGGTCGTTTATATCATAAATGCTGCTGTTAAAACGCCAGCCGTAGCCGACGTTATCAAAATAATAGGTCTTATCGCCGTTTGCATAGACCGCTCCGTAGCCATCGTTTCTTACAAAGCCGATCTTTCGCCACTGCTCTTTTGTATCAAGCCTTACGATAGACGTGTGGCGTGAGCTTAGGCTGTGGTTCTGTTTTGTGTTGTGCCAAATTTCATAGGTTTTTAAAAAATATGTCTTGCCATCGCTTATCACCACATCGCCATATAGCGGCGTTATCTCGCCTTTAAACGGATCATCGCCGTCCCTTACAAACTCGCCCTCATCTATGCTGTTATACCACTGCCACTTTCGCTCCCAGTGATAGATCCCGCCTTTGCCGCGAAAAAGAGCGTGATAGGTATGCTTATCTTCTAGGTTAAAAAGTGGCTCGTATGGGGCGAATTTTTGGTCAAATTCATGATCGTTTGCATAGACCATGCCAGAATTTGGCTCATAAAGATAATGAATGCGCCATATCTCGCCGATATCACGCATTTGCGGGCTAAATTTGATCCCTAGTTTTGTGCTGTCGTAATAGACATTTTCCCCATCAGTCGTAAAATGCACGCTCTTTCTGCCAGATACCTGCTCGATGTAGCGCATTTTGCTGGCATTTGCGCCCTCTAGCTCTTTGCCCTCATGATAGACCTTCACGCCGTCACTTGCGTAGCCAAAGCCCAAGATCGCTGCTAAATTTGCGTTATCAACCTGCCTAAATTTATAGATATGAGTTTGCGCCTTTGGGGTTTTAAACATTTTATGTGAGAGGATGTCCCAAAACTCTTTAAGTGCGGATATTTCGAGGTTTGTCTCGCTTTCGCTATCGCAAAAATATGTTACATTGCCATCGCCAAAGTAGCCATTGCCAAGCGCTCTAACGCCATTTGGATCAAGCCCGCTCATCACGAGATTACCACAATATACAGCCTTATCGCTAGCGCCAACGTTTCTGTTGTCGTATTTGCCAGTGTCAATGTATCTAAATTTGCTGGCCCTCACGCCTATTAGCTCAAATTTACCACCACTTGGCACCAAGGCATAGACCTTGTCGTCTTTGACGTAAAAAAAGCTATTATTTAGCTCTTTACTATCGCCAATGTCGTCATCTAAAATAGAAACTAACCCAAAGACAAAAAAGTAGGTAGCAAAAAATATCACAACAATGGCGATTATTACTGAGATTAGCGGATGTTTTTTTAGCATTTTAGCCTCGTTTCAAACAAATTTAGCGACCTCATCATGGCGCAAAAACCTTTCATACATTTAAATTTCAAAGTTCTATCCAAATATAAAATATCTAAAAATCAAAAACTGATAATATACTACTCTAACTACTGTATTTAATAGCCAGACAGCACATAACGCTAAAATAGCTCCAATAATACTAAAATTCTTTAAAACCCCATAATAAATCACCATCAATAAAAAAAGAGAAAAATAAAAAAACATAATCATATAAAATAAATTTTTCAACCTTTCATATAAGTCCGAATTTTCTCTATTTGTCGCGATTAGCCTAATGGTCTCTATCTTATTTAAAAATCCAACCTTTTTATATTTTATCCGGACTAGATCGCCTACTTCATATTTTTCTATCTCTGGTGAAAACACCCCGCTAAATCTCTCTTTACCTATCAAAAGGCTCATGCTTGTGGCTAAATTTTGCCTAACAACTCTCGTATTTAGCGCGCTTATCCTACCGATCTTTTTCAAGCTACTCTAGCTCCTCGGCGATCTCAAGCACTTCAAAATACTCATTTTCTAGACTTTCAAGCTCGGCTTTTGCACTTTCTAGCTCTTCATAAAGCTTAATTAGCCCCACTTCTTGATAAATTTTTGGATCGCTAAGCCCCTCATTTAGCTCAGCTACTCTTGCTTCAAGAGCTGAAATTTTATCTGGATATGTGTTTAAAATTTGCGTTTGTTTGTAGCTTAGTTTTGCACTGGTTTTGCTCTTTTGCTTGGCTTCATTTTGGCTATTTGCTAGCTCTTTTTCAAATTTATCAAGCTCTTTCATCTCATCTTCAAGCTCCAAATAGACGCTATACTCCTCGTGCAAGACATTTATCTTTGTCCCCTCAAACGCCCAGAGCTTATTTGCCATCTTATCGACAAAATATCTATCGTGACTAACTAGCAAAATAGCCCCTTCAAAGCTTTGCAAGTAGTCTTCTAAGATGTTGATAGTTGCGATGTCAAGGTCGTTTGTCGGCTCGTCAAGCACCAGCACATCGTAAGTTTTGGTAAAAAGCATCGCAAGCGCGACGCGGTTTTTCTCGCCACCACTTAAAACGCCTATCTTTTTATCTAAAAATTCCTTTGGAAAGAGGAAATTTTTAAGATAGCCATAAACATGCATATTTTGCCCACGAACTAGCACGTGATCGCCGCCATTTGGACAAAATGTCTCTATTAAACTCTTGTCATCATCAAGGACATTTCTAGCTTGATCAAAGTAGCCGATACTCACCTCGCCTCTTTTTATCTCGCCGCTACTTGGCTTTTCAAGCCCTAGCAAAATTTTAAGTAGCGTGCTCTTTCCACTGCCATTTCGTCCCACAATGGCGATCCTTTCGCCCTGCAAGACCCTTGCGTCAAATTTTTCAAAAAGCACCTTGCCGTCTATACTTTTGCTTAAATTTTTAAACTCAAAGAGCATTTTTTTGCGGTTTTGGCTCTGAACTTGGTTGAAATTTTTACTCGCACGCTCTAGCTCAAGCCTCACACGCCTTATCACGCCTGGGTTTTTCTTAGCCTCCTCGCGCATAGCAAGCACCCGCTCTTTTCTGCCCTCATTTCGCTTTAGTCTAGCTTTCACGCCGCGCCTTAGCCACTCCTCTTCAGCCTTTAGCTGTTTTAGCAGCGTCTCATGCGACTTTGCAAGGCTAGCTAAAATTTCCTCTTTTTTGGTTAGATAGTTTGCGTATCCGCCCTCGAAATTTTTTAAGTTTGCATCCTCGACCTCAACGCACCTAGTTGCCAGCGCATCGATAAAATACCTATCGTGGCTTATAAAAACTATGCTTTGATTTGAGCTTTTAAGCATATCTTCAAGAAATTTGACCATATAGACATCAAGGTGGTTTGTCGGCTCATCAAGCAGCAGCACATCTGGCTTTTTAAGGATGAGCGCGCCCAGTGCCACACGCCTGATCTCGCCACCACTTAGCGAGCAAATGGGTCTGTTTTCATACTCTTTTAGCTTAAATTCTTGCAAAATTCGCTCGATCTTGTGCTCGATATTCCAGCCGTCTTTTGCCTCTATAAATTTTAAAAGTCTCTCTTGCTCTTTTAAAATTTCTCTGTTTTCTGGGTCATTTGCTAGCAGGGCGCCGCTTTTTTCATACTCGCTTATCGCGTCAAATATCTCTTTTAGCTCGTTATTTAGCGCATCTCTTACGCTAAATGTGGCGTTAAAATTTGGATTTTGCGCTAGCATCTCGACGCTTATTAAGCTCTGCACTATGCGTCTTCCGCTATCTGCTACCACCTCGCCGGAGATGATCTTCATAAGTGTGCTCTTGCCGCTGCCGTTTTTGCCGATGATCGCTATCTTTTCATTTTCATTTATACTAAAATTTACACCATTTAAAATTTCATTTGCGCCAAATTTTTTACTTACGTCTATTAGGTCGATTAATGCCATTTTTCTCTCAAATTTTAAATTTTTTGGATTATATCAAAAGGGAGCTAAAACCTAATTTGGCTATAATCGCCCAAAATTTAAAAAAGGAGAAATTTATGAATCTTTCTATGAAAAAGCTGGTCGTCCCTATATTTTTAGATATGTTTTTGCACTTTATAACGCTTATCATAAACACCTACATGGTGACAAAAGTGAGCGTGCATCTAGTTGGCGCCATGGGTGCGGGCAATCAAGTGATGGACCTTTTTATGACCATTTTTAACTTTTTAAGCATGGGCTGCTCAGTCGTCGTCGCACAAGCACTTGGAGCAAAGCAAAACGAGCTAGCTTCAAGCGTCATACACGCAAGCATCACGTCAAATACGGTCTTTGGCATCTTTTCAGCCATCATCATCTACGTCTTTGGCTACAACATCTTAAATTTACTAAACGTGCCAAGTGATCTCATAAACGATAGCTTCTCATACCTTCACATCCTTGGCTTTGCATTGCTATTTGATGGCATCGGCATGGTGCTAGCTGCGGTGCTTCGCGTCTATAATCTAGCAACTGCTGTGATGCTAACTTCGGTTTTGATGAACATCATCACCATCTTTGGCAACGCCATCGCTCTTTTTGGCTGGTTTGATCTGCCAAATTTAGGCCTGCAAGGTGTTGCTATCTCGACATTTGTGGGCAGACTAATAGGCCTTTTTGTCCTACTTTACATGCTCATACGCGTGGCAAAAGTTAGAATTTATCTTAGCGGACTGCTTGTCGTGCCGTTTGGAATTTTAAAGAAAATACTCTCAGTTGGCCTACCAAGCGCTGGCGAAAATTTACTCTGGATGGCGCAATACATGGTCGCTTTTGGCTTTATCGCGAGCATGGGCGAGGCAACTCTTAGCGTGCAGACTATCTACTTTCAGATCACTCTTCTCATCTTGCTTTGTGGAGCTAGTATCAGCGTGGCAAACGAGGTCATCGTGGGGCATTTAGTGGGAGCTAGCGAGTTTAACGAGGCTTACGCAAGAACCTTTAAAGCCTTGTGGCTTGGAATTTCTATCACGCTCGTCGTCGTTTTGATCGCCTACGCCTTAAAGTATAAGATCATGGACGCACTAAATTTAGATGATGGCTTGCGCAAGATAATGCTACCACTCTTTACACTCTCGATCGTGCTAGAAGCTGGCAGAACCTTTAACATCGTCATCGTAAATGCCCTTCGTGCAAGTGGCGACGCGAAATTCCCGCTAGCGACTGGGCTTATCTTTATGTGGGGGCTTTCGCTGCCGCTTGGATATTTCTTAGGCATACACCTTGGCTGGGGCATCGTTGGCGTTTGGATAGGATTTTGCGCTGATGAGTGGCTAAGAGGCCTTGCAAATACATGGCGCTGGAGAAGCAAAAAGTGGCAAGAAAAACGCCTAGTTTAAGGCAAAAGAGCCTAAATTTAGACTTTTATGGCTTAAGCGTTTTAATAAATTTTAAAACAAATGTAAAGGCTATGCGATTAAGAGTTGGTAAGGACGCTAAGATCACGCTTTCTATGCCATTTTACAGCACGCAAAAGATGGCTCTTAGCTTTCTTGAGACGCACAGAATTTGGCTTGAAAATGCTTACAAAAAAGCTCTTTTAAATTTGCCAAAAGATGATGAGATGAAATTTCTTGGGCAAATTTATAAGATCAAATTTGATGAGAGCATAAATGTGCCATTTTTTGAAGATAAATTTATCATAACGCCAAATTTAAAGGCACTTGAGCGCTTTAAAAAAGCAAGAGCAAAAGAGCTATTTTTAGAGCTTATAAACTACTATCAGCCTCATATCAATAAGCCAGTTAGTCGCATCGTCATAAGAGATAGCAAAACTCGCTGGGGCAGCTGCAACCACAAAAAAGGCTATATAAACTTAAGCCTAAGACTTATAGAAAAACCGCTCTCAGCTGTGCGATACGTCGTGCTTCACGAGCTTACTCACCTGCTCTATCCGCATCATCAAAGCAGTTTTTATAAATTTATAGAAGCCATCATGCCTGACTACAAAGAGCAAGAGCAAATTTTAAAATCGTAATTATTTTTCATCAAGTAAGTGTAAATTTAATATGTTAAAATTGCATATTACTTTACAAAAGGAAAATTTAATGAAAAAAATGATTTTTATCTCGCTTCTTGCAGCTTGCGCTCTAGCAGGCGACTTTGAAGATGGCTTGAAAGCTTATGCTGACTCAAATTTCACTGAGGCTTTGTCTAAATTTGAAGCAGGATGCGCAGCAAATGACGCGAAATCATGCGTAAAAGTAGGTGCAATCTATCAGCTTGGCAAAACAGACGTACCAGATAGCAACAAAGCGTTAGAGTTTTACAACAAAGCTTGTCAAGGTGGCGAAAAAGAGGGTTGCTCAGCAGCTGGTGGAATTTATCTAGATAACGATCCGCAAAAAGCAAGAGAACTTTTTAACAAAGCTTGCGAGCAAAACGACGGCTACTCTTGCGGTATGATAGGCTCGATGCTAATAGAAGCTAAGAAATTTAAAGAGGCTTACACCTTCTTAGAAAAAGGTTGCAAACTAAGTGATAAGATGTCTTGCGAGTTTGCAGGCGATCTAAAACGCTCAAAACAACTTTGATCTTTAGGCTTTTAAAGCCTAAATTCTCACTTTTTACAAAATCAATAGAAATAAATTTAAAAAAGTTTAGGCAAGAGAGATCTTGCCTAATGTTATATCGCTCTTATTTGATCAAGCGGTTTATCTTTTATGCCCCACTGGGTCATAAAAACAAAGCCATAAATGGCCGCTGCTACGATGTAGGCTGTGTATTCGTTTGGCATTAGGCCAAATTTCACACAGATGTTTGGCACAAGTGCTAGAGGCACGACTGGGATAAGTAGCGCCCTCTCCCAAATCCTAAGCTTTGTGACGTAGTAGCCTTGAAGCAAGCTTGAAAAGGCAAACATGCCTACAACTGCCATACCAAAGACGAGCAAAATTTCAAGTGGATTGCTCATCCAAACGATACCTTTTGAATCAAGTGGATCGCTCGTGTTTATGCTATCAATTAGCATAAGTTTGTTGTTAAAGAAAAAAGCAAATGGCAAAATCGCCGTTCTTAGATCGTAAAAAAATCCTTGCACGCCAACGGTTATTGGATTTGCTTTAGCAATGCCCGCTGCTGCGTAGGCTGCGATGCCAACTGGTGGCGTGTCATCGGCTAAAATTCCAAAGTAAAATACAAAAAGATGCACGGCGATAGCAGGGATCAAAAAGCCATTTTTATGCGCCAAAAACAAGATAACTGGCGCAACAAGGCTTGAGACGACGATGTAGTTTGCTGTCGTTGGAAGACCCATGCCAAGGATGAGCGACATAAGAGCTGTTAAAACTAGGATCATCATGATGTTATCGCCTGCTAAAAGCTCAACTAGATCAGAGAGCACCTGACCAAGGCCAGTAAGCGAGATAGAGCCCACGATGATGCCAGCAAGTGCGGTTGCGATGGCTATTGTGGTCATGCTCTTTGCAGCTGCGACCATCGCCCAAAATATATCCTCAAAACCAAGAAGCACGTCACTTAGTCCTACTTTTTCGCCTGAAGCAAGCTTTTTAGTTGGCTCTTGAAAGATCATTATCAAAAATAAAAATCCAATCGCATTAAACGCTGCAGCTATGGCTGACTCTTTTGCGATTAAAAGCGTATAAAGCAGGATCAAAATAGGCGTTATATAGTGAAGACCGCTAACGAAAATTTTAAATCTTGAGTGAAATTCGCTCTGATTTATGCCTTTTAGTCCAAGTTTAACACTCTCTAGATGCACGATGAAAAATAGTGACAAATAACAAGCAAATGCTGGGATAACCGCTGCCATCATGACATTTGTATATGTCATACCTAAAAACTCAGCGATGATAAAAGCAGCCGCACCCATGATAGGAGGCATGAGTTGTCCATTTACGCCAGCTGCAACCTCGATAGCTCCAGCTTTTGTGCGTGAAAGACCAGCTTTTTTCATAAGCGGTATGGTAAATGTACCAACGGTTACGACGTTTGCTGTTGAGCTACCTGAGACCATACCTGTTAGGCCGCTTGCGATGACTGAAGCCTTAGCTGGGCCACCTCTATATTTGCCAAGAAGCGAGAAGGCTAAATTTATAAAGTATTGTCCAGCGCCTGCTCGCTCTAACAATGAACCAAAAAGAACAAAAAGGTAGATAAAACTAACGCTAACGCCAATAGGCACGCCAAAGACGCCCTCAGTTGTCAAAAACATGTGTCCTGCGATCTTTTCAAAGCTAGCGCCTTGATGAGCGATAATGTCTGGCATATAAGGACCAAAGTGATCATATATCAAAAATAATATACAAATGATAGGAAGCGCTGGTCCCATGACACGCCTGCCAGCCTCAAGCAAGACAATGATCGCTAAAAACGATATGACGATATCTTGAGTGATGTAGTCCCCTGTCCTATCAGCTAACTCATAAAAATAAACCGCTGGATAAAGCACGGCAACAACGCCTACCACGCAAAAAACTAGGTCGTAAAACGGCAAACTTGAGTGAGCCTTTTTATGAAAAGTGACTGGATAGAGCAAAAATACAAGCCCAACCGCAAAGGCTAGGTGCACTGAGCGTGAGATGTTAGTATTTAGTGGGAAATACGCTATATAAAGCTGAAAAACTGACCAAGAGAAACACGCAAATGCGATGAAATAGTTGTAAATATTGCTATTTATCTCTCTTGTCTTTACCTCGACAAATTGTTCTTCGTTGTCATTAACTTCGTTCATCTTTCTCCTTTAAAATTTAAATATATAAATTTAGAAGAAATTTGCATATTTAAATTTTATCCAGAGGCAAAAGCCCCTGGAAATGGATTATTTTAAGATGCCAGCTTCTTTAAATGCAGCCTCTGCAGCTGGGTGAAGCGGAGCTGAAAGACCTTGAACAAGATCTTCTTTTTTAACTGATTTTAGCGCTGGGTGAAGAGTTTTATACTCATCAAAGTTATCTAAGATAGCTTTTATCACAGCTTTTACAGCCTCATCTTTTGTATCTTTGCTAGTTACTAAAACAGCTTTTACACCAATAGTATTTACATCGTGATCGACGCCGTCATAAGAGCCTTTTGGGATCACGCCTTTTGCAAAGTATGGTTTTTCTTTAAGAAGATTATCGATCTCGCTACCTTCGATGTTTAGGATATCAATAGGTAAAGATGTCGCAGCATCAGTGATGTTTGCAGTTGGGTGACCAACGACAAAGCTATATCCGTCTATCTTTTTATCTTTTAGTGCGTGTGGGCATTCGCCAACTGTTAAAACACCGCGGTATCCTAGTTTTGAAACGTCAAAGCCCTTTGCTTTAAAGACTTCAAGCGTGCTCACTTCGTTGCCGCTGCCTGGGTTTCCGACGTTGTATTTTTTACCTGCAAATGAAGAGAGATCGCTTGTTAGGCCGCTGTCTTTTGCTACAACAAATGCAAGAAGCTCTGGATAGATCGCAACTACTGAGCGTAAATTTTCGTCTTTTGCTCCGTCAAATTTGCCAGTGCCGTTATACTTATCATAGACGACGTCACTTTGAACAAAGCCAAATGTGAGCTCTTTTTTAAGGACGTTATTTACGTTATAAACAGAGCCGCCAGTTGATTGAACAGAGCATTTTACGTCTGTATTTTTATTTGCCAAGCGGCAGATCGCTCCACCTATCGGATAGTATGTACCTGTCATGCCGCCAGTGCCGATACTGATAAATTCTTTTGCTGAAAGTGTTGTTGCCAAAAGCAATCCAGCAAGTGCCAAAGAAGTAGTTTTCATCTAAAATCCTTTCAAAAAATTTAAGGCTATTTTATTCTATAAATTTAGCTTTGTATCTTTTTGATATGATATTTTTATGCCATTTTGGTAAAGTTGCAACTATTCTACACAATCAAGGCTTAAAAAAATATTTTCTTAAGAATAAATTTATATTTCTTTTACGAGCATTCTAAATTTTAAGAGCTAGAAATTCTAGCTCTAAATTTAATCGATAAATC
This sequence comes from Campylobacter concisus, assembly GCF_003049065.1. Taxonomy (GTDB): domain Bacteria; phylum Campylobacterota; class Campylobacteria; order Campylobacterales; family Campylobacteraceae; genus Campylobacter_A; species Campylobacter_A concisus_BE. Next base: position 43,646 of record NZ_PISC01000008.1, on the reverse strand, counting down.
TCTTTGTGATATTTGCGTAGGCATCGATCCTGCGGTCTCTTAAAAATGGCCAAATTCTGCGCACTTCTTCGCTTCTTTTCATGTCTATCTCAACGATCTTGCAAAGCTCATCTGTGCTATTTGCGCGAAATAACTGCTCGCCTTGTGGCCCAAAAACAAAGCTATTTCCCCAAAATTTTATCCCATCCATAACGCCGCTATCATCTTTTTCAAAGCCCACACGATTTACTGCAACAACTGGCAGACCATTTGCCACGCTGTGACCTCTTTGCACCGCCACCCACGCTTCAAGCTGTCTTGACTTTTCATCATCACTATCGCCCTCAAACCAGCCAATAGCCGTTGGATAGATGAGAATTTTCGCCCCTTTTAGCGCCATTAGCCTTGCTGCCTCTGGATACCACTGATCCCAGCATACCAAAACGCCAAGCTTGCCAAGACTAGTTTCAATAGGCTCAAAGCCAATGTCACCAGGCGTGAAGTAAAATTTCTCGTAAAATCCAGGGTCATCAGGGATGTGCATTTTTCTGTATTTGCCAGCCACGCTGCCGTCACGCTCGAAGACAAAGGCGGTGTTGTGATAAAGTCCGTCAGCCCTCTTTTCAAAGAGCGAAGTGACTAAAACCACGCCATTTTCTTTTGCTACCCTACCCCAAAAAGCGACGTCTTCTTGCCAGTCGTTTGCATGATCAAAGAAATTTGTATCCTCGCTTTGGCAAAAGTACTGCGTCTGGTGCAGCTCTTGGCAGACAACTAGATCAGCACCGCCTTTTTTTGCCTCGGCTATTAGCTCAAGTGTCTTTGCGATAGTCGCCTCTTTTGTCCCTTTAAATTCTTGTTGAAGTAGTGCTACTTTCATCTCATCTCCCTTCTTTGTCGTTGTATGGGTCTAAATGCGTGGTTATCTGCCACGAAAATTCCTTAAATTTCTCTCTTATCTCAGCTTCAAGCGAGTCGGCCACCTCGTGCGCGTCGTAAAGCGAGATATCTTTGTCAAAAACTAAATGCAGCGTTAAAAATATGGTATTTGCGCTCTGTCTTGTGTTTAGGTAGTGAAAGTCTGAAATCCTCTCTTTTGCCTTTATCATCTTGATGATCTCAGCTGTGACCTCATGGCTTGCTGCGTGATCTAGCAAGACACCAAAGGCGTCTTTGCCAAGACTTATGGCGCTTTGAGCGATGTAGCCGCTTATCACGATACCAAAGATCGCATCTATCATCACAAATCCGCTAAATTTAATGATAAGTAGCGAGATGATGACCGCAAGGTTGCTAAAAAGGTCCATCTTATAGTGCAGCGCGTCTGCTTTTATGATAAGGTTGCCACTTTTTTTAGAAATTTGGTTTAAAAATAGCACCAAACATAGCGTCACTACGACCGAAAATACCATCACGCCAAGACTTAAGCCAAGGTCTATCTCTAAATTTGGCTCGCTAAATTTCTTAACGCTCTCATAAAATATATATCCAGCAGCCACTACGATGATGACGCACTCAAATAGCGCTGCTAACGCTTCTAGCTTTGTGTAGCCAAAGTTAAATTTCTCATCAGCTTGCTTTCTTGACTTTCTAAGCGCAAATAAATTTAAAAGCGAAACGATAAAATCAAGCATCGAGTCAATCGCCGAGCCAAGCACAGCGACCGAGCCACTAAAAAGTCCAGCTGTAAATTTCACAAGTGCTAGCAAAAAGGCGCAAGCTCCAGCTGCGATAACAGCCTTATTTTCGCCCTGCGTGCACTCTTGCTTATTTATGCTGTTAAACTCATAATCAAACGGACTTGACAAGATTAAGACCTTTTGTATCTATTTTGGCTTGAGCAGTGAAGTGAGCCATTTTGACGGACAAAAACTAGCGAATTTACACCGATGATCTTTCTATCTGGCAGCGCCTTGGCTAGTAAATTTAGCACCTTTTCATCGTTTTTGTCGTTATATGTTGGCACGATTAGCGCACCATTTATAAAGATGAAGTTTGCATAGGTGCAGCCAAGCCTTTTGCCATCATAAAATTTAGGTTTTGGTAGTGGCAGAGCAAGCAGCTTAAAGCCAGTTTTTTTAAGCTCATCCTCCATCCTTTTAAGCTCATCAAAGTGCTCATCACTCTCATCTTCGCAAGCTACGTAAGCTATCGTATCAGGCGTGATAAAGCGCGCTAAAGTGTCGATGTGGCTATCTGTGTCATCGCCTCTTATAAAGCCATTTTCAAGCCAGATGATACGCTTTAAGCCAAACAAACTTTTTAATTTTTCTTCGATTTGCTCTTTGCTAAGCGCTTTGTTTCTATTTTCATTTAGCAGGCATTTTGAGGTGGTTAAAAGCACGCCATCTCCGTTAAACTCGATGCTTCCGCCCTCTAGTATCATATCAACAGGCTCAAGCTTAGTTTTATAAATTTTAGCTAGCTCCAAATTTATCGCATCATCTTTTGAACTCTTAAATTTACCGCCCCAAGCGTTAAATTTAAAGTCATAGCTCTTTACGCCGTCCTTGGTGCAAACGTCGATCATGCCGTAGTCTCTGATCCAAGTATCGTCAGTATCAAGCTTAACAAACTCTACATTTTTAAATTTCTTAAATCTATCAAAATTTGCCTCATCAGGGCAGATGAGCACCACCTTTTCAAACGGCGTAATAGCAGCCACAAGCTCCTCATAGCCCGCCAAAATCTCCTCCAAATAAGGCTCCCAGTCGCTCTTACTATGTGGCAGCGATAAAAACAAAAGCTCCTGCTCTTCCCACTCTGCATACGCTCTCACGCTCTCTCCTTGTAAATTTTATAAATTCCATAAATCGTAATGATTATCCAAAAGACCTCTATCAAAAATGAGCCGAGGTTAAAGTGCACAAAAAGCGAGATTATAAGCAGCACCGCACCTGCTAAATTTATTATCTGATAGGCTAGATCGCGGCTATTTAGGCGGCCGATCTGAAGTAAAAAGTAGCCCATCACGATACAAATCATCCCTAAAAAGCCGATGATCTGAAAAAGATCGATCAAATTTTATCCTTTTTGTAAGCTTAAATTTAAAGCGTGATAATACCTAATTAGTTTTAAATTTATGATTATTAAGTTAGAATATCTCCATTTTTCAGATTGGATTAAAGTTTATGGATTTTGAGTTTATTGAGAAATTTTACCCCCTTTTTGTAAAGGCTGGGATTCTCACCTGCCAGATCGCCTTTTTAGGGATCGTTTTTTCTATTTTGATAGGCATTTTTTGCATGGCTGTGAAATTTTACAAGCTAAAATTTCTCTCAAAACTAGTTGATTGCTACGTTGAGCTTTCAAGAAACACACCGCTTCTTATCCAGCTCTTCTTTTTATACTACGGCTTGCCAAAGCTTGGAGTGTCGATGAGTGGCTTTACCTGTGCGGTCGCTGGACTTAGCTTTCTTGGTGGCAGCTACATGAGCGAGAGCTTTAGACTTGGCTTTGAGGCGGTGAGAAAGTCGCAGATAGAAGCAGGACTTAGCATCGCACTTAGTAAAAACCAGCTCCTAAGATATGTCATCTTGCCACAAGCCTTTAGCGTGGCACTTCCAAGCATCAGCGCAAACGTCATATTTTTACTAAAAGAGACAAGCATCGTCAGCATCGTAGCACTTGCTGATCTAGTTTACGTCGCAAAAGATCTCATCGGACTTTACTACAAGACAGATGAGGCGCTTTTTATGCTGGTTATTAGCTATCTTGTCATCATTTTGCCAGTCTCGCTGGCGCTTAGCTACGTCGAAAAAAGGGTGAGAAATGCAAGGAGTTAGTATATTATTTGACACGCAAAATTTACTAAGACTGCTTGAAGGTCTTGTAGTAAGCACTGAAATTTCACTCATCTCTATCATCATCTCCGTCATCGGCGGCCTCATACTTGGCGTTTTGATGAGCATGAAAAACAAATTTATCTATCTTATTTTAAAAATTTGCCTCGAGATCGTTCGCATCATGCCTCAGATCGTCTGGCTATTTTTATTTTATTTTGGCGTTAGCAAGGCTTTTGATATCCATATCTCAGCATTTACCGCCTCGCTCATCGTCTTTAGCCTTTGGGGCGTTTTTGAGATGATGGATATCGTGCGAGGAGCGATCACCTCGATACCAAAGCACCAGTTTGAGTCAGCCGCCTCACTAGGACTTAGTAAATTTCAAATTTACTTTTATGTCATCATCCCGCTTGCTACTAGAAGGCTGGTGCCTGGAGCAGTAAATTTACTAAGCCGTATGATAAAAACAACCTCTATCGTCGTGCTAATCGGCGTTGTAGAGGTGGTCAAAGTCGGTCAGCAGATCATCGAGCGAAATGTATTTACAAATCCTATGGCGCCATTTTGGATATATACGCTCATATTCTTTTTATATTTTGCGATCTGCTATCCAGTCTCAAAACTATCGAAAAAACTAGAAGAAAAATGGAGCTAAAATGAGCGAAAATATCTTAGAACTTAAAAAAATCAATAAATTTTATGGAGAGCTTCACGCTTTAAAAGATATAAGCTTAGAGGTTAAAAGTGGCGAAGTGGTCGTGCTTCTTGGACCATCAGGCTGTGGCAAGAGCACAACACTTAGGTGCATAAACGGCCTTGAGAGCATAGCAAGCGGCGAGATCGTCATAGACGGCGAAGCGATAGATGCTAAATTTAATGAGTGGCAAAGGATCCGCCAAAAGGTAGGCATGGTCTTTCAAAGCTACGAGCTATTTGATCATATGAACGTCATAGATAACGTCCTTCTTGGACCTTTAAAAGTGCAAAAAAGAGATAGAGCTGAGGCTGAAAAGACCGCTGATATGTGGCTAAGCAAGGTTGGGCTACTTGATAAGAAATTTACCTATCCAAAGGAGCTAAGCGGCGGCCAAAAGCAGCGCATAGCCATCGTTAGAAGCCTTTGCTTAAACCCTGAGATCATGCTATTTGACGAGGTTACGGCTGCGCTTGATCCAGAGATCGTTAGAGAAGTGCTTGACGTGATACTAAATTTAGCCAAAGATGGCATGACGATGCTAATAGTCACCCACGAGATGAGCTTTGCAAGAGCGGTTGCAAATAAGATCGTATTTATGGACGCTGGAGCGATCGTGGAGATCAGCGAACCAGAGGAGTTTTTTACTAATCCAAAGAGCGAGAGAGCGAAGAAATTTCTAAATTTATTCTCGTTTTAGAAAAAATAAGAGATAATTTGCCGTTTTTCAAAATGCGTTTAGAGCGAGATTTGGTCGCTCTTATTTACTAAATTTTTCAAAGGAGAAAGAGTGAGAAAATTTAAATTTTTCTTATTAGCATTAGTCGCTACCGTCTTTCTAACGGGTTGTGGTGATGACAAAGGTGCGGACAAAGCGGCCGCTTCAAACCAAGCTGATACGATCGCAAAGATCAAAGAGCGTGGATATATAAGGATAGGCGTTTTTAGCGACAAACCGCCATTTGGCTACGTCGATAAAGACGGCAAAAACCAAGGCTATGACATCTACTTTGCAAAACGCATCGCAAAAGACTTGCTTGGCGATGAGAGCAAGGTCAAATTTGAGCTAGTCGAGGCTGCTGGCAGGGTCGAAGTGCTCACAGCTGACAAGGTCGATATCACGCTTGCAAATTTCACAAAGACGCCTGAGCGCGCGCAAGTTGTTGATTTTGCGCTTCCATATATGAAGGTCTCACTTGGCATCGTTAGCCCAGAAGGCGCTGTGATAAAGAGCGTCGATGAACTAAAAGATAAAACACTAATCGTCAATAAAGGCACAACCGCAGACGCATTTTTTACAAAAAATTATCCTGATATCAAGCTTTTAAAGTATGATCAAAACACCGAAACTTTTGCAGCTTTGGTTGATAAAAGAGGTGCAGCTCTAGCGCATGATAACGCCCTACTTTTTGCCTGGGCGAAAGAGACTCCTGGCTTTGTCGTTGGCGTTGAGGCGCTTGGCGATGTGGATGTGATAGCTCCAGCTGTCAAAAAGGGCAACAAAGCCTTGCTTGAGTGGCTAAATAACGAGATCATCGAGCTTGGAAAAGAAAATTTCTTCCACAAAGACTATGACGCAACACTAAAACCGATCTATGGTGACAGCGTAAATCCTGAATCTCTAGTCGTCGAAGGCGGCAAACTCTAAATTCAAAGTGAGTGATCATAGTGAATGAATTTAATGAATATGTTCGCGATAGATTTTCTGAATTCGGCGATATTGTCATAAAATCCATGATGGGTGGATACCTTGTATATTTTAACGGTAAACTGATAGGTGACATTTGTAATAATGAACTGTTTTTAAAGAGAACGCCGACATCGGACAGACTTCTTGCAGACTCAGAACTACGTTATCCTTATAATGGCTCAAAGACGTTAATGCATGTATTCGAGAAATTTGAGGATGCGAATTTGATTGGAGAATTGTTGCACGGCATGTATGCGGAACTGCCCGAAAAGAAACCAGCAAAAGCCAGATAAGTTGGATGTTTAAATAAAAATTTGAAAAGCATTTTGGAGTAAATTTAACCCAAAATGCTTTTTGTAAGCTACATTAAGCTCTTTAGCAAATTTGTCACTTTTTGCTCGATCTCTTCTAAAAATTCCTTGCTTTTAGCTTCAAATCTAGTAACGATAACCGGCGTTGTATTTGACGCACGCACCAGCGCCCAGCCATTTTCAAACTGAATTCTAATGCCATCAATATCAATGATATTTTTTATCTTTGGCAGGTCGCAACCCTCTTTTTTCACGCACTCTTTTAGCTTAGCAACTATCTTAAATTTAGCCTCGTCAGTCGTCTTTATCTTGATCTCATCGGTGCTAAAGACAAGCGGCATCTTATCAAGCTCACCGTCAAGGTCAAAGCCCTTATGAACTAGCTCAAGCACCCTCATCATCGCATAGAGCGCATCATCAAAGCCAAAATAGCGCTCTTTAAAGAAGATATGGCCGCTCACTTCAGCCGCAAGATCTACATTTAGCTCTTTCATCATCTTTTTGATGTTGCTATGACCAGTTTTTCCCATAAAAACTTCGCCGATCTTGGCGATCTCATCATACATATTTTGTGAGCATTTAACCTCGCCAAGCACCTTTGGATGTTTCATATTTAGCGCATAAAGATATGCCAGTTCATCGCCTTTTATATCCCTTTTTGGCGTTATAACAGCGATCCTATCGCCATCTCCGTCAAAGCCAAATCCAAGGTCAAATTCTTTCTTTTCGATGAGCGAAAATATCTCTTTTAAATTCTCTTTTTCGCTTGGGTCTGGGTGGTGATTTGGGAAATTTCCGTCTGGATCTTCATATAAAATTTTCGCATTTAGTCCAAGTGCCTTGACGATGGGCACTAAGCTCACGCCAACAGCACCATTTGCGCAGTCGATAACAAAAGGCTTTTTGAAATTTTTAAGCTCACTAAATTCTTTTACAAAAAACTTAACGTATTTTTCTAAGATGTTAAATTTCTCACAGCTCTCATCGTCTGCTATTTGCTCACCAGAGGCGATTATTTCATTGACTTTATCTTTTAAAATTTGCAGGTCTTTGCCAAAAAAACTATCTTTTTTGATAGTAATCTTAAAGCCGTTATACTCTTTTGGATTGTGAGAGCCTGTGATCATGATGTTTGCGTCAAAATAGTCAGCATAAACGCTAAAGTAGCCAATAGGAGTTGGTAGCAAGCCGATATTATAAATTTTAAAGCCGCCAGCCTTGTTTAGACCGCTTAGCAGATACCTAAAAAGCGTGCTAGCACTTAGCCTTGCATCAAAACCAACGCTTAAAATTTTCACGCCAAATTCGTTAAATTTCTTACCCAAAGCAAGTCCTATAGCCTTGACGCTGTCCTCTGTCAAGTCTTTTTCAAAGATGCCGCGGATGTCGTATTCTCTAAAAATTTCATCATATTTCATTGTAAATTCTCCCTAAAAGAATGCAAAAATGATACAAGAATAAATTTAAAAAGGAGTAAATAATTTTATAAATTTAGTGAGGTTAAATTTAAATATAAATTCGAGCTAGAAAAGGCTCTAGCTCGAAAAGGGCTGCTACATCATGCCGCCCATGCCACCCATTCCGCCCATGTCAGGCATTGCAGGCATTGCTTTTTCTTCTTTTATCTCGCTGATAGTTGCTTCAGTTGTTAGTAGCAAGCTAGCCACGCTAACAGCGTTTTGAAGCGCAACTCTCTCAACTTTTACTGGATCGATGATGCCAGCTTCAAACATATTTACATATTCGCCAGTTGCAGCGTTAAAGCCAAAATTTGCATCTTTACTTGTCTCAACTGCGTTTGCTACTACGCCTGCGTCAAAGCCAGCGTTCTCAGCGATTTGGCGAAGTGGAGCACGAAGCGCTCTTCTAACGATCTCTGCGCCTATCGCCTCGTCACCTTGTAAATTTAAATTTACACTCTTTGAAGCAAGGATAAGAGCTGAACCGCCACCTACTACGATGCCCTCTTCAACAGCTGCACGAGTAGCGCTTAGAGCGTCATCTACGCGGTCTTTTTTCTCTTTCATCTCAGTCTCAGTCGCAGCACCTACTTTAATAACTGCCACGCCGCCGCTTAGTTTTGCAAGGCGCTCTTGAAGTTTTTCTTTGTCATAGTCGCTTGTAGTCTCGGCGATTTGAGCTTTGATCTGAGTTATTCTAGCGTCGATCGCTGACTTCTCGCCTGCACCATTTACTATAGTAGTGTTATCTTTGTCGATAACTACGCTTGAAGCTTGTCCAAGGTCGTTTATAGTAGCGCTCTCAAGTGTTCTGCCTAGCTCTTCGCTGATAACTTCGCCACCTGTTAAGATAGCGATATCTTCAAGCATAGCTTTTCTTCTGTCGCCAAAACCAGGAGCCTTAACAGCTGAAATGTTTAGCACGCCACGAAGTTTATTTACAACAAGCGTTGCAAGTGCCTCGCCCTCGATATCTTCAGCGATGATTAGAAGTGGTTTGCCACTCTTTTGTACTTGCTCAAGCACTGGGAGCAGGTCTTTTAAATTTGTGATCTTCTTGTCAAATAGTAATATAAACGGATTGCTTAGCTCAACTTGCATCTTTTCAGGGTTTGTGATGAAGTATGGGCTTAGATATCCGCGGTCAAACTGCATACCCTCAACAACGCTTAGCTCGTCTTGGATAGACTTTGCCTCTTCTACTGTTATAACGCCATCTTTGCCGACTTTCTCCATCGCATCAGCGATAAGCTTGCCGATGCTCTCGTCTGAATTAGCAGAGATAGTAGCGATCTGAGCGATCTCTTTTGAGCCAGAAACTTTTTTAGAGATGTTTTTTAGTGCATCTATAAGAGCTGCTACTTCTTTATCCATACCGCGTTTTACTTCGATAGGATTTGCGCCAGCAGTTACGTTTCTAAGACCCTCTTTAAATATCGCGTGAGCTAGCACAGTCGCTGTTGTAGTGCCGTCACCTGCTTGGTCGTTTGTCTTGCTTGCTACTTCTCTAACTAGGCTTGCACCCATGTTTTCGATAGTATCTTTTAGCTCAACCTCTTTAGCCACGCTAACGCCGTCTTTTGTGATGTTTGGAGCGCCAAAGCTCTTTTGGATAAGGACATTTCTACCTCTTGGTCCCATTGTCACTTTTACAGCGTCATTTAGTTTTTTTACGCCCTCGTATAGGCGGTTTCTTGCATCATCAGAGTAAAAAATTTCTTTTGCCATTGTCTTTCCTTTTTAAATTATTTAATCACGCCTAAAATGTCGTCGATGTTTAAAACAAGATATGTCTTATCATCTAAATTTACCTCAGTGCCAGCGTATTTAGCAAATACTACTTTTTCGCCAACTTTTACGCCCTCAGCTTCAGCGCCAACTGCTTTTACCTCGCCGCTTAAAGGTTTTTCTTTTGCGTTATCAGGTATAATTATGCCCGAAGCTGTCGTCTTTGTCTCTTCTACGCGTTCGACTAGGACACGCTTGCCTAATGGTTGAAAGTTCATTGTTCATCCTTTTAGTTTAATTGTCTTTTTTAGCACTCTTTATTTTTGAGTGATGAAATGCTAGCATTTTTTTCTGAAAAAGTCAATAATTTATAGTGAATTTTATTAAAAACTTTAGTCTAAGTGACTAAAGTTTTATGATATGTAAAACTAATATAAAGGAATTTTATGAAAAAAGTAGCTTACATAGTTGGCGCGCTTGTGCTAATAGTAGCTTGCATCTTTGGCTTTATCTTTAGCTCTTTTGGCAATAAATTTATAGCCAGCAAAATAGAAAAAGAGGCGCTAGCTCGCGGTATCGATGTCAAATTTAAAGAGTTTAACCTTGGGCTTAGCACCTTAAATTTAGAAGCAACCGTGATGAATGCCATAAATTTAAAGGCAAATGGCGATCTATCCTTGCTTGCTCAAAGTATGAGCTTAAACATAGATATAAACGCCGACAAGGCAAAGGCTAGCGAGCTTGGGCTAAAAAAGGATGTGGCACTCAAGGCAAACGTGGCTGGTAAATTTAGCGACTTCAAGCTAACGGCAACTGGCACGGCGCTTGGCTCAAACATAAATTTAAATGCAAATTTAAAAGACTATCTGCCAAAAGCTCTAAATCTTGACGCTAAAAATATCGAGCTTTCTGAGATCTCAGCTCTGGCGCAAAAGCCAAATTTAGCTAGCGGTAGGCTTGATCTAACTAGCAATATGCAAGGAGTTGATGAGAAAAATGAGCCCATCATTAACGCTCAAATTTTAGCAAGCGACGCAGCGATAAACAAAGAAATTCTTAAAAATGAATTTGGGCTAAATTTAGCAAAAAATATAAACTTTAAAGGCGGCGTAAATGCTAAATTTGCAAATGAAAAAGTGAGCGCAAAAACCATTATCATCGCACCTGAAGCCACTTTAAAAGCAAACGAGACGACTTATGATCTAGCTAGTAAAAATTTAAAAAGTGACTTTTCGCTAAACGTGCCTGATCTTGCCCTTTTTGGCAAGCTCTTAGGCGAGCAACTGAGCGGCGCTGTGGATGCAAAAGGCGAAATTACAATGCAAGAAAATGCCCTTCAAAACCTAAAGGCTGAGATAAACGGCCTTGGCGGCAAGATAAATGCAAATTTTGATAGCAAAAACTTAGCCCTAAATGCAACTAGCATCAAGCTAAAAGAGCTTCTAGCGCTTGCCTTGCAGCCTAGTTACGCAGACGGGCAGATAAATTTAAACGCAAATTTTAGCGGTTTTGACGAGCTAAAAAAGCTTGCGGGCGAGGCTAAATTTGAGATAAAAAACGGCCTTATAGATAATGGTCTTGCAAAGCTTAAAAATGCGGCAAAATTTGAGCTAAAAGGCGGCGCCACAGCAAAAGGTGAGCTTGTAAATTTTGACGCTAACGTGCTTAGCGACCTTGGCGAGCTAAAGGATGTAAAGGGCGTTTATGACCTAAAAAACAGCCAAATTTTTAGCAAATTTGCCCTACTCATTAGCGACCCTGAGAAATTTAAAGCGGTTAGCGGCTTTGAGGTTGGCTCAAAGATGGCGCTTGCGGGCGATGTGAAGCTCAAAGATAGCAAAATAGATGAGCTAAATTTAGGCGGCGATGCCTTTGCTGGCAAGCTAAACGCCACCATAAAAAATGAAAATCTTGACCTTAGCCTAAAAGAGGCGCAGCTAGGAGAAATTTTAGCACTTAGCGGCAACGACAGGCTAGCAAACGCTAAGACAAATGTCCAAGCAAAGGGGCAAAATATCTTTAGTAAAAGTCCAAGCGTCGCCGCAACGATCACTTTAAATGATGGCAAATTTAACGCCGCAGCGCTTAGCAAAATGCTTGATAAAAAATTCCCAGAAAATGAGAAATTTAGCTCAAATTTGAGCCTAGACTATAAAGGCGACATAGCAAAATTTAGTGGTGACTTTCTTAGCTCGCTAGCTGATATAAAGGGCATAGATGGCAGTTTTGACGTGGGTAAAAGCACGCTAAGCTTAAAGCTTCAAGCGGTAGTTTCAGAGCTAAATAGGCTTGCATTTTTAGCTGGTCGCGAGCTTCACGGTAAATTTGCAGCCATCGTAACGGCAAATGGCAAAGTAGATGATCTAAGCGTGAAAGCCACTTCAGATGATCTATTTAAGGGCAAGTTAGAGGCAAACTACAAAGGTGGCGCGCTTGATGCGGTGCTAAAAAACTTCGAAGTCAAGGGCCTAACGCAGACTTTGGGGCTAGAGCATCTTTATGATGGCAACGGCGATGCTAAATTTGACTACGAGACAAAGCAAAAGCTCGGCAAATTTGACATCTTGCTAAAAGAGGGTCACCTAGCCAGCACAAATCTCACAAACAATATAAAAACCTTCACTGGTAAGGACATCACAAAAGAAATTTACAAAGACGGCAAAATTTACGGCGATATAAAGGGCGATAACGTCATCTTTAACGTAAATTTAAGCTCGCCAAAGAGCGACATAAAGGTTGCAAACGGCACTTACAATACCGCGACAAAAATGCTTAACGCGCCGCTTGTTTGCAGGCTAGAAAAGACCGATCTAAACGTGCAAATTTCAGGCACGACAGACAAGCTAAAATACGACGTCAGATCGCAATATCTCGAAAATAAGGTCAAAAAAGAGATAGGTAGATTTTTAGATAAAAAGCTGGGCAAAGATGATGAAGGCGCAAACGGCGAAAAGCAAAATTTAAAGGGGCTTTTAAAAGGGCTATTTTAGATGAAAAAGGCGGAAAATTTAAAGTATCTAATGGGGCTTGGGCACTTTTGTAGCGACATAAACCAAAGTGCGCTTGGTGCGATGCTAGTACTTGGCGAGTGATAGCGCTCAAATTTGATGCGAAATTTAGCTTGCGCTACGCAAGTATAATTTAATGCTTGCGGTAGTAAAATTTTGCAAAATTGTAAAATTTTGCAAAATTTATGTTTACAGGAGAAGCGATGAAAAAGCTGATTATTTTTATGATTGCGCTACTATTTTGCGGGTGCGGCATAGCGTCAAAGGGCGATGGAGCCTCAAGTAATATGAATTTTCATATAGCAAAGCGGGTAGCCATAGATATGTCGGGCGGCTGGATTGATTTTAATAAAGAAAACTACGATAAATTTTGGAGAAATATACGAAGTTCTGGAAATGAAAAATATGGATTGGACTGGATTAAAGCTGATGCTTATTCGATGGTAAATTTAAATATAGAGTTTTTGAAATCTGCCCTTGAAACTTATAAGAGTAAAAATGTGATTAAAACAGCTGATTTTGTGTCCTACGAGAAAAATATCGAAAATTTGGTTCCAACCGTATCTGGTTATAATACCGAACAAGAATATAAGTCAAAGATGATAATAAAGCAGGCTATAACAATATACAACAAGCAGCTTGAGGTTTTTAAAAACGGGAGCAAATTCGATATCTATCTTTATGTTATGCGAGTTTCAAATATTAGCGATAACGGCGTGAGTATATCGATTGGCTTTGTGGGAATAAATGCTGTCGGCGAGAATAAAAACGATATAGAAAAACACTTGAATAGAGCATATGAATTAAAGCAAAATCTAGATAGTCTTTTTGATAAAAACTATCGTTGGTAATGTATAAATTTTAGCAAAATGAACGACCAAATTTACCTCATCGGCGATGTGCACGGCTGTTATAAAACCCTCTGCGCACTTATAGCTCGCTAGCTGATATAAAGGGCATAGATGGCAGTTTTGACGTGGGTAAAAGCACGCTAAGCTTAAAGCTTCAAGCGGTAGTTTCGGAGCTAAATAAGCTTGCGTTTTTAGCTGGTCGCGAGCTTCACGGTAAATTTGCAGCCCTAGTAACAGCAAACGGCGAAAAGCAAAATTTAAAGGGGCTTTTAAAAGGGCTATTTTAGATGAAAAAGGCGGAAAATTTAAAGTATCTAATGGGGCTTGGGCACTTTTGTAGCGACATAAACCAAAGTGCGCTTGGTGCGATGCTGCCCTTTTTCATCGCGAGCTACCACTACGACTACGCAACAGCCGCCTCACTCGTGACAGCCACAAATTTAGCAAGCTCGCTCATCCAACCGCTTATCGGCCGACTAAGTGACAAAAAAGAGCTGCCCTACGTCATCCCGCTTGGGCTACTGCTTGCTGGCGGGGGCATGAGCCTAACTGGCTTTGTGACAAACTACTACATCATCTTGATTTGCGTGATGATAAGCGGTATCGGCGCCGCGCTCTTTCACCCAAGCGCCGCAAGGATCATAAACTACGCCTCAAACGCCAAAAATAGAGCCAAAAGCATAAGCATATTTTCATTTGGTGGCAACGTGGGCTTTGCAGTTGGGCCCATTTTAGTTGCTGTTTTTGTGGGAAATTTTGGTCTAAAAGGGACGCTAGTCTTTATAATCCCTCAAATTTTTCTAACGCTTTTATACCTTAAAAAGGGCAAATTTATAAAAGCGCTAGAAGGCAGTCACAAAAAGCAAATTTCACAAAAAACAAGCGCTTTAAAAGACGATCTGGGCGCATTTTTAAGGCTTTGTCTATGTATATTTTCACGCTCGATCGTCGCTTTTGGCTTTGCGGCATTTTTTAGCATCTATCTCATCAAAATTTTTGGCCTTAGCAAAGAGGCTGCAAATGTAAATTTAAGTATGTTTTTTGCTGCAGGTGCGATCTCTACGCTATTTGGCGGAGCACTAGCCGATAGATACGGCCTAGTTAGGCTCATCAAAATAAGCCTAAGCATCGCCGCGCCGCTAGTCGTGCTAATGCTCTTTATCGACAGCTACGCGCTATTTCTCGCGGCCTCCATGTGCGTGAGTGCCTGCATCAGCCTATCTTTTAGCCCCTCAATCGCCCTTGCGCAGCTTTATCTGCCAAATCAAATCGGCCTAGCCTCTGGCGTAACGCTTGGCCTTAGCATCACAATCGGCGGTATATTTGCGACGGTCATCGGCAAGATCGCTGACATCTTTAGCCTAACGCACTCGTTTTACTTTATCGCCGCAGTTTCGCTTATCTGCGCGGTTTCTAGCTACTTTTTAAAGCCAGTCAGCAAGATATAAATTTATAAAAATAGCTTGCTAGCAGCGTATAGAACTGCCTTGCCGTCGTCTCTAATGTTGTAAACGATCTCGCCACCTCTTTTTGATGCCTCAAATGCTGCGATCTAGCTTTTACCAAGATCTTTTGCCCAAAAAGGTACCAGATGACAATACTCCAAGCCACAGACCAGATCCTTTGCACGCCCAACTTTGGCGCAAAGCTATGAGAGATACAGTCAAATTTCTCGCCCATAGAGCTGATTTTGTAAATTTTATTTTTTGGGCTTTAAATTTTGTTGAGCAGGCAAAATTTGATGTGAGCTTAAATTTAGACAAACCTTGTCAAAGAGAATAAAATTTTTGCTCCTCTATAAAGGCAAGGCAAATTTAAAGACTAAAAGAGCCAAGCCGTGGTGCTTAGGGCGGCGGTATTTTGCAGTAGTTTTTATTTTTAATTTTAACAACCAAGCATCAAAGCAAAGTATCTTGTGATGATTTTAAATGTTTTGCTTCGCAAGCTCGTAACTGCAAGCAGAAACAAAGAAATTTTCGACCGAAGATAGAACATATAAGTTCAACTCGAAAAATTTAAACTACCAAGACAAGAATTTTTGTTTTGCTTCGCAAGCTCGTAACGAGACTTCGCTACGAGGAGCTGAGCCATGGATTTTGGACGGCAGTATTTTGTGATAGATTTAAATGTTGCGCAGTTAAAATTTGCGCAGACTAGACACATAGTCTGTCGAGCAAAATTTTAGCAAGCTCATTTAAAGATACACAAAAGACAACGCTTATAATTTTCTCATCTTTGCTATCTCATCACGTAACGCCGCCGCCTTCTCAAACTCCAGCTGCGCCGCCGCTTCAAGCATCTGCTTTCTTAGCTCTTTTACGATCGCAGCTCGCTCACTAGCTGGCATCTTTTCTAAATTCTTACCGCGCTTGTAAATTTCACCATCATCCTCGACATGCAAGCTCTCTTCGATATTTCTGCTGGCAGAGTGCGGCGTGATGCCATGAGCCTTATTGTACTCATCTTGAAATTTACGCCTAGCTGTCGTTGTATCGATCGCCTCTTTCATCGAGTGCGTGATCTTTTTGGCAAACATTAGCACCTTGCCATTTACATTTCTAGCCGCACGCCCCATCGTCTGTATAAGGCTCGTTGTCGAGCGCAAAAAGCCCTCTTTATCAGCATCCATTATCGCTATCAAGCTCACTTCAGGCAGGTCAAGCCCCTCACGGAGCAAATTTATGCCTATTAGCATGTCAAATTCGCCACTTCTAAGCCCCCTAATGATCTCATTTCGCTCGATCGCGTCGATGTCTGAGTGCATATACTTGACCTTTATGCCAAGCTCGATGTAGTAGCGGCTTAGCTCCTCAGCCATCTTTTTAGTTAGCACCGTAACTAGCACGCGCTCACCTCTAGCGATGACCGCCTTTGCCTCGTCAAATAGCGCCTCTACTTGATTGTCACTATCTTTTATCTCAATGAGAGGATCAAGCAGTCCAGTAGGTCGCAAAATCTGCTCATAGACGTGCCCCTGGCTGATGCCAAGCTCGTATTCGTTTGGCGTGGCTGAGACAAAGAGAAATTTCGCCTTTTTACTTATAAACTCGTCAAATTTAAGCGGCCTGTTATCAAGCGCTGATGGCAAACGAAATCCATACTCCACAAGCACCTCTTTACGGCTCCTATCGCCTGCGTACATACCCCTAAACTGCGGCAAACTCACGTGGCTCTCATCGACGATGACTAGATAGTCTTTGCCGCTTATCTCAAAGTAGTCAAACATCGAGTACGGCGTCTCTCCGGGCTTTTGTCCGGTTAGGTGGCGCGCGTAGTTTTCGATACCTTTGCACATGCCAGTACTTGCCATCATCTCAAGGTCAAACTCCACCCTTTGCTTTAGTCTTTGCGCCTCGACTAGCTTGCCTTGCTCGTTAAATTCTTTCAAACGCGCATCAAGCTCCTCTTCGATCTCTTTCATCGCGATCTTTAGCCTATCAGCACCCACGATGAACTGACTGGTCGCATAAAGCGTAAATTTAGAGATGTCTTTTAGCCTTTTGTTATCAAGCACGTCAAAATGATACATCGCATCGATCTCATCGCCAAAAAACTCGACCCTTAGAGCTTCGTCGTTGTAATAAGCTGGGTAAATATCCACCACATCGCCATTTACACGAAAGTCACCCCTGTCAAAGTAGTTGTCATTGCGCTTATAGCCCATATCCACAAGCTGCTCTAAAAGCTTTCTTTGGCTTATCTTCTCGCCCACGCTAAGATATGCCACCATCCCTTTATACTCACTTGGATTACCAAGGCCGTAGTTTGCAGAGACTGAAGCCACGCAGATGACGTCGTCAAAGCTTAGCAAGCTAGCCGTTGCAGAGAGGCGCAGACGCTCAAGCTCCTCATTTACCGAGCTATCCTTTTCTATATATAGGTCGCTTCTTGGGATGTAGGCCTCTGGCTGGTAGTAGTCGTAGTAGC
The DNA here is from genome assembly GCF_003049065.1 of Campylobacter concisus. GTDB lineage: Bacteria > Campylobacterota > Campylobacteria > Campylobacterales > Campylobacteraceae > Campylobacter_A > Campylobacter_A concisus_BE. Next base: position 26,213 of record NZ_PISC01000008.1, on the reverse strand, counting down.
TTATGAAGTACTCGACATGATTTTTTGGGAAAAAGCCCTTAAATTCGCTATAAAGCTGAGCAGCTAAGGATTTGTTATGCGTCATTATCAGAGTTGGCATATTTAGCTCACGTATGACATTTGCCATGGTAAAGGTCTTGCCAGACCCTGTCACGCCTAGAAGAGTTTGGTATTTATTGCCAGATTTTATACTTTTTACTATCTCTTTTATCGCTCTTGCTTGGTCGCTGCTTGGGCTAAATTTAGATGAAATTTCAAATTTACTCATTGATCGCCTTTAAATTTGGGCGAATTTTATAGCAAAGATAGTGCTTTGTCAAATGAGAATTTTAAAAAGAATTTAGCCTCTGCGTGTTAGAATACGGCATTAATTATTATTTTAAAGGAACCTTTATGTTTGAAGATAATGCGATCTTAACCACACTAAGCGATAAAGTAAATGACCTCATCACAAAATACGATGAAGTCTGCAGAGTAAATGAAGAGCTACGTAATGAGATCGTAACATTAAAAGCACAAAATGAGGCAAAGACTAATCAGATCATGCGTTTAGAAGAGGACCTTGACAAGAAAAATAGCGAAGCTGATGATGTAATGAAAAAGATCGAAGCCGTCCTTGGTAGATAAGCTAGACATTTTTGGCATAAAAGATGAAACAGATCACGCTCACCGTATCATCTCGCGACTATACGATCACGCTTGATGATGATTTTGCTGAAATTTTTGAGCGTGACTGGCAGAAATTTATGGGGGGAAAGAAATTTATAGAGCCTCGCGAGCTTATAAACGCCTTTGTCGAAAAGAGCTACGAGAGCTACACAAATTTGCGCGTCGTAAAGGACGTCACAAAAGAGATAGAAGAGATACTAAAACCGGAAAATAAATGAAAAAAAGAGCTTTTACCCTAATAGAAATTATATTTGTCATCGTCATACTTGGCGTCTTAAGCGCTATTGCTATACCAAAGCTTTTCTTTACCAGAAGCGACGCCATAGTCGCAAACGCAAAAACGCAAATCGCTGCCATAAAAAGCGGCATCTCACTAAAATACAACGATAGCGTCCTAAAAGGCACTCCAGCATATCCAGACGCACTTGATGATGGGAATAAACTTTTCAACAAAGTAATAAGCGTAAATATCGCAGACAGCGGCACAAAAAACGGCTGGCACAAAACTGGAGCGACAACTTATACCTTCAAACTAGACGGACAAACAGCAAATTTCACTTATAACAAAACCACTGGCGAATTTGACTGCCAAAGCAGCGACGGACTTTGTAGCGCCCTTGAGTGATGAGATACTACGAGGTCGTATTTAGCGGGGTAAATTTAGCTGCGCTCACATATAAAAGTGAGCTAGATATTGCGCCATTTCGCGCCGTCACTGCAAAGCTTAGAGGCAAGAGCCTAACTGGCTTTATCTTGCGTGAAGTGGGCGAGCCAAACTTTAAAACAAGCTTTATTGATGAAATTTTACCCATTAAGCTAAACGAGATACAGGCAACTTTGGCTAAATTTATCGCCTACTACTACACCTGCGAGCTTGGCGTTGCTATAAATTTATTTGAACCACAAAGCCTTACTGATGATGAAAATTACAAAGGCGAAAGCGACTTTAAATCGCCAAATTTAAGCCAAAAGCAGCTTGAAGCACTAAATTTTATTAACACACGAAAAAGCTCGCTCATCTTTGGCGACACGGGAAGCGGCAAAAGTGAAATTTACATCGCTAAAATTAGAGAAATTTTAAACGCAGGCGGCCAAGCGTTATTTTTGATGCCTGAAATTTCACTAACCCCGCAGATGCAAAAGCGCTTAGAGAGATTCTTTGGCGAGGCTGTGGCTGTGTGGCACTCTAAGATCACGCCAAAGAAAAAAGAGCAAATTTTAAAAGACATCAAAAGCGGCAAAGCAAGGCTCATTGCAGGTGCAAGATCTGCCCTATTTTTGCCACTTGAGAGGCTAAAACTCATCATCATCGACGAAGAGCACGACGATAGCTACAAAAATACAGGCTCAAAGCCCCACTACAACGCAAGAGACCTAGCACTCTTTTTAACTAGCAAATTTGACCTGCAAGTGGTGCTTGGAAGTGCTACGCCAAGCCTCACTAGCTTTTACAAGCAAGAATCTTTTCGCCTAAAAGGGACATATTTTGCGTCGCAAAAGAGCTATATATTTGACGAGAGCGAGACTGGCATAAGCGAAATTTTAAAAGAGCATATCGCAAAAACGCTCGAAAACAAAAAACAAGCCGTCATCTGCCTACCAACAAGGGCAAATTTCAAGTATCTTGTCTGCAAAAACTGCGGCGAGACGGTGAAGTGTCCATTTTGTAGCATCGGCATGAGCTACTATAAAAAGCAAAACGTGCTAAAGTGCCAATACTGCGAGCACAAAATGGCCGTGCCAAAGACCTGCCACCAGTGCGGCAGCGAGATGATAGAGGCTAAAAAGATCGGCACGAGCGAGCTTCTTGAGAGGCTGCAAGCTGAGTTTGCAAACGCTAGGATCGCTAAATTTGATAGAGACGAGATCACTACGCAAAATAAGCTCGTAAAGGCTTTGAAAGAATTTAACGACGGCAAGATAGACATCTTGCTTGGCACGCAGATGCTAAGCAAGGGGCATGACTATCACAACGTCGAGTTAGCCGTCATCATGGGCTTTGACGAGCTTTTAAATTTTCCTGATTTTAGAGCTAGAGAGCGGACACTTGCCCTTGCCATGCAAGTAGCTGGAAGAGCCGGCAGAAACGGAGCTGGCAGGGTCATCATCCAAAGCAAGCAAAGGGAGTTTTTCGAAAGCTTCATTAGCGACTACGACGCATTTTTAAAGGATGAGATACCTTTTAGAGAAGCTCTTTATCCGCCATTTACTAGACTGCTTCGCGTGGTCATTTCGCATAAAGATGAGAGCACGGCAAAGGGCGCAATGAACGAATTTGTGCAAAGGCTAGAGCCGCTAAAAGGCGATGAACTAGAGATCGTGGGATATGGCAAATGCCAGGCTGAGTATCTTGTGGGTAAATTTAGATATGAAATTTTGCTTCGCTCAAACTCGCACACCATGCTTTTAAAAGCGGCAAACCTCTGCAAAAGCGAACTTAGTGATATCGATATAGATCCGGTGAATTTTAGTTAGAAGACGATTTAATACAAGCAAATTTTAAATTTAGCAAGTTGCTAAGGCGAGTGAGAAAATTTTAAAATTTGCAAATTTGCTTTGTTAAATCAAGTGAGCGCCAAGTAAATTTTAAAATTTCATGAACGAGTAATTTCGGCTCTAAAATTTGAGCTAAGCTGTAAGCGAAGCCAAATTTTAGTAGTCAATTCTTGCGAGTGAACGGAATTTTAAAATTTGTAAAAATAGTAAATTTTTTTAAAAATATAGACCTTAAATTTAAAAACTCTTTTATCAAAAAGAGAGACAAGGGGACTTGAATGACGAAGCCGTCCCCTTATCCCCCTTTTTAAATCCCCTAAACCCCTCGCACGTTAGAGGTGCATGCAATTGTGCTTCGCACTGCATGCGTTTTGTGTAATAGAAAGTCAGACAAATTTTAAAATTTATGAACGAGCATATCACGGCTCTAAATTTAGTGCTAAACGAAGTGCAGCCTAAATTTAGTAGTCTGCTAAGGCGAGTGAGTGAAATTTTAAAATTTGCATTTACAATAAAGAGACCTGAATTGCAAACCGCCTGCATTTAAAAACTTTACTAATTTTTCAAGCCTTTTAAAAGCCATTTTTTCTTATAATCCCCAATAAAATTTAAAGGCAAAATTTTGCAACGATACCAGACAAAACAGATAAAAATTCGCGATGTTTTAATAGGCGGTGACGCACCGATCTCCGTGCAGTCGATGACATTTTCAAAGACAAAGGACGTAAAAGGCACGCTAGAGCAGATACAAAGGCTATACTTTGCAGGCTGTGACATCGTGCGCTGCGCAGTTTTTGACAAAGAGGACGCCAGCGCGCTAAAGCAAATCGTCGCAAGTTCCCCAATCCCAGTCGTTGCAGACATACATTTTAACCACACCTACGCGCTCATCGTTAGCGAATTTGTCGATGCTATCCGCATAAATCCAGGCAACATAGGCTCCGCTAAAAACATAAAAGCAGTCGTTGATGCCTGCAAGCAGAGAAATTTACCTATCCGCATAGGCGTAAATTCTGGCTCGCTTGAAAAGCAGTTTGAAGACCGCTACGGCCGCACGGTTGAGGCGATGGTGGAGAGTGCCTTATACAACATCAAGCTTCTTGAGGATTTTGACTTTACAGACATTAAAATTTCGCTCAAATCAAGCGACGTCGAGCGCACTATGCAAGCCTATCGTACGCTTCGTCCAAAGACAAACTATCCATTTCATCTAGGCGTAACAGAGGCTGGCACTACTTTTCACGCGACTATCAAGTCCGCGATCGCGCTTGGCGGACTGCTGCTTGAGGGTATCGGCGATACGATGAGGGTTAGCATCACGGGCGAGCTTGAAGAGGAGATCAAAGTCGCAAAGGCGATCTTAAAAGATAGCGGCCGCCAAAAAGAGGGGCTAAACATCATCTCATGCCCAACTTGTGGGCGTTTGCAAGCTGACCTCATGGCTGCAGTAAAGCTCGTAGAAGAAAAGACAAAAGGGATAAAAGAGCCGCTAAACGTCTCAGTAATGGGCTGCGTGGTAAATGCTATCGGCGAGGCAAAAGGTGCAGACGTCGCCATAGCATTTGGCAAAGGCAATGGCATGATCATGCGACACGGCGAAGTGGTCGCAAGACTGCCTGAGAGCGAGCTTGTGGATAGATTTTTACAAGAGATCGACGACGAGATAAAGAGCAGAGGATAAAGCAGTGGCAAAAGAGAGACTTAACGAGATAGAATTTAGCAACCTTTACGACCTTGATATGGAGCGAGCCATACTAAGCTCGATCATCGCAAACAACGACGCTTTGGGCGAAATTTTCGACACGATCAAGGCTGGGGACTTTTACCTAAAGGCTCACGCGCAAATTTACAAAGCGATGGTTGATTGTCTAAACGGCGACGTGCCTATCGCATCGACATTTATCAAAAACAAGCTTGGCGAAAACTACGATGACAACGTCATGGCGAGCATTTTGGCCACAAACTCGATCATCGACATCCAAAGATACGCAAACGAGTTAAAAGAAAAATCGATAAAACGAAGTCTAGTCAAGATCGCTCACGACATCCCAAGCAAGGTAAATGAAGACAAAGCTAGCCGCGATATGGTCGATGAGTTAAGTCAAGAATTTTACTCGCTAGTCGATGGCAGCGGCACTGGCAGCATCAGAGATAGCGAAGATATCATAAAAAGCTTGATCGTGCACATGCAAAAGCAAGCAGCCCTAAATGAGCGCGATATCATCGGACTAAACACCGGCTTTAAAAAACTAAATGAGATGATAAAAGGCTTTAAAAATGGCGATCTCATCATCATCGCAGCGCGCCCTGGCATGGGTAAAACGACGCTTTGTCTAAATTTCATGGGGCACGTTTTAAAAAGTGGCGCCGGCGTCGTCTTTTTCTCACTTGAGATGCCAGCAGAGCAGATCATGATGAGGATGCTAGCAGATAAGACCTCGATCCCACTTCAAGAGATAATGACAGCGACCTTGGACGACGAAAAACTCGCCCACTTTAGCCACGCATGCAGCGAATTTTCGCACGCCAAGCTCTTTGTGCACGATAGCGGCTACGTAAATATCCACCAAGTAAGGACACAGCTTCGCAAGCTAAAGTCGGCCCACCCTGAAATTTCACTCTGCGTCATCGACTACATCGGCCTTATGATGAGCACAAACAACTACGCCGACCGCCACATACAAATAGCTGAAATTTCTCGTGGCTTAAAGCTTCTAGCGCGCGAGCTGGATATGCCTATCATCGCACTTTCGCAGCTAAACCGCGGCCTTGAAGCACGCGCGAACAAGCGCCCTATGCTAAGTGACCTAAGAGAGTCTGGCGCGATCGAGCAAGACGCCGACATCATCCTGTTTGTCTATAGGCACGAGGTCTATCTGGAGCAAGAGGAGAACGAGAAAAAGAGCAAGGCGGCAGCTGAAGGCAAAGAGTATAAAAGCGAGCATGTTTTTAACAAACTTCAAGAAAACGCCGAGATCATCGTTGGCAAAAACAGAAACGGCGAGGTCGGATCTATCGATGTGCTCTTTCAAAAGCAGTACTCTCGCTTTTGCGATATCGCCACCACACCGGTGCAATCAACTGAATTTAAAGAGTAAATTTGCCAAAAAGCAGGCGTATATTTTATTTTCTCCTGCTTTGCCTATTTCTTTTTTGTCTAAATTTAGAGCTTAAATTTCATGAATATAACGCTTTTATGGAGCTTGGCGAGCAAGACATCCTAGGCAAAGTAAGCGTAAATTTCACCAAAGAGAAAAACGGCAAAAAGCGCCAGATCATTAGGATCGACACTTCAAATTTTAGCTTTTACACAACCGCTTCTAAAAAAGATGAAATCAGCCTTTATGACGTAGTAGCGCTTAGCGTTCAGCCAATAGACGTTAGTTTTAAAGAATATCTTTCTGGCACATTTTACATGCCAAGCTACGATAGAGCCGTTATCAAAAAAGATGATAGCCTAAGGCAAAAAGCCATAAATTTCATCTCCGACCAGCACGAAAACGCTAAAATTTCGCAACTTTACTCAGCGCTTTTTCTTGGCACAAATGTCTTTGGTGAGCTAAGAGATGACGTCTCAAACTGGGGCGTGGCGCACCTCATCGCCATTAGTGGCTATCACCTTGGCGTCATAATCGCAGTTTGCTTTTTTCTTTTAAAGCTCGTTTTTAAGCCCATCTACGCAAGATATCTGCCTTACCGCTCTTACATTTTTGACTTTACTATCGTCATATTTTTGGTGCTTTGCTTTTACTTTTATATGATCGGCTTTATAGCAAGCTTTTTGCGGGCATTTTTGATGAGCGTGGTTGGCTTTTACATGATCTGCAAAAAGATAAAGATCTTAAATTTCTACACGCTCTTTGGCGTTATTTTGTTTAGCGTCGCCCTGTTTCCGCAGCTTCTTTTTAGTGTTGGCTTTTATTTTTCATGCCTTGGCGTCTTTTATATCTTCGTCTATCTTTTCTATTTTGCGCCCAAATTTAGCCTGCTAGCAAACTCACTACTTTTAAATTTATATGTCTTTTTTGCTATGGAGGTTGCGGTGCTTTACTTTTTCCCGCTCATTAGCCTCTTGCAGCTTAGCGTGCTAGCTATCAACTACCTATTTGGCGTATTTTATCCACTAAGCTTCTTACTTCATCTATTTGGATATGGTGGCATTTTTGATGAAATTTTAAGCAAGATGCTAGCTTTTAGGCTAGGCTCAGACAATCTTCACATAAGCACATCTGTCTTTTTACTTTATAACGCCATCACGCTTTTTTGCGTTAAATTTAAGCCAGCAGCATTTTTACCACCGCTCTTTGGTGTGGCATCGTTTTTGCTCTTTTTGATAAATTTTTCATAGTCAAAGTTTTATCTAAATTTGCCGATATGCTTTTAAATTTAAAGGCGAGGCGATGCAGATAAACTCAAATTTTATAAATTTAAACAAAAATGGCTCTTCAAATAGTGCAAATTTAAAGGCTGATGAAGCAAATTTAAAAAGCCAAAATTCACAAAATAGCGATAAAAGCACTATCTTGCATGACGCTTCAAATTTAGTTAGCGAGACAAATAACGAGAGTGAGAGTAGCGCCGATGTCATAAAAAAGCAGTTAGAAAAACTGCAAAAACAGCTAAAAGAGATTGAAGCTGCGATAAAGCAGGCAAGTGCTAGCAAAAATCCATACGCAAAAGAGCTGGTTGCCTCACTTCAGACCAAAAAAGCGGCTATCTTTGCTCAGATAATGCAGCTAAACGCCCAGCTTGTAAAGATGCAAGGCGCTTAAATAGCTCAAATTTAACCCTAAATTTAACCTCAGGCAGCCTTTACGCCGTAAAATTTCATCACTCTATTGTGAATTAATAGCGAGATATACATTATCACAGCGCCTAAAATAAGCCTTGTTAGATTAGTGTCCTTTTGCCAAAAGACTAAATTTACGATGATAGCAGCTGGTATGAGGGCGTTATTCATGATGGCAAGCACGCCGCTATCGACCTCGCAAGCCCCCTTGTTCCACATAAAATATCCCAGCCCGCTAGCGACTACGCCAAGCCACAAAAGCACCAAAGTTTGGGTTAGATCAACGTGAAATTTAGCTGGATTGCCAAGAGTTATGAGTGCGATCACTGCCACAAAAAACGCTCCAAAGTGAAAGTAGCCAAAGACCTTTTTTTGATCCACGTCAAATCTCTCCAAAAGCGCCTTATAGGCACTCTGCCCTGCTCCAAAGCAGATGTTTGCCCCTTGCACCAGCAAAAAGCCCTTTAGCACGCCCTCATTTATAGCGCCATATTTGATGATAAGCGCACCAAAGACCGCAACGCCAACGCTAAAGAGATAAAGCGGCCTAAATTTAAAGCTAAAAGCATCGTAGATCAGCGTGACATAAAACGGCGTGAAAATGGTAAAAAGCGCGACTTCTGGCACACTTAGATACAAAAACGAGTTGTAGTAGCAAAGATACATTAGCCCTATTTGCACCGCTCCTATGCCCATTATGCCAAGGGCTAGCTTTGGACTAACGCCTCGAAATTTCGTAAATGGCAAAAAGACCAAGCTTGCAAGCGTCACACGCACAAAAACAGCCAAATAGCTATCGACCTTGCCAGCTAAAAATTCCCCTATCAAACTAAAGCTAAATGCCCACAAAATGGTCACAAAGATCAGTTTATTCATTCTATCACCACCTCATTTATATTTCTTGCGCATTCAAAAAAGTATTCAAGCTTGTTTAGCTCGAGCAAATCGCCATTTAAAATGAAATTTGCCCTGTCGCTAAAATTTTTCTCACTCACAAACAAGAACTGCTCAAATTTTACCTTGCCGCTAAGATAGCCATTTAGCAGGTCATTAAAGTCGCTATCAAGGCTATCTTGTTTTAGCGAGTCTAAATTTAGCCTAGCGCCTAGGCCCTCTATCACGCCTCTTAGATCCTTTAGCCTAGCTATTATTCTGTTTTCTTCGTCGCTTAGATCAAGCGCGGCCTTTTGCTCCTCTATGCGCTTAGTTTGACTTTGCTTGCTAAGGCTTAGGCTATCTGGCAGCTTCCACTCAAACTCCACTCTAGGCTTGTTCGCATCAGCGTATGCCTCAGCCATCTGCGAAGTCGTCCTCTCGCCTTTTTTAAAGCTGTTATTATTCACACTTTGCGTATCTTTTAAGTAAATTTTTGGAGCAAATTTGCTCTTTTGCTTCTCGTTTTCCTGCTCTTTTATATATTTTTCTTGCTCCATAGCCCCAAGCTTAGCACTTAGATCATCCTTGCTAAAATCAGGCATCACTATCTTTGAGCCAGCATTAAAGCCGATCTCGCCGTTTGAGAGTAAATTTATCCTTGAGTTTAGCTCAGCTAGCTTAAGCCCAAGCTCGTCTAGCTCGGCTCTTTTTTTATTTAAGGTGAAATTTATCGCATCAAATTCGTTCTTATCTATCTCGCCGTACTCAAACCAAAATTCATTTTCAGCCGCAGCCTTGGCAAAGCTATCTACAAATTTTGTCTCTAAATTTATCAGCGAATTTAGTGCAACAGCGTTAAAATAGACCTTTGCGACCTGAAAAGCGGTTAAATTCATCAGCTCTTCATCTTTGTAAATTTTCTCCACGCCCTTGTGGTCTAAAATCTTATCCGAAGCCTCGCTAGCACCCCCGTCAAAGATGAGATACTCGACCTTTGCCGTGATCGATCCAGCCTTTGTCATATATCCGCCCTTTAGCTCGTCAGGCACAAAGGTATATCTGCCATCAAGGGATAAATTTAGCTTGTTGCTCTTATTTTTATTTATGTATTCATTTTTATTAAATTCTTTCAAACTCTCAAGCTTCGCACTTTGCGCCAGAGCGATGATCTCTAGTAAATTTCCAGCCCAAAGAGGCAAAGCAAAGAGCAAAACAGCCAAAATCTTCTTCAAATTCTCTCCCTTTCATAAAATTTTCTTATAAATTTATCAAGATTATAGACCCATGCAAAAAGCACTGGCACGACAAGCAAGCTTAGCAAGGTCGAGCTAATGAGCCCAAAGATGATGCTTATAGCCATAGGTGAGTTGGCCTCATAGCCAGCACCCCTGCTAAGAGCAAGAGGCAGCATGGCAAATATCATCGCAAAAGTGGTCATCAAAACAGCCCTTAGACGCTTTTTGGCAGCCATTTTAACAGCTTCGTTTGCCTCCATGCCGCTATTTGCAAAGTGGTTTGCAAAATCAACCACCAAAATGGCGTTTTTACCGACCATACCAAAGAGCAAGATGACGCCAACCATGACAAATAGGCTAAATGGATTGCCGCTTATAAAAAGTCCGATCACCACGCCACAAAAGGCAAGCGGCATGGCAAGCATGATGAGAAATGGCAGCAAAAAGCTCTCATAAAGCGCAGCTAGCACCATGTAAATAAGCACCGCGCTAGCACTCACTGTAAAGATAAAAGAAGCGTTTGTATCGTCCATGAGCTCGACAAATCCAAGAAATTTATACTTGAAATTTGCTGGCAAAATTTCATCAAGCTTCTTTGAAATTTCATTTGCCACGCTATTTAGCGGAGCGTTGTTTTTGGTATTTGCTAGAAATTTGATCTCATCGGCTCTATTAAACCTCGAAATACTAGCTGGCTTTTGCTCAAAACTAATCGTCGCCACATCGCCAAGTGTGACAAAAAAGCCCTCATTGCTCCTTATCTTGGTCTTTAAGATATCATCTGTATCGCTTCTAAATTTATCATCAAGACGCATGTAAAGCTCATACTCTTTGCCATTTTCGTTTTCAAAAACAGAGACCTCATTCTGGCTAAATGCGCTATAAACGGCGCTTGCAATGCTAGCTTTATCTAAATTTAGCCTCTTAGCCTTATCTTCATCGATAGAAATTTGCACACGCTTTAGCAGATCTTCTTCGGGCGAATTTACATCCGTTGCGTCATTTATCTCTTTTAGCATCTTGCTGATCTTTGGCACAAATTTCTCTAGATCTTTGCCATTTTCAGATGTGATAGTAAGCTTAACTGGCTGCACATCGCCACCTTCAACCACTGGCAGATCAGCCACGATGACGCTCATATCGTCACTTTTTAGCTTGTCGCGAAACCTCTGCATGATAGCGTTTTGCCGCTCGTGATTAGCTCTATCTTTTAGCTCCTTTAGCCTAACGTAAGCCTTTACTAGATAGGGCTGCTTGGCATCTGTGTAGCCAAGGATGAAGTAGGCGTAAGCGACCTGAGGATCGGCGTTTATGAGTGAAATTTTATCTTTTAGCCTCTCTTTGCTAGCTTGCAGGCTAAGTGAGGGATCAAGCTTAAAATAGATGTTAAACTCCGAGTTATCCTCGCTTGGCATGAAGTCGCCTCCTACAAATTTAGCCAGTCCAAACGAGCAAACAACGACCACAATCGTTATAGCTAAAAATATAAGCTTAAATTTAAGCGCTAAGCCTAAAAGCTTCTCATAGCCATTTTCAAGCGCCTCAAAAAAGGGCTCGCTCTTTAAATAAAAGCCGCTTTCTTTGGCATTTACAAACCTAGCACTAAGCGTTGGCACAAGAAATATGCTCACAAAAAACGAAATGACGATGCCAGCTGCCACGCTCATAGCAAATGAGTTAAAGTACTTGCCAACGATACCACTCATAAAGGCTATTGGCACGAAGACGCAAAGCAGCACGAGCGAGATCGCAAAGACGCTAAATGCTATCTCTTTTATGCCTGCAAAGCTTGCTTTTAGGGCATTTGGCTCATCTTTTAGCTTGCTAGCGATGTTTTCAGTGACGACTATCGCATCATCGATGAAAATTCCGATGCCAAGGGTCAGCGCTATAAGACTTAAGCGGTTTATGTCGTAGCCTAGGGCATTTATGATGAAAAACGTCGCTACGATGCTAGTTGGTATCGCTACGACTGAGATGATAGTGATCGAGAAATTTCTTAAAAACAGATATACAATCACGATGGTCAGCAAGACGCCAAGGATCATATCAAAGGCGGTTTGATCGATGTGCTTTTGTATCACTTCGCTCTTATCGTAGGCTATTTTTACGTCGTATTCACTGCCAAGCAGGCTTTTAAACTGATCTAGCTTTGATTTAGCTAGGGCGATCACGGTTAGAGCGTTTGCGTCTGGAGCTAGCTCAAGACCAAGCAAGACGCCACTTTTTTTATCCATTATCGCTGCTTCGTTTGCATCTTTGTAAGCGAGATCAACACTTGCGATATCTTTTAAAAAGACCCCTTGTTTGATCGTCAAATTTCTTATCTCATCTATGCTTTTGGCGCTGAAATTTGACTTGATCGCCATTTGGATTTTTTCATTTTCTATCTTGCCAAGTGGCGCTTTTAAATTTTCACCCTTTATCAAATTTGCCACTTCGTTTGCGCTAAGAGCGTTTTTATCAAGCTTAAATCTATCAAGTAAAATTTTCACCGCAGGCTCTAAAAAGCCATTTGTCTTAACCTTTGAAACGCCGCTAATGCGCTCTAAAAATGGCTTTGCCACGTCATCGATCTCTTGCATGAGCTTAGTTTCGTTGCCATCAAGCCTTGTGATAAAGAGGCTAAAGACGGCTGAAGAGAGGCCATTTAGCTTTTCTATCTCGTAGTTTGCGTTTAACCTTGCCTTTTGCATCTTGTCTCGGACGTCGTTTGTAGCGCTCTCTAGGTCTTTGTTTAGCTCAAATTCGATGCTTACCACGCTTAGGTTATCAAAGCTAGTTGAGTAAAGCTTTTTTATCCCCTCGATGCTTGAGACCTCGTCCTCGATCTTTTGCGTGATCTTTGTCTTGATGTAGTTCATATCGCCGTTTGCGTAGGTCGTGATCTTAACGATTGGGATATTTACTTGCGGGTATAAATTTACATTCATCGTCTTTAGCGAGTAGATGCCAAAGACAACAAGGCTTAAAAAAATCATAAGCGTAGTTATGGGGCGGTTTATGGCTGTTTTTATCATTTATTTTCGCCGATTATCACTTTTCCTTGACCAAACATGCCTGGCTTTAGGCCGCTGTCATAAGCCTGGGCGTAAAATTTCCTGGTCTCTCGCTTGATCTCTGGGTAAATTAGCGCGATTTTAACCTCTTTTTCCTCACTTGTCGCGTCAAGCTTAAATTTAAACATGTCGCCAACTTTTACTAAATTTGCATATTTTTCATCGATCGCTATTAAAATTTTAGCCTCCTCAGAGTTTAGAACAAAGGCTGGCTGAAGCGGCGAAGCACTCTCGCCAAGCTCGACATTTTTACTAGCTATTACACCATCAAACGGAGCTTTTAAAAGAGCCTTTTTAAGATGATCATCTGCATTTAAAATGGCGATCTCAGCTGCTTGCACCCTAAGAGCTGCCTCGTCAAATTTATACTTTACCTCATCAAATTCTTGTTTTGAAGTGACGTCCTTTACTTGGCTAAATTTATTAAAGGTGCTTTTAGCAAATTCTTTGGCATTTTTGGCAAGAGCTAGGTCGTTTTTTGCCTTTTTTAGAGCGATCTCAAGGCTTGTTTGATCAAGGCTAGCTAAAGTGTCGCCCTTTTTAACGTGGCTTGAGATATCTACAAAAATTTTATCCACCTTGCCACTGCTCTCAAATGCAAGCTTTGAGCTTTGCTTAGCATAGACTTCAAAATCAGCAAAAATCTCCTCTGCTGCAAATGAAAAGATGCAAAATATCATTAAAATTATCAGCTTTTTCAATCCCTAATCCTCTCTAAAATGCTCTCCCCGCTCTCAAAAAAATACTCCGCCTTTTTTATCTCCAGCTCGTCTTTCGCCCCTTCAAAAAGGCTAATGGCGTCAAATTTTTGCGAGAGTGCTTCAAGCAGGTCGCTATATCCCAAAAGCCCAGAGTTATATTTTTCATAGCTCGCTCTAAGCGCAAGATCGCTTGCTTTTACATACTCATTTAGCGAGGCTATCTTTGAGCTAAGAGTTGCGATCTCGTTTTGTAAATTTTTAAGTTTAGTCTCGTTTTCACGCTTTTTATACTCTAAATTTAGCCTCGCTTCATCAAGCGCGATCTTGCCAGCTTGGCTCATCTTGCTAGTGGCAAAAAAGTCAAAAATTTTCCACCTAAAGCTAACGCCAAATTTATTGCCGTGCGTATCTTCTTTTAGATATTTATCAAGATATGGGCGATAAGCGCTATACTTGCCAAGGTCGATGTCGTAGTTATTTTTGTAAAATCCATAGGTGTCATAAAGCATGATTTGAGGCAAAAAGCCAGCTCTTGTCTCGCTAAGCTTAGCCTCGCTTAAAGATATATCTTGACTTAGCTTATCAAGCTCGGCGTTTTTTGAAGCTAAATTTGAGCCAATCTCAGCCATTTTTGCTCCACTAAGTGGAGAAATTTGCTCGCCTGTTAGCAAATTTATCTCATTTAAAATTTGCTCCATTTTGTTTTTGTATTCAAGCTGCGTGCTGTTTGCTAGGTGGTATTTTGCCCGCACATTTTCTAGCTCATCTTTTGGGGCAAGTCCTGCAATGTTCGCCTTTTCAAGCTTGTCTAAAACGCCTTTTAAGAAATTTGCCTGAGCGTTTTTGGCGGCTATTATATTTTCAAGTGCGCAGGCGTTAAAATATAAATTTACAGCCTTAAATGCAAGGTAGTTTTTGGCTTCATCACTTGCGATAGCGGCTTTATTTTTTAAAAGCTGGCTCATCTTTAGCCTAGCCTCTCTGGCTCCACCATCATATAGTAAAAAATCAATCCTAGCTAGCACGCCAGCTGACTCTTTGGCAACTATGCTTGGGAAGGTGCTTGCGTTTTTGCCGTATGAGCCCTCTAAGCTAAGGCTTGGCAAATAAGCGCTTAATGTCGCTTCGTCACTTAAGTTTGCTCTTTTTAACTCAAGCTCTTTGATCTTTGAAATTTCGTTTTGAGTGGCCTTGTTTGCTATCTCGCTTAAATTTGATCCAAATAGCGCCAAAGGCAAAAGTGCTAATAAAATTTTTTTCATCAGTGAAAGCTCTTTACTAAATTTCCTATTAGCAAATTCCAGCCATCAACTAGCACGAAGATGAGTAGTTTAAATGGCAGCGAGATCATGACAGGAGGCAGCATCATCATACCCATCGCCATCAAAACGGAGCTTACGACCATGTCGATAACAAGAAATGGCAGATAGAGCAAAAATGCTATCTCAAAAGATGTCTTTAGCTCGCTTATCATAAAGGCTGACATCGCGATGCTTAGCGGGATATCCTCGATATTTGCTGGATTTTGCAAATTTCTTATCCTAAAAAATAGCGCAAGATCTTTTTCTCTAGTGTTTTTCACCATAAATTCTTTAAACGGCTTTAAACTCTTATCAAGCATGTCCTCATAGCCTATCTGCTCGGCTATATAAGGCTTTATACCCTCATCGTAGCTTCTTTGACCAACCGGCTCCATGATGAAAAATGTAAGTACCATCGCAAGCGAGATAAGCACCGTTGAAGGTGGCACTTGCTGCGTGCCCATCGCTTGACGCAAAAATGAAAATACAATGACAAGGCGCAAAAAGCTCGTCATCATAAAGATGAGTGAAGGAGCGAGTGCTAGTGCGGTGAGGATTAGTAAAACATTTAGTGAATTTACAAGCTGCTCGGCATTTTGCGGTGAATTTAGGCTTAAATTTATAGTTGGTAGCGCAGGATCAGCGCCAAAAACTACACAAAACAAAACCGCTAAACTAAGCAGTGCTTTCACGACTAATTCCTCGTATCAAGGATACTTTTCTTAGTAGCCTCTTTATTTTTTGGCTCGAGCGAGACGAAGTGAATTTCTACTCTATTGTTTTTGGCTCTGCCCTCATCTGTGCTATTGCTAGCGATCGGATCAAAAGATGCCCTGCCAGAAGTGATAAGCCTCTCTTGTGGCACGCCATCGCTAACTAGCTCTTCAAGCACGCTTAGCGCCCTTGCGGTAGAGAGCTGCCAGTTGTTTTTGTATATAGAGTCTTTGCTTGGATTTGTATTATCAGTGTATCCGATGATATCTGTTTTTACCTCATTTGGCATTTTGGCTATGATCATGCCTATTCGCTTTAAAAAGAGCTTCGCATCTTCGCCAGAAATTTCAGCGCTATCTTTGTCAAAGAGCATCGCAGCTGGAAGCCTAACGATAAAGCCATCCTCGCTCTCCTCCATCGTGATCTCAGGTGCCCCGCTAGCCGTTAGTAGCTCATTTATCTTTTTAACAGTCGAAGTGACCTCATTTTGAGCGCCTTTTTGAGCTTTTGGCTTTGGATTGCGTCTGCTTTCAGGGTCTGTCTCTTTTTCTACCTGACTATCTGGCCTTGCACCACCCTCTAGCACGCTTAGTGCACCAGCTAGTGAGCCAACGGCAGCCTCCATCTTTTTAGCATCCATTGTCGCCATAGAAAGGAGCAAAACGAAGAAGCAAAGCAGGAGCGACATAAGGTCGCCAAAGGCAGCCAGCCACTCAGGCATACACTTTGGGCACTCTTCTGGTTTTATTAATTTACCCATTATTCAAACTGACTTTTTCTATCTTTTGGAGGTAAAAATGCTAAAAGCTTAGCCTCAAGCGTTCTTGGGTTATCCCCTGCTTGTATCGCCATGATACCCTCTAAAATGACTTGCTTCTCAAGCGCCTCATCAGCATCGCGGATCGAGAGGATATTTGCAACAGGTGAGCCGATGATGTTACCTATCATCGCACCATAAAGTGTCGTAAGCAAAGCAACCGCCATAGATGGACCGATCGCACTAGGATCTGACATGTTAAGAAGCATCGCAACAAGACCAATAAGCGTACCGATCATACCCATCGCACCCGCAAAACCACCGACTTGCTCGAAAATTTTGATATTGTTTGCATGCCTTGTGCTAGTCTGATCAATATCGATCTCCAAAAGCGCTCTGATCGCATCTGGCTCATTGCCATCGACCGCCATCGAAAGGCCTTTTTTTAAAAACTGATTTGATTCGTTATTTACTTCGCTCTCAAGTGCTAAGATGCCATCTCGCCTAGCTTTGGTTGAGTAATCAACTACTTTTTTTATAGTCTCAGGTAAATTTACAACAACTGATGGCTTAACAGCGACACCATAAAATTTACCAACACCTTTAAGCGTCTCCATCTTAAAGCCAACCATCATAACGCCGATAGTACCACCAAAAACGATCATCACAGAAGGGATATCGATGTATGGTCCTATACCAACGCCTATCGCCATTGATCCAAACAAAAGCACCAGGGTCAAAACCCAGCCGACGACGGTTCCTAAATCCATTTAAACTCGCTTTATTTATAAATTCTTAAGAATTGCTATTTTATTAGCTTTTTGTTGAAACAATCGTTAAATTAAAAAAAATGTTTGCCATTTTTTGCTACAATCTGCGAAATTTTTAACGTTAAAAGGCTTAAAAATGAGCAATAATACTTCAATCATAATCCTAGCTGCTGGTCTTGGTACCAGGATGAAATCAAAACGCCCAAAAGTCCTATTTGAGCTATGCGGCGAGCCGATGATCATTCACATCTTAAAGCAAGCTTATGCGATCACAAATGACGTTAGCGTCGTGCTTCACTACGAAAAAGAGTTAATTAGCAAAAAGATAAAAGAAATTTTCCCTCAAACTAAAATTTTCGAGCAAGATCTAGCAAATTTCCCAGGTACTGCTGGCGCGATAAAAGGCGTAAATTTAAGCGGTGAAAAGGTGCTTGTCACTTGCGGCGATATGCCACTTGTTAGATCAACTGACCTTATGCGTCTAGCAAATGCCGAAGCAGACGTGGTTATGAGCTCATTTGAAGCGGCAAATCCTTTTGGCTACGGCAGAGTTATCATAAAAAACGGCAAAGTTGAGGCCATCGTCGAGCAAAAAGATGCGAGCGAAGCGCAACTTGCCATAAAAAGTGTAAATGCTGGCTGCTACTGCTTTAAACGCGAGGCGCTAGAGCAAATTTTACCACTCATAAGCAACCAAAACGCGCAAAAAGAGTACTACCTAACTGACGCCATAAAAATAGCAAATGAAAAGGGCTTAAAGTGCATTGCAGTAAATGTTAATGAGCAAAATTTCATGGGTATAAATGATAAATTTCAGCTTAGCATCGCTGAAAAAATCATGCAAGATGAGATAAAGCAAAATTTGATGAAAGCTGGCGTTTTGATGCGCATGCCTGAGAGCATTTTTATAGACAGTAGGGCTAAATTTGAAGGCGAGTGCGTGCTAGAAGAAAACGTAAGCATACTTGGCGAGTGCGTTATTTCTGAGAGTATCATCAAAAGCTCATCTGTGATCGAAAGCAGCGTCATCAAAAACTCAGACATCGGCCCACTAGCTCACATTAGACCAAATTCTGAAATTTCTGACACACATATAGGAAATTTCGTCGAGGTTAAAAAAGGCGTTCTTAGCGGCGTAAAAGCTGGACACTTAAGCTATCTTGGCGACTGCGAGATAGAAAGTGGCACAAATATCGGTTGTGGCACGATCACATGCAACTACGACGGCAAGGCAAAATATAAAACCAAGATCGGCAAAAATGTCTTTGTTGGCTCAGATACGCAGCTAGTCGCCCCTGTAAATATCGCTGATAACGTCATCATCGCAGCTGGCAGCACCATCACAAAAGACGTTGAGAGTGGCGCTCTAGCTATCAGCAGAGGTCGCCAAGAGAACAAAAGCGGCTTTTTTGAGAAATTCTTTGGCAAAGACGATGTTAAAAAATAAGAAAATTTTACTTGCCGTTTGCGGCAGTATCGCCTTTTATAAGGCATTCGAAATTTTATCGCTGCTTAAAAAGCAAGGCGCAGATGTCTATGTGGCTTTAAGTGACGGAGCGCTTGAATTTTGCAGTGTAAGTGGCTTTGAGGCGCTAAGTGAGCATAAAATTTTAAGCTCACAAACGCAAAACTGGCAAGACGGCGTAAATCACATAGCCTACTCTAAAATGGATCTAGTCCTTATCGCACCTGCCTCAGTAAATACGATAAATAAGCTAACAGCTGGCATCTGTGATAATGTCTTCATGCAAACGCTAATCGCCGCCTCACACGTGCCTTTAGTTGTCGCTCCAGCTGCAAATAACAATATGATCGAGCATTTTGCGACGCAAAATTCGCTTGAAATTTTAAAGAAAAACGGCGCTTTAGTAGTTGAGCCAGTGCTTAAAACTCTAGCTTGTGGCGACATTGGCAAGGGCGGTCTTGCAAGCCATGAAGTGATAGTAGAAGCTGCCATTAAAAGGCTTAGCAGGCCACTTTTTGCTGACAAAAAAGTGGTGATCACTGGTGGCGCGACAACCGAAAAGATAGATGATGTAAGAGCCATTACAAATTTCTCAAGCGGAAAGATGGCAAGAGCCTTGGCTAGAGCCTTTTACTACGCAGGCGCGGAGGTAAAACTGCTTGCTAGTTTTGAAACCGCAAACGAGCCATTTCTTAGCCTTAAATTTAGCTCAAGTAGCGAGCTTTTAGAGCTTTGCAAGAGTGAGTGCGAGGAGGCAAATTTACTTGTAATGTGCGCTGCGGTGAGCGATTTTGTACCGACAAAGATAGATGGCAAGATAAAAAAAGAGGACGTTGGGGAGAGCTTAAATTTAAGCCTAAAGAAAAATGTCGATATTTTGCAAAGCTTAAAAGAGTTTAAATGTAAAAAGATCGGCTTTAAGCTTGAAATTTCAAGCGAAAGTGCTCTAAAAAGCGCTAGATCAATGCTAGAGAAAAAAGGGCTTGATGCAGTTTGTCTAAATATTTTAGGCGAGAAAAATTGCTTTGCAAGCGAGCAAAACGAGGTAAATTTCATCACAAGGGGCGGCGAAACCCTACTGCCGCTTGCCTCAAAAGATGAGATCGCAGGGCGTATCGTGGAGCTAGCAGCAAATTTATGATAGAGCAGATCTCACGCGTCCAAAAGATAGCAAACAACAGTCAAGCTCCGCTAGTAGCGATAAATTCGTCCTTGCCACTTAGCATTTTGGTGAGCCAAAAGGTCGGCTTTAACAGATACATCTTAAATTTCGCAAATAGAAATTTAAACACAAAAAGCGTAAAAGAGCTAAACGTGGGCTCAAGATACTGGGGCGAGGTGCATAGTCAGGGCGAAAACATCGTCATAAAAAATTTATACGAAAAACCAAAAATTTTAGATGAGGACGTTTTGTCTGACGGGCTAAATTTGATAGAAAATTTGGTAAAAAACGAGAATTTATCGTGGCTTTACAGCTATTTATTTAAAAACTTAAGCGAAGTTAAAACAAAAGATGAGATGAGAGTACTAGCAAAAATGCTCTTTGCCCTGCAAGAAAACGTCGTGCATATACCATTTGCGTATAGCGGCACGAACGGCATTTTTCAGCTTAAAAAAGAGGCAAATGAGATGAGAGTTTTTCTTGTTTTTTCAAATTTTGCGCCGCTTATTTTTAAATTTAAAGATGAAATTTTGTGTGAGATCGCAACTCCATTTAGCAACGTCGCAAGCTTGCTAAAAAGCGAATTTGACACGCCAGTTTTGGTGCAAAACGTAAGCGCTCTTTGGAGCAAAAAAGAGCAGATAATTGACTTTAAAGGCTAGACATTGAACAAACTTAACCACCTCGCTATCATCATGGACGGCAACGGACGCTGGGCGAAAAAGCGTGGATTTTTGCGGACAAATGGGCACGAGGCCGGAGCAAATATGGTGAGTGATATGTGCGAATTTTGCATCGATAATGGGGTGAAAATTTTAAGCCTTTACGCATTTAGCACCGAAAACTGGAAAAGACCGCAAAAAGAGGTTGATTTTTTGATGAATTTGCTTAAGAAATTTCTTCTTTTAAAGCGTGATGATTTTATAAAAAATGGGATCAAATTTAACACGATCGGCAACATCTCGCCGTTTAGTGACGAGCTAAAAAATGAGATAGAGATCACCAAAGATGCGACAAGGGAAAATACAAATTTGCTTTTAAATTTAGCGATAAACTACGGCTCAAAAGATGAGATCATAAGAGCTGTGCGAAAACTAAATTTAAAAGGCTGCGAGATAAATGAAGCGAGCCTAAATGCGGCACTTGATGAGAGTGAGCCGGTGGATCTTCTCATTAGAACTGGTGGCGAGAGCAGGCTTTCAAATTTCATGCTCTGGCAGGCAAGCTACGCGGAGCTATTTTTCACGCCGACACTTTGGCCTGACTTTGGCAAGGATGAGCTTGCAAGCATCGTAGCCAAATTTAAAGATATAGAGCGAAGATTTGGCGGAGTTTAGTGAGATAATGGATATTTTGGTCATCTTTTTTGCTGTTTTTGCTTTTGTTTTTGGCATCTGCGTAGGCTCATTTTCAAATGTGCTGATATACCGCTTGCCACGAAATGAAAGCATAAATTTCCCAGCCTCACACTGTCCAAAATGCTCTCACAAGCTAAATTTTTATCACAATATTCCGCTTTTTTCATGGCTATTTTTAGGTGGAAAATGCGCCTTTTGCAAGCAAAAGATAAGCCTTGTCTATCCGCTGGTTGAGCTAGCCTCTGGATTGCTTTTTCTGATCTGTTTTTTTAAAGAGTGCGGCGAAATTTTAAGCGTAGAAACCTTGCTTTATGCGCTATTTTTAGGGCTTTGCTTTATCATGCTACTAGCCCTTAGCGTCATAGACATAAGGTATAAAGCTGTGCCAGATGCGCTTCTTTTTGCGGCGCTATTTTTTGCATTTGCCTATGCCTTGCTGCTTTTTATCTTTAAAGGAAATTTTGCTCAAATTTTAAATTTAATCCTCTTTGGATTTATCTTTTGGGCGCTTAGATTTGTCGTGAGCTATGCGATGAAAAGAGAAGCCATGGGTAGTGCTGACATATTTATCGCAGCGATCATCGGAGCCATTTTGCCGGCCAAGCTATCCCTTGTGGCGATCTATCTGGCGGCACTTCTTACGCTCCCAGTCTATGCGATCGTTCGCAAAAAGGGCTACGAGTTAGCCTTTGTGCCGTTTTTAAGCCTGGGACTGCTTGTCACCTACGCTTTTGACGCGCAAATTTTAGAAATTTTAAGGTTCATTTATGAGTAGAGTAAATAAATATCTTTTGTTTAACTTTTTAGGCACGTTCGCATCGCTATTTAGTACGCTTTTTTTGATCATGTCGATCGTCTTTTTCATCCAGATCGCGCGTATCACTTCATACATCGAGATCAGCTTTGGTGAGCTCTTTAAACTCTACTCATTTATGCTCCCACGCGTGTTGCTCTTTGTCGTGCCTATCGCCTTTTTCGTCTCGCTTGCGATGACGCTTTTTCGGCTATCAAAAGAGAATGAAAGCATCGTTATCTTCACACTTGGTGGCTCACCAAATAAGATCGCAAGATTTTTCTTAGCTTTTTCAGCCCTTTTAAGCGCTGCCTTGCTGGTAGTTGCCATCGTCATGATACCAATAGCCGCCCAGCTAAATGCAAATTTCATCGACTACAAAAAGACGGTTGCTAAGTTAAATTTAAAGCCAACCCAGTTTGGACAAAAATTCTCCGACTGGATGGTCTATGTGGGCAGCGAAAGCGAAGACAAAAATGGCACAACCTACAAAGATATCGTGATGTTTAACCCATTTGTCAAAGACTCACAGCGCCTAATAACCGCCAAAAACGCAAAGATCATAAACGTGGGCCAAAGCGTAGAGCTCTCTTTAAACGAGGGCAAAATGTATGACATCAGAGATGAAATTTATCACCAAAGCAACTTCAAATCAATGAAGATAAGAACCGCCCAAAGCGAGGAGATAAGCGACGTTGGCAGCATCAAAGAGTACTGGATGGATGCAGCTAGCAGCGATAAACGCAGAAAAGACCTTAGCACCTACGTCCTAGTGGCCCTCTTCCCGCTTGCAAGCACGCTCTTTGCGATCAGCCTTGGCATCGTTACGTATAGATACGAAAAGGGTATGGTCTATGTTGGCACTTTTGGCGTTTTATTTGGCTATTTTACGCTCATAATGCTCTTTTCATCAAAGCCAGCGCTTGCGATACCGCTCATATTTTTCGTATTTTTACTAGCTGGCGTCTTGCTTTATAAAGCTAAGATCACACGAAGATACTGATGAAAATTCAGCTAATCTACAGCTACGACGGCTCGAAATTTCAAGGCTCACAGACCCAGCCGCATGAAAACGGCGTAGAGGATGAGTTAGAGCGCGCCCTAGCTCACGTTGGTATTTTCGAAAGAGTTGTCTCTAGCTCGCGCACCGACAAAAGCGTGCATGCAAATAACCAAAGCTCAAGCGTCGTTTGCGGCGATCACTTTAAAGACTTGAGACGCTTGCAAGATCTTATAAACCGCCACGCACACCCAAGCATTCACATAAAACGCATAAATTTAGTGAGTGAAAATTTTCAAGCGAGATTTGATGCGGTCGCAAGATCGTATAGATATGTGATAGATCATGGCAAATTTGATGTTTTTAGCTCAAATTACAAGGTATTTTTGCCTAAATTTGATACCATAAAAGCAAATGAAATTTTGCGAAATTTTATCGGAGGGCATGATTTTAGCGCATATATGAAAACCGGAAGTGATACAAAAAACCCAGTGCGAGAAATTTATAAAGCATTTTGCTACACATACAAAGAGCAAACTATCATCGTTTTTAAAGCAAATGGCTTTTTGCGCGGTCAGGTGCGCCTCATGGTTGCAAATTTACTAAAGGCGCTAAAGCAAAAAGACGGCAGCGAACTCATAAAAGCTTCACTAAATGGACGTCCTGCTATAACTCGCATACCTGCACCTGCAGAAGGGCTATATCTAAATAGAGTTTTTTATAGATTTAACTAATCTCAAAAGTGGTCTGAAAATAAAATTTGAGGACAAAAGGATGGTGCGCCCGAGAGAATTCGAATCTCTGACCTTTTGAACCGCAATCAAATGCTCTATCCAGCTGAGCTACGAGCGCACATGAAAAATTAAGTTGTGATATTAACCAAACTTTCCTTAAAAAGAGATTGTATTCATTTTAAATTTATAACCTTTTTAGTAAAATCCTTTGTGCAAAAGGAGCAAAAATGAACGATTTTTTCGATAGTCTAAAAGAGATCAAAAAAGAGCTTGCAAAAGAGCAAGGCGTGGCTAAAAAGCCCCAAAAAGAGGCCGTTTCTCACACAAAAGAGGAGGCGATCTTACATAAAGAACAAAAGCTAAGAGATGAGTTTTTGGCATATACAAAAGATAGCAATATCAGAAAAATTTAACTTTGGAACGCTAGTTGCTTTAAATGGGGATATTTTGAATGGAGAAACCCATGAATATAACCCAAACTTTAGAATCTTTAAGCATTTTAACCGATAGCGACGCTCTTTTTTGCGAGCTTCGCGCACTGATAAGTAAAAATTTCACAAAAACACTAGCAAACAAAGATAAGATCATCTCTTTTTACGAAGAGAGCGAGATCCCACAGCGAAAATGCTTTTTAAAATTTATAAAAAAACTTTACGAAAAACAGGGCAATGAGCTTGATGTGACCTTTGCAAAATACAAAACTATAAAACTATCTTTAGTGCAAAGAAACGCTCTGACAAACATCTACAATATCGACATCGATTTTTTTAATGGCGAGATGATCTTTACGCTAAACAATACCCCAAGAGCTTTTGCTAGCTACATTTTGCAAAATTTTAAAGGCAATGAGTCTAAATTTGACGAGAAAAATCATAAATTTAGCTTAAAAATAAAAAAAGATAGCGACTTTGACTTGATTGAAGAGATCATTTCAAAACGCGAACATCTAAAATTTATAGTAAATTTTAACTACAATGAAGTCAAATTTAAAGAGTTCAAAAGAAATTACAAGATCCAAAACTCGGCCAAATTTAAAAATCGTTTCAGCGCTTTGGCAAATTTACTAGAAGAAAATTTTGAAATTTTAGGCTGCTCAAATAAAGACAGCTTCGAAACTGTAAGAGATAGCTACCTAGCCCTTGCTAAAATTTATCACCCAGATAGACACTCAAACAAGAGCGAAAGCATCAAAAACGAGTATAACGCTAAATTTAAAAAGATCCAAGCAGCCTACGAGGGGTTAAAACCATTCTTTAAAAATCAAGAGAATTTTATCAAAGTTGGCTAGATAAGACAACACTTAATATAAATTTAATCGGCGGTTTTTGTCTAAGAGCATTTATCGTTCTTGGAGCAATTTATATATTTTAATAAACTTTCTCCCTTTAAAAACTAGGCCAGATAGAATCTGGCCCAGCTATCTAATCATTTCTCACCAAGTGGCCAGTAAACAACTGGTTTACCTCCTAGTCTTGCCTCACCATGATACATACCAAGTTTATCTTTAGTCCAAGCAAAGCCTGTCTTGCCAGACTTATCAATAGAGATGATACCACCACTGCCACCTAGTGCCGCTACCTCTTTTACAGCCTCTTCGGCTGCTTTTTGCACATCTGAAGTTTTGTATTTATAAAGGGCTGAGACCTCATGAGCAGCATTTACACGCATGTAGATATCACCTGTGCCTGTGCAAGAGACTGCTACTGAGTCATTATCTGCATAGGTTCCAGAGCCAATTATCGGACTATCACCTATACGGCCAGTCATTTTATTTGTCATGCCGCCAGTACTGGTTGCTGCAGCTAGGTTGCCATTTTTATCAAGTGCTATCGCTCCAACAGTGCCAAGATATGGACGCTCATATAAATTTAGTGAGGTTTTCTTTGTCTTTTCACTATCAAGCATGAGCTTTTGTTTCTCTTTTGCCCTTTGGAGTGCGTCATATCTAAACTGCGTAAAAAAATACTTTTGATCAACCATCTCTAGGCCGTTTTCTTTGGCTAGCTTGCAGTCTATACATTTTTTATGCTTGAAAATTTTAACATCATCATATAAGTATTTTTTGCAAAGACCTATTTCATCATTAACAAATTTTAAACCATTAAAATATTACCCACTAATTATAAAAACAGTATAATACAAGCCATTTTTTACATCACATCAAACCACAATCTAGCAAACAAACAACCCTTAACACCAATAGGACAATAAATTTAAAAAGACAATCAAACCAATAACATAAAAACAAATATAAAAAATTTACTATATTTAATCAATAAAACCTAATTAAAAAGTAAAAACTAATATTTTACACTTATACAAGAAGCAACAATT
>NZ_PISC01000007.1:0-112579 GCF_003049065.1 Campylobacter concisus | reverse complement strand
TAAGACAGCTGATCATGTAGAAATAAAAGTACCAGTAACTGATGGTCAAACATCAAGCGTAACAGCTAAGATCGTTGATCAAGCTGGTAATGTAGGCAAGGAAGCAAAAGAAAGTTTAGATGTAGATACAAAAGCTCCAAGTGTTGAAAATGTTAAAGTAACTCCAGTTGATACAAACAACCCAGCAGATGGCAACCCAGAAAAAGGAATTGTAAAAGGTCATTCAGATGAGCCAAATGCTCCAGTAGTTGTTAAAGATAAGGACGGCAAAATAATTGGTACAGGTACAACTGATGATAAAGGAAACTTTGAAATCACTACTGATCCAATCAAACCAGGTGATAAAGTAAATGTTGAAGTAACTGATAAAGCAGGCAACAAAGGTAACGGCGAAGGAACAGCTGGCAATATAGAACATCCAAACGATCATACAGCTCCATCAGAGCCAACTATTACATTTGTTGAAGATACTAATCCAAAAGATGGCAAACTAAATAAAGATGAGAATAGTAAAGATGGTGATAACGCTAACACAAAAGCTCAAATTTCTATCCCAACAGATGCAGTAGCAGGTGATGTTATCAAATACACTGTAAATGGTGGCGCAGAAGAGTCTCATACTATAACAAATGCTGATAAGACAGCTGGTCATGTAGAGATCAAAGTACCAGTAACTGATGGTCAAACTTCAAGCGTAACAGCTAAGATCGTTGATCAAGCTGGTAATGCTAGCAAAGAAGTATCTGGTAGCATAGATGTTGATCTAACTATCGGCAATCCAAAAGTTAGATTTTTAGAAGATACAGATAATAACGGCGTTCTAAGCGTTGCTGAAGTGGCTGCTATAAAAGACGGCAAAGCTCACTGGGTAATAGATATCCCAACAGACGGTAGCATAAAAGCTGGTGATGTGATCCAGTCAATCGACAGCAAAGGCAATTGGGTTAAATTTGTTACTATCACTGATGAGATGATCAAAGATGGTAGATTTGAAGCTACATTTAACGTCGATATAGAAAAACTAAGAAATGGTAAATATGAGACTCCAGAGTATAGATTTGCTGATGAAGCTGGCAATGTTAGTGAGTCGTCAAAAGCTAGCCTTACACTTGACAGCGAATTTAGCCGCCAACCAAGCAACCCATCTATCACATTCCCAGAAGATAATGATCCAAAAGATGGCAAAATCTCTGATAAAGAAAACAAAGCTGGTGACAATGACGCTGGTAAAACAACAGCTGAAATTTCTATTCCAAAAGATGGCAGCGTAAAACCAGGCGATAAGCTTATCGTTAAAGACAACAGCGACAAGCCAAAAGAGCACGTGATCACAGAAAAAGATATTGAAAATGGTAAGGTTGAAGTTACAGTTGATATTAAAACAGGAGATAAGACAACTATAACAGCCGAGATCGTTAATCCAAACAATCCAAGCAAGCCAAGCGAAGAAATTTCAAAAGATATCACTGAGGCTTCTTCTACTGTTCAAGTAACAATCGACGAAATTTATGATGACGTAGATGGTGGTGTAGTAAATGGTGATGTTAAAAATGGTCTAACAAACGATAACCTACCAACATTCAAAGGTAGTGCAGCTCCTGGTGCAACAGTAGAAATTTATGAGAGCTTCTTAACAACTACAGAAAAAACTCTAGTTGGTAAAGTAACAGCTGACGCTAATGGCAAATGGAGCTTTACTCCAACTGAAGCTATGGGTGATGGCCTACACTACTTCGAAGCACATGCTACTGATAGCGCAGGTAATAAATCAATCACGCCTAAGGTTGAGCTAGATGTAGATGCAACAGCTCCAAGTGTTGAAAACCTAAAAGTAAGCCCACTAGATATTAGCAACCCAGCTGACAATACTCCAGAAAAAGGTAGAGTAGAGGGTAGCTCTGATACACAAGATGCTAAGATCGTTGTTAAAGATGAAGCTGGTAATGTAATTGGCGAAGGTAAAGTAGGTGGAGATGGCAAATTTGTTATAGATACTACTAAAGCACTAAACCCAGGCGATAAAGTAAAAGTAGAGATCACTGATGAAGCTGGCAACACTGGTAAAGGTAGTGCAGTAACAGGTAGTGATATCATCCATACTCATGCTACAACTCAAGTAACAATCGACGAAATTTATGATGACGTAACTGGTGGCGTAGTAAATGGTGATGTCAAAAATGGTCTAACAAACGATAACCTACCAACATTCAAAGGTAGTGCAGCACCAGGTGCAACAGTAGAAATTTACGAGAGCTTCTACACAACTACAGAAAAAACTCTAGTTGGCAAAACAGTAGCTGACGCTAATGGCAAATGGAGCTTTACTCCAACTGAAGCTATGAGTGATGGAGAGCACTACTTTGAAGCAGTTGCCACAGATAAAGTAGGCAATAAATCAACATCTGATAGAGTTTCACTTGATGTTGATACATTTGCAGATGCTCCTGTAATAGACGCTGTAAATGACAATGTAGATAGCCAAACTGGCAACGTTTTAGACGCTAAAACAAAAGTTGCTCTAACAAATGACAGCACACCAACTCTTGAAGGATATGCTGAGCCTGATTCAGTTATCACTATCTATGAGATTAGTGAGCTAAATGGCGAGAAAACAGCTATAGGAACAGTCACAGCTGATAATCATGGTGGTTGGAAATTTGAACTACCTGAACTAGGAGATGGTGAGTATAAATATACTACAAGAGCACAAGATAAAGCAGGAAATATCTCAGACTTCTCAGAGGTTGTAGTAGTTAATGCTGATCTAATAGCTCCATCAGAACCAACAATCACATTTGTTGAAGATGTAAATCCAAAAGATGGCAAGCTAAATAAAGCTGAAAATGGCAAAGATGGCGATAGCACTAGCACAAAAGCTCAAATTTCTGTCCCAGGTGATGCTGAAGAAAATGATGTGATCCACTACACTGTAAATGGTGAGGAAAAAACACATACTATTACTTACAATGACAGAGTAACTGGATATGTAGAGATCAAAGTACCAGTTGTTGATGGTAAAGCTTCAAGCGTAACAGCTAAGATCGTTGATCAAGCTGGTAATGCAAGTAAAGAAGTATCTAGCAGCATAGACTCAGACTTTACAGCTCCAAATGTCAAGATCACAGGTATCATTGATAACGTAGAGGGTGGTGTATATAAAGGCAATGTTGCAGGCACTAACACAAACGACAACAAGCCAACCATAAAAGGTACAGCTGATGCAAATCAAGAAGTAGTTCTTTATGATAATAATAAAGAGTTTGGTAGAGCTACAGCTGACAAAGATGGCAACTGGGAATTTAAACCAAGCGACTATAAAGAGCCACTAGCAGATCTTGTTGGTCGTGTTCACGTTATAAAAGCAGTAGTGACAGATGCAGCTGGCAACACTAGCGAAGCAACTTCTGCACTAGAAGTTGATACAACTATCGGTGCTCCAAAAGTATCTATAAAAGAAGATGCAGATAACAATGGAGTTCTAAGCGTAGATGAAGCTAAGAATTTAAAAGATAGTAAGATCCACTGGGAAGTAGAGATACCAAAAGATGGCACTGTAAGTGCGGGTGATGTTCTTCAAGTACTTGGAAAAGATGGTAAATGGAAGATCGAAAAAGTATTATCAAATGACGATCTAGGCAAAAGCTTTGAATACGAAGCAACTTTATCTGGAAAACACTTTGAAAGCCCAAGCTATAGAATAGTCGATCTAGTTGGTAACCAAAGCACAGCTATACATGCTAACGTACAACTTGACAGCGAATTTAGCAGAAAACCAAGCAACCCAGAAATTAAATTCCCAGAAGATACAAACAAAGATGGCAAAATTTCTGATGATGAAAACAAAGCTGGTGACAATGATGCTGGTAAAACAACAGTAGAAGTTACTATACCAAAAGATGGTTCAGTAAAACCAGGTGATAAAGTAGTAGTTACTGATGACAATGGTAAAAAGACTGAAAAACCAATCAACCAAGATGATATCGATAAAGGTAAGATTGATATCCCAGTTGATCTAAACCCAGGTAAAGATAACAATGTAACAGCAGAGATCATCAATCCAAATAACCCTAACAACCCAGGCAAGGATAGCAAGGTTATAGGTGAAGATAGTGAGAATACTAAAGCTCCAGAAGCTCCAGTAATCACAGAAGTAATTGATGATCAAAGGGGCGGTAAATTTAACGAAGATGTTAAAGGTGGCTTAACAAATGATAGCACGCCTACATTTAAAGGCACAGCAAAACCAGGTACGACTATCACTCTTAAAAATGGTAACGATGTTATCGCTGATAATATCCCTGTAAAAACTGATGGTAGCTGGGAATTTACTATAAAAACTCCACTTGCTCAGGGTGATTACAGTATAACAGCAACTGCAACAAATGCAGCTGGTAAAGTAAGCGCTCCTTCAGATGCTGCAACTATCAAGATCGATCTTCACTCTGATGAACCAGTCATCACTAAGATCATTGATAATGTAGCTGGTGGCGTAGAAAATGGTGATGTTAAGGGTGGCTTAACTAACGACAACACTCCAACTCTAAAAGGCACAGCTGAGCCATTTGCGACTGTTGAGATCAAGATCGATGGTAGAGGTAGTTATAGATTTGAGAATGGCGAAGTTATCAGCAACTGGACTGCAGTAGCTGATAAAGATGGTAACTGGGAATTTGCAACACCTAAGCTAAGTGATGGACACCATAACTTCGAAGCTCAAGCGACTGACGTAGCTGGTAACAACAGCCAACCTTCTGCTCTAGTAAGCATAGATGTTGATACTCATATCGATGCTCCAGTCATAACTGCAGTAACAGATAACTGGTGGGGCGGTGTTGAAAATGGCGGAAATATACTTGGTGTAAATGACGGCTTTACAAATGACACTACACCGACATTTAAAGGTACAGCTGAGGCTGGCTCAACTATCGTTCTTAAAAATGGCAATGACATTATTAA
The DNA here is from genome assembly GCF_003049065.1 of Campylobacter concisus. GTDB lineage: Bacteria > Campylobacterota > Campylobacteria > Campylobacterales > Campylobacteraceae > Campylobacter_A > Campylobacter_A concisus_BE. Next base: position 107,623 of record NZ_PISC01000007.1, on the reverse strand, counting down.
CAAAGACATCATTGTAAAAGCTGATGCAAATGGTAACTGGGAATTTACTCCAAAATCTCCACTTGCTGAGGGTGAGTATAATGTAGTAGCTATCGCAACTGATAAAGCTGGTAATGTTAGTAATCCATCAAATGTTGCAACTGTAAATGTTGATACAAGCACTACACAGCCAGTTATAACTGAGATCATCGATGATGTTGCTGGTGGTGTTGTAGGTAATGTTAAAAATGCTCTAACAAATGACAACTTGCCAACTCTAAAAGGTACAGCTGAGGCATTCTCAACTGTTAAGATAATGGTAGATGATAAACTAGTATTTAAAGATGGCAAAGAAGTAACAGTTACAGCTGATAAAGACGGCAACTGGGAATATACATTTGAGGCAAATTTGAACTGGGGTGGTGAAGTACATGCTGCACTAGAAGATGGAGTACATACTCTTAAAGTTCAAACAACCGATAGAGCAGGCAATAGAAGTGCTGTATCAGAGTGGTCAAGTGTAGATGTTGATACAACTATTGGCGCTCCAACAGTTAAGATAACAACTGATATAAATAGCGACAAGAAGATAGACATAGCTGATGCTTCAGCTCTAAAAGATGGCAAGCTTAAATGGGTTATCGACATCCCAGAAAATACTGTAAAAGCAGGCGATAGGGTTCAAATTCTTGGAAACGACGCTAAAACTTGGACAGATATCTTTAAAGTAACTGCGCAAGATATAGCTAAAGGCTTTATAGAAAGAGATGAATTTAGCATCGATATGCCAAAATCAAGAGGCTTCCAAACTCCATCTTATAGACTAGTCGATGATGCAGGTAATGTAAGTGAAGGCAATATGGATGCAGTAAAAATAGTAGGTTTTGCTCCAAAAGCTCCAACTATCATAGCAGTTTTAGATAATGAGTATGGCATAGATCCAAAGAACCCAACCGACATAAACGCTGGAGATACAACTGGCAATGTCTTGGAGGGTGCTATAGCTATAACAAATGACAAAACCCCTACGTTGATAGGTAAAGCTGAGGCTGGTACAACCATCACTCTTAAAAATGGCGATACAGTAATCGCTGAAAAAATCCCAGTGGATGCTAATGGTAATTGGCACTACGAACCAGAGGAGAATTCTCCATGGGCTGATGGCGACTATAAGATCACAGCAATTGCTAAAAATGTATTTGGCAAAGAGAGTGAGTCTTCAAGTCCAATCACTGTAACAGTTGATACTACAGGACCTGAGGTAACTTTGACAAGTATCGAAGATAGTGTAAAAACCAATGATGTTGTTGATTTTACAGGAAATGTTAAAGGCAAGGTTACAAATGACAATACTCCACTTCTAAAAGGTACAGCAGAGGCTGGATCTGTAATCATCATAAAATATGGTGAACATCATGAGAATGTGGTTACCACTAAAGCTGATAAAAATGGTCATTGGGACTACAAGATCACTAATCCTCTTAGCGATGGTGAGCATATAATCTCATACCAAGCAGTAGATAAAGCTGGTAACACTAGCCTTGAATATGTAGCTAATGTAACAGTTGATACTAAGATAGCAGATGCGAAAGTTGAGTTTATTGAAGATACAAACAATGACGGTAAATTTAGCTGGAAAGAAAATATAGAAAATCCTAATATCGGACGTATGGCTTGGAAAGCTCTTATACCAGATGATGGAAGCATAAAAGCTGGTGATACATTCAACTATAGATGGGGCGCAAGCGATAGTTGGCACAATCGTACTATAACTCAAGCAGATATCGATAGAGGCTATATCGGAGAGAAAGTACAAAATCAATACGAGCAAGGCCAACCAAATGCAGGCAAACCTTTAGCGTTTGGCGCAAATGCTAATGGACGTGTATATGAAGCTGAAGCATACTTTAGCGATGCAGCTGGCAATAAAGGTGCAAAGGGTAGCGATAAAGTAGTATTTGACTTTAGCGATTCAGAAAGCGGTGCTAAAACTGTTAATGTTAAGATTACTTCAATAGATGACAATGTGTCTGGTTGGAATGGTAAAACTGGAAATATTATCACAAATGAAGCTGCGCATATTGCAGGCTTGACAAATGATAACACTCCAACCATAAGTGGAACAACAGAGGCTGGTGCTATTGTAAAAGTGTCTATAGTTAATAGTAAAACACATAAAGTTTGGGAGAGCGATGTTAAAGCTAATGAAAACGGCGAGTGGAGCATTACAACTGGAAATATCACAGATGGTAAGTACTCTGTTGTAGCAGTGGCTACTGATAAGTCAGGTGTTGCATCAAGCCCATATACTGTTTCAGGTCTTGAGATAGATACAACAGTAGCAAAACCAAATATTTGGGTGGCTGAAGATAGAAATCATGACGGATTTTACGATAATGCTGAATATTATAATCCTGCAAATGGAAAAGGTGATATAACATTTGTTGTTGAAGTTCCAAAAGATGGTTCTGTAAAAGTTGGTGATACATTCCATTATACGCTCAATACCGACTATAAAGGATGGAGTAGTATAAATGGGCATGGAGAAAATATAACAATAAGTCAAGCCGATATAGACAACGGAAGCTTTAGTCGTGTAGTCACTCTTTGCAAGGATAATCAACACTTTGATTTGCGTCATGATGGAGCTACTGTATCAATGAAAGGTCAGTTCAAAGATCTAGCTGGTAATGCACTTGCTGATGAAACATCAGTAAAATTTGACTTAACTAAAGTCCACAGCGGTAAAGTAAGAAGCACTAGAAGCTTGCCAGATGATATCTTAGACAATGATAGTGTTGATCTAAGCAATGCTGCTCGTATAAATGAGCCAAAAGCTGAGCTAAATGTTCTAAATAACAATAAAATAGGCGTTAGCGCAAATGATCTTTTAGAAACACCAAAAGATCATATCATGAATGAAGGTAAGTCAGAGACTAAACCTTCTTATGCTACTGCAAGCTCACATGCTGGCGAAGAAAATATAGCTACAACTCATCCTATCCAAATCGAAGAGAAAGTAGAAAGCCACTTCTAATTTCTTATAAGCAGGGCGGACAAAGTCTGCCTTGCTTTGAATTTGTTTGCGGTGAAGGGAGTTTGTATGCAAAGCGAGAAGACAAAAAATTTACTCGATGAAGTAAATGAAACAATAGATTTTATATTTAGAACCTGTAACAGAAATGGCGGCACGAAGAAGGCTTTAGAAGATAAAAAGCTAAGTAGAGAAATTTTAAAAGATAAATTTAAATCGATCTTTTTAAAATTTGGCCAGATAGATGAGGCTAGTTTTAAGAGTGCGATCCTCGCAAATGAGGAAGCAAAAGAGTTAAACGAGATAGCGATGGCTCTTGAGATAGACAAAGATGTAAGCTTGCTAGAGCTAGAGCGAGCGATAAATTTTGACCTAACTAGCGTCAAAGAAGAAATTTATAAATTTCAACATAATAACTAATACACTCGGTGTGAGAGGGGGTCTCACACCAAAATTTAATAACTAAACACTTCTGGATCGATAACCATTGCTCTATAAGCGACATCATCTCTTGAAGCAGAATCCACATCCATTTCAAATTTTATATCATTTGTCTTTGGATCGATCTCGACTAAGACCATTTTGATAGTCTTGTCAGGGCGGAGTAAATTTACATTTGAGCTTGAGATAAAGTAGGTGCTTTTATCCTTTTGCCACTCGACGTTGCTAGTGACTGCGCTATAAAAGTCAAATCCACGCTCCTTGCCAAACTGCCAAGTCTGCTCAACCGTGCCCTTTTTCTCATCTATCTTGTATTCAACCGCACGGGAGTATTTGTCCTCTTTAAAGGCTGGCTGCTCCATGCCTCTAGCATCGCCATTATCAAAGACGCTTATATGCTTTATGTCGCCCTTGTTTTCGTATCTTGGCGTTAGCCATGCGGTGTGCTGAGTCCATGACCAGTCAAATTCGCCCTCGCATTTTGAGTTTTCACATTTTATCTTGTTGCCCTTGCTATCGACTGGAGTTAGCACTTTTGCTTTAAAGTCCTCGCTCCAGCCTTCAGGCGAGGCTAATATCCATTTTACTTTCTTGTCGCGTCCTATCTTTACGATGCCTTGGTGACGAAGCGAAAGGATGATGCTATCATCGCTCTCATCGTATGAGATCGAATTTACATGCGCCCAGTTTCTGCCTGTGCCAGTGGAGGTGACATCGCCAAATGGCTGATCGTCGCTTATCTTGATCTCTTTTGCGTCCATGTCGATGTTTAGGCAAACAGCCCTAGCATCAAGCGCTTTTATGAGGTTGCTGCGATAAACGTTGTTGCCAAAAATTTCATTTAGATCCCACTCTTCGACCACTTTGCCGGTGTTATCGACCTCGATGATGTGGTCTCTTATGGTGTGAGAAATTTTGCCGTTTTTGTGGTGGTAGTTGTATTTTGCTACTCTAAGAAGTGCGTGATCATCTTTTAATGGCATCACCTCGTGGCTTAGATCGATGTAGCCTCTAGGTAGTGGGCGGTTGTAAATTTCTTTTCCCATGAGGTCATATCTAAGATATCTTTGAGCCATGCCAAAGCTGATATCGCCGTTTTTTAGCTGATGAAAGCCCATCATCATGCCCCCATCCATCACTCTTCTCTCGCTGCGGTCGTAAAATTTCTGATAGTCAAGATACCATCTGACCTCGCCTTTGGTATCTACGATGTAGTTTTCGGTAAAGTCGTTCCAGCTAGCAGCTCCGCCATTTTTCCAATCAAGCGGTTTATAGACGCTTGTTATTGTGTTGTTTATGAGATAGAGCCTGTTTTTAAAGGCAGGATCTACCTTTTTGACGTGAGTTTTTTGCATGTGTGAGAACCTAAAATCACGGCTATATGTGACGATAGGCTGGGCGTAAATTTTATATGTCTCAACCTTTTTAGCTCCGTTAAATGTGTAGCTTACGACTACTTCGTTTAGATAGTCAGGGTAAAGTCCCCAAATAGGCACGCCATCATGCGTGAGCAAGGCATGCTCTGAGACGTTGTAGTCGATATCTATGCCGCCATCTGGCTTGCCCTTTACTTTGACGTGGATATCTTTGATGTCCTTGCCAGCTCTATCGATGATAGCAGTTAGCGGCGATACATCGTAGGGGTTTATAAAGACTGAGCCAAGCTCTCCTTGAACCTTTACTTGATGAGCCAAGACTCCAGCGTTTAGTGGAGCACTAAAGCCAAAACCACTCACCAAAACAGCCGCAAGGGCAACTGAACCTAAGAAATTCTTGCTCATTTTCGCTCCTTTAATAAAATTTAATGATATCTTACTACCCAAATTTCACGCAAAACTAACGCTTATATAAAAAGATGCTTAAGTAAATTTATAAGAAAGTCGTTTTAAGAGGTAAAAATAAAAGAAGAATTTAGGAGCAAATGCCCCTAAATTTTAGTTATTTGCGTCAAATTTCTTGAGAGAAAAGAGAACAAATTTGTAGCTAATAAATAGTGTTACTGGCCAAAGTATCAAAAAAATTCCTGCTTCTAACATCTTTTATCCTTAGTATGCGTGATGATCGTTTTTGATCTCATCTTGCGTGATCTTCTTGCTATCTATCGCTCTCCAGACGATGAATATATAGGCAAGTACTACTGGCACTAGTAAGCTAACATAAGCCATAACGCCAAGTGTGTAGTGGCTAGAGCTTGCATTTTTGATAGTTAGCGAGCTAGAAAGGTCGCTAAATGACGGATAAAATGCAGTGCCATTTAGTCCTGTTATCAAAAATAGCGCGGTTACAGCAAGAGTTACGCCAACGCCGTAAGCAAAAATTCCACGGATGCTTTTTGTAAATGCTCCTTGGAAAATTCCAACAAGTACCAAAAGCACGCCAACAAGTAGTAGCACGCCAGCGACAGGCATCTCGATCAAATTTATAGCGTATTTGTAAGCAACAAGGCTAACTACGCCATTTGCGTCGTATGCAAAGCCATCTTTTGTAAGTATCCAAGCAAGAAATCCTAAGAAAAATGGCAAGAATAGCACGGTGTTGATAATTAGCTGTTTTCTAGCGTTTTGTATAAATTCGCCATCAGCGATGTTGTTTATAAGATATAAGCAGCCACCTACGCGAGATAAGAAAAACATCGCTATGCCAAGCAAGTACAAGTAAGGATTTGCCAAAGCTTCAAGACCGCGAAATGGAGTTTTCCACTCGACAAAGTTGTGTTCATTTAACACAAAGTCGCTACCACTAAAAAATGTACTAACCGCCATGCCAATAAGGATAACGCCAAGTGAGCCATTTATGAAAAGGAAAATTTCATAAGTTCTAGCTCCTAAGAAGTTATCAGGCTTTTTGCGGTACTCGTAGCTTACAGCTTGGATGATAAAGCAAAATAAAATAGCCAGCCAAACCCAGTAAGCGCCACCAAAACTAGTAGCGTAAAATAGCGGGAACGCCGCAAAGCACGCGCCACCAAACATAACAAGCGTCGTAAATGTAAGCTCCCATTTTCTACCGATAGAATTTATGAGCATATCTCTTTTAAGCTCGTCCTTGCCAAGGCTAAAGATGAGCGACTGGCCGCCTTGAACAAACATCATAAATACCAAAAGTCCGCCAAGAAGGCTAACTATAAACCACCAATAAATTTGTAAATTTTCTAAGCTTAAACTATGCATGATCGTTAAATCCTATCTTTATTTGCTTAAGCATGATCTTGATCTCAGCTATCAGTAAGACCGTAAATAAAACAGCAAATAATATAAATGAAATTTTGACATTTGAGTCAGATAAATTTGTAGCTCCGACGCCAACGGTCATGAGATCTTGTATCGCCCATGGCTGACGACCGACCTCTGCTACTATCCAGCCAGCCTCAGCTGCGATGTAGCCAAGTGGTATGGTAAAGAGGCAGACCCACAAAAATACTCTTATGTTTTCAAATTTATATTTTCTTGAGAGATTTAGATAAAGAGTGATAGCAAAAAGAGCTATGAAATATGTGCCAAGTGCGACCATGATGTGGAAGCTATAAAATGTAAGTGCAACTGGTGGCACAGCATCTTTTGCGTCCTTAAGATAGCCATATCCTAAGAAATTTAGGTTGCTCTCTAAATTTGAAAGCGAGCTCTTCATCAAGCTCTCGTCGTTTGCTTTTTTAGCCTCTTTGTAGTTTTTAAGAGCTTCGATAGCTACTTTGCCCTTTGCCATCTTCTCTTCTACGCTTATTAGATTGTGCTCGCTGTTGCCGTAAAGTAGGTCGTTTATACCCGGTGTAAATGAGTCAAGCTCCCTGTTTGCCATGATGCCAAGTGCGTAAGGTACCTTTATCTCAAGCAAAAAGGCATCGCTCTCATCGCCAAGCTTTTTAGCTGGGTTTAAAATACCAGCTGCAACTAGGCCAGCGTTTTTCTCGCCCTTGTAAAGTCCCTCCATGGCTGCTAGCTTCATAGGCTGCTTTTGAGCCGCAAGATATGCGCTCTCATCGCCACTAAGTAGCAAAAATGCCGAAGTGATAAGACCAAATGCGCTAGCAACGACGATGCTTTTTTTAGCAAGCAAGATGTGGCGTTTTTGGATCAAAAACCAAGCTGAAATTCCTATCACAAAAAGAGCTGAGATAGTGTAGCCACTAGTTACTGTGTGTAAAAATTTAGTGATACCAAGTGGATTTAGCGCGACTTCGAAGAAATTTTGCATCTCCATTCTAGCGGTATCTGGGTTAAATTTCATGCCTATTGGATACTGCATCCAGCCATTTGCGATCAAGATCCAAAGTGCGCTTAAATTTGAACCGATCGCAACAAGCCAAGTTGAAAGCAGGTGAAATTTCTTACTAACCTTCTCCCAGCCAAAAAACATAATGGCAAAAAATGTACTCTCCATGAAAAATGCTAGCAAGCCTTCAATCGCAAGTGGAGCGCCAAATATATCGCCGACAAACCAGCTATAGTTTGCCCAGTTTGTACCAAACTCAAACTCCATGATGATGCCAGTTGCCACACCGATAGCGAAATTTATACCAAAGAGCTTTAGCCAAAATTTCGTTATCTCAAGCCAGGCCTTATCGCCAGTTTTGACATATATCGTCTCCATAATGGCGATGATAAAACTTAGCCCCAACGTAAGCGGGACAAACAAAAAGTGGTAAATGGCAGTCAGCGCAAACTGAGCCCTAGACCAATCAACAAAATCCATCTCAGACATTTTATTCCTTTATTAAATTACGAATTACAAATTCGCTTTTTTCTTCGTCGGTTTGAAATTTGGTATTAAGAGTTTCATCAAAGATGAAGACCTTTAATATCCCAAACATAATGATAAGCTTTATTGCTATGAGAAGCCATAGTTTCTTGCCTATTTTCATATTTTTAAAGCCGTCTATATATAAAGAGGCGATGTTTTTTAAGCAGTTTTTAATCATGATTTCGAAGTCTATAACAAAAAAACTTAAAGAATAATTTTTAAAAATTGCAAGATTAATGCCTTACTAAATATTTAAGGGGTATAATCGGCAGATTAAAAAATAACTAAAGTTAAGGAAATTTTGATGGCAAAAGAGACGAAGTATATTTTTATCACAGGTGGCGTTTTAAGCTCACTTGGAAAAGGCATCGCAGCTGCGTCTATCGCGACATTACTTAAAAATTCTGGCTTAAAGGTGAGCGTTTTAAAAGCTGACCCATATATCAACGTAGATCCAGGCACGATGAGCCCACTAGAGCACGGCGAAGTCTTCGTCACAGACGATGGCGCTGAAACAGACCTAGATCTTGGTCACTACGAGAGATTTTTAGATGAGAGCCTAAGTCAGGACAATAACTTTACAACGGGCAGAGTTTATAGCTCAGTTATCGAAAAAGAGCGACGTGGCGACTACCTTGGAAAGACTATACAAGTGATCCCTCATATCGTTGGCGAGATCGTTGATCGTATCAAAAAAGCAGGCGAGGGCAAAGATGTACTCATCGTTGAGATCGGCGGAACCGTTGGCGATATCGAGGGCTTGCCATTTTTAGAGGCGATAAGGGCGCTAAGAGTAGAAGTTGGCAAAAAAAGAGCGCTAAATATCCACCTAACACTCGTGCCATTTATCAAAGTAGCTGGCGAGCTAAAAACAAAGCCAACCCAGCACAGCGTAGGCGAGCTAAGACGCATCGGCATAACCCCAGATATCATCATCTGCAGATCTGAAATGCCACTAAACCGCGAGCTAAAAGATAAGATCGCAGCAAGCTGTGGTGTAGAGAAAAACTGCGTCATAGAGAGCTTAGATAGCGCAAGTATCTATCAAATTCCACTTTCATTTTTAAAGCAAGATATATTAACTCCGATCGCTGAAAATTTAGGCTTTGGTGAGCTAAAACCAGACATGGCAAACTGGGATAGCCTAGTAAAAAGGATCATCGCTCCAACAAACGAAACAACAATCGCCTTTGTAGGCAAATATATAGATCTAAAAGAGAGTTACAAGAGCCTAACTGAGGGCATCATTCATGCTGGAGCAAATTTGGACGCTAGGGTAATTTTACGCTGGATAGATAGCGAAAAGATAGAAGAGAGTAATGTAAATGAGCTTTTAAAGGACGTGGATGGCATATTAGTAGCTGGCGGCTTTGGAGAAAGAGGCGTTTTAGGCAAGATGCAGGCCATAAAATTTGCTCGTGAAAATAAGATCCCATATCTTGGAATTTGCCTTGGTATGCAGCTAGCGATGATCGAGTTTGCAAGGGATGTTTTGGGCTTAGAAGATGCAAATTCTATGGAATTTAACAAAGAGTGCAAAAATCCTATCATCTATCTAATAGATAGCTTCATCGATGCTCACGGCAAAAAGCAGATAAGAACGCACACAAGCCCACTTGGCGGCACTATGAGGCTAGGTGCTTACAACTGCGACATCAAGCCAAAGACGCTTTTGGCTGAAATTTATGGCAACGCAAAGAGCGTAAAAGAGCGTCACCGCCACCGCTATGAGGCAAATCCAAAATATAAAGAGGCCTTTGAAAAGGCTGGTCTAATAGTAAGTGGCGAAAGCGACGGACTAGTAGAGGCGATCGAGCTAAAAGGCCATCCGTGGTTTGTAGGCGTGCAGTGTCACCCTGAATTTACTAGCCGCTTAACTAGACCAAACCCTGTGATACTAGGCTTTATAAAAGCAAGCTTGGCTAATCACGTAAAATGATAAATTTGGCAAGCTTTCTTGCCAAATTTTTACTTAAAATTTCTCTCATTTTTTACTTCAAATTTACAATGGCTAATTTATAAAGAGTATCAATTTAACAAAAGTTTTTTGCCCTAAAAATCTTACTTTCATTGAAAATTATAAGAAATTAAATTTCAAAAAGATATAATCAAAGCATTCAAAATAAAGACGAAAGATTACGATGAAAAAAAAGCATTTTTGTTGCCAAATTTTTGGCAGTTTGGGTGTAAATTTAAGTGAGCAAATAGCATTAGTAAAAGTTGGCAGGGCGTCAAAAAGTCCTTGCCAAAGCTATGTTAACTAAAGAGGATATTAGGAATTTACTAGCACGTAGATTTTGTAACGACATACACAAAAAACTTAGTGAAATTCCAACGCCAAGCGCTCTAAAGGATATCTACAAAGGCGCTAATCGCATCAAAGAAGCGATCGAGAGAAACGAACATATTGCTATTGTTGGCGATTATGACGTTGATGGCGTGGTTTCAAGTGTGATTTTAGCCGAGTTTTTTGATGATCTTGGCGTAAAAAACTACCTAGTAAAGATCCCAAACCGCTTTAAGGACGGATACGGCTTAAATCCTGAGATCATCGACGAGCTTGCAAGCGATGTGAGTCTAATAATCACCGTCGATAACGGCATCTCAGCTAATGAGGCAGCTAGCATCTGCAAAGAAAAAGGCATCGATCTCATCATCACAGATCACCACATGCCACCAGCCGTTTTACCAGAAGCCTACGCCATCATCAATCCAAAACAAGAGGACTGCAACTTTCCAAATATCGAAATTTGCGGTGCTGAAGTGGCTTGGTATTTGGTTGGAGCGCTAAAGGATGTTTGCAAGCTAAACTACGATATGAGCAAGTTTTTAGAGCTTTTAGCCATCGCGATAATCGCTGATATGATGGAGCTAAGAGATATGAACAGGATGCTTGTTCGCATGGGTATTTGCAAGCTAAATGCCTCGAAGCGCTCGGCATTTTGCGTCATAAAAGAGTTTTACGGCAAGGATAAATTTGAGTGCGATGATATCAGCTTTCTTATAGCGCCTCTTATAAATTCAGCCGGACGCATGGATGATGCGATGAATTCATTTAACTTCTTGCGTGCAAAGAGCATTGAAGAGGCTTACAACTATCTTGATACGATTATCGAGTTTAACAACTCAAGAAAAGAGGAGGAGCGCCAACTCTTTGAATGCTCGCTAAAGGACGTAAAAGAGGACGATGAGGTCATCATCACTTGGGGGGAGCAGTGGCATGAGGGCGTGATAGGCATCGTAGCTAGCCGCCTTGCGAAGCACTTTGCAAAGCCGGCTATCGTCTTTAGCATCGATAAAGGCCGCGCAAAAGGTAGCGCTAGAAGCGTTGGCAAGCTTGATATCTTATCACTCATCGCAAGCCACGAAGATCTGCTAACAAGCTACGGCGGTCACAAAGGTGCAGCAGGGCTAACCCTTGCACCTGAAAATTTGGAAAAATTTAAAGAGGCGATAAATAAAAGCTGCTCATGCCTAAATATGCAAGAGTGTAAAAGCTCAGATGAGCTACTTGGCGACATAATGCCAAGCGAGATAGACTTTGAGCTACTTGAAATTTTGGAATTTTATGAGCCGTATGGACAGAAAAATCCACGCCCAGTCTTTAAGATAGAAAACGCTGTCGTGAAAAACGAGAGGCTCATAGGTAGGGATCAAAACCACTTAAAACTTATCTTGCAAAAAGACAACAAAACGCTTGAGGCACTGTTTTTTAACTTCACAAGGCACGTTAGAGTAGGTGAAATGATAGATATCATCTTTTGCGTATCTAAAAATTCGTTCCGCGGGCTTGTTACGCCGCAGCTTCTCATAAGAGAAATTTTGTAAATTTGATATGAAAATGGCTTTAAATTTTGCTCTTTTATTAAAGTAAAAAGATGGACAAACTAAGAAGAAAAAGAACAAGTAAAGTTAAAAATAAAAAAGAGGCAGATCCTTCTAATGCCAATAATGCCAAACTAAGCACTACTCATAAATTTATAATATCGATTGCGCTTGGCATCTTCTTGGCCCTTTGCGAGGTAGCTTATAAAGAGGCTAAAAAACATGAATGCGAGGATCGCTGGGATAGATCATTAGGACCAGAAGCGCTTGGCGGCGGCGGTATAGTGCGTGGCCTTTTAAAGGCTGGCTGTGGTGCTGAAAATAGCTACGAGCATCACTATATACATCATAGAAGAGGATGGTAAATTTAATACTTCGACTAGCTCTTTGTCCTCTTACATTACACTTGCAAATGCTTCTTAGGATGCCAAATTTTTAGATATTTTTTGAAAGTTATAAATTTTATCTATTAAATTTAATGGGTTATTTGATAAAAATACAGAAAAGCTAGAAATTTAAGCTTTTTTAGAAATAGTTTATCTCCAAAAATCATTTAGCTGACCTCTTATATCGCAGCTTCTCATAAGAGAAATTTTATAGCATTTTGCCTAGTTGTTTGAAATTTAACGACTAGGTGTTACTTTTTAATAATTCAAAATTTCATAAATTTATTTTTATAAATCCCTAAAATACGAAGTTTATAAACAAAGTAAATTTATCAATGCTTATTTAATATTATAAATTAATAATATTTTAAATAAAAATCCGTAAAATTACATTTACATTATATTTTTAAAGGATTGAAAATGAAAAGTTCATTTTTTAAAGCTAGCATTATTGCATGTGCGGTTTGCTCATTTGCTATGGCAGAGGGAGCATTTATTGGTTACGAGGGCGGATACTCTTTTGCGTCAAATGTAAAGTTATCTGAGGCTAACGATGGAGCAAGACTTAGGAAAGGTCAATTTAACAGTGGCATAAAAGCTGGTTATGATTTTGACAACTTCAGAGCTTATGGTGCTTATTTTTATAATTTTCAGACTAAAAAAGAGTTAGAAGATGATGGTGAAAAATATACAATTAAGTGGAATAAACACAGCTTTCTAACAGGTGCCGACTATACTCCAAGCATTACCAGCGATGTTAAGCTTGTAGCAGGTGCTTATACTGGCGTTTCAAGAATAAAATTTAAGGTAGATAATTCAGATAGTGCACAACACTCAACTGGTTTTGTGTTGGGCACAAAATTCGGTGCTGAGTACTTACTTGATCAAAACAATATTTTAGAGGCTGGCGTTAAGGCTGACTATACTTTTTATAGAAAAATTGAAGAAGTTAAAGTTAGAGAGAGCAACATCGGTCTTTATGTAGGCTACACTTATAAATTTTAATTTTAAACATTCCCTCCTTAAGAAATTTGCGTCCTAGTTTGGGCGCAAATTTATCTCTAGTATTTTTACCATTAAATTTAATATACTTTGCAAAAAGGCTACAAAATGAAGAAAATAATATTGTCTCTATTTATACTCTTAACTGCTACGTTTGCGGTTGATTGTGATAATGCATTTATTAAAGCTGTTGTAAGCATGATCGATGAGCCAGCTCCCACAAGAGTCGATGAAAATAGCGTAATAACAGGTGCTACATGTGAAAATGAGACCCTAAAAACCACGTTTGTTATAAATGATAGCGAGGATATTAAATTTAGTAAATTTAATAAAGAGCAGATAGATGAGTTTAAAAAGTTGCAGACTGAAATGTTAAAAGAGGACTTTTGTAGTAGTAAAAACCCTCTTATCGACAAAGCCTCGTGGATATATAACTACGAGAACGGCAAAAATTTTGCTGTGATAAATTTGACAAAAGAGGATTGCAAGTAAGATTTTCTGGGGTCTCCCCCAGAGATTTAAGCTTTTTTGTCTTCAAGCTCTTTTAGGTGTGCTTTTACAAACTCACCAAATTCGTCTTGAGTTAGCACTCTTTTAGCAAGTTTTTCCTTGCATTTTTTGCCAAGCTCGCCTAGTGTTGCTCTATTTTTTTGGCTTTGTGATTTGCCAAATTTTGAAAGGATCGTATTTAGCTCATGCTCTTCACCGAAATTTACTAGCTCTTTATCTAGTGCCATTTTCTCTCCTTTGATGAAAATTTTTTCTAATTTTAAAATTTAATAGTAAATATAAATAAATTTAAATTTTAAAGGCTAAAAATAGCGAAAAATAGGGCTTTGTTAAATTTAAATTTCATATAGATTAAACGCGTAATAGTAAAATCACGAAAATTTTTAAAGGAGAAGTATGAAAAATTTACTTGTAAAATCAAGCTTGGTTTTAGCTTTAGTTAGTTCAGCTGCACTTGCGCAAGGTGCATTTGTCGGTGGCGAGGGTGATTATTCGTTCAACTCAAAGATCAAAACTAAAAATATCGCAAAAAGCGAAAAAAATAACTTCAATAAAGGTCACTACGGACTTGGCTTTTATGGCGGTTATGATTTTGACAGCTATAGAGCGTATGGTGGCTACTACTACGACTTTAAAGCTAGAAAAAATGCTGGCGAAGCAGACGCAAAATGGAGCAAACATAAGCTTATAGCAGGCGCTGACTACACTCCAAACATCACTGAAAACTTTAAAGCCGTACTTGGCGGTTATGCTGGTCTTGGTTATCTAAGTGTTAGACAAAGCTTTGAAAACGAAACTAGCAAGAAAAATTTCAAAGGTTTGTTAGTTGGTGCAAAAGCTGGCGGTCAGTACTCATTTGACGCTCACAACGCGCTTGAGTTTGGTCTAAAAGCTGATAAGACATTTTATAAGAAAAATAGTGGCGCTCAGCTAAGAGATACAAGTGTGGGAATTTACACAGGCTACACTTATAAATTCTAATAAATTCTAATTCAAGGCAAGGCTTAGGCTTTGCCTCTCCTAAAAACTCACATTTATTCTTTAAATTTATAACTCAAGCAACTTTTAAGTGGCACAAGATAGAATGGCTCTTATCTAAAAAGGAGAAAAATGAAAACAAAATCGCTTCTTGCCATTGTGCTCTGTGCCGTTTTTGGTAGCCTTGCCTTTTGCGATCCAAAAAGCGAGCCAATGCTAACAAAAAGTAGAAATTTAGTTGGTCAGACGGTACCAGGCGCTATTTTGGGCATTAAGGTGCCAAAGGAGTATCAAGCCAAATTTGATAGCGCAAAGCCTAGGATGCAGGAATTTTTAGCAAATATGGCATGCTATAAGGCTAATAAAAATGATAAATTTATGGAAGGTGGCACAAGGGCACCTGCGCTACGAAGAGATGATAGCCATTTAAAAAGGGCTAGTGGCACTTGTAGCGATAACGTCGATATCTTGAGCATAGAAAATGTGAAATTTATCGCCAAAAACGCATTTAGTTTTAGCGTTACATTTATCACAGCAGATGGCGAAGAAACTACAAAATTTGATGATCTTATATTTACGCAGCACCCTAACGGTGAGTGGCTAGTTAGGTGGTAGTTGTAGAGGTAAAAGCCTCTACTCTCTGCCTTCAAGAAGTGGCACAAAAAGGCACTCGTCTAAAAACTCTTTTTCTAAATTTCCACTCTCGTCTTTTCTAAATTTAGCGATAAACTGCTTGCCATCTTTTTTCATTGGAGCGACCAAGATGCCGCCATTTTTTAGTTGAGCGAATAAATTTGGCGAGATCTCATCAGCAGCAGCCGAGAGTAAAATCCTATCAAACGGCGCGTAGCTTCGCCAGCCGTTGTTGCCATCATCATATCTTACGTGCACGTTTTTGATCTTTAGCGTCTCGAAGCGTTTTTTTGCCTCCATGGCTAGCTTTTCTATGCGTTCGACGCTAAAAATTCTATGTGCGAGCTTGCTTAGTATCGCTGCTTGATAGCCGCTGCCACAGCCTATTTCTAGGATGTTATCCACGTTTTCGCACTCTAGCGCCATCGTCATCTTTGCCACCGTTAGTGGCGAGCTGATCCACTGATTACCCAGTATCGGCTGCGCGTCAAGCTTGTAAGCATGTGCAGGGATAGGCACGAAAATTTCACGCTCGGTTGTTGATATCGCGTCAAACAAAAGCGGACTTAGCGTGATCTCATCGGCTATGTCGCTAGCTAAATTTTGGCATTTTATCGCTTCTAATTGGGTCAAAATTTCTATCCTAAACAAATTTTAAATCGTTATTATACGATTTAAAGCTTATCTTAAAATTTATAAAAGCCCTAAATTTTTCTTTATCTGCGCTATCAAATTTGCGTCAAAAACTGCGCTTTTCTCCAGCGTGCCATCTGGCAAAAAGACCCCAGCGAGCTCAAGATCAAGCGAGCTTGATATCATGACGTAGCAGTTATTTGCGATCGCAAGCGCCTTGCAAAGGCTAAGGTAGGCGTCCTCTCTGGCCTTGCCCCACATGGCTGGCACCATAATGATGTCACATCCTCTTAGCTTTGCCCAAAGCCTGCTATCACGCAGCTCAAAGCATATCAGCACGCCAAGCTTTAGCCCTTTAAATGTAAATGCATTTATATCGCTCACTTCGCCGGCGGCAAAGATCTCGTGCTCTAAATTTGGCCTAAAAAGCTCAGCCTTAAACTGCGAATGAAAGACATTGTTTGAGTTAAGAAGTAAAAATTCGTTATAAATTTTTGGTTGGTGCGGATTTAGATTTGAAATTTGAGCGAGCCCTGCGCTTTTGTTTAGACTGCTAAGGTGTGTAAAACCAAGAAATTTATCTGGGCTAAGTGCCTCTTGCAAGCGCTCAAGCAGCATCGCATCAAAGCTGCCTATCATGCCACCAAGCATCGCTTTGTTCGCCCCAGCAAAAAAGCCGTCAAAATCATAGCCGCTTATGCAAAGCTCGCTTGCAAGGAGGAGAGAGTTTTCAGGCGCAGTCTCAACTAAATTTGCAAGCTCTTCTAGCCGATCTGTTGCATTTTTTGCCTTTAAAGTTAGACTTATTAGGTTTAAATTTTCGCTCATTTATTTTCCAAATACAAATGTAGTTTGCTTTGGCGCATGGCAATCTGCTGGTATCCTAAAATCCATATCCGTTCCACCGATATCAGGCATTGGCTTTAGCAAAACAGTTATAGCTGTGATCTTATCATCGCGCCCTGAGAGCGGGTCGTTAAAGACCCAAACTTCATAAGAAAACGAGGTTTTATCGTCAAAATATACCATCCTAGTCTCTTTTAGATCGCTATATTTGAAGTTGCATGTTTTGTTTATCTCTTTAAACACATCAACAACAAGTGCAGAGCCAATAGGCGCTAGACTTGGCCAAACATCGCCAGCTGGCATGCTTTGGTAGGTGACGGCATCTTTGGTTTCATTTGTTTTTGCAAGTATGTAAGGGTTAAAACTATTTAATAGATCCTTATT
This sequence comes from Campylobacter concisus, assembly GCF_003049065.1. GTDB lineage: Bacteria > Campylobacterota > Campylobacteria > Campylobacterales > Campylobacteraceae > Campylobacter_A > Campylobacter_A concisus_BE. Next base: position 90,235 of record NZ_PISC01000007.1, on the reverse strand, counting down.
TGCTATGTCGATCGCCCTCTGGCTGCCACTGCTCGCACACCCCACAAAAAGCACGCAGAAAAGGGCTAAGATGCCATTTTTAAAAGTCATCAAAGCTGATACTTCCCTTGCTGTAGTTTGTCACCTTTGCTTCAAAGAAATTTGACTTTTGGTCGTTAAATTTAGCAAAGTCATCGACCCATTTGATCGGGTGAGCGACGTTGTATTTGCGTTTTAGACCGATCGCAACTAGGCGCTGGTCGATGAGATAGTGGATGTACTGCTCGATGATATCGTCGGTAAAGCCCATTATTTGGTTTTGAGTGATGTATTTGCCCCATTTGATCTCTAAATTTCCAGCTTTTTCAAACATATCATAAATTTTTGCCTCAGTCTCGGGAGTGAAAAGGTCAGGTCTTTCTTTGCGAACTGAATTTATCATGTTTTGAAACAAAAGTAGGTGTGTGATCTCGTCGCGTTGGATGAAGCGTATCATCTGCGCTGAGCCTAGCATCTTGCCAGCGCGAGCTAGAGCGTAGATCGCTGTAAAGCCGCTGTAAAAGTAGATGCCCTCTAAAATTTGGTTGGCAACCATCGCAAGAAGCAGCTTCTCATCAGTCACTTCGCCTGCAAGCTCCTCATAGACACTTGAGATATAGTCGTTTTTCTCGCGTAAGACGTCGTCGTGCTTCTCCATCTCGTAGATGAGGTCGGTGTTGTCGCAGATCGCCTCGACCATGACAGCGTAAGACTTGCTGTGGTTTGCCTCCTCGTAGGCTTGGCGGCTTAGCACGGCGTTGATCTCTGGTGCGGTGATGTAAGGGTTAATGTTGTCAGCTAGGTTGTTTGTCTGGAAGCTATCCATCGAGATGAGCTGGCTCCAAACTAGGTCGTACATGCGTTTTTCAGCCTCTGTGAGGTTGTAGGCGTAGTCGCGCACGTCGTCGGTAGTATCGACCTCTTTTGGAAACCAGGTGTTTGCCTCCATGAGGTCCCAAAGCTTTAACGCCCACTCGTATTTTGCCTTGGTGAAATTTAAAATACCGTGTGGGTTGCCGTTAAAGACTCTTCTGTCGGTCAAATTTTCATTTGAACTTGGGTTGTAGATGCGTTTTCTGTTCATAAATTTCTCTCTTGTTTGTGGTAAACATTTCTTAAAATCTTACCCAAAGCAAGGTAAAAATTTACTTTTATTTAGAGTGCCTTAGTCCTTTTTATGGTCATCAAAAAGCCAGTTATTATTAGTAAAACCGCGATCACGCAAGAGGTGGCAAAGATGATCTGACCGACCTCGCCAAACATCTCTCCAGTGTGCAGGCTAAGCACCTTGCGGCCAGCCTTTTTTGCCTCTGGGATACTTTCAGCCTTGCTAACAAGCTTATTTTCTTTGATCTTACCAGCGCTAGCGTCAAGCTTTAGTTTGCCCACTTGGCTCTCGCTAGTTTCGTAGTTTATGGTGTAGGTGCTTTGGTTGTTTTCAGGCACGTTTATAGTGAGTGATTTTAGCTCTAGCGTGACATTGTCTTTAAAAATTTGCTCCGCAGTCTCGATCTCTTTAAATTTCTCGTCGCTTATTGGGATTAAATTTCTTTGAAGCATTGCCCTTTGCGCCTGGCTTGGTTTTAGCTCGAAAAATACGCTATTTACGCTATTTCTGACCCAGCCATAAGACCAGTAAAGGCCAGTTAGCGACATCACGACAAGCAGGATCGCCACGTAGGTGCCAAGGCTAGTGTGGAGGTTGTAAAAGCAGGCGTAGCCCTTTGCGTTTGTTTTGATTTTGAGCGAATTTAGTAAATTTCGCTTGATCGCTGGTGCGTAGAGGATGAGGCCGCTGATGGCAAGAAGCGCCATGATGATGGAGCTAATGGCGACTATTTGCTTGCCGATGTTGGCTGGGACTTTGCTATCAAGCAGGGCAAGGCCTAAATTTCTATGTAGGCTTAGTATTATCATGCGAGTTTTCTCGCCCAAGTCTTCGCTGATCACCTCGCCGGTGCGTGGGTCGATGAAGAAATTTAAGAGCTTTTTATCTTTAGTGACGCTGATGCTATAAGCTTTGTTTTCGCCGCCGATTTGCACGTTTTCAAGAGTGTCAAATTTGATCTCACTTTTTGCTTTGGCGAGGATCTCGCTTAAGCTTAAATTTGGCTTTTCACTAGATGCTAAATTTATATATTTTTCATTTATCGCGGACTTGATCTCCTCTCTATAAGAGGCAAATGGCGCTGCAAGTGTCATGATAAGTAGCGGTATAGTCGCGATCAGACCGATTATTAGGTGGATGTTGAAAATGATTTTGTTACGCTTGAAAAGCATATATCTCCTTTTAATTTTAATAACGAATATTAATTTATTTTTTGTTAAGCAGAGATAAAATTTAGAAGATTATTTTTTAGTTATCTTGATGTGATTTTAGATTTTGCGGCTGGCAAAAGTAGCTCAAATGTTGAAATAGCCGCATTTAGATCTTTCTTGTCTAAAAATTTAAACGGCTTTAGCAGGTAGTAAAGTGGCTTAAACTTCACTATTAATCGCAAAGAGTGCTCGTAAATTTCGCTGCCATTAGCCTTAACATACTCATCAATCGCCTCTTTTACAAGCCCGTTTGAAATTTTTTGTCGGTAGAGCTCGTGGATGAAAACTAGCAGATCACGGCACTTTCTAAGCTCTAGATCATCGCTAAAAAATTTTGACTCAAAATCAATAAAATTTATCTCGTCATTTTTTATGGCGATATCCCTAAGTGCTGGGCGTCCGTGCGCGAAATTTAGAGTGTGAAGTCCAGCTAATGCACGGGCTACTTTTAGTAAAATTTTATGCTTAAATTTTTCATCGGTGCTATATTTAAATAGCCTAGCAACTGGCTCTCCAACATCTTCTATAACGAAAAATTCATCACTTTTTAGCACGAGTTTTGGAGCAGGGGCATTTGCCTCGTTTAAAATTTCAAGCTTTTTTATCTCAGCAGCAAATGACCTATAAGGGTTTGGTTTAAAAATTTTAGTTAAAAAGCTGCCTTCAATGCTCTTTTCAATGCGTTTTAACCAAAATTTTTGCCCATCAAATTCAAAGCTAAAAACACGCTCGTCGTTATGATCTTTTAAAATTTTATTTACATATTGTTTTAAATTTTGCATTTTGTTAATGTAGCGAAAGAATTCTAAATTTTTACATATATTTGACATAAAATTTCATGAAAAACGTAAAAATATTTGTAAGTAAAAAAGAAAGTAAAACCATGGTGGAGTTAAGCGGGATCGAACCGCCGACCTCTTGAATGCCATTCAAGCGCTCTCCCAGCTGAGCTATAACCCCAAAAGATTTGGTATTTTATCTTTTTATGGCTTACATTTTTTTGAAAGTCGTTTTTATAAAATAAATTTTTAAGCAACTTTTGGGTAACATTGCAACCTTTAGTGCGGGAATAGCTCAGGGGTAGAGCACAACCTTGCCAAGGTTGGGGTCGCGAGTTCGAATCTCGTTTCCCGCTCCATTAAATTTTGCCCGAGTGGCGGAATGGTAGACGCAAGGGACTTAAAATCCCTCGGTAGTTTTTACCGTACCGGTTCAAGTCCGGTCTCGGGCACCACCAAAACGGCGACATGGCCAAGTGGTAAGGCATGAGCCTGCAAAGCTTTGATCCCCGGTTCGAATCCGGGTGTCGCCTCCAGACTTCAAAAAACCAAATTAAAGGATTAACAATGAAAAAGTTGCTTTTAATAGTTTGCATGGCATTTTTTGCAGTAGGTTGTTCAAACACTTGGCACGGCGTAAAAGAAGATAGCCACAACGCCAAAGAATGGACTAAAGAAAAGATCAATGACGGCGCTAGCTACGTCAAAGAAAAAACAGAATAATTCTTAGTGGTTATAGCAAATTTTAAGCAAAGTTGGCTATAATCACAAATCTTTAATCGGGAGATGGCTGAGCGGTCGAAAGCGGCGGTCTTGAAAACCGTTGAGGTGTGAAAGTCTCCTGGGGTTCGAATCCCTATCTCCCGGCCACTTCAAATTTCAAATCACTTTTTAATTTTTCAGTCATTTCTATTTTCAATTTTTTAGAACTTAATATAAACATGACCCGTGTTAAATTGTGGAAAAAACTGTGTTTTTGTCAAGGCTAAAAATAGCAGAATTTTAATCTCAAAAAAGTGTGAGAACAAAGTAAATTTAACGCTTAGATGAAAATATACAAAAGTTACCTTGATACTAAAGAGCAAGAGGCAATAAATGTGCCTTACCAGATGGCGAAACAAGTGTTATTTTAAGTAATAGCAAGGTTGCTGTAAATGCCATAAAAGAGAGCGTCTTGCCAGAAGGCAAAAACGTAGAGGTTTTGACGATACAGTCTATTAAAGGCCTTGAAGCGCAAAATGTCATCATCCACAACTTTTTGCCGTTTTTGCAAACCATATATAAAAATGAAAGGGCGCTTTTTTATAGAAAAATTTACGTTTTACTAACTAGAAGCCGTGAAAATTTGTATATCTCACTGCCTAAAAATTTGGATGAAAATTTGCCAGATGAGATAAAACAGGTGGTAGAGATCATCAAAAAATACGCCACTATCACACAAGACCTGCCTCCGAAAAACGAACAAATAAAAGAAAAATCAAGCCTAAAACTAGCCTCGATAAAGCCAGTGTTAAGGGACGTAAAAGATGGCGCCGAGCTAGTGGTGGCAGGCAGTCAGCTCTTTGCCATCATAGCTGGGCTCTTTGCATAGTAAATTTTAATGGCAGCCGCAGCCACAACCACATCCGCCGCTTTGTTTTATCGCGTCAAAAACTGCGTCGTAGTTTGGCTCCTGGGTCACTTCAGGGACGATTTGCTTGTGGATGATGACACCATCTTTGATGACAAAGACCGCTCTTGCAAGCAAGCCTTTTAGCGCCCCGTCGCTCATCAGCATGCCGTATTTTTGGGCAAATTCTCCGTATCTAAAGTCGCTTCCCACGCGCAGGTTTGCTATGCCCTCAGTCGTGCAAAATCTCCCCATCGCAAATGGCAGGTCGTTTGAGATGATGCTAAGTTTTACGCCGTGTTTGCCGGCTACTTTTTCGTTAAATTTACGTGCTTCTGCCGCGCAAACGCCAGTATCAAGTGAAGGCAAGCAGACAAGCACCTCTATGCCATTATTTCCGCCCACGCTAAATTCGCTAAGATCTTGTGCTACGACTCTGGCTTCAGGCGCATAAGAGCCGACAAATAGCTCGTTCCCGCTTAAATTTACCTCACTGCCTTTAAATTTTGTAGTTGCCATGATTTCTCCTTATCTTTTAGCTTTTTTAAATGCTTGATCAAGGTCGGCTATTAGATCATCGACGTTTTCGATGCCGATGGCTAGGCGAAGCAAATTTTGCTTTATGCCGATCTTGTCTAGCAACTCTTTTGGATATGCCTCGTGCGTCATCGTAGCAGGCCTGCAGATAAGGCTCTCTACGCCACCAAGGCTCACTGCTAGATCAAAAATTTCTAGCGCTTTTACAAATTTATTTACATCATATTTTTCATCAAGCTCAAATGAGATAAGAGCGCCGATGTCGCTTGCTTGAGCCGCTTGCATCTTTGCCTCTTGCTCGCTGTATGAGCCAGGGAAATGCACCACGCTAACGGCGTCATTATTCTCTAAAAATTTGATGATTTTATGGGTATTTTGCGTTTGCCTGTCAAACCTAACACTAAGCGTTTTAAGCCCACGTATGAGGTAGTATGCATCCATTGGGCTGATGATGCCACCAAGCGTGTTTTTGGCAAATTTGATCTTTTCAGCCAAAGCATCATCGTTTAGCGTGACGATACCAGCGATCACGTCAGCGTGTCCGCCGATATACTTTGTAGCGCTATATACCACGATGTCAGCTCCGTGCTCAAGCACTTTTTGATAATAAGGCGTCAAAAATGTATTATCCACGATGACTAGAGCGCCCTTTTTGTGAGCGATCTTTGAAATTCTAGCGATATCAGTCACTCTTAAGAGAGGGTTTGAGGGAGTTTCAATGAAGATAGCTGCCACATCGTCGCTTATGTCATCTTCGCTTAAAAAATTTAGATCATCTATAAATTCGCTCTTTATGCCGTGACTTTCAAAAACTGTAGTGACATATCTATATGTGCCGCCATAGACATTGCTATTTAGCAGGACTTTTTGCCCTGTTTTTATAAGGCTAAGTGCGGCTGCTGTTGCTGCCATGCCTGAGCCAAAGCTAAATGCGTATTTACTACCTTCAACTTTAGCAAAGATATCATCAAATGCCTTTTTTGTAGGGTTGTTGCCGCGTGAGTAGGCAAATTCTTGAAAATTTTCAAGGTCATCTTGCACGAAGGTGCTAGCTAAAAATACAGGCGGAACGACCGCTTTGTTTGGGTTGTTTTTAGCTTCGATGCCTTTTACGATTAGAGTGTCTAGTTTCATAAATTTCCTTTTTAAAAATTTACGAAATTTTACATGATAAAGATTAATTTTCCCCAAACCCACCCAAAATATAGCCAAACCAGTAAGTGGTAGTAAAAGTGCTTTTTAAATTTGCATTTGTAAGATTGCTAAGACTAAATTTAAGCTTTTGCCTGGTCTTCGCAAGCTGCCAATGTATGGTTTTTACTCGCTTTTGGCTAAATTTTTACCATAAATTTTACTCTACTAGATCAACCGTCCAGTTTGCCTCCTGAAGCTTCATCTCAAGCTCTCTGATCTCTTTTGAAAGCGCATCTACTTGCTTTTGAAGTGCGGCCACATCGACTGTGCTTAAAATTTTGATCTCGCTGTTTGAGTAAAGATCGACCTTTTGACTAGCACTTGTGGCAAACTCCCTAAGCACGTTTGCTTTTAGCGTCAAAGTGTCCTTTTTAGCGATCATCTCAGTGAGGCTCATACCATCAAATTTAGCGCTCGAGTTTGTTAAATTTATAGAGCAAATGAGCCTAAAAAGCTCACTTGTTAGCTTGTCAAGCTCTTCTAAAAGCAGCTTTGGATCCTCGCTTGGACTTTCATTCTCCTGCGTTTTTGCGTTGCTAAGTAGCCTAACTTTTAGCTGTTCGATGCGCTTTTGCGTGTCAGATCTTAGGATGAGAGCCTGAGCTAGTTTCATCATTTTTCCTTTTTTGGTATTAAATTTTTAAATCATCTTAGTATCTTTTGGGTTATAATTGATTTAAAATTTTATTTAAGGAAAAGCTATGAAGTACGATTTTGACACATTAGTAAGCAGAGAAGGCACAAACTCATCAAAATGGCGTATGAAGAGCGATGTTTTGCCGATGTGGGTTGCAGATATGGACTTTAAGGCCGCACCTGAGATCTTAAGCGTCTTGCAAAAGCGCCTTGATAACGGCGTCTTTGGCTACTCTTTCATCCCAAAAGAGTGGAACGAAGCGATAAAGAGCTGGTGGCAAAGACGTCACAATGTGAGCTTAGAGAACGAGTGGATGTGCTTTTGCACTGGCGTCATACCAGCTATCTCGACTGCTATTAGGAGATTTAGCAGCCCAGGAGATCAAATTTTAGTGCAAGCGCCCGTCTATCACGTCTTTTTTAACTGCATCAAAAACAACGGACGTGAAATTTTATCAAACGACCTCGTCTATAAAAATGGCTCTTACGAGATCGACTTTGAGGACCTTGAAGCAAAGCTGGCTCAGCCGCTAACTACTATGATGCTTCTGTGTAATCCTCACAATCCAATAGGCAAAATTTGGGACAAAGAGACGCTAAAAAAGATAGGCGAGCTTTGCTATAAGCACGATGTTTTGGTTATCAGCGATGAAATTCACTGCGACATAACTGATCCTGGGCTAAACTACGTGCCATTTATCAGCGTTAGCGAGGATTGCAAAAACAACTCCATCACGTGCATCTCGCCTACAAAGGCCTTTAATATAGCTGGCCTTCAAAGCTCAGCCGTCGTTACGCCAAATGAAAAGATCAGAGCAAGGCTAAATGCCGCTATCAACTACGATGAGGTCGGCGAGGCAAATGCCTTTGCGATCATCGCCGCAATCGCTGCGTTTAACGAGGGCGAGGCGTGGCTTGATGAGCTTAGAGAGTATCTTTTTGAAAACAAAAAGTTCGTTGCAAACTTTATAAAAGAGCAAGGCTTGCCAGTGAAGCTCCTGCCATCGAGTGCGACCTATCTTTTGTGGCTTGACTGTAGTGCGTTTTGTGAGGATTCGAGTGAGTTTATGAATTTCTTGCGCGACAGGGCAGGGCTGTGGCTAAATGACGGTAATGCTTACAGAGGAGATAGATTTTTCCTTCGTATGAATATCGCAACGCAACGCGAAAGGGTGCTTGAAGGGCTAAAACGCTTGCAAAATGGGATAAATTTATACACTTCAAAAAGATAAATTTTGGCTGGGTGGCTTTGAAATTTAAGCCGCCTTTGCTTGATACAAAGTAGCTACCAGGGGCATTTTGAAGTAACAAATACTGCCCCCATTTCTTAAATATCAAAGTAAGTTTTCTGATAAATTTAAAGTCTAGCGAGCTTATACTATTTTTTGGTTGCTTTAAATTTAAGCAGGGGGGGCTTAGTCACATAAGCCAGTTTTTGCCATTTTGCTACTTCGCTAGCGTGTATTAGTCAAAAATAGTGTCGTGGTCGCGCTTGGGAGTTGTTTTGAGGCAATAAAATAGCGCTTATTTTGAGCATTAATGTGGCTTTCGCTCATAAATTTAGAAGTTTAAATTTGAAAAAGAGAAATTTAAGGTGAGATAACACTCGCGCTGATCTTGATTTGCGTTAAATTTAAAGCAAAAAGCCTTTGAACGCGAATGCTTAGAGGCATTTTCAAAGCAGTAAAGACCGCGATCATTTTGAGAGTATCAGGGTGTTTTTAAATTTAAAGGCGTGAAGTTGTTTTATAGCACTAAATTTAAAGTGAAAGCCACCGCATCAAAATAGATTAGACCACTAAAGCAAGCGTTTTATGCCATTTCAAAGTTATAACCATTGTGCCTATTGCTTACTAAATTTAGCAACTCAAATTTGAAAAATAGAAATTTGAAAGTGAGATATCTTGCGCCAGCTTTAAATTTAAGAAAACTCACTTGGTAAAACGAGATTTTAAGCCGTTCGCATTATCTTTCAAAAAGTGATTTTGCTTAGAAATTTGATGATTTTAAAGTTTATATAAAAGCAGAAATTTAAAGATGAGTTAGCTCATTCTGGCTTTAAATTTCTAAAAAGATCACTTGCTAAAACGAGAATTTTCACTCTCTTAAAATGATAAATTTGATAGTTAAATTTGAGTAAAAAGCAGAAATTTAAAGGCGGGGAGCTCCCGCCATATATTATTTATGTAGTTCTTTTGTGTAAAATTCAACTGAGCCAAGACCCTCTTTTAGCGCCCACTCGTAAGCTTGGCTTACAAATTCCCAGTTTATGTTCTCATAAAATGTCTCTAGGTATTTTGGACGAGCGTTGAAGTTGTCGATGTAGTAAGCGTGCTCCCAAACATCAACGACTAGAAGTGGCACTTTGCCATCGCTCACTGGAGTTTTTGCGTTGCTAGTTTGCACGATCTCTAGCTTTTTGCTGCTTGGGTCAAATACAAGCCACGCCCAGCCTGAGCCAAAAAGCGTTGTAGCTGCTTTTAAAAATTCCTCTTTAAAATTTGCGAAATTTGCTTCAATCGCAGCTTTTAGCTCGCTTGATATCTCGCTTTTTTTAGCGATGCAGTCCCAGTAAAAGTCGTGGTTATAGACTTGAGCGACGTTGTTGTAAAGGCCACCTTCACTATTTCTTAGGATCTCGTAAAATGATGCGTTAGCAAATTTTGTATCTTTTATGAGATTGTTTAGATTTGCAACATAGGTTGCGTGGTGCTTGCCGTAGTGGTATTCACAGGTTTTAGCACTTACTACTGCGTTGTGGTTTGCGTCAAACGGAAGTTTTCTTAATTCAAACATAATAATTCCTTAATAATAAAATTTGTTATTTCGCATTATAGCCACAAAAGATTAACAAACAAAATCTTTTAAATTTTAAGCCAAAAATAGGGCGTTTTTATAAAAGCTAAATTTTACATTTATAAAAGATAGGAGAATTTGCTTTACAAATTTGTGGTTAAAAGAGTGAAAATTTATATCCTAAAAGAGCAAATTTAGCTTTGCAAAAGCAAGAAAAGTAAATTTAAATTTCTCTAAATGTAAAAAATAATATAAAAATATGTGTAGAAAAGTAACAAAAATAGACTATAAAAATGATAAATAAATTTTTACGTTAAATTTACAAAGTAAAAACTATCCATTTTAGATCAAAAATGTTACAAAAATACACATATAAAAATAAAGATATGTGAATTTATGAAACAAAATTTCTAAATTTTTATTTTTGAAATTTATAATGCACCTATCAAAACTATTACAAAGGATGAAAGATGAAATTCTTACAAGCTTTACTTTTTACATGTGCCATCAGTGGCTTAGCATTTGGTGCGGATAAGGTCTATACGATCAAATTTGCTCACGTTGTCGCAGCTTCTACGCCAAAGGGCAAGGCAGCTGACTTTTTTGCTAAGCGTGCTGAGGAGCTAAGTGGCGGCAAGATAAAAGTTCAAGTCTTCCCATCAGCACAGCTACTTGATGATGACAGAGTTTTTGGTGCGCTAAAGCTTGGTAACGTTCAAATGGCAGCTCCAAGTTTTTCTAAATTTACACCTATCGTGCCGCAGTTTCAGCTATTTGACCTGCCTTTCATCTTTAAAGATGCAGACCACCTTCATAAGGTTCAAGATGGCGCAGTTGGCGAGGAGCTAAAAGGCCTTGTGACTAAGAAGGGCTTTGTGGCGCTTGATTACTGGGATGCTGGATTTAAGCACTTTAGCTCAAGTAAAAAACCGATCCTTGTGCCAGAAGATGCAAAAGGACAAAAATTTAGAATCCAAAGCTCAAAAGTGCTTGAAGAGCAGATCAAAGCGATCGGTGGCAACCCACAAGTTCTGCCATTTTCAGAGGTTTATTCTGCGCTTCAACAAGGCGTAGTTGATGCGACCGAAAACCCACTATCAAATTTCTATAACTCTAAATTTCACGAGGTTCAAAGCTCTCTTACGCTTTCACACCACGGATATCTAGGCTATCTAGTCGTCATGAGTGATAAATTTTGGAACAAACTACCAGATGATCTAAAAGCAAATGTAAAACAGGCTCTAAGCGAGGCTACAGCTTACGAGAGAGAAGAGACAGCTAAAGAGGACGCTCACGTTATAGCCGAGCTTGAAAAATATATAGCAGATACCAAAAAGCTAGAAATTTTCAAGATAGACGACGCACAAAAAGCTGAGTGGGAGAAGACTATGCAGGCTATCTATCCTAAATTTTACGATGTCATCGGCAAAGAGCTTATAGAAAAAACAATCGAGACAAAATAATGAAAAATTTCATTAACGCTCTTGATATATTGATAGTCTCGCTCAATAAGACTATCTCCGTTTTAGGGCTAGCTAGTGGAACGCTACTAGCCTTTGCCAACGTCGTGGCTAGATACTTTTTTGACAAAAGCTGGTCGTGGGCGAGCGAGCTATCAAACTACTTATTTATTTGGTCGGCATTTTTTGCCGCAGCGTATGGCTTTAACAAGGGCATTCATGTGAGCGTAACTATCTTGGTGGAGAAATTTCCACCAGCGCTTGCGAAAGCATGCCTGCTCTTTTCGCACATCTTAACGACTGTATTTTTGATATTTATCGCGGTTTATTCGATTGATTATCTTAAAATTTTGCACGAGATCGAGCAGATGATCATTGACCTTGGCATACCTCAATGGGTCCCTATGCTAGTGCTTCCAATAGCCTTCGTCACAGCTAGCTACCGCTCAGCTGAAAAGGCAATCAAAGTAGCTCTAACTCCAGCAGCAAAGGTCGTAAGCAACGAAGCGCACGAGCTAGCTCATGGTAGCGTAGTCAAAGACTAAGGAGAAAGAAGATGACAATAGCATTTTTATTTATCCTGCTTTTTGCGCTGATGCTAATAGGCGTGCCAGTAGCGGTTTCGCTAGGCACAAGTACCGTTTTAACTATGATATTTTTTACAGATATCGACATCGCTACGATCCCGCAGCTAATTTTTGATGGTATCAATAAATTTTCGCTAATGGCGATACCGATGTTTATCTTGGCTGGAAATTTACTAAGTAAAGGTGGCTCAGCAAGACGTATCATCGACTTTGCAAAGTCTATGGTCGGACACTTGCCAGGTGGCTTGCCTATGAGTGCGATATTTGCCTGCATCATCTTTGCAGCCGTCTCTGGAAGCTCGCCTGCGACGGTTGTGGCCATTGGTTCAATTATGTTTGCAGCTATAAAAGAGGCTGGCTATCCAAAAGAGTACGCAGTGGGCGGCATAACTACGGCTGGCTCGCTTGGAATTTTGATCCCACCTTCAGTTGTTATGATAGTTTATGGTGTAACTGCTGAGGTTAGTATCGGCAAGCTCTTTATGGCTGGCGTCGTACCTGGTCTTATGCTTGGTGGCATGATGCTTGCGCAAACCTACGTTGGAGCAAAAAAGCTTGGATTTAAAGCGACTAAGGCTGAGCCATTTAAAGTAAGAGTGCAGAAATTTGCAAAAGCATTTTGGGCGCTACTTATCGTCGTTGTGGTTATTGGCGGAATTTATGGAGGCATATTCACTCCGACTGAAGCTGCTGCGGCAAGTGCTGTTTATGCGCTATTTATCTCACTTTTTATCTATAGAGATATAAAGATAAAAGATCTTTGGGACATCTGCCTAGACTCAGCCCTTACAACAGCTATGATATTTTTCATCATCGCAAATGCCGTTGTTTTTGCATATTTGCTAACTAGCGAGCAGATCCCACAAGCGATCGCTTCGATGATACTTGACGCAAATATCGGCATGATAGGATTTTTAATATTTGTAAATATCTTGCTCTTTATCATGGGTCAGTTTATGGAGCCTTCAAGCGTTATCATGATCATGGTGCCACTCTTGCTTCCGATAGCTACGCAACTTGGCGTTGATCCTATACACTTTGGTATCATCTTGGTTGTAAATATGGAGATAGGTATGGTGACCCCGCCTGTTGGACTAAATTTATTTGTCGCAAGCGGTCTTACAAATATGAACTTAAAAGAGGTCATCGTGGCGTGCTTGCCATGGACGCTAACCTTGTTCTTTGGCCTTATCTTGGTTACTTATATACCGCAAATTTCACTTTGGCTACCAAACATAATGTATGGACATTAAAATTTAGAGGCTCTTGCCTCTAAATTTATCCTTTTGGATCGTAATCCGCACTCATAACGATATTTTTACCATTTCTCTTACCGACATAGAGTAGCTCGTCAGCTTGCTTGATCATACGCTCGATATTTACCTCGGTGTTACCACTATGTGCCACGACACCAAAGGTCATCGTTGCTATGATCCTATGGTTTTCAAATTCAACGACATTTTGATTAAGCGTCTCTCTGATACGCTCTAAGATGCTAACTGCTTTTGCTTTTTTAACGTCAAAGATAACAGCCAAAAACTCCTCGCCGCCAAATCTTGCAACCCTGTCTTCATTTCTAAAAGCGTTTTTGAAAATTTTAGAAAGGCTCTTTAGCACTTCATCGCCTGCGCCGTGTCCGTAGGTGTCGTTTATCTTTTTAAAGTTGTCGATGTCGCACATCACGATAGCAAAGTCATTGCCGTCAAATAAATTCTTTTGTCTAAAAATTTGTTGCATCGAGGCGCGGTTTAAAAGGCCGGTTAGTGGGTCGTGGTTAAAGACAGCTTTGGCTGATTCTTTCTCTTCTAAGATGCCTAAGAATATAAATAAATTTGAGCTCTCTAGCAAAAATGAGGTTAAGACAGCAAATACGCAAGATGCAGTTAGGTTAAATACAAAAAATATCTCTTTATATAAGGTATCATCTTTTACTGGTATATCTATCACTAGATAAAAAAGTAAAAATGCCGCAATATCTAGCAAAGAGATAATTCTGCTTAACATTTTAAAGCTAACTGATAAGAAAAAGAGGCTAATTGTCGATGTTAAAAATAAAATTTCAAAGCCCCAGCCTAGACCAAGGATAAAGACGCAAAGTGAGGCGTGGAGTAAAATTTCTACTTGCAAGATGAGCATCACGATCTTGTTGTTCTCTTCGCTATCAAAGAGTATCTTTAGTGCAAAAAGATATATGCTAACAGAAAGGATATTTGCCACAGCCAAAATTTCTTCGCCCATGAGGCAGAACATAACTAGGTAAAAAGTATGTACAGCTAGAAGTGAAAAGACGATGATCTTTTGTGAGATATAAAGTGAAATTTTAGGCATTGTCTTTGTCCTTATTTGCCTTCATGATCTCATACTCGATGCGGTCTTTGCCATTTTTCTTACCCTCATATAGCTTTTTGTCGGCTTTGTTTATGACTGTGTCGATATCAGTTATAACGCCATTTGCGCAAAGGACTAGACCAAAGGTCATGGTTACTGAGCTCTTATCAGGCAGTTTTACCTGCGCTATCCTTGTGCCAAGTCTGGTTTCTACCTTTTTTACGTCTTCAGTTTTAACTTCAGGCAAGATAACTAGAAATTCCTCTCCACCCCACCTACAAATGTGGTCATTTTCTCTAAAAGTATCTTGCAAGGCCCTTGCGATCTCTTTTAAGACTTTATCGCCCCAGTCGTGTCCGTAGGTGTCATTTATCTTTTTGAAGTTATCTATATCTCCTAGCATAACGACTAAATTTGCATCACTGCTTTTTTCCCTAAGCTCTTTTAGCTCATATCTAAGTGTTCTCTCTATCGAGCGTCTATTTAAAAGACCTGTTAAAAAGTCATACTTAGAAATTCTCTCTATCTCCTCTTTCTCTTCGCTGATCTGTTTGTAGCCACTAGATGTGATCGCATCAGAGAAAAAAGAAAGTCTAAAGACCAAGTAAAAAGTAAAGAAAACGCTTATACAGGTTGAGCCTATTTGTACCATGATGTTTATCTCAACTACTTTATCTTTATATGTAAGATATAGCCACAAAAGGACAAATAGCTCAAGAAGGCAGACAGAGTATGTAAGAAGCCTTTGGTTAAAAGCCAAAAAGTAGTTTATAAAGATAACGCCAAGGAGTGTTATCCATATATTAGAGCTCCAGCCCATGCCAACAACGCCAGCGATAACTGCGGTGATGACATTTAGTTGAAAGATGGCAGAGATTAAAAATCTGTATTTGATATTAAATCTAATCCTTAAAGCAGTGCTAATAGAAAGAAATAAAAAACAGATAAAAATGATCGTTAAGTCAAAGTAAAAACTGCAAAGCGCGATCAAGACAAAGGCGTTACTTGCTATCGCTACGTTTAATATCGTTTTGTAAATGTCATCGATAGCCTTATAGCTATCTTGCTCTATAAATTCCTGTACCAAGCATTCTCTCCGTTAATTTCATCCATTAAATTTAATTTAGATCATTTTAATACGAGTCGTAACTATCCTCATCCTCATCGCTATCTTCATAGTTGTAGTCATTTTCGTCGTAGTTATAGTCATAGCTATCGCTACTGTCCTCGTCCTCGTCGTTAAATTCAGAGTAGTCTTCTTCTACCTCTTCGTAGTCAAAATCATCACTCATTTTTCTCTCCTTAAATTTTATCTTTGATATTTTCGATATACAAGCTTTGGCTTGGGAATGCAAAATTTAGACCATTTTGCTTTAAAATATCCATAATTTTTAGCATTACATCTTGTTTTACGTCTAAAAAATCGCCCCAAACGATAGTTTTTGCAAAGCAATAAACTAGGATATTTATCGAGCTATCAGCAAAGTCATCAACCACGACAAATAAATTTGACTTATATCCAGCGTAGTCATCAACTGAGACTATGTTTTGTCTATATTTTAGGCCTCTTTTATTAGCTGCGATATCTTCACTTTTAGCGATATCTGGGTGATTTATTAGCATATTTTTGATGTCATTTACACATTTTTTGATCTCTTCTGTAGTTGGTCCATACTCGATGCCAATAACCATTCTTATGCGTCTGCCGACCTTTCTTCTGCTCCAGTTTCTAACAGGATCGCTCGCTAGCTTTGAGTTTGGCACGAAGATAAGGGCGTTATCAAAGCTTCTAACAGTTGTTTTTCTAAATCCTATCTCAACGACCGTGCCCTCGATGTCGCCACAAACTATCCAGTCACCTTGTGAAAACGAGTTGTCAAAGAGCATCATAACAGAGGCAAAGAAGTTTGCGATGATGTCTTTAGCAGCGAAGGCAACAGCAAGACCACCTATACCAAGTGAGGCGATGAGCGCTGAGATATCAAAGCCAAGTTTTTGAAGGATCAGTAAAAGTGTGATGATTAGCACGATCACGTAGATCACTTTCAGTGCTAGGTTTATCACCTCTTTACGCTTGCTTTTTTGCGCGATCTTATCGATTATAGCGATGCCATAGCCATTTAGTATGGTGAGGACAAGCCATGAAAATGCGACTATATATATGATAGAAAAGATATTTGCTACCGTTAGAGGCACTGGCACTGGGTAAAATCCAACGCCGATACAGATATTTAGCGCATAGATGATAAGAAGTGCTGAGATCGGCTTTTTCACGATATCAACGATTTGATTTTTAGCCTCTTTGACACCTTCTCCTGAAGCGACGAGTGACATTAGCCAGTAGGTTAGTTTGGCTAGAATTCTAGTTAGCGAGACGAAAAATAAAAATATCGCAACGATAACAACGATCTTGCCAATGTTAAATTTGTTTGAATTTATGTCAGTTGCTTTGTTTATGTATTCGACTGCATCGACTAAATTTAGCTCAGACAAGAGCATGCTTGAGCTTAGAAGATCGGCATTATTTTTGAGATAGGTTAAAATTTCTTCTTCGCTCTCTTTTTTTAG
The DNA here is from genome assembly GCF_003049065.1 of Campylobacter concisus. Classification (GTDB taxonomy): domain Bacteria; phylum Campylobacterota; class Campylobacteria; order Campylobacterales; family Campylobacteraceae; genus Campylobacter_A; species Campylobacter_A concisus_BE. Next base: position 73,404 of record NZ_PISC01000007.1, on the reverse strand, counting down.
CTCAAGGTCAAAAAACGCGCTGTCATAAGAGCCTGAAGTGTCGTTTAGTGAGTCTTTTAGATCTTTTATGCTTACATAAGAATTTGTCTGTAAATTTAAAAGTCCATTATCTATCACATCTCTTATAGAATTTGCCTTAGCGCCCTTTTTAAAGACCTCTTCTAGGCTAATGAGCGCTGAGTAGTAAGCGTAATCAACCTTCATCTTCTCAAGCTCGATAGCACTTTGAATGTAGGCATCCTTGTTTGACTGCTTCTCAAGTCTTGCGACCTTTTTCTCTAGCGCCTCTTTTTGCAGATTAAATTTATTTATATCGCTTTGTGTTACCTCGATCTGCATGACGTAGTTTGGTATCTTTTCTAAAAGATCGCTCTTTTTCTTTTGAAGAGTGATCAAATTCGAGTTATCAACCTTTGAAGTGTTTAGGTCTTTTTGTTGAGATTTTATGATGTTTATCTGGCTATTTATGGTTTGAATTTGATTTGTTATGCTGATGATATCGTCTTCTTGCGTTACGTTGTTATCAGCGCCAAAAAGAGTTATAAAAGAGAGCAGGATAATTGCTAGAAATTTACGCATTTTCACCTCTTTTGTCAGCTAGAAGCTTAAATGTGCCCTCTTTTAAATCGTAGCTAAAAATTTCGCCAGTTTCTATGATGTAGTGCCAGCCATAAATTTGAAGCTTGCCACTTTCATACTCCTCTTTTACATTTGGATAGGTCATTATGTTGTCGATCGAGTTTATAACGTTTAGCCTCTCGGTTAGCCATGCCATTTTGGCTGGATCGTCACTTGTAAATTTAAGCACTTCTCGCTTGATCGGCTCTATTAGCCTGATCCAGTTTCTAACGTTTGGAGTGTTTTTAAGCTTCTTTTCATCCACATAAAGTGCCGCGCATCCGCCACAGTCAGAGTGTCCGCAGATGATGATGTTTTTTATGTTTAAAACTTCAAGCGCATATTCTATCGCCGAAGTGGTCGCCAAAAACTCTTCGCTCACTCTATATGGCGGCACGATGTTTGCGATATTACGCACCATGAAAAGCTCGCCCGGTAGGCAGTTTGTTATCAAATTTGGCACGACCCTTGAATCCACGCATGATATGAAAAGCGTGTGTGGATCTTGCTTGTGTTGCAGACTTTTAAAGAGCTCTTCGTGCTCTAAAAAGCCATCTTCCATAAATTTTACTGCACCTTCAAGTATTGAATCATCCATAAAATTTATCTCCATTTTTTATATTTTTATCGCGATTATAGCAACTTTTATTTAATCAAAAAAATGTCCTCTAAAACGGACTTTAAACTAATATTTTTTATTAAACTTCTTTTTATATATTGTTTAATTATTTTAGGCTAAACTCACCACAAAAATTCATAAGGAGAAAAAATGAGTTTGTATGATAGAAACTACGCTAAGCAAAATCAAGAAGAGCTTGCGTATTCTCAAAGCTCACTAAGCACTTTTATAAAACAAACTTATCAACTTTTTGCAGCATCACTACTTTCAGCTACTGCTGGCGCTTATGTAGGCATTAGCATCGCTGGCGTCTTTGCGGCAAATAGATTTTTGTTTTGGGGACTTGTGATACTTGATTTTGTTCTACTTTTTGGACTAATGGCAGCTAAACGCAAAGAGGGATTAAATTTAATACTTCTTTTTGCATTTACATTTGTAAGTGGTCTTACGCTAACTCCGCTACTTTCAGCGATCCTTGCTATGCCAAGTGGTGCTAGTATCGTAGCTCAAGCATTTGGCTTGACGACAGTTGCATTTGGTGCATTAAGCGTCTTTGCGATGAATACAAAACGCGACTTCACAACAATGGGCAAGATGCTGTTTATAACTTTGATAGTTATCGTTGTAGCAGCGATCATCAACATTTTCGTTAAAAGCACGATGTTTCAACTTGTAATCGCAAGTATTTCATCGATCTTATTTAGCGCTTACATACTTTTTGATACACAAAATATCATCCGTGGCAACTACGAGACACCAGTTGAAGGTGCAGTTGCTTTGTATCTTGATTTTGTAAATTTATTTACATCATTACTACAAATTTTAGGCATTTTTAATAGAAATGACTAATGATGAGCGCATCTACCGAGTGATAGATGCGAATCTAAATAGGCTAAAAGAAGGGCTTCGCGTCGTTGAAGATATAAAAAGATATGTCTTTGATGACGCTAAGCTCGCCTATAAGATAAAGTCCCTCCGCCACAAGGCAAAGATCCCACAAAAAGAATTTTTAAAATTTAGAAATTCACAAACTGACGTTTTAAAAACCAGTACAAAAAGCGAGCAGACAAGGTCAAATTTAGATGAGATAATCACTGCAAATTTCAAGCGTGCCCAGGAGAGCGCCCGCGTGCTTGAAGAGTGCTTTAAGCTTATAAATTTAGATCAAGCTGAGCTTTTTAAAAGCATAAGATACGAGCTTTATGAGCTTGAAAAAGAACTTTAACTAAAAATTTAAATCTTTTCTTGTATAATCGCAAACCATTTAAAAAATTTAAAGGAAATTTCGTGAGTTTAATATTTTTAATCTTGCAATTTGTTCTAGCTGTCGTTATCACGATCGCAGTTTTACTCCAAAAGAGCTCATCTATCGGTCTTGGAGCATACAGTGGAAGCAACGAGAGCCTTTTTGGAGCAAAAGGACCAGCTGGATTTTTGGCTAAATTTACCTTTGTGGTAGGCGTTTTGTTTATCCTAAACACACTTGCACTTGGATATTTTTACAACAAAGATCTAAAACGCTCTATCGTTGATAGCGTCGATAGCAAATCTCTAGTCATACCAAAATCAAACGACGTGCCAGCAGCTCCTAGCGCACCACAAAATCCAGCAAAATAACAATGATAAAAACGTTTTTAGCGTCACTTTTGACGCTAACGTTTGCTTTGGCAGACGCTCACATTCTAGTTTATCACCGCTTTGACGAGCCAAGGCACGCTAGCACGGATATTTCTATTCAAAATTTAAGAGCTCAGTTTGAATACTTCAAAAATAATGGCTATGAAGTTGTCAAGCTATCAAGACTTGTCGATGCTGTAAATGCTGGTGAGCCGATCCCTGATAACTGGATCGTTATAACGATCGATGATGGCTATAAGAGCTTTTATAACAAGGCGCTTGAAGTTTTTAAAGAGTATAACTACCCATTTGCGATGATGATATACGTCGAAGCAGTCGCTGGCAAATATGGCGACTATCTCACATTTGATCAGCTAAAAGAGCTAGAGGCATACGGCGAGATCGGCTACCACTCATACGCACATCCAAGGATGACTAGACTTAGCGATGAGGCCTTAAGAGAGGACTTTCAAAAGGGCGTTGAGACCTTTGAAAAGCATATGGGTTATAAGCCAAAATACTTTGCAGTCCCTTACGGTGAGATCGATAGTAGGGTTGTCTCTTTGGCAAAAGAATTTGGCTTTTTAGCACTTTTAAATCAAAACTCAGGCGCAGTTTCAGATAAAAGCGATGTTTATGATCTTTACAGAACGCCAGTGATGAATGGCACAAAGATAGCGCTAACTTTTAATAGCAAATTTTTAAATGCCCAGTGGATATTCCCAGAGGGCTATCCACAAAACAATGCGATCGACAAGCTTATCATCAAGACCGACACAAACGCAAGTGAGGGCAGTTTTTTCATGACTGGCTTTGACGGCTTTATAAAAGTACCTATGACAAATGGCGTTTTTGAGTGTAAATTTAACCCACCACTTGATAAACGCAAAGTGTTAATGTCGCTAAAAGTAGATCATCACAGAAGCACAAAACTTCTAATAAAGGACACCAATGCTAAATAAAATTTACGATACCCAAAAAGAGGGTTGCGAAAAGGCGATCGCTTCTTTAAAACGCGATTTTACAACGCTAAGAACTGGCAAAGTAAATATCAACATCCTAGATAACGTTATGGTTGATTACTATGGCTCGCCAACCCCGCTTAATCAAGTAGCCACCGTGCTTACAAGCGACGCTTCAACTATCGCTATCACACCTTGGGAAAAGAGTATGATAAAAGCGATCTCATCAGCCATCCAAGCTGCAAATATCGGCGTCAATCCAAACAGCGACGGCGAGAGCGTTAAGCTATTTTTCCCACCGATGACCGTCGAGCAACGCCAAGAAAATGCAAAACACGCAAAAGCTATGGGCGAAAAGGCAAAAGTTAGCATCAGAAACGTAAGAAAAGACGCAAACGACGAGGTCAAAAAGCTTGAAAAAGACAAAGCTATAACTGAAGACGAGAGCAAAAAGGGTCAAGATGAGGTTCAAAAGATAACTGACACCTACACCGCAAAGATCGACTCTCTCGTAAAAGAGAAAGAAGCCGAGCTTTTAAAAATCTAAATTTACTTAGAAATTTGCACCCCTTGCAAATTTCTAAACCCTCACTTTTTAGCCACGTAGTGTGGCTAAATTTCATCCTTTAAAGGACGACATTGCAGATCGCTACTGAGCTAAAAACCGCATTTGCTGATAAAAAAATTTTGCTTCTTACCATTTTGGCTTTTTCACTAGCTACCATTTTTCTTAGCCCCAGCCAGATAGTAGATGAGTATAGAGTTTTTTGGCTGCTTGAGCCGCTACTTTTGGTAGCTATCTACCTAAATAAAAGGCAAATTTTACTCCCTTTATACTTTTTGATATTTGGAGCTAGTCTTTACTTTTTTGGCCTTAAGCTAAGCGGTCACGCTAGCGATCTTGTGGCACTTTATCTCATGGCTTTTGTGCTTTTATTCTCTTTAAATTTCGCCAATGATAATGAGAAATTTATAAGAGGGAGCCTAGCAAGACTTTTAAATTTACTCATCTCATTTGCCATTTTTCACCTATTTTTTCTTGGCATTTTGGCTGTTTTCGCAGGACTTAACTACCTCTTTGATTTAGAGCTCTTAACCAGCCACAGGACGCAAAGGCTCTATCTGACACTAGCTTCTTTTGGTCTGCCTTGTCTATTTGTCTTTTTTGAGAGCAAATTTAGCGAGTATAGGCTCTTAAATTTCATCAAGATCGTCATAAATTTCATCCTAAATCCCGTGCTCATCGTCTATGTGGCGCTTTTAAATTTATACTGCATTTATAGGCTTGTTTTGCTTGAGTTGCCACGAGGCGGAGTGGCTTATATCGTGCTTGCTTGCTTGATCGCTGGCTTTGTTTTAAGAGGGCTAAATTTACTTATCAAAAGTCAAATTTATGATCAAATTTTTAAGCTCTTGCCACTTTTTATCATCTTGCCTAGCATAATGCTTTGGTGGGGCGTTTTGCATAGGGTCGGCGAGTACGGCCTAAGCGAGCCTAGGATATATCTCATCGCCTGCGTGATATTTGCAAATTTGAGCTATTTTGTGATGATATTTCTTAGAAATTTCCCTTACAAATTTCTAGCATTTTTTATGATATTTGGCATATTTTTCACCCATTTTGTCCTTGATACGAAGCTGCTTGTGCTAAATTCTCAAAAAGAGCTTTTGCTAAGAGAGCTAAGGGCGCTAAATTTACTTGATGGTAGCGGCTTAGTAAGTGGCGACGTGAGTAAGATAGGCGAAGAGAAGCTCTACTTTTTGCAAGATAAATTTGACTATCTCGTAAGAAACGGCGATAAATTTGCACTAGAAAATAAAAAATTTATAGCAGGTCTTGAGGTGGCTGAGCAGAAAAGTTGGCAGATATTTAGCATTAACTCAGGCAATATCGGCATAAACGTCAAAGAGGCGACCATAAAAAGCGTAGTTACAAGCAGCACAAATGGCGATGAGCTCGTCATACAGCTAGATCATGAAAGCGTTAGCATAAATATGCAAAAGCACTTAGAAAAGGCACTCGCAAGTCTAAATTTAAAGCCAGATGGCGACTTTGGCGCTGAGGTATTTGAGCAGCTAAAAGAGCAGCTTTTGCTCTTTGAAGTTGGCAAGCGCGCCTTTGTTTTGCGCTCTATGGAAATCGTGCAAGAAAATGGAGTTTATAAATTTTACGACGCAAGCGTGCTTTTTTATATGGAGGATGCGCAGCTAAAATAGCGAGCCCTGCGTGAGTTTTGGCTTTATGACAAAGCTTTTTCTATGAAAGTCCGAGTAGCCAAATTTAGCTATGGCATCTAGGTGTGACTTTGTGCCATATCCCTTGTGCCCTGCAAAGCCGTAAGCTGGGTAAAATTTATCCCAGCCACTCATCAAGCGGTCACGGCTTACTTTTGCTAGGATGCTGGCTGCACTTACGCTAGCGACCTTGCTGTCAGCCTTTATCATCGTCGTGATGCCAACGCCGTAGTCTAAATTTCCATCATAAATGATCTCAAAGCCCTCAAAATGCGCCTTAAAAAGTTTGAGCGCGCGCCTTAGGCACTCACTTAGCCCAAGCTCGTCTATCTGGGCGTTTGAGAAGTAAGCAATGAGAAAATTTGAGCTTTTTGTGATCTCTTTAAAGAGCTCTTCGCGCCTTTTTGCGGTTAGTTTTTTGGAGTCGTTTAGACCAGAAATTTCGCTATTTAGCACGCAAGCAGCCACGCTTAATGGCCCAGCCAGCGCCCCACGTCCAGCCTCGTCGATACCGCAAATTTTAGCCATTACAGCCCGACTTCATCGCTAAAGTAAGGTCTTAGCTCCTCAAGTGGCACGCTGATCTGCTCTTCGTTTAAAAATGTAAGCCCAAGTGGCGAAAGTACGAAGTTATCGCTCACGCCAGCGGTCGTAAGGACTGCTTTTAGATGTTCGTTATTCATATCTTTAAAAATTTGCTTTAGTTTTAGCTTTTTATTTGTCGCAAGCGAGATCACCTCGCAGTTTGTTTTTTCATTTTTATAGGTGCAAACGCTCTTGATCTTGTCGTTGATGTAGTAGATGCTTTTTATGCTCTCATACTGGCTATTTGGCCATTTTTTGCGCTCGCTTTTTAGGTCGTAAAACTCTGCAAGAAGCTTGTTTTTATACTTTTTAGCTGAGTCTTTAGCGAAGATGTCGTTAGTGATCGCTTCATATCTCGTACCGTTTGCCTCGGTCATTTGGATGCCGATATTTAGGATCTCATACTCTTTTTCTTCTTTTACGGTGGCGTTGTAGGCTTTATTTTTGACGATTATCTTGCCTTTTAGCTCGCCGTTTTCGTTTTTAACGTCTAAATTTATCTTGTCTGAGACTGCATTTAGCCATGAAATTTCACTGCCATTTTGCTCAAAAGAGCCCTTTTCATAGTCGTATTTTGCGCCGTCAAAAAAGATGTGGCCGCTTATCTTAGGCGGGACCTTAAAGCTCTTGGTTTGTTTGAAATTTTCAAATTCATCTTTAAAATAGTTCATATAAACTTCAAATTTCACACCATTTGCATCGCCACTAAATTTATAAAATTTAGCCCAGTTTTCGTGGTTTATCTCATAGCCAAAAAGGCTTACAGCGATGAATAAGATCCCAAAAAATGCTCTCATGTCTGTCCTTTATAGTTTTTTTGATTATAACTATTTTATCCCTAGACTTTTAAAATGATAATCAAACAAAGAGTTTAAATTTATAAACCCAAGCTCCACCTAGAAAATGGCAAGATCTCGCACTTTATCCCCTCGATGCTTTGCTCGGCTTGGTTTGCGACGCTGATGATTTGAAGTTTGCTAACGCCCAGCTCTTTTAGGCTCGCGTGGAGTTTTTTAAATTTCAAAAAGACGATCTCAGGTGCAGAAAATGGCACGCAAATGATCGCAAGCTTCTTTTTGGCAAGGAAAAAATCGATCTCTTTTGTGTAGTAAATTTCATCTTTAAATTTAAGCAGTTCGCAAAAAACGACATTTGCAAAGACAGCTAAAAAGTCCTTTTTTAGGCACAAGGCATTACGAAGGGCGAAATTTGTAAAGTAAATTTTCTTACTCGTGCTACTCTCATCTAAATTTGGCACAAACTCCACGTATCCGCTCTCATTTAGCAAATTTATCGCGCTATAAACGCTATCTTTTGAAATTTTCATCTGCTCTTTTAGGTTTTTATAAATCCAAAAGGCGCTTATGGTGTCGTGGCACTTTGTCGCGCACTCTTTTAAGATAGCGATGCTTTGCTCGTTTAAATTTGCTCTTAAGAGCTGCTGCAAGTGGGCTGTGACCTCGCTGGAGTCCAAAAATGCGCTTGCTATCTCGTTGCCATGGGCCAAAAAGTAGCTAAAAAGCAGGTCTTGGTCTAAATTTTTCTTAAAAAATAGTATAAATTCCTCGTAGTCAAGATAGTTTAAATTTATGCGCACAAAGCCCTCAAGCGAGAGTGAAAATTCCTTGCTTGTAAGGATGATATTTTCAAGTGCAGCGCCCTTTAGAAAGTCTAAATTTACAAGATCAGCGCCTTGCAAATTTTCAACTGCGAGCACCTTTATCTGGGTGTTTTTTTCTAAAAACTCTTTTAAATTTGCTAAAAGCGAGGCTCTATCTATCCTTATATCGTCTAAATTTATATAAAGCCTCTCCTCGCTCTTGTAATGGCTCAAAAACTCATAAACAAGGGCTGTTTTGCCACTTGATATAGCGCCAATGATAAGCGTCTTTGGCGAGATGATCTCATATTTTCTGGGGATAAATTTAGCATTTTTAATGGGTGCTTGATAGAGTGTTTCTAAACTTTTCAAATTTGACCTTTTTGGCTTTTTGAAATTATAGCCACTTCCTTTTAAAAAGGAAAATATTGTGTTAAATTTTAAAAAATAAACAAAATTTAGAAATAAAAAATAAAAATTTAGACTAGAAATTTATAAAATTTTTGAAAAATAAATTCTCCATTTGCAATATACTTTCCTTATCAAAAGGAAATAATTACTCAAAATTCAACAAAAAATAGCGTTTTTCTTGACAACTATAATAGCTTTTTTGTAAAATCCCTATCTCTTTACGAAAGACCTATGTCTTGCTCGTACGATCGCTTGATCCTATGCGAGTTATTTTGATGTAAAGAGGTCGCGAGTTTGCGACAAGTTCTTTTTAAAGGAAAACACATGGAAAGAATCAGGTTAAAGCTAAAAGCTTACGACCATAGAGTTCTAGACCGCACTGTTGCAGCAATCGTAGAAGCTGTCAAACGAACAGGTGCCGACGTTCGTGGCCCGGTACCAATGCCTACAAAGATCAAACGCTATACAGTCTTAAAATCTCCACACATCAACAAAGACTCACGTGAGCAGTTTGAGATGAGAATACACGCTCGTATGCTTGACATCGTAGCTGCTACTCCAGAAACTGTAGATAGCCTAACAAAACTCGACCTAGCTCCAGAAGTTAATGTCGAAGTTCGTGCGATGAAATAAGCGGACAAAAGGATAAGAGTATGGAATATATTGTAGAAAAAATAGGCATGAGTAGAACGATTGCCACGAAGAGTACGCCAGTTACACTACTTAAGCTAGTTGAGGCTAAAGTATGTGAGATCGACGAAAACAAACGTGCTATCGTAGCGTATGCCCACACTAAAGCAAACAACAAAGCTATCGCTGGTCAGCAAAAGAAATACAATCTGACAGCAGAATTTAACAAATTTGCTACGCTTGAAGTAGCTAATAGCGAAGTTGGAAACCTAGACTTTACACCATTAAATGAGGCTAAAATTTTAAAAGTTAGCTTTAACTCAAAAGGTAGAGGCTACCAAGGTGTGGTAAAAAGACATGGTTTCGGTGGTGGTCCAAAAAGCCACGGCTCACGTTTCCACAGACGCCACGGTTCAATTGGTAACTGCGAATGGCCAGGTCGTGTTCAACCAGGTATGAAAATGGCAGGACACATGGGTAATGAGAAAGTTACTGTTAAAAACGAGCTAATAAGCTTTGACGCTCAAAATGGCATCGTAGTTGTAAAAGGTTGCGTTCCTGGTCACAATGGTGCAATGGGTAAAATAAGGATTGTAAAATGAGTAAAATTCACGTATTAAACGATAAATTTGAAAATTCAGGCGAGTTAGAGCTTCCTGCAAGCTACGCTGAAGTAAATCCGCACAACCTATATCTTTATGTAAAATCTTACCTTGCTGGTATAAGAGCAAATTCGGCTCATACTAAAAGCCGTGCTTTTGTAAGCGGTGGTGGTAAAAAACCATGGAGACAAAAAGGACGTGGTGGTGCAAGAGCAGGTTCAACTAGAACTAACGTTTGGGTAGGCGGTGCAGTTGCATTTGGTCCAACAAACGAGAAAAACTATTTTCAAAAAGTCAATAAAAAACAAAAAAGACTAGCTCTTGAGTACGCTTTGGCAGTAAAAGCACAAGATGGTAAAATTTTCGCAGTAGATAGCATCTCAATCGAGTCTGGAAAGACAAAAGATGCAGCTAATATCATCAAAAATTTAAAAGTAAAAGACGCGCTTATCGTTAAAGATTTACTAGACGATAAAACACTACTTGCTTTTAGAAATTTAGCAAACTGCTATGTAGTAGATGCAAATGAGGTAAATGCTTATCTTGTCTCTACATTTAGTTCGGTTATCATTGAAAAAGCTGCACTAAAAACTATAACAAAAGAGGGCTAAAATGGCGGATATAACTGATATCAAAACAATTATTTATACAGAGAAAACTCTAGGCCTTCAAGAACAAGGCGTTGTTGTTATCCAAACTTCACCAAGAGTTACAAAAAACAGCTTAAAAGCGGTTTTACAAGAGTATTTTGGAGTAACGCCTGTTCGCGTAAATTCACTTAGAATAAGCGGCAAGGTTAAGCGTTTTAGAGGAAGAGCAGGCCAACGTGACGAGATAAAGAAATTCTACGTTAAGTTACCTGAAGGCGTAAGCCTAGAAAATACGGAGGCGTAAGATGGCTATAAAATCATATAAACCATATACACCTAGTCGTAGATATATGACTGGACTAAGCTCTGAAGATATAACAGCTAAACCAAGCGTTAGAAGCTTGCTTGTTAAACTACCTGCAACTGGCGGTAGAAACAACAATGGTCGTATAACTTCGAGACATAAAGAAGCAGGTGCAAAAAAACTTTATCGTATCATCGACTTCAAACGTCGCAAATTTGGTATAGAAGGTAAAGTTGAAGCGATCGAGTACGATCCAAACAGAAACTGCCGTATCGCTCTTATAGCTTACAAAGATGGTGAAAAACGCTATATCATTAGACCAAACGGCCTAAATGTTGGCGACGTTATCGCATCTATCGATGAGGGCTCACTAGATATTAAACCAGGCAACGCTATGAAATTAAGATTTATCCCAGTTGGTACTATCGTTCATAACGTAGAGCTAAAACCTGGTAAAGGAGCTCAGATAGCTCGTTCAGCTGGTGGTTATGCTCAGCTAATGGGTAAAGAAGAGAAGTATGTTATCTTAAGAATGCCAAGTGGCGAGATGAGACAAGTACTAGCTGAGTGCATGGCAAGTATCGGTGTAGTTGGTAACGAAGACTGGGCTAATATCACTATAGGTAAAGCCGGACGTAATCGCTACCGCGGTATCCGCCCACAAACACGTGGTTCTGCTATGAACCCAGTTGATCACCCACACGGCGGTGGTGAAGGTAAGAAAAATTCAGGCCGTCACCCAGTTACTCCATGGGGTAAACCAACTAAAGGTGCTAAGACTCGCCGTAAAAAAGCTAGCGATAAGCTTATAATTTCAAGAAGGAAAGGAAAATAGAGATGGCAAGATCACTCAAAAAAGGTCCTTTCGTAGATGATCATGTAATGAAAAAAGTTATTGCCGCAAAAAATGCAAACGATAACAAACCAATCAAGACTTGGTCAAGACGTAGCACGATTGTACCTGAAATGATTGGACTAACATTTAACGTTCATAATGGCAAGAGCTTTATTCCTGTATATGTTACAGAAAATCATATAGGCTATAAACTTGGCGAATTTGCTCCAACACGCACATTTAAGGGTCACAAAGGCTCAGTGCAAAAGAAAATCGGCAAGTAAGGGGAGATAATATGAGTAAAGCAATTATAAAATTCGTAAGACTTTCTCCTACAAAAGCAAGACTTATAGCAAGAGAAGTTCAAGGTATGAATGCCGAGCTAGCACTTGCAAGCTTGCAATTTATGCCAAATCGTGGTGCTAAATTTATAGCAAACGCTATTAGCTCAGCAGTAGCAAATGGCGGATTTGAGCCAGAAGAGGTTGTAGTAACTAGTTGCCGCGTTGATGCTGGTCCTGTATTAAAGAGATTTAGACCAAGAGCAAGAGGAACAGCGAGCAAAATTCGCAAACCTACTTCTCATGTAATGGTAGAAGTATCTAAACCTGAAAAGAAGGAAGCATAATATGGGACAAAAAGTAAATCCAATAGGTCTTAGACTAGGAATTAACCGCAACTGGGAATCTAGATGGTTTCCAACCAAACAAAGTCTTCCTGAAAATATCGGTGAAGATTACAAAATTCGTGCATTTTTAAAGAAAAAACTTTACTATGCAGGAATTAGCCAAATTCTAATCGAAAGAACGGCTAAAAAACTTCGTGTAACCGTAGTTGCAGCTCGTCCTGGTATCATCATCGGCAAAAAAGGCCAAGATGTTGAAAACCTAAAGAACGAAGTTAGCAAACTTATCGGCAAAGAAGTAAATGTAAATATCAAAGAAGAAAGAAAAGCTCAAGCTTCAGCTCAACTTGCTGCTGAAAACGTAGCTATGCAACTTGAAAAGCGTGTCGCATTTAGACGTGCTATGAAAAAAGTTATCCAAGGCGCTCAAAAATCAGGCGCTAAAGGTATCAAAATTTCAGTTGCTGGTCGTTTAGGTGGCGCTGAGATGGCAAGAACCGAGTGGTATCTAGAAGGTCGCGTTCCGCTTCATACTCTTAGAGCAAAGATAGATTACGGTGTAGCTGAGGCTCATACAACTTATGGAAACATAGGTATTAAAGTATGGATTTTTAAAGGTGAGGTTCTTCAAAAAGGTGTTCAACCTGAGAAAACTGAAGAAGAGGCACCTAAGAAAACACGTAGAGCAAGAAGAGGTAAATAATTATGTTGATGCCTAAAAGAACGAAATTTCGTAAGCAAATGAAAGGTCGCAACCGTGGTTATGCGACTCGCGGAGCATCTTTAGCAACTGGCGAATTTGCACTTAAAGCTGTTGAGGCTGGTAGAGTAAATTCACGCCAAATAGAAGCTGCTCGTCAAGCTCTAACTCGTCACGTAAAGAGACAGGCTAAAATTTGGATTAGGGTTTTCCCTGACAAGCCACTTACTAAAAAACCTCTACAAACTCGTATGGGTAAAGGTAAGGCAGGAGTTGAAGAGTGGGTTATGAACATCAAACCTGGTCGTATAATATTTGAAATGGCTGGTGTTGACGAAGAGTTGGCGCGTGAAGCTTTAACTTTGGCTCTACACAAACTTCCTTTCAAATCAAAATTTGTAACGCGAGAGAGTGAAAATGAAATATACTGAGTTAAAAGATAAGAGCGTTGCAGAATTAAACGCGTTGCTAAAAGAGAAAAAGGTGCTTTTATTTACATTGAGACAAAAGCTAAAAACTATGCAGTTAAGCAACCCTAATGAGATTAGTGCTGTTCGCAAAGAGATAGCTCAGATCAACACTGCAATTAGTGCAACAAGACAAGGGGCGTAAAATGGCATTAAAAAGAGAAATTCAAGGTGTTGTTTTACAAAAAGCTGGAGATAAAACAGCTACTATTTTGGTAGAAAGACGCGTTATGCACCCAAGATACCATAAATTTGTAAAACGCTTTAAAAAGTATTTAGTTCATGATGAGAAAAATGAGACAAGAGCAGGCGATACAGTTGTTGCAGTTGAGTGCAGACCACTTTCAGCTCGCAAGAATTTTCGCTTAAAAGCTGTATTGGCAAAGGGAGTTGAGTAATGATTCAAAGTTTTACAAGACTTGCAGTTGCTGATAACAGCGGCGCAAAAGAGTTAATGTGTATAAAAGTTCTTGGCGGCAGCAAAAGAAGATACGCTACACTTGGCGATATTATAGTTTGCTCTGTTAAAAAAGCTCTTCCAAATGGTAAGATCAAAAAAGGACAGGTTGTAAAAGCTGTTGTTGTAAGAACTAAAAGAGAGGTTCAAAGAGATAATGGTTCGCTAATCCGCTTTGATGAGAACGCAGCTGTTATACTTGATAGCAAAAAAGAGCCAGTCGGCACTCGTATTTTTGGACCAGTTGGACGTGAAGTTAGATATGCTAACTTTATGAAGATTGTTTCGCTAGCTCCGGAGGTTTTATAATGGCTAATGTAAAATTTAAAGTCAAAAAAGGCGATACTGTAAAGATCATCGCTGGTGACGATAAAGGCAAAACTGGTAAAATTTTAGCAGTTCTTGCAAAAAAAGGTCAGGTTATAGTTGAGGGATGCAAAATAGCTAAAAAAGCTATCAAACCAAGCGAAAAAACTCCAAATGGTGGTCACGTAAATAAAGAGATGCCAATTGACATATCAAACGTTGCGAAAGTTGAAGGATAAGAGATATGAGTAGATTAAAAGATAAATTTAACGAAACTATCAAGCCAGCTCTCGTAAAAGAATTTGACATCAAAAATCCAATGCTTATCCCTGCGCTCGAGAAGATCGTGATCAGTGTAGGTGCTGGAGACTCTGCGAAAGATCAAAAAGTGCTTCAAAATATGGCTGATACCATTTCACTTATCGCTGGACAAAAAGCAGTTATCACTGATGCTAAAAAATCAGTTGCTGGCTTTAAAGTTCGCGAAGGTTTCCCTGTTGGTATCAAAGTAACTTTGAGAAAAGAGCAAATGTATGCTTTCTTAGATAAGCTAATTAGCGTTGCTCTTCCAAGAGTTAAAGACTTCCGTGGTCTTCCAAAAAATGGCTTTGATGGACGTGGAAACTATAACTTCGGTCTTAGCGAGCAGCTAATGTTTCCAGAGGTTGAGTACGATAAAATTTTACGAACTCATGGTATGAATATTACGATTGCTACTACGGCTAAAAACGATAAAGAGGCATTCAAATTGCTAGAGCTATTTGGTGTGCCGTTTGCAAAAGGAAAGTAAAATGGCAAAGAAATCAATGATAGCAAAAGCTGCACGCAAGCCAAAATTTGCGGTTCGCGGCTATACTAGATGCCAAATTTGCGGTCGTCCGCACTCTGTTTATAAAGATTTTGGAATTTGCCGTGTTTGCCTAAGAAAAATGGCTAACGAAGGCCTAATACCTGGTCTTAAAAAAGCAAGTTGGTAAGGAAGAGAAATGTTGAACGATTTAATATCAGATGGATTAACACGCATTAGAAATGCAAGTATGAGAAGACTTGAGACTGCGAAATTGCTTCATTCTAAGGTTGTTGAGGCTACTCTTTCTATCCTTGCAGCAAAAGGCTATGTAGAGAGCTACAACGTTATCGAAGAAGGTAACAAGAAATTTATAAATGTAGTTTTAAAGTATGATGAGTACGGCAGAAGCGTTATAAACGAGCTTAAAAGGGTTTCAAAACCTGGTCGCCGTGTTTATCAAGGTAAAGACGACATTAAGCGTTTTAAAAATGGTTACGGAACAGTTATCGTTAGCACAAGCAAAGGCGTTATGAGCGGTATTGAAGCAAGTAAAGCTGGCGTTGGCGGCGAGGTTCTTTGCACCGTTTGGTAATAAACTGCGTTAAAAGCGCTATTTTGACCTTATAACTTAAGGTTAAAATTTATTTTTAGCTAGGTGAAATTTTATATTTCGCCAAAGCTAAATCTAGAAATTCAAATGAAGGTTTCGTCAAATTTGACGATCAAATTTACGGCATTGTGGTGTTTATTCGTAAATGTAGGAACACCCTAGACAAGTAAAGGAAAAAAATGTCACGTATTGGAAAACAGCCTATCGCTATCCCAAGTGGTGTAGACGTTAGCGTTGAAAATAATGTCCTAAAATTTAAAAAGGGCAATCACTTAAAAGAGCTTGACACAAAAGGTCACGTTGATGTCAAGATAGAAAATGGTCATATAGTTTTTGCTCCAAAGGGCGAAGATCGCCAAAGCAGAGCTTACTGGGGAACATATAGAGCACTTGCTAACAACATCGTAACTGGTATCACTCATGGCTTTACTCGCCAGCTTGAGATCAACGGTGTTGGTTACAAAGCAGCTGCAAAAGGTAAAATTTTAGAGCTTTCTCTTGGTTTTTCACACCTTATCAACTATGAGCTACCAGCAGGCGTTGAAGCTAGCGTTGATAAAAACGTTATTACTATCAAAGGTGACGACAAACAAGTAGTAGGTCAAGTGGCTGCTCAAGTTAGAGGATTTAGACCACCTGAGCCATATAAAGGCAAAGGCGTTAAATATCTAGAAGAACGTATCATCCGCAAAGCGGGCAAGACATCTAAGAAGTAAGGAGCGGTAAATGACAACAAAAGTACTAAAAAGAAAAATCGCTCTTAGAATTAAGAGAAAAAGAAGAATCAGAGGTAAAATTTCTGGTGTTGCAACTTGCCCAAGAGTTTCTATTTTCAAATCAAACAGAACCCTTTATGTTCAAGCGATTGACGATGTTACAGCTACTACACTAGCTGCAGTTGATGGTAGAAAAATAGGCATAAAAGCAAATAAAGAAGGTGCGGTCACTTTAGCTAAAGAATTTGCTAAGGCTTTAAAAGCTAAGAAGATAGATGTTGCAATTTTTGATAGAAATGGTTATTTGTATCATGGCGTTATCGCAGCATTTGCTGAAGCTTTAAGAGAAAATGGCATCAAGCTATAACCCAAAGGAAAATCGATGGAAAAATATAATAGAGAAGAATTTGAAGAAGTAATCGTCGATATCGGTCGGGTTACAAAGGTTGTTAAAGGTGGTCGTAGATTTAGATTTACAGCTTTAGTTGTTGTTGGTAATAGAAATGGCCTAGTTGGCTTTGGATATGGCAAAGCTAAAGAGGTACCAGATGCGATGAGAAAAGCGATTGATGACGCATTTAAAAATATTATCCACGTTAAGATCAAGGGCACAACTATCCCTCACGATGTAGAGGTAAAATACAACGCAAGTAGAATGCTACTTCGCCCAGCTAGCGAAGGTACTGGTGTTATTGCTGGTGGTAGTGCGCGTCCTATTATCGAGCTTGCAGGTATTAAGGATATCCTTACTAAATCACTTGGCTCAAACAACTCAGCAAACGTCGTTCGTGCTACTATAAAAGCACTTAGTTTGCTAAAAAGCTAAGAGAAAGGAGTTAAGATGGCATTAGAAAAATTAACACCTGCTGCAGGTTCAACTCATGCAACTAAAAGAATAGGTCGTGGTCAAGGCAGTGGCAATGGCAAAACTGCTGGCAAAGGTAATAAAGGTCAAAGAGCAAGAAAAGGCTACAATGAAAAAAGAGGTTTTGAGGGCGGACAACAACCACTTCAAAGACGTCTTCCAAAGGTAGGCTTTGCTTCTAAATTTGAAAAACCTTATGTTATCAATGTTGAAAAGATCGCAGCTATAAAAGAGCTTGCGGAAATTTCAATCGCAACAATAGCTAGCGTTCATAAAATTTCAAAGAGCGTTACTAAGATAAAACTAATCGGTGCAAGCGCAAAAGCTCTTGCTTCAAAGATCAAAGACGAGAACGTTAGCGTTAGCGGAACAAAATAATGGATAAAACACTGACCAACAAGATTTTAATCACGTTGGCATTTTTGTTCGCATACAGGATACTGGCTTATGTGCCAGTTCCTGGTGTTAATGTCGACGTAATTAAAGAATTTTTCAATTCAAACAATAGCAACGCCTTGGGTCTATTTAATATGTTTAGTGGTAAGGCTGCTGAGCGTTTAAGTATCATATCTCTAGGCATCATGCCTTACATCACAGCTTCGATCATCATGGAGCTTCTAGCAGCGACATTTCCAAAGTTAGGTCAGATGAAAAAAGAGCGCGACGGTATGCAAAAATATATGCAAATCATACGTTATGCAACCATCGTTATCACTCTTGTACAATCAATCGGCGTTTCTATCGGACTTCAAAGCTTAAGCGGTCGTGGCGGCGAGCAAGCTATCATGATAGATATGAATTTATTTATCGCGATCTCTGCTGTGTCTATGCTAACTGGCACCATGCTACTTATGTGGATAGGCGAGCAGATCACACAGCGCGGTATAGGCAATGGTATAAGTCTTATCATCTTTGCGGGCATCGTCTCTGGCATACCTAGTGCGATCGGCGGAACTGTAAATTTGGTAAATACTTCTGAGATGAATTTCCTAACAGTCATCGCTATTTTGGTGATCATTTTAGCGACCATTGGTGCTATTATCTTTGTCGAGATGGGCGAAAGACGTATCCCTATTTCTTACTCAAGAAAAGTGATAATGGAAAATCAAAACAAACGTATAATGAACTATATACCGATCAAAGTAAATTTAAGTGGCGTTATCCCACCGATATTTGCTAGTGCGATTTTGATGTTTCCAAGTACTATTTTACAAGCTAGTACAAATCCAGTAATCCAAGCTATCAACGACTTTTTAAGTCCAAATGGCTATATGTTTAATGTTTTAACATTTTTATTTATCATCTTCTTTGCGTTTTTCTACGCATCTATCGTGTTTAACACAAAAGATATAAGTGAAAATTTAAAGAAACAAGGTGGATTTATCCCAGGTGTTAGACCAGGTGAGAGTACAGCTAGCTATCTAAATGAAGTAGCTGGCAGGCTAACTTTAGGTGGAGCTTTGTACTTGGGTATCATTTCAACATTACCTTGGGTACTTGTAAAGACTATGGGCGTACCATTTTATTTTGGTGGTACATCAGTTCTTATCGTGGTTTCAGTAGCACTTGATACGATGAGACGTATAGAAGCTCAGTCTTATACAAACAAATACCAAACTCTAAGTGCAGTAGGTCTGTAAAATGGCTATCACGCTAAAAAGACCAGCTGAGATAGAGAAAATGAGAGCGGCGAACAAGATCGTCGCTCGAACACTTGATCATGTTTCTACGATCATAAAACCTGGAATTTCCCTTCTTGAGATAGATAAAATTTGTGAAAATATGATAAGAGCCGCTGGAGCAAAACCTGCCTTTAAAGGACTTTATGGCTTTCCAAATGCAGCTTGCATAAGTGTCAATGAAGTGGTAATCCACGGAATTCCAAATGAGTACAAACTAAAAGAGGGTGATATCGTTAGTGTAGATATTGGTTCAAATTTAGATGGTTATTTTGGTGATTCAGCTAGGACATTTGGAGTTGGTAAAATTTCAAAAGAAGACGAAGCTTTGATCGCTTGCTCAAAAGACGCGCTATATTTTGCGATTGATTTTATAAGAGCTGGTATGCATTTTAAAGAGGTTAGCTATGAGCTTGAGAAATTTATTCTTGGTAGAGGATATGTACCTTTGCGCGGATATTGCGGTCATGGCATAGGCAAAAGGCCACACGAAGAGCCAGAAATTCCAAACTATCTTGAAGGAAATAATCCAAAAGCTGGACCAAAGATAAAAGAGGGAATGGTTTTTTGTATAGAGCCGATGATCTGCCAAAAAGATGGCACGCCAGTTTTAGGAAACGATAACTGGAAAGTAACCTCAAAAGATGGTTTGAGAACTAGCCATTATGAGCATTGCATGGCGATAGTTAATGGCAAAGCCGAAATTTTAAGCCAAGCGTAAAATTTATAGCAAATTTAAAGAAAGGAGAGTTTGTGGCAAAAGACGATGTCATTGAGATTGATGGAAATGTTGTTGAAGCACTGCCAAATGCAACTTTTAAAGTTGAGCTTGACAACAAACATATAATTTTATGTCATATCGCCGGAAAGATGAGAATGCATTATATAAAGATAATGCCTGGCGACCGCGTAAAAGTAGAACTTACGCCATATAGCCTAGACAAGGGCAGGATCACTTATAGATATAAGTAAATTTGATTTTGTGGCAAATATGCTAAGTAAATTTAAAGCTGGTTTTGGGTAAAATCCAAGCTTTGCGAAAAGCTGTATGAAGAATTATTTTCAAAGTTCCCCACTTATTTTGAAAATAGTTGGTTTAAATTATTTCTTTAGACCTGATGCAGCCCCTAAAAAAGTGGAATAAATTTTTAGGAGACTAAAATGAAAGTTCGTCCTTCTGTAAAGAAGATGTGTGACAAATGTAAAATTGTCAAACGTAGTGGCATAATTCGTGTTATCTGCGAAAATCCAAAACATAAACAAAGACAAGGATAAGGCATGGCACGTATTGCAGGTGTAGATTTACCAAACAAAAAGAGAATCGAGTATGGTTTGACTTATATCTATGGTATAGGTCTTTACAAATCTCGTCAAATCCTTGACGCAGCTGGAATTTCTTACGACAAGAGAGTTTACGAGCTTAGCGAAGACGAAGCAGCAGCTATCCGTAAAGAAATTCAAGAGCACCACGTCGTTGAGGGTGATTTGAGAAAACAAGTTGCTATGGATATCAAAGCTCTTATGGATCTTGGAAGTTATAGAGGTCTTCGCCATAGAAAGGGCCTTCCTGTTCGTGGTCAAAAGACTAAAACTAATGCTAGAACCAGAAAAGGCAGACGTAAAACTGTCGGTGCGGCTACTAAGTAAGGCAAGGGTTAAAGGATAATAAATGGCGAAAAGAAAAATTGTTAAGAAAAAAGTAGTTAGAAAAAGCATAGCCAAAGGTATCGTTTATATCAGTGCAACATTTAACAACACTATGGTAACTGTAACTGATGAAATGGGAAATGCTATTGCATGGAGTAGTGCAGGTGGCTTAGGCTTTAAGGGTAGTAAAAAATCAACTCCTTATGCAGCTCAACAAGCTGTAGAAGATGCTTTAAACAAAGCAAAAGAGCACGGCATTAAAGAAGTTGGCATCAAGGTTCAAGGTCCAGGTAGCGGACGTGAAACGGCTGTTAAGAGTGTAGGTGGTGTTGAAGGTATAAAAGTAACTTTCTTCAAAGATATCACACCTTTACCACACAATGGTTGCAGACCGCCAAAACGCCGCCGCGTATAATTAGAGAAAATTAGGAGAAATTATTATGGCTAGATATACAGGACCTGTTGAAAAATTAGAAAGACGTCTTGGTGTGTCTCTTGCGTTAAAAGGCGAAAGAAGACTTGCTGGTAAAAGCGCTTTAGAAAAAAGACCTTATGCGCCAGGACAACACGGACAAAGAAGAGCAAAAATAAGCGAATATGGCTTACAACTTCGCGAGAAGCAAAAAGCTAAATTTATGTATGGTGTTTCAGAGAAACAATTTAGAAGATTGTTCCAAGAAGCAGCACGCCGCGAGGGCAACACTGGTGCTCTTTTGGTTCAACTATTAGAGCAAAGATTAGACAATGTTGTTTACAGAATGGGCTTTGCAACGACTCGTCGTTTTGCTCGCCAGCTTGTAACTCACGGACATATTTTAGTAAATGGCAAGAGAGTAGATATCCCATCTTACAGAGTGGAGCCAGGCTCTAAAGTAGAAGTTGCTGAGAAATCTAAAAACAATCCACAAATCGTTCGCGCGATCGATCTTACAGCTCAAACTGGCATCGTTGCTTGGGTAGATGTGGAAAAAGAGAAAAAATTTGGAATTTTCACTAGAAATCCAGAAAGAGAAGAGGTTATCATTCCTGTTGAGGAAAGATTTATAGTAGAGCTTTACTCAAAATAATAGAGGGTATAAAGATGAGAAAGATTACTACATCAGCTTATATGCCAACTGAAATAGAAGTTAAAAGTGTTAGCGAAAATGTCGCTAACATTACAGCATATCCTTTTGAAGCAGGTTATGCTGTTACTTTGGCTCACCCACTACGCCGTCTTCTTTACACAAGCACAGTAGGCTTTGCTCCTATCGGTGTAAAGATAAAAGGCGTTAGTCACGAATTTGATAGTATGCGTGGCATGCTTGAAGACGTGGCATTTTTTATTATAAATTTGAAGAAGATCAGATTTAAATTAAAAAGCGGCAGCGAGCGTGAAGTTATAGAGTATAGCTTTAAAGGACCAAAAGAGATAACTGGAGCTGACCTAAATAACGACCTAGTTGAGATCGTTAATCCAGACGCATATCTTGCAACCATCAACGAAGATGCTGAGTTAAATTTCTCAGTTATCATCCAAAAAGGTATCGGATATGTTCCTAGTGAAGAGATCAGAGAAGAGATCGAAGACGAGTATATCGCACTAGACGCTTTCTTTACACCTGTTAAAAAAGCAGTTTATGAGATACAAAACGTCTTGGTTGAAGATGACCCAGACTACGAGAAGATCGTATTTACGATAACAACAGATGGTCAAGTTGGTCCAGTAGAAGCTTTTAAAAATTGTTTAGAAGCTATGTATCAACAAATGTCAGTATTTAAAGGAATTTTAGATATTGACGTTAGCGCCCCAGTTGCTAGTTCAAGTGCAAGCGGCGAGTTCTCAAAGCTACTTTCTAGCGTAGAAGATCTAAATTTAAGCGCTAGAAGTTTTAACTGCCTTGACAAAGCCGATATTAGATTTATCGGTGAGCTTGCGTTGATGGACGAAAATGAGCTTAAAGAGCTTAAAAATTTAGGTAAAAAATCTCTTGAAGAGATAAAAGCGGTTATGGAAGAGATAGGCTATCCAGTTGGTGTCGATGTGTTAAAAGATAGCAAAGAGCAACTCAGAAAGAAAATAACCGAGCTAAAATCACAAATGAGTGCAAAAGAATAAAAGGACAATAGATGAGACATAAACACGGATATCGCAAACTTGGTAGAACGTCATCTCATAGATCTGCATTGCTTAAGAATTTAGCGATAGCTATCATAAAAAGCGAAAAGATAGAGACAACTTTACCAAAAGCAAAAGAGCTTAGAAGCTATGTTGAAAAGCTTATCACAAGAGCTAGAAAGGGCGACTCTAACGCTCACAGAGCAGTATTTGCTTCATTGCAAGACAAAGAGACTACAAATAAGCTAGTTACTGAAGTAGCTCCAAAATTTAAAGAGCGCAACGGTGGCTATACAAGAATCATCAAAACTCGCGTTCGCAGAGGCGACGCAGCTGAGATGGCTTATATAGAGCTAGTAGCTGAATAATCCCCAGAGAGCCTATCTGGCTCTCTTTTCTTTTTAAATTTATTTTTTACATTTTATTAAATTTCATTTTTTAAAAGCTTTTTTAATTCATCTATCCTATTTCCTAGCAAATTTGTAAGTTGAAATGCTTTAAATTTTGGCTTTTGGAGTGTTCGGGTGTGATGGGTCGGAGCTAGTGTAAATTATATATTGGCTTTAAAATATAAAAAGGCTAGATACTCATATATCAAATTTAATGTATTTCAAATTTCTAAAATAACCTTACAAATTTCTATATTTTTTAATTTTAGCCATTTTGTGTTGTAGCAAATTTGCAAGTTGGAACATTATAAATTTTAGCTTTTCGAAGTGTTAGGTAATTGGCACAGAGTTAGTGAAAGTTTAGAATTATTAAAACAGAATTGGCTAGACGCTCATAGAATTAAATTTAATGTATCCGCAAATATCTAAAATAAACTCATAAATTTCTAGCTCAAATTTATCCTATTAAATTTTATTGCTAACGTTATAAATTTCTGAATTTAAGCTGGTTATTCTTGGTTTGTTTTAAATTTTGCCCGTTTTGGCGTGGTGTGCAGAATTTAGAAGCAGTAATGCGGTGCAACTTTTATGATATTTTGTTAGTTTTAAGAGCAATTACTAGATATTTACAAGGAGAAAACGAGTATAAAACAAAAATTTCAAAATGGCCTATCTTGTGCTATAAATTTGCCAAATTTATCCAAAAGGCAAATTTCTGCTTTCCTATAAATTTGCGATCTAAAATGATATAAATTGCTAAATTTAGAGCCAGCTTTTTAAATTTTCGGTGTTGTGCCAAGCTACGGGCTGAGTAGGCGATGTTTGTTTTTTATTTGTATTTGTGGCGCAAATTTACAAAGTAGTTTGTGGAGTTTGAAGGGTAATGGTCGGATACTTGAAAACATGCGGTATAAATTTCTAACAGACTATCTAAAATTATAAATTTTACCAGCTTCACCAAAATCAAATTTCAAATTTGCAATTCAAAAGCTTCTAAATTTATTAATAACGCATTGGCTAGTAACTTCTGCGCCGCTCGTGCCAAACGATGCAACACTACTTTTTACAAATGCTGGCATGGTGCCATTTAAGAGCATTTTCACAGGCGAAGTGCCACGCCCAACACCACCTATCCGCACTAGCTGTCAGACCTGCATAAGAGCTGGCGGAAAGCACAACGACCTTGATAACGTTGGCTACACAGCGCGCCACCACACATTTTTTGAGATGCTAGGAAATTTTAGCTTTGGCGAATACTTCAAAAAAGAGGCGATCGCTTATGCTTGGGAATTTGTCACAGAGGTGCTAAAACTACCAAAAGATAAGCTCTATGTCACGGTGCATGAGACTGACGATGAGGCCTTTAAAATTTGGAGCACTCACATTGCAAAAGAGAGGATTTACCGCTTTGGCGACCATGATAACTTCTGGCAGATGGGCGATACTGGACCATGCGGCCCTTGCAGTGAAATTTTTACGATCAAGGGGCTGAGCGGTTATGCGAGCAAAGATGGCGCAAATTTGATCTTAAATGATCAGCAATATGGCAAATATACGAGCTAAAATCAAAAATATGAAAAAACAATAAAAGCAAAACCAACTCAGGCAAATGCCTACAAAGCAAATTCTAAAATATCCAAATTTATCCAGTCCTAAGTCAGCCTAAATTTACAAGTCAAACTCTATAAATTTCTAAATTTTACTCTGAAAAAGACGATATTTGTTTTAACTATCTTACAAAGGATTTGAGATGATAGGTGGCGTAAATGGAGCTAATGTAAATTTATATAGCGGCTTTCAAAACATTAGAGAGCAAAGCGCTAGCCGTAGTAAGCCCAGTGCGGACGAAAATTCTTTAAATTTATCATCTCAGAATTTAACCAAAAAGACCAACCAAAACAGTGAGCAGATAAATTTAAGTCGCACAAGCGAGAGTAAATTTAACAAAGATGACGAGCCACTAAAATTTGCTAAAGACTACTCGCTCACAGGCATAGCTGCCAATGGCAAGATAAGCATCTGGGGCAAGCTCATGGGATACGACAAGCAAATGAGTCAAGATGAGATAAACGAGCTTAAAAGCTTTGTTAGTCAGACCGAGGCGCTTGGTTTTGGAAGGCTTTACGAATCGATCATCGGATACTATCCAACAAACGTCGATCTCTTCGCTAAAGAGTACACGTCAAAAGATGATAGCGGCACCTTGCTCGGACTTGGACACAAAAGCCACGTGGAGGGCTTTGAGATACTTGATAAGGACCTGAGCGTCGAGGAGTTCAAGGATAGGTGGCTGGACTATGCGCTGAGGCAATATCTTGGCGAGAGGGTCGGCGTTGAGAGCATTACAATAGGCAAGAAGGCTATCTCAATGCTAACTAGCACGAACAAGCCACCGATCGAATATGAGACAATGCAAAGCATAAATTTCACTGACGATGAGAGCAGGCAGAGATTTTTAACGCTGATGAAGGCTGGCATGAAGAGCGGCGCGAAATTTAAAGAGGTGATAGAGGGCGTGCTGTCGCTTTACAATGTGCAAAATACCGATAAGCTTGATGGCAACAAGGTCTATGCCTCGGTGATCGGCCGAAGCGAGAAGCTAGCGACCTACGATATCAATAAAGATGAGAAATTTGCCTATCTTAAGGAGCTAATGCGCCTTGAAAAAAGCGGCATAGATATACTAAAGCTAATGGAGAAAAGCCAAAAAAAACGAAATTTAGACGTAAAAGTCTAGCCGTTTTCTTATAAATTTAACCTCCAAAGCCATCTTTTTACTTTCAAGTGATACAATTTTGATTTTAATTATTACATTTTGCTTTTAAATTTGACGGGAGCTTTAATGAAAAAAGTGGTTTGGTTAAATCCTGTTGTAAAAAATATCTACGACTTTGCAGCGCTTAAAGAAATTTTGCAAGACAAAGGTTTTAGCGTAGTAGAGTGCGAAAAAGACCACGTTAAAAGCGTAAAAAACGCATACAAAAACGCTCTTGCGCAAAGCGAGCTTATTTACGATAGTCGCTGCCCGAGAGCTGTAAATTTCATCAGGGCAAATTTCAAAGAACAAGCCGCATTCATATCAAATTTAAACCCCATTTTAATAGAAAGCGCGCTTGAGCTTAGCGCAAAGCTAAAAGAGGACGAGTGGCTTTACGTGACCACACCTTGCGAGGACTTGGCCCAGCTTGGCATGGGGCTAAATTTAGAGCGAACCACATTTTTGACATGGAAAAGCTTTAGGGAGCAAAACGCTATAAATTTAAAGATGCGTAGTATCGAGCAAAGTCCGATACCGCCGGGATTTTTCACAAATTTGGGCGTAAAAACACTAAGTCTTAGTAGTAAAGAGAAGATAGAAAACGCCCTTTCATATAAATTTAGCGAGCTTAAAAACTACCAGATCATCGAGCTTTTATACTGCGAAAACGGCTGTCACAACGGAGATGGGCTGTGAGGGAGATTTTTAAAAAGAGCATTTTGATCCTAGCGATCTTTGCCATCTGGCAGGTCATTTGCGATCTAGAAATTTTCACACCATATATATTGCCAAGTCCGCTAACTACGCTAAAGACGATGTATAGCATGAGCTTAAGCGGCGAGCTTGCTACGCATACGATCATCAGCTTTAAGCGCATATTTGCAGGATATGCTCTCTCGTTTGCCCTAGCGCTCGTGCTTGGCGGTATAGCCGCACTTTTGCCAAAGATCAGCGTTTATTACGAGTGGATACTGGAGTTTTTTAGAAACATCCCGCCGCTTAGTTTGATCGCCATTTTGGTGCTTTGGTTTGGCATAAACGAGACGCCAAAGATCATCATTATCATCCTAGCCTCGTTTTTCCCGATGTTTCTAAGCATCCAAAAAGGACTAACGAGCTGCGATATAAAGCTCATCGAGGTTGGTAAAATTTTTGGTTTTAGTAAATTTGAGATTTTTTACAAGATCATCTTAAAAAGCGCGCTAAAAGATATCATTGTCGGCATGCGAATAGGCTTTGGCTACGCCATGCGCGCGATCATCGGAGCTGAGATGATAGCGGCTTCAAGCGGGCTAGGCTACTTAATCCTTGACGCCGAGGAGCTCTCACGCGCGGATAGGATATTTGTAGGCATTTTTACGATAGGCATTTGCGGCGTGCTCATAGATAGGCTCTTTTTGCTTTTGATAGCGAAATTTAGCCTTTTGCGAGGTGAAAAATGATAGAAATTTCAAATTTATCCAAGCATTTTTTTATAGGCGAAAAGCGTATCGACGTTTTAAGAGAGCTAAGCTTAAACATAAAAAAAGATAAGATCACCGTCATACTTGGCAGAAGCGGTTGCGGCAAAACTACGCTTTTACGCCTCATAGCTGGTCTTGAGGGCGTAAGTCTTGGCGAGATAAAATTTAAAGAGCAAGCAAAGATCGGCTTTGTCTTTCAAGAGCCCCGTCTTATGCCGTTTTTAAACGTCTATGAAAACATCGTTTTTCCTCTTAAAAAGCATGAAATAGAGGCTGAAAAGATAGGTAGCCTGATATCGATGATAGGGCTTAGCGACTTTAAATTTGCCGCAGTTTCGCAGCTCTCTGGCGGTATGAGCTCGCGCGTTTCGCTTGCTAGAGTGCTTGCGTATGAGGCAAATTTGATCCTCATGGACGAGCCATTTGCCGCACTTGACGCATTTACTAGAGCTAGCATGCAGGCTGAAATTTTAAAGATACAAGCTGGCAAAACCATCATTTTTGTCACGCACAACATCGACGAGGCGCTATTTTTGGCTGATGAGATCATCTTGCTTGAAAAGGGCGGGATAAAGTCAAACTACGAGCTATTAAATTTAGCAAGGCCAAGAGATCTGCTAAGCGAGGAGCTAATAGCGATAAAACGCAAAATTTTGAGCGAAATTTAGGCAAATAAAATGATAATTAAAACCAAAATGAAGCAAAAGATTATATAATCTTGAAAATTTTTAAAAGGAGTAAGTATGAGAAAGTTTTTTAAGGTTTTGTGTGCGGCCTCTTTGTTTTGCCTAGTCGCAAATGCAAGCGAGGGCTTAGATAAGATCGGCATGACCTACGTCAAATCGCCGCTAAACGTCCCATCGATCGTCGATAAATTTAAAGGTTTTTATGCAAAGTCTTTTGGCGTACCAGTCGAGTACTCTGAGATCACCTCGGGTGCGAAACAAACGCAAGCGCTCGCTTCAAATTCGCTCCAGTTTCTAAACTGCGTGGGCGGTACTTCGGTCATACTTGCAGCGGCAAATAAGGCTGATATAAAGATCATAAGCGCCTATTCAAGGGCACCAGAGGCTTTTGTGATATTTTCTAAAGACCAAAATATCAAGTCGCCAAAGGATCTAAAAGGCAAAAAGGTAGCAGGCCCAAAAGGCACGATCTTAAACGAGCTTTTGATTAGATATCTAGCTCTTGGCGGACTTAGTATAAACGACGTAGAGTTCATCTCTATGGGTATCCCAGCTGCGCAAGCTGCACTTGAAAACGGCAGCGTCGATGCAGCGCTTCTTGCAGGACCAGCGGCCTACAACGCTCAAAAATCAGGCCTAAATGTAGTGACAACCGGTAAAGGCGTCATCACTCCAGTCATCGTCACGGCAACAAGCGGAGAGTTTTATAAAAAGCACAAAGACATAGTTGAGAAATTTAAAAAGGCTCAGGATGAAATTTTGGCCTACATCAAAGCAAACGAGGACGAGGCGCTTAAATTTACAGCCGAAGAGACTGGGCTTAGCATAGAGGCGATAAAGAGCATGTATCCTCAGTACGACTTTAGCTCAAAGATCACGGCTGATGATATAAAAGCGCTTGAGACTACGCAAGAATTTATGCTTGAGAGCAAGATGATTGAACATAAAATCGATATAAAATCACTTCTACTAAACTAAACTTAAAGGGCAAATTTGCCCTTTTTCTCCACAAAAAAACACCAAAATTTAAAGCCAAAACGCCCACGCCAAAAGCCTAGAAAACGTTTGTTTGCACTTTATCTGCTATAATAGCTAAAAAATTTAAGGAAAAAATATGATCCCATTTAGTGATGAAGAGCTTTTAAAACCAGTGACTGCGAGTTTGCAAAAGGTGCTACCTATGCTTGAAAATGACGGCGGCGGCATGGAGCTACTTGGCATAAAAAACGGCAAAATTTACGTAAGACTCACAGGACATTGTCACGGATGCGCAGCTAGCACAACCACGCTAAAATACGGCATCGAAAGGCAGCTTCGCATAGACATTCACCCAGAGCTTGAGGTCATAAATGTCCCAATCGGCGAGGAATTTGACATTGATAGATTATAAAAAAATAGGCATAAAATATTTCAAACGCTCTAAGTTTAAAGACGCGATCTTTTACTTTTCGCTAGCCTACGAAAAGACGCAAGAGAAAAATTTACTATTTTTGATACAAATTTGCTCTCTTGGCGAGGAAAATGCCGAAGAGGCAAAGCTCTTGTTTGACTACTACATGGCTAAGGTAAGAGCCGGCGAAGACGACGAGGGCGTGGAGGAAATTTTAAAAATTTTAGAGTCCAGAGACGAGGAGAGCGAGTACTTTGAAGAGCAAGACGCGATCAGCTACGAGGACTTTAAAAGGGCTGTTTATAAGGACGGCAGCTTTAAAAAGGTCTTTGAAAACATCATGTTCTCAACAAAGGTGATGATCTCAAACAAAGACGATTTTTTGGAATTTTTAGGAAATTTGATAAAAAATGACTTCATCGACATGAGCATGAACTACCTTGAGAGTGCGGCGGTGATGTTTGGCGGCGACGAGCGTATAGATCAGCTTTTTAAAGAGATACAAAAAAGACAAAACGATGAAAATATCAGTAGAAAATAGCTTCATAACAGATGATTCAAACGAGTGCGAACAGGGTGCATACTTTGTGCAAACTACTGCAAATGCGAAATTTGTAGAAGCTGCGGTAAAAAAGGGCGCTAAGATAATCACCCTTGAAGAGTGCAAAAAGCTTTTAAAGATCGATGAAAATCTAAAAATAGTTGGCATCACAGGCACCAATGGCAAGACCACAACGGCTGCGGCTATCTACGAGACCTTGCGAAATTTAGGCAAAAAATGCGGTCTAAGTGGTACCAGAGGGGCATTTATAGAGGGCGAGCAGATAGATGACAAGGCGCTTACGACAAGTGCCATTTTAAAGACGTTCTCATACCTCAAAGCAGCCAGCGAGCAGGGCTGTGAGTACTTTGTGATGGAGGTTAGCTCACACGCGATTGCTCAAAAACGCATAGAGAGCTTAAATTTTGCTCTAAAAATTTTTACAAACTTAACTCAAGACCATCTCGACTACCACAAGAGCATGGAGGAGTACGCGAGGGTAAAATCAAGCTTTTTTGACGATGAGAGCGTAAAGCTCATAAACATTGATGATGGCGGAGTTAAATTTAACCCAAAAAACGCCTACACATACGCGCTCAAAAAGCCAGCTAGCTTTGCACCGATAGTTTATGGGCTAAAGGACGGCATAGACGCAGTTATCAAGACGCCAAATGGCGATGTGGAGATAGACTCAAGCCTTCAAGGTGAGTTTAATCTTTACAACCTAATCGCAGCACTTGGCGCCGTTTGCCTGCTAGAGCGCCCAGACGCAGCCGCACTTTCAAAGGCGATAAGTAAATTTAAAGGCGTGAGCGGCAGGATGGAGGTCGTTAGCACCGATCCGCTAGTCATCGTGGATTTTGCCCATACGCCAGATGGCATCGAAAAGGTACTAAACTCGCTTAGACATCTAAATTTGATCGCAGTCTTTGGCGCAGGCGGCGACAGAGATAGGACAAAGCGCCCTAAAATGGGAGCAATAGCCCAAAAATACGCAAGAATTTGCATAGTCACTAGTGACAATCCAAGAAGCGAAGAACCAGAGAGCATAATCGATGAAATTTGCGCTGGCATGAGCCAAAATGAAAATTTGATACGAAACGCCAACCGCAAAGAGGCGATCGCTCTAGCCATTAGCAAGCTTGAGCCTGGCTGGGCGCTTGTCATACTTGGCAAAGGCGACGAGCCATATCAGGAGATAAAGGGCGTCAAGCACCCATTTAGCGACAAAGAAGTAGTGCTTGAAATTTTATCTAACTAGCTTACGAAAGGAAAAACGATGAAGATTTTAAATTTAGCCCTTGTGTCTGCTTGTAGTGCGCTGCTACTAGGATGTGCCACCGCTCAAAAAGAGCCGCAAAAGCTACAATCTAGCGCAAACCAAAAGAGCTATCTGGTGAGCAACCTACCTCAAAATATAGAGTATGACGGCCAAATTTATCACCAAAAATACCAAAATGAATTTACGGTGGAGTATTATTTGGAAGATGAGGGCGGCTATGGATGGAGTAAGCTAATCAGCGTTACCTATGCGCCAAGCATCAAAAACATAGATGATTTTATAACAGCGATAAAAAAAACCACAGATCCAAAAAAGGGCAAATTTAAGATAGAAAAGATAGGTAACGACAGCTCTTACCGTGAGGAAATTTACTATCCAGAGCCAAATAATCCAAAATTTAACAGCTACGAGATAACTCTAGACGTTGCCAAAACGAGCGAGTGTGGACTAGTTGGCGTATCTTTTGCTAGAAATTTCAAAACCCTTGACGAGCTAGAAAAGACGCTAAAGGCAGAGAAATTTAACGAGAAATTTTTAGCAAACAGACCAGTGATAGAGTGCAAATAAACTAAACAAGGCAGAAAATGAATATAGAAATTTTAGCTAGCAAGATCCACAGAGCTGTCGTAACAGACGCAAATTTAAACTATGTTGGCTCGATCAGCATCGGCGAGGAGCTTATAAAGGCTGCAAATTTGATAGAAAATCAAAAGGTTGAAATTTTAGACGTAAATAACGGTGAGAGATTTGCCACCTACGTGATAAAGGGCAAAAAAGGCGAAATTTGCCTAAATGGCGCAGCTGCTAGAAAGGTCTGCGTTGGCGACGTGGTCATCATCGTGGCTTATGCTAGTATGAAATTTAAAAAGGCTAAGAAATTTAAGCCAACCATCGTGCATGTAAATAACAAAAACGAGATCATAAAGGAGTAGGCGATGTTTGAGGGGTTTGACTTTTCAAAGATGGGGCAGATGCTTGAGGATGTGCAAAAGCAAGCCAAGCAGATGGAAGAAGAGAGCAAAAATAAAGAATTTGGCGCAAAAAGCGGCGGCGGGCTGGTAAGCGTTAGAGCAAACGGCAGCGGCGAGATACTTGATATCAGCATAGATGATAGCTTGCTTGAAGATAAAGAGAGCATGCAAATTTTACTAATAAGCGCCGTAAATGACGTGCTAAAGTCAGTTGAGGCTGATAAGAAAAACACCGCTTCAAGGATGCTTGGCGGCCTTGCTTCGATGGGGATAAAATGAGACTAAAATATAAATTTGCCCTTGCATTTTTGCTATCAGCGCTTTGCCTAAACGCCGATCCTAGGCCTACGCAAGAGGACTTTAACGCCTGCTTTGAAAAGAACAAAAACTCAATCGTCTCAGTAAATAAACACTTTGGCGTGGCTATCACTAAAAATTTAATCGCAGTGCCAAAAAGTGACGGAGCTCCGCTTGGCGAATATGTCAAATTTGATCCATATTTGCAGCTCTTTTTGGTCCGCTCTAGCAAGGAGCTAAGCCCTGTCGTGATGGCCGATGAGACTAATGAAGAGCGCATAAAAAAGAGCACCTGGGTTGGCATCTTAAATGACGCAAACAACACCGTCATGGGTCACATCAAGTCTTTGGGGCAAAATTTAGGCGACTTTGACACACTAAGCTTCGAGTATAACGCAACTGGCGAGATAAACACGCCTTGTTGCAAGATGATAGGCATAGCTGTTGGAGCTGATAAATTTATACCAAACCGCTATTTAAAGCACTTTGTATCTTACGATGACGTATATTACGGCGATATCGGCGTGAAGTTCTTGCAAAAAGAGGATAAATTCTTTGTGGGACTTGTTGATCCACTGGGCCGCGGCAAGATGATGATGGTTGATGATGAGCTTGTGAGCGTAAATGGCATCAAGCCAAAGAGTCTAAGAGAGCTAAATGAGATGGTGCTTTTTGCTCCAAAGGGCGCAAAACTGGACATCATCGTGAAGCGTGATAGGCAAGAGCTACTCTTTCAAGTGCCAGTAAGCGGAGATGTGAAATTTAACCAAAGCCTAGATATTGACGCTCCTTCAAGCCTTGATCTGCCAAATTTAAATATCATGCCAAAGTCGCCTGAGAGCTTGTTAGATGATAAAGTTTTGGTGGATTATGGTATCACGGTTGATAAAAATTTAGTAGTTACAAAGGTTGAGCCAAAGTCAAATGCAGAAATTTTTGGCATAAAGATCGGCGATAAAATTTTAGG
Organism: Campylobacter concisus; assembly: GCF_003049065.1. Taxonomy (GTDB): domain Bacteria; phylum Campylobacterota; class Campylobacteria; order Campylobacterales; family Campylobacteraceae; genus Campylobacter_A; species Campylobacter_A concisus_BE. Next base: position 40,092 of record NZ_PISC01000007.1, on the reverse strand, counting down.
CTACAACAAAGAGAGTGTGAGTAGCCGCGAGGAGCTTTTAGAAAAGATCGGCGACCTGCAAAATTTCGTGCTTTTATTTAGTAGAAATGACTTTCAGTTCTTTGCAAGAGTGCCAAAATGAGCCTACTGGAGGAGTTTGTAAAATTTCTAAACGCAAATTTGCCAAAGGCGCCTAGCTTTCACCCTTACTACGAGGAGGCGCTTGGCGTTATGCTAAAGGCTGGAGGCAAGCACTTTAGGGCGCTTTTGCTTCTTGGTGTGGTGGAAAATGTCGATAAAAGCCTCACGCAAAAGGCTATGAGAGTGGCTTTGGGGCTTGAGATGATGCACACATACTCGCTCATCCACGATGATCTGCCTTCGATGGATAACGCAAGCCTTAGGCGCGGCACACCAACGCTTCACGTCACATACGACGAGACGACTGCGATACTTGCAGGAGATGCGCTAAATACGCATGCTTTTTATGAAATTTCACGTGCCAAGTTGCCAGCTGACACTCGTATAAAGTGCGTTGAAATTTTAAGCCAAAATGCTGGCGTTAGCGGCATGGTGCTAGGGCAGGCACTTGATTGTTTTTTTGAAAATACAAACAAAGAGGACATCAAAAGAGCAAAGGCTAAATTTGGTCTCTCTGGCAAGATGCTAAGCCTTGATGAGCTAGTCTTTTTGCATATCCACAAGACCGCAAAGCTCATCGCTGCTAGCCTAAAAATGGGCGCTGTGATAGTAAATTTAGACGAAACAGAGTGCGAGAAAATTTATGATATCGGGCTAAAGCTTGGGCTTGCTTTTCAGATACAAGATGATATCATCGATCTTACAAGCGACGAAGCGGCCGCTGGAAAGCCCGTGCACAACGACCTAGCTAAAAATTCATTTACAAATTTACTCGGTCTATCTGGCGCAAAAAAGAAAAAAGATGAGCTAATTTGCCAGATAGAGGAGGCGCTAAAGCAGATAGATACTGGCATAGCAAAGATGATCTTAGAGCTTACAGACAAGCATCTAAGATAGCTCGTAAATTTAGTAAATTTATATCACTTTTTAGACATTTTGGGCAAAAATGCAAGGCAAGTTTTAATCACTTTTTTGTATAATCTGACGCAATAAAAGGAGATCATATGCTAAAAAAACAAGCCGATACTATAAGATTTTTGTGCGCTGATATGGTGCAAAACGCTAACAGCGGACACCCAGGTGCTCCTATGGGCCTAGCCGATATCATGGTGGTTTTAAGCAATTTTTTAAAACACAACCCTAAAAATCCAAAATGGCTAAACAGGGATAGGCTCGTTTTTAGCGGTGGTCACGCATCAAGCTTGGTTTATAGCTTCTTACATTTAACTGGCTACGATCTAAGCCTAGACGAGCTTAAAAATTTCCGCCAACTTGGCTCAAACACCCCAGGACATCCAGAAATTCACACTCCAGGCGTTGAGGTGGCTACTGGCCCACTTGGTCAAGGCATAGCAAATGCAGTTGGCTTAGCCATGGCAGAAAAATACGCTGCAAACGTGCTAAATGAGCCAGATAATAAAATAATCGATCATAAAATTTACTGCCTTTGCGGCGATGGCGACCTTGAAGAGGGCATAAGCTATGAGGCATGTTCAATCGCAGGAAATTTAAGACTAGACAACCTTGTGCTCATCTACGACTCAAACAACATCACGATCGAGGGCGACACAGCGATAGCATTTAGCGAGGATGTCAAAGCAAGATTTGAGGCGCAGGGCTGGGAGGTCGCACGTATCGACGGACACGACTTCAACCAGATCGAATTTGCGCTTGAGCAAGCTAGCGAGAAAGAGTCGCCATATCTCATCATCGCAAACACACACATAGCACGCGGCGCAATGGAGCTTGAGGGCAGCCACCACAGCCACGGCGCACCGCTTGGTGAGGAGATCATCAAAAAGGCAAAGGCTGCAGCTGGCTTTGATCCTGAGAAGAAATTTGCAATTGACGAGGACGTGCTTTTAAGATTTAGAGGCGCAGTAGAAAAGGGCGATCTTGAAGAGGCTATGTGGAACAAAAAGGTTGAGGCGTTAAGCATTGAAGGCAAAAATTTATTAAACTCACTTCTTAATCCAGACTTTAGCAAGATCGAATTTCCAGACTTTAGCGACAAAAAGCTAGCCACAAGAGATACAAACCACGTTATCTTAAACGAGATAGCAAAAAAACTCCCTGGCTTTATCGGCGGTAGTGCAGATCTTGCTCCTTCAAACAAGACCGAGCTAAAGGGCATGGGCGACTTCCCAAATGGCAAAAACATCCACTACGGCATCAGAGAGCACGCCATGGCAGCTATCAACAATGGCATCGCCAGATACGGTCTTTTCTTGCCATTTTCAGCGACATTTTTCATCTTCAGCGACTATCTAAAGCCAAGTGCGAGGATAGCAGCGCTAATGGGCATCAAGCACTTTTTTGTCTTCACGCACGATAGCATCGGCGTTGGCGAAGATGGTCCAACGCATCAGCCTATCGAGCAGCTTAGCACATTTAGAGCGATGCCAAATTTCTACACTTTCCGCCCAGCTGATGGCAACGAAAACGCAGCTAGCTGGCAAGTGGCTCTAAATTTAAACGCTCCAAGTGCCTTTGTGCTTAGCCGCCAAGGGCTTGACCCACTTGCAAAAGGCGAATTTGGTGAGGTTAGTAATGGCGCATATCTTTTAAGCTCGGCAAAAGATGCAAAGATAACATTTATAGCAAGCGGCAGCGAGGTCTCACTCTGCGTAAAAGCAGCTGCACTTTTAGCTGAGCAAGGTATCGGTGCAAACATCGTATCAGCGCCTTGTTTTGACCTACTTTGCGAGCAGCCAGCTGAGTATGTGGCTAGAATTTTAGATAAAAACACAACGATCATTGCAGTTGAGGCCGCAACTGGCTATGAGTGGTATAAATTTGCTGACGCAGTTTATGGCATGAATAGCTTTGGCGCCAGCGGCAAGGCAAATGAGCTATTTGACCACTTTGGCTTCACGCCACAAAAACTTGCAAATTTTGCTAGCGAACTTATATAAAATTTAACTTTGGGGAGTAAAATCCCCAGCTGCAATCTAAAATCAAAAAAAGGCATTTTATGGAAATTTCTCACGTTATCGTTTTGGCCTTGGTGCAAGGCATAAGCGAGTTTTTGCCGATATCTAGCTCGGCTCATCTCATCTTGGTGCCAAAGCTACTTGGCTGGCCAGATCAAGGGCTTGCTTTTGACGTGGCAGTGCATGTTGGTACGCTAAGTGCGATACTTTTTTATTTTAAAGATACGATTTTTAAGCTACTTCGCGACTTTTTTGCCTCGATCGCGCAAAGAAAGATGGTAGGCGATAGCTTGCTTGTCTGGTGCGTGGGATTTGCCACTATCCCAGTTGGCATCTTTGGGCTTTTGTTTAACAACGTGATCGAAGAGTACGCAAGAAGTGGCGTTGTGATCGCAGTTACAACTATCATCTTTGGCATCGCACTTTACTTTGCTGATCTTCGCTCAACAAACAAAAGCGAATACGAAATGACCATAAAATTTGCTCTCATCATAGGCTTAGCGCAGGCTGTGGCGCTCATCCCTGGCGTCTCAAGATCAGGTATAACGATGACAGCGGCACTTTTTTTAGGATTTAGCCACAAAGGCAGTGCAAATTTCTCATTTTTACTTTCGATACCTGTCATCATCCTAGCTGGCGGACTTGAGAGTATCAAGCTTATAAAAGATCCAAACGCCCTACCTTGGAGCGACATCGCCCTTGGCGTCATCATAAGTGCAGTTAGTGCTTATATCTGCGTGAAGCTATTTATGGGGATCATCTCAAGGATCAGGATGCTACCTTTTGTCATCTACCGCTTGATCTTGGGTGCGTTTTTGCTCTATCTATTTTTATAAATTTAAGTGATGAAAAGGCTAGGCTAAGACCTAGCCAAAATGATAAATTTGCCAAAAAGCTTGGCAAATTTACTCCTCTTTTTTATCTTTTTTTATGACGTTTATGAAGTCTTTTGCGGCTTGATAGGCCCTGTCGCCAAATTTCTTAGCTTCTGATTTTATATCCATTTGTTTGATGTCTTCGAGCTTGTCATTTGCGTCAAAATTTAGCTTTAGCTTTTTGCTCTTGTCGTTTAGCTCTTGTTTTAGAGCTTCAAATTTATTGTTCGCCTCGCTCATAAGCTTTGCAACGCCGTTTGATTTTAGCTCTTCAAGCCTTGAGCTGATCTGCTCCATCGCTTGATCGCTTATGCGTTTAAATTTTGCTAGATTTGTGTCAAGTTCGCTATTTATCACGCTTTCGATCTCGCTTTTAGCCACGCCGTCAAATTCATTTTCAAGCTCTTTAAGAAGCGCTATAAACTCTTCATCCACGTTTTTTAAATTTAAAAGCTGTGAGTTTAGCCTTAGCTCATCTGGAGCAAATTTCGCCTCATCTTTTAGCTTCTCAATAGCTCTTAAAATGCCATCTCTTGTGCCATTTATCGCGCCTTTTATGAGCTCTTTTGCAAATATATGCCCCTCATTTGCTAAATTCCCCGCTGCACTGATGATATTTTTTGAAATTTCAAACATTCGCTCTTTGCTAAACTCTCCACCTCTTATCGCAGCGTAGGTCATATTTTTAGCTATCGCGCCAGCAGTCTCTTCGACATCCTTTGCGCCCTCAAGCGTCGTTAGAAAGGCGATTTGAGCACTCTCTTTTAAGATGCCAAGCATCCTTGTTTCTCTGATAATGGCATTATTTAAAAGCTCTAAAATTTCCTCTTTTTCGCCAAAATTTCTATCTTTTACGACCTCTTCAGCCGCCTCAAATGAAATTTTTAGCCTATTTTTTATCTCTTCTCGCTTTGCCTCGATCGCTCTATTTATCTCATCTCTTTTATCAAATAGCTCATAAAGCTCCTTTTCTTCGTCGCTAACTAGGGCCTGATTTATCCCCTCCATAGCGCTTTTTAGGTTTTTAGCATTTATGAGGCTCTCTTTATCCATCTTGTCGTAAAGCTCGTTCATTTTTTGTTTCAAAAGATCAGGCAGTGTGTTTTCGTCTTTGTCTGAGACGTCCCTAAAAAAGTCGTTGCAAAGAGCTTTTATGCTAGTTAGCAGCCCCTCACTATCTTTATAATCACGTAAATTTTTCTCAAGTTTATCCATATTTTTACCTTATAAAACGTATTTTGCTTCGTGTTTTAACGCTGAAAATATCTCCAGCCTCTCTTCTTCGCTTAAAACTAGCACGGCTAGATCGTAGCTAGCGTATTTTTTATCTTTGCTAAATTTCGAAAAAACTAGCTTAAATTCTCTATCTTTTACTATCCCTTTTACCTTCTCTTCGGCATTTACGCCAGCATCAAAGATCACCTTATACTCCCAGTGTGTTGGGTAGTCGATTTTCGCCTTTTTATCATTTAGATCGTATATATTCGCCACTTTTGCCTCCTGTTTTGCTCTCTAGTACGATGTTGTCTATCTCCATGCCCTTATCTATGGCTTTTACCATATCGTAAATGGTTAAAAGTCCCACGCTCACGCCTGTTAGCGCCTCCATCTCAACGCCTGTTTTGCCCTCTATCTTGACACTCACGTAAAGCTTAAAAGCGCAAATTTCAGGCAGCTCCTTGATGTCACAATCCACACCCAAAATGGCCAGTGGATGGCACATAGGTATTAGCTCGCTTGTCTTTTTAGCGCCCATTATCGCAGCGACAACGGCTGTTTGGATGACTGGGCCTTTTTTGCCGGTATTTTCTTTGATCGCCTTAAAAGCATCTTTGCTCATTTTGATGATCCCGCTAGCAGTTGCTACTCTTTTGGTGGGATCTTTTGGGCTTACATCGACCATTTTTGGACGATCTTTTTCATCTAAATGTGTTAGCATTATCTCTCCTTTTTTTGGTGGATTATAGCCTATTTAAGCAAATTTAAGTTATCAGTAAATTTAAGCAAAAAAATATCAAAAATCTAAAAATTAAGCTTTGCTCAAAACGCAAGAGCGATTTTTCATTTCTTAATATAATTATCTAATTTAAATAATTTTTTTAAAAAAATATTTATAATTTAAATTTTAATGCATAAAATACCTAAAATACGAACTTTTATAGATAATAAATTTTATCAAAAATATATTTCTATCCATTAAATTCCAAAGTCTATTTATTGTAAATGGCAAAATTTAAAAAAAATTATTGATATTTTTCTTTAAATGCTTAAAAAAGTAAATTAATCGCTAATTTGCTTTTAAGAGTTATGCTTGTATAGTTTTTACAAATTTTAAATTTACGATGAAAGCAACCTAGATAATGAAATTTCTGCTATGTCTTAGCTTATCTTTGATAGCGCTTTTTGCTGAGAGTAAGGGCTGCTTCGTCGATGAAAATAGTCAAAACATCATCTTTGTAAAAGATGGCGAGACAAAAAGCCTAGGACTAAAGGAGAAAATTTACAAAGATCAAAGATGTGCTTTTGATGAGAGCTCTTTTTACGTTGCAAATTTAAACAACGAGATCGTAAAGGTAGCTAGCGAGAAGGAATTTTTATTTGCACTGCCAAATGTTGGCTGTAAGGTTTCAAATATCTTGCTAGATAAAGAGAAAATTTACGTCGCTTGCGATATGGCAAATGTCGTAACGATCGCTATTTTTGACAAGAGTTCTAAAAAATTTATATCAAAAAATTTTAACAATGTTTATAAAATTTCTAGCTTTTTGCCGCTTGGCGAGGGAGTGTTTTTTACCAGCTTTAATGGCAAGGCATTTTTGCTTGATAGTAAGCTTAACGTAAAAGAGCAAAAAAGCGTTGGCTTTGCGCCCATTAGTGCTTGTAAATTTAGCGATGATGAAATTTTCATAGGCTTTAGAAACGGAGAAATTTTAGATCTTAAAAGTGGAGCTAAAAAGCAAGTTTTAAGATCTAAAATTTCAGCTCTTGCGTGCGTGGGAGATGAGGTTTTAGTAGCTGGCGAGGACGGAGCGATCTATAAATTTGACAAAAGCTTTAAGCTAAAGGGCAAAAAAGAGCTTTTTAGCGGCGAGATAAAAGAAATTTTTATAGATAAAAACGTGCTTGTTGGCGTGGATCTAGGCAATAAGACAAAGAGTTTAGAGATAAATTCATTTTAAAAAGGAGAGTAAATGCAAAAGTTATTTTGTGTCGCAAGTGCTGCACTGCTTGGGCTATCTTTAACTGCTGCTTGTGCTGCTAGTAGTGACCTTGAAAAAGTCATGAAAGAGCGCGGGCTAAGCGAAAAAGATGTCCTTGCAGCTGCTAAGACTTACCAGCCAAGCGGTAAAAAAGATGATTTCATCGTCTTTTCATCTGGCGGGCAGAGTGGTCAAGTGCTAGTTTATGGCGTTCCGTCGATGAGAATTTACAAATACATCGGCGTTTTCACCCCAGAGCCTTGGCAAGGATATGGCTATGACGATGAGTCAAAAGCTGTTTTAAAACAAGGCAACATCAGGGGCAAAGAGATAACTTGGGGCGATACACACCACCCAAATTTCACTGAGAAAAATGGTGAGTATGTTGGTGATTATCTATTTATCAATGACAAGGCAAACCCAAGGATCGCTGTTATAAATTTAAAAGACTTTGAGACAACTCAAATGGTTGTAAACCCTATCATGAAGAGTGAGCACGGCGGTAGCTTCATCACTCCAAACAGCGAGTACGTCATCGAAGCTAGCCAGTATGCAGCTCCACTTGATGACAACTATCACTCAATGGACGACTACGAAGCCGTTTATAGAGGCGCTGTGACATTTTGGAAATTTGACTATCCAAAAGGCAAGATCGATGAGAAAGCATCTTTCTCTCTTGAGCTTCCTCCGTACTGGCAAGACCTAAGTGACGCTGGTAAGGGCGAGAGCTACGGCTGGGGCTTTACAAACTCAATAAACAGCGAGATGTATACAGGTGGTATCGAAAAAGGTCTTCCTCCATTTGAGGCAGGTGCTAGTAGAAACGACACCGACTTCTTACATGTTTATAACTGGCAAATTTTAGAAAAACTTGCACAAGACAAGAAAAACTACAAAGTTGTAAATGGTCACAGGGTAGTTACGATAGAAGCTGCTGTAAAAGCTGGGGCACTATTTTTGATCCCAGAGTCAAAGAGCCCACACGGTTGTGACGTAACACCAGATGGTAGATACATTATCGTTGGTGGTAAGCTTGATACTCACGCATCAGTTTATGACTTTAAAAAGATCAAAGAGCTAATCGACAAAAAAGAGTTCGCTGGCACTGACCCATACGGCATACCTATCTTAGATAGAGAAAAGACAATGCACGGACAAGTCGAACTTGGCCTTGGACCACTGCATACATCATTTGACTCACAAGATGGCGTAGTCTATACTTCACTTTACGTTGATAGTCAAATCGTAAAATGGGACTACAAAAATTTAAAAGTGCTAGATAAAGTAAATGTTCATTACAACATCGGTCACCTTGACACAATGGAGGGCAAATCAGCAAAACCAGTTGGCAAATATGCAATCGCTCTTGATAAACTTTCAATCGATCGCTTCAACCCAGTTGGCCCGCTTCACCCACAAAACCACCAGTTAATAGACATCAATGGTCCAAAAATGGAGCTAATCTATGATATGCCTATCCCACTTGGTGAGCCACACGACGTTGTCTCAATCGCTGCTAGCAAGCTAACTCCAGCGCTTACTTACAACATGGGTACAAACTCAAGAACAGGCGAGGCTAGCCCATACGCAACTCTAGCTGGTCAAGAAAGAGTTGAGAGAAATGGCAAAAACGTAACTGTCTATGCAACAATGATCAGAAGCCACATCAACCCAGAGCACATCGAGGTAAATAAAGGCGATAATGTAACAATTCACCTAACAAACCTAGAGCGCGCTCAAGATGAGACTCACGGCTTTGGCATCGACCTTTACAACATCCACGCTTCACTTGAGCCTGGTAAAACTGCTTCAGTAAATTTCGTAGCTGATATGGAAGGCGTCTTCCCATACTACTGCACCGAGTTTTGTTCAGCACTTCACCTAGAGATGATGGGTTACTTACTTGTTAAAGATCCAAATAAAAAATATGAATCTGCAAAAAATAGCAAGCTAAAAACTCTAAGTCCAGAGGCTCTAAAAGCTGAGTACGACAAAGTAATCGCAACTAACAAAGCAACTGATGATGTTATCCAAGAGGTTGTTAAATACCTAAAAGAGAAACATTATGAGAAATATCCAAAAGTAAAAGCTTTGGTTGATGACGCACTTGATCAATACGGCCATATCAAAGAGGTAAAAGCTAAAGCTGACGAAGCTTACAAAAAAGGCGACGTAAATGGCGCTATCCTTTGGGAGTACCAAGTATGGCAATACATGGTTAAAACCGCCGACGTTGGTCTAAGAGCTAAAAACAACCTAGCTAAAGAGATCGCAACTCCGATGAGCCCAGCTGCTGCAAAAGGCGAAGAAGCTTATCTAAAAGGCGGATGTAATGGCTGCCACGTCATCGGTCAAGTAAGCTCAGGTCCAGACCTAACTGGTGTCTTGCTAAGACATGAAAACGGCGAAAAATGGGTAGCAGACTTCATAAAAGATCCTGCTAAATTCTATAACGATGACTACGTTAAAGCGATGATTGATTTCTTTAAACTTAGAATGCCAAATCAGCACATGAGTGACGAAGAGATCAAAAATATCATCCAGTATCTAAAATGGATAGACGAAAACGCAGGTATGTAGTTTTAAGGGGCATTTTTGCCCCTTTTAAATTTTAAAATTTAACTTTTTGCTAGGCTAAATTTTAAAATTTAAAGGAGAGATTATGAGTAAATATAAAATTTATACCATTGTTGCACTTATCATCATGAGCGTTTGTTTTACTCTGCCAGTTCTTGGCTGGCATGGAGCAAAAGAGCGTATAGCTAATGGCGACGAGCTACCATCTTATGCTTACACTATCTACGATCTTTATAGCTCATTTCAGTATAAAAACCACCTTTTACCAAAAGAGGTAGCAAGTGATCTTCATAAGATGATCGAGCAAAAAGCAGAGATAGGCACTCCATCTTTTCCTATCTGGTACGTATCTCTTGAAGCGCCAAACTATCCAAAGGCAGCCTTTCCAGATGGCATCCCAGTATATTTTCACGTAGATGGATATAGTGGCGACGTGCACGAGATGAATACGATAAACCACTACATCGGCATGTATCCTATGGAGCATGGCGGAAATTTAGAGCGAGCGATCGCACCTTATTATCTGCTTATCGCCACACTTTGTATGCTTGCGTTTTTATACTATGACGGTAAATTTAACTCACTTCTCATGGTGCCAACCATCATCGCACCGGTGCTATTTATGAGCGCATTTGTGGGCTGGCTATACTGGTATGGACACAACATGCAAGAGTGGGGCGCCTTTAAGATCAAGCCATTTATGCCAACAGTCTTAGGCGATGGTAGCGTGGCGCACTTTACAACGCACTCATACCCAACTATCGGCTTTTGGGTGATGATGGTGATGAGCGTGCTTTGCATACTTGCGGTATTTTCAAAGAAAAAAGAGCTAAATGCGTAAATTTTCTAAATTTGCCCTTGTTTTTTTGCCACTTTTTGGCTTTGCAAACGTCCTTCAAGATGCGATAAATAACGCTAACCCTGGCGATGTGATAAAGCTGGGGGATGCCGTTTATGAAGGAAATATAATCATTTCTAAGCCTCTTACTATCATCGGCGAGGGCAAAAATGCCCACATAAAAGGGGACGGCAAGGGCAGCGTTATAAAGATCATCGCTTCAAACGTGACACTTAAAAATTTAAAGATAAGTGGCAGTGGCAACGACCTTGGCGAGCTTGACGCTGGCATAGGCTGTGACAAGGCAAATAACGTTGAAATTTCTAAAAATGACATAAGCGATGTGCTTTTTGGGATTGATTTTAAAGAGTGCAGCAGCTCAAAGATCACTGAAAACAACATCACCTCAAAAAAGGGCGCTAGTCTTGGCTTTAGAGGCGATGCGGTGAGACTTTGGTATAGCCATGAAAATTTGATCGAGCGTAACAACATCCGTGACAGCCGTGACATGGTCGCATGGTACGCAAGCCACAATAAATTTCTAAGCAACAAAGCAGTTGGCAGTAGATACTCGCTGCATTTTATGTATGCTAATCAAAATTTAGTCGAAAATAACGAATTTATCGGCAACGCTGTTGGTATGTTTTTTATGTATTCAGCTAGCTCAAATATAAAAAACAATCTCGTTATGGATAGCGACGGCGCCTTTGGTATCGGCATCGGGCTAAAGGACGTGTCTGACTTTACGATAGAAAACAACACCCTTGTCTATAACGCGCGTGGCATCTTGCTTGATAACTCGCCTTTTCAGCCGGGATCAACTATAAATTTTATAGGCAATAAAATTTTACACAACGTAGTTGGCGTCTATTTTCACGCCACACAAGGCACAAGCATCTTTGAAAACAACGACTTTATCGGCAACATGGACATCGTCGTAAACGATACCCCGGGCGAAAAGATGCTACTAAACAGATGGAGTAAGAATTATTATGATGAGTATGAGAGCTTTGATAGAGATAAAGATGGCTACGGCGACACGCCATTTTTGCACCTCTCATACATCGATAAGCTCTGGCAGTACTATCCAAATTTGCAGTTTTTCTATGGCTCAAGCGTCTTTAGCGTCTTAAATTTCTTAGCTAAACTCGCTCCATTTTCTGAACCGATAAAGCTACTTGAAGATAGTTCGCCTAGGATAAAACCGCTTGATGTTTCAAATTTCAACGCTTTAAAGGCGAAACGTGGATAGAAGAAATTTTATGATAATTGGCTCAGCTGCAGCGGTGGCTGGATACGCCATAGGCAAGTTTTTGCCAAAAAGTAGTGGTGACAAGCTCTATCTTAGACCGCCAGGTGCTGTTGATGACTTTGATGATCTTTGCGTAAAATGCGGTCAGTGCGTACAAGTCTGCCCTTATCACAGTATAAGCTTACTTGATATAGAAGATGGCTACTCAAGTGGCTCAGCTCACATCGACGCCAAAGAGCGAGGATGTTACTTGTGCGACCTTTTTCCATGCGTGCTAGCCTGTCCTAGCGGTGCGCTCGATCACGCCACAAAGGTCGTGGGTGATGTCAAAATGGGCGTTGCAGTTTTAAGTGACACGGCTGCCTGTTTGAGCGTGAAAAGAGAAAATTTAAGCGAAGCTGACGTTAAACATCTGCTTGATCGCAAAGCCTATAACGACAGAGAAGAGGCGCTAAAAGATAAGATAAAAGGCAAGATCGATCAAATTTGCGATCTTTGCGTCACGCTTTGTCCAGTTGGCGATAGCGCGATAGCAATGAGCGAGGCAAATTTACCACTTATAAAAAATGGCTGCGTGGGTTGTGGCGTTTGCGCTGAGGTCTGCCCAGCAAAGATCATAAATATCGCCCCAAAGATGAGCTATGATGAAATTTACAAGGAGAAAAAATGAGAGCAATAATACCTTTAATAGCTGCTGCGTTGCTATTTGTCGGCTGTGAAAAGAGTGAGGACAAAGCGCAAGAGGCTGCTAGCGAGCAAGGTGCAAAAGTAGCGACAAGTGCTAGCATAAAGGTCGAAAAAAATGAAAACAACGAGAGTGCAAATAAGCAAAATGAATTTATAAAATACGATATGCACGGCGAAAAAAGCGTTAAATTTGGTCTTGAAGATAACAACGTAAGCCGCCAGATCGGAGCGCTTGCCATGGTAAAAAGCCCGCTTCAAACTATAAATTTAAGGCTTATAAAGGGCAGACTTAGCAAGGACTTCATCACAAAGTGCTCAGCCTGCCACGACGACTATGCAAATGGCATCATCGGACCATCGCTTCTAACAAAGAGCGAGGATGAAATTTATAAGATGATAAACGCTTATAAAAACAAAGAGAAAGTAAATGTGCTGATGCGTGATCTTGTTAAAAAGATGGATGAGAGTGAGATTAGAAAATTAGCCAAAGAGATAAGCGATTTTAATGCGCAGTTTAGGAGCAAACAATGAAAATCGGAAAAATCATAACGATCATTTTAGCGGTGCTGATATGTGGCATCATGGTGTTTATGCTAAGCCAAACTCCGCCTAAAAAGGAGAAAGTAGAAGCTAGCGTTCAGCCAAAAGTGGAGCAAAATATCTCAAAAGAGCAGTCAAAGTCTAGCGAGGAATTTGCCAGCGAAGATGAGCTAAAAAAGGTAAAAGAGCTAAGCCTAAGCGTGGCTAAGACGCAAAATGAAGGCGTTAGCAAGCAATACCTAACCTCTTGCGCTCCGTGCCACGGCGCAAATGGCAAAGGCATAGTAGCGCCTGATATCACTCATCTAAGCAAAGAGGATCTGCTAAAAAAACTAGCTGATTACAAGGCTGGCAAGGTGCAAAACACGCTTATGAAGGGACTGCTTACAAACGTTAGCGACAGCGATCTAAACAGCCTTGCTGATGAAATTTCTAAATTTAAAAAGTAAAAATGGATAAATATAACGTTCGTGCGACAGTTAGAAATGTAAGCTTTCTAAGCACGCTAATAACGACTACAAAAGATGGCAAAAAGCGCCCAAGCATACGTTTTTGGCGAATTTTTACCATCGTGCTAGTGCATCTTTTATTTGTGCTCTCTTATAGGGTCGATGTGCAAATTTTAGAGGGTGACATCAGCGCCTCAAGGATACTTGGCTTTCACCTAGCAGATGCATTTATGAGCTTGCAAGTCTTTTTAGCAACGCATGAAATTCATGTAAATTTGCTAATTGGCTCGCTTAGTATATTAGCCTTTTACATCATTTTTGGTGGCAGGGGCTTTTGCTCGTGGGTTTGCCCGTATTCACTCATAAGCGAGATAGCTGAGAAAATTCACGAAAATTTACGCGCCAAGAAGATAGTAAAACCGCGAGTTTTTGACACAAAGTGGCGATATGCTTTTACCATTTTGTTTTTGGCTCTTAGCTTTGCTAGCTCAAGTCTTGTCTTTGAAATTTTTAACGTCGTTGGGATATTTTCAAGATTTATCATCTATGGCTACTTTCACGCTATCTGGCTTGTTGTAGCTATGCTTGTGGTGGAAATTTTCTTCTCACGCAGGGCATGGTGCAGGTATGTCTGCCCTGTTGGAGCGACCTACTCGCTACTGGCTAAGCCAAATGCTATAAAGGTCAGCTGGGATAAAGAAAGGTGCGATCACTGCTTGGTTTGCACCGATGTTTGCCTAGTGCCACACGTGCTTTTTATGACAAAAAAGGGGGCAAAAACTGATGATAGTAAAAAGCTCTTTAGGATAGCTGGGGCTGACTGCACGCTTTGTGGCAGGTGTATCGACGTTTGCCACCAAGATGCGCTTAAATTTGACAACGGCTTTAAGAAACTCATATAAGGAAATTTTTTGATAGATATAAAAGAAGTAACGAAAATTTTTGGCTCGCAAAAGATACTTGATAGCGTCAGTCTAAATGTAAAAGCTAGCGAAAAGATAGCGATACTTGGGCAAAATGGAGCTGGCAAAAGCTCGCTCATGCGTATCATCTTGGGTGAGTTTGTGCCAAATAGCGGAAGCGTCGCGATAAATGGCGTAAATACCCTAAAAGATAGAAAAGAGGCGCTAAAATTTATATCATTTGTGCCGCAAACCCCGCCACCGCTTAAATTTAGCCTACGTGAGCTTTGCGAGTTTGTCTGCAAAAGCTCAAATGTCAAATTTGAAGATATTGAGAAATTTAGCAAGCTTTTAGAGCTTGACCTGCATGCAAATTTGAATAAGTCCTTTTACAAACTCTCTGGCGGTATGAAGCAAAAGATGTTAATAGCCATCGCATTTGCCAAAGATAGCGAAATTTTGATGTTTGACGAGCCAACGGCAAATTTAGATGTAAAAGCAAGGGAGTCTTTTAAAAATTTGCTCGATAACTTCACGCAAAAAAAGACGCTAGTTTTCATCTCGCACCGCATAGATGAGATCGCTCATCTGCTTGATAGATGCGTCTATATGGACCTTGGCAAGATCATCAAAGAAGAAAATTTAAGGAGCAAGAGTGAATAACCTTTTTTTAATAGCAAAACTAGACGTCAAAGAGTCGTTTCGCTCGAGGTGGTTTGCGATCTATGCGCTTCTTTTTTCTGCTTTGATGATAGGATTTTTATTTAGCGGAGTGACCGACTCGCGTGTACTAGGCTTTTCTGGGCTAACAAGGGCGCTACTTTTGTTTATACAAATTTGCGTCATCATCGTGCCGATATTTATCCTCATCTCAACCGTTAGAAGTATAAACCAAGACAGAGATACAAACCTGCTTGAGTACGTGCTAAGCTTTCCGCTAAGCCTTAAAGAGTACTACTTTGGCAAGGCGCTTGGGCGGACTTTTGTCGTTTTTGTGCCGCTTTTGTTCTCGCTTTTGCTTTGCGTGGTGGTTGGCTTTATAAAGGGCGTGTCGATACCTTGGGGCGTGCTGGTGCTTTATTTTGGTCTGCTTTTTAGCCTAAGTATCGTCTTTTTGTCGCTTGGCTTTTTCATCTCAAGCCTTATTAAAAACCAAGAAACAGGTCAAGGCGTGGCGTTTTTGCTCTGGCTTATCATGCTAGCTTTTATCGACCTAGCGCTCATTGGGCTGCTTATGCGAAGCTCTGTCGATGAGTACGTCATCTACTCTATCGCGATGCTAAATCCGATCGAGCTTTTTAGGATAGCAGCGCTTAGCCTTTTTGATCCAAATTTAGCAGTCATCGGCACTGCGTCTTACTTTATCTTAGGCACATTTTCAAAAGCGACCTTTGTAGCTTACGCGATCATCTACCCTTTAGTGCTTGGCGCGATCTTGCTAGTTTGCGGCTATTTGGGCTTTAGCAAGAGAGATCTTGTTTGATTGTTTTTTGTTAAATAAGAGTTGGCTTTAAATTTAGACGAGGCTTGTATTATTCCACTTGTCCAACAAGAAACCTCCTTTTTGTAATGACCCCCTTTCCCCCAAAGGGGGTTTATCTCTCTCAAGGAAATTTATGAAAAAATCCATTTTATTTTTAACATTTGCCGTTTTATCTCTAAGTGCAAACTGGGATGAAAATATGCAAAACTGCATCAACAAAAGTGACGCAAAAGCTTGCGAGAGCTTTACTAAAAAGCTTTCAAGCGAGTGTGAGAACAAAGACAAAACCTCTTGCTTTTTATATGCTGACATGCTAGGCCGAGGTCTTGGCGTGGAGAGAGATCTGGTTAGATCTTATGAGATATTTAAGTCGCTTTGCGAAAATGGCAGCAGCGAAGCTTGCTACGAGCTAGCTACAAAATACCTGCAAGGAAACGGCGTAGAGCAGAGCTTTGATCTATCTGCAAATGCCCTTGATAAAGCTTGCAAAATGGGCAGCAAACGAGCCTGCAACGTCTTAGAACTCGTGCCTAAGAATTAAAATTTATCTGAAATTTATATGTATGACGAAGCAAATTTGCAAATTTTAAACTTTCATTCACTCGCAAGAATTGACTACTAAAATTTGGCTTCGCTAACCGCTTGGCTCAAATTTTAGAGCCGAAATTACTCGTTCATGAAATTTTAAAATTTGCGAAAACTTACTTGATAGCAAAACGCATGCGGCACGATAGTGCTATAGCATGCACCTCTAACGTTGTCGGGGTTAGGGGATTGTTAAGGGGGAAGGGAGCGACTTCGTAATTCAAGCCTCTTCCCCCTTAACAAAGAAACAAAACTTTAAATTTCTAAAAAGCTATTTTGCAAATTTTAAAACTTTACTCACTCGCCTTAGCAGCTTACTAAATTTAGGGCTCATAACTATTCGCCACTAAATTTAGAAGCGTGATATGCTCGCTCATAAATTTTAAAATTTGTTAGAACTTTTGAAAAAATAAATAAAATAACTTTTAAATAAACCACGTTTAATAGTAATAAAAATGAAATTTCAAATGTGATTTTTGCTTTCATGCAAAAGCATATATTTTACCTTTTTAAAAGAGAAATTTCTTTAGAAAATGCCTAAATATCGTAATTGACTTTAGTATTACGTAGAATTTCTTTTTTATTAACTAAAAATTTCATTAAAATTTATATTTAAATAATAACATTTCATCGTCCTAAACGGGCCCTCCTTTTTGTAGCGGTTAAGACTTTGCTTCCCCCTTTTCTGGCTTTTCCGCTTACACAAAGAGGAGTTGTCTCTCTTTTTATATCAAATTTTTTACCTTTATAAACTCAAATTTCACAAACGTTACTTTCTTTTTAAAATTATATTTTGATAATGGTTTTAAAAATTATAAAAGCAAAAATCTTATAAAATTGCGAGCTATTATCAAAACTAATTTTTAAAAAGGTGGCTAAAGGGGTGAAATTTTTAAATTTAAAGCTTTTTTACAAGGTGCATGCATATTTGTCGCTTCTCTTTTTTATCCCGCTTGTCGTAGTTTGCTTTAGCGGTGCGATCCTGGTTTATAAAGATGAGCTAAACAGCCTTTTTTACCCAAATATCGTAAATGTAAATTTAAACAAAGAAAATTTGAGCAAAAGGATCAGCTTTGATGAGCTAAGAGATATCGTCGCAAGCGAGCTTAGCGGCTACGAGATGGTTGGCATAAACATCGATGCAAACCCTAAAAAATGTGACAAGATTTGGCTAATTGAGCATAACGACAGCAAAAAAGAGTGGAAATTTATCTATTTTGACGCTTTTAATGGCAAGATAAAGAGCGAGCCACTTGCGCATGATAAGGGATCTTTCGGAGTTTTGACGCATATCCATGAGGAGCTTTTGCTTGAAAAAAGTGGCAATGTTATCCTCTTTCTAACAGCTATTTTTACATTTTTTATCTGCATTAGCGGCTTTGTGATCTACCGCAAATTTTGGCTAACTCTGCTTAGACTGCGCGTAAATGGCCTAAATGTTTTCATGAATGACATCCACAAGATAATAGGCATTTTTTGCACGCCAGTTTTGCTTCTCATTTGCATAAGTGGCGCTTGGTGGGAATTTCAGATGGCACGCGCGCCAGAGTTTAAAAATGACTTCGTAATAGACACAAAAATTTACAACAAAAGTTTATCCCTTGATGAGCTGGTGGCTCGTAGCAAAAAGGATATAAAAGGATTTGAGCCACACTTCATCTCGCTGCCTTTCATGCAAGGAGCAAACATCCGCATCTTTGGCTACGTGATGTGGCAAAGTTTCTTGCATAACGAATACTCAAGCGTGATCACCTACGACAAAGAAAGCGGCAAACTAGTTAGCGTCCTAGACATAAAAAATGCAAATTTAAGCGAGAAAATCCTCTCAGCCTTTAGGAGATCGCACTTTGGAAACTACAACCAAACTACGAAATTTATCTGGTTTATAGTGGGCATCTCGCCGTTAGTTTTGAGTATCTCAGGGCTTTATCTGTGGTTTAGAAAATTTAAAAGGAGAAAAAATGAAAAAAATTTTATTTAGCTTAGTTGCTTTAAATTTGGCATTGCCTCAAATTTACGCTAGTGAAAATGACAAGGTTTTAGAAGCGGTCGATGTCGTGGAGAGCGAGCGAAGAGACGATGCAAACTACTTTGCAAAAGAGCTTGTAAAGAGCACAACAAGGCTAAATTTAACCTCTCGCCAAACGCCCAGTCGCTAACCGTGCTAACAGAAGCAAGGCTAAAAGATCAAGGCATCAAGGACTATCAGGTGCTTCTTAGAAATATCCCAGGCGTCACGCTAAATAAATGGGACGAGCGCGTATATCCGACGGCTCGTGGCTTTAAGATAGATTATTACTTGCTTGATTCGATGCCTAGCTTTGGCGGCTTTAGCCTTGGCGCAAATGATATGAGCTTGCTACCTTATGAAAGAGTCGAGGTGGTAAAAGGAGCAAATGGCCTACTTGCAGGCGCTGGCAATCCAGCTGCAAGCTTAAATTTCATAAGAAAAAGAGCAGACTCAAAGGAGCTAAAAGGAAATTTTGGCATAAGTGCAGGCTCATACGATAGATACGGCGTAAATGGCGATGTGCAAACGCCAGTAAATGAGAGCGGAAGCGTTAGAGCAAGGCTATCTTTTATGCATGAGAAGTCGCACTCTTATATGGATTATTACAACCGCAAAAATAGCGCGATTTATGGCGTAGTCGATAGCGACATAGGCGATAACTCATGGCTTAGCCTTGGTGCGTTTTATCAAGAGCTAAGACGACGTGGCGTTAGGTGGGGCGGCATGCCAGCATTTTACGTAGATGGCTCTAGGACAAATTTTAGTAAAAATGAAATTTTCTCTCAGCCTTGGACTAGGTGGGACATAAAAACGCTTGATTTTTACGCTGATTTTAAGCACTACTTTGAAAATGAAGCGAGCTTAAATTTAAGCTACTCATTTAGACGGGCAAACACTGACTCAAATTTACTCTACTACGGCGGAGCGGTAAATTTAGATGGCACCGGCAATATGAGTGGTCTTAGCGCCTATGCAAACAAAAGAGAGGAGAATATCCATAACTTCGATGCATACGCAAATATCCCTTACGAGATAGCAAATTTATCCCATGAGTTTGTCTTTGGCGCGATGTATAACAACTATAAAAAAAGTAGCGATAAGGTAAGTAGCTACTGGTTGCAAAGGACTACGCCAGCTGGGCTTGCTTATACGGCTAGAAGTAGGATAGACTTTAAAAATTTACACCTTGATGATCCAAAATTTCCTTACGAAGATCAAAATAACAAAGACAAAACCATACAAAAGGCATTTTACGCGGCAAATAAACTATCAATCACCGATGAGCTTAAATTTTTGCTAGGTGCTAGGGTGAGCTACTACAAATACGAGATCGAGGGCGGCAAAGACAATAGAAATTTCACAAATGAGATCACGCCATATCTTGGCGTCACTTACGACATCGGAGCAAACCACACTCTATATGCTAGCTACACGAGCATATTTAAACCCCAAAGCGTAAAGGACGCAAACGACAAGTATCTTGATCCGATCCAAGGCAAGGACTATGAAGTGGGCATCAAAGGCGAGTATCTTGACGGGGCGCTTCAAGCAGGTCTTGGCGTCTTTAAGATCGTGCAAGATAAGCTTGGCATAGATACTGGCAAGATAAATCCAGCGACAAATGCCAAAATATATGAGGCTGGCAAGGGTGTGACAAGCAGGGGCGTCGAGCTAGATCTAAACGGCGAGATCACTAAAAACTTAAGCCTAAGCTTTGGTGCAACGCACTTTAACGCAAAAGATGCTAATGGTGAGAAATACGCCACCGACTCATCAAGAAGTACGGCAAATTTATTTGCAAAGTATGAATTTAGGGACTTTAGAGTAGGGGCTGGAGCTATGTATAAGAGCAAAATTTACACTGGCAAAGGCGTAGGTGAGATCACACAAAAGGGCTACACCTTGGCAAATTTGATGTTTGGATATAAATTTGCTAAAAACTTTGACGTGCAGCTAAATATCGACAATCTCTTTAATAAAAAATACTACGAGGGCATCGGCAAAAACATGATGGTTTATGGCGATCCACGCACATTTAATCTCAGCTTTAACTACAAGTTTTAGTTAAATTTACTCTAACGCGCCAGCTAAATTTCTAGTTGGCGCTCTTCATTTTTTGCATAGTAGGTGTATAATTTCAAAAAACTAAGGAATTTGCATTGCTTAAAGTAGAAGTGATATATAAATTTTGTCTTGTTTGCGCTCTTGCTTGTGGGATCTGCCTGCTTGCATTTACTGGGCTAAATTTCGCCATGGGTGATTATAGTGAGTGGATGATGAGCGCGCACAAATTTGCAGGGGCTTTGATCGTTTGTGCCGTGATCTTGCACCTTTTTAACCGCAGAAGAAAGCTAGTAAAGCTCGTAAATGAGATAATAGATGTCACCACGCAGCGCAGAAATCCAACTATATGCAACATGGACCGCATCATCGCCTCGCTTGAGCCTTACACTATCAGTGAAATTTCACGCATGCTTGGCTTTGACGAGACTGAGTTTTGCAAGAGTTTGCGCGAAAATGATGTTAAATTTAATGACGCTAGCCAAACTTTACGCCAGATCGCGAGGCTAAACGATGAGAAGATATTTTTCGTACTCGTTCTCATCGTCGAAGCCAAATTTGGTAAGAGATTTTGCGGCGCGGTAAGCTGCAGCGTCGGGAGAAAATTTTAGTACTCGCTATGCTCCTGCCACCTTCGCTCCTCAAGGTCGATGTGATACAAAAAGATCCTGATGATCTCTTCGTCGATTTTTGGGTCTTTGTTTAGCTCACGAAGCGCCTTTCGCTGCTCATTTAGGATCTCAAAATAGGTCTGCCTGACCTCGTCGCTGATCTCGAAATTTTCATTTGAAAGCTCGAAATTCCAAACTTCTTTGAGTTTTTGGAACAAGAAATTCTCCTCATTGCAAAATTTCTCGCTTTGAAATTTAAGCGAAGCCTCGGCAAGTGCCTTTTTTATCTTGATCCTTGCAAGCTCATTTGGCATGTGGTCGTTAAAGTCTGGAAATTTGACACTTTTTATAAGTAGCGGCAGAGTTAGTCCCTGAACTACGAGCGTTAGCAAGATAACGACAAAGGTGATAAACAAGATGAGATCTCTATGTGGAAACGGCTCGCTACCAGCCATGGCGGGGATAGAGAGTGCCGTAGCTAGCGAGACTACGCCCCTCATGCCCGCCCAACCGACGATCAATGGTGCGGCTTTGCCAGGGTTGCGATCGTCCGCCACGCTGATATAGCGCTTCATAAACATCGTGATATAAACGGCTCCATAAGATGACATGAGGCGGATAACGATGAGCACGGCAGTGACCAAAACGCCGTAAGAGACCGCCTCAAAGAGCGAGACGCCGCTACGCTTTAGCCCTGCTAAAATTTCAGGCAGATCAAGGCCGATCATGGTAAAGGCAAGGCCGTTTAGCAAGAAAATAAGGTTGTACCAAACGGGGAAAGCGTGGATCCTTGTTGAAGCGGTTAAAATTTCGTTTCGTTTTGTCGAGAGGTAAAGTCCGCCGCAAACTACCGCCAAAACGCCGCTCGCGCCAAGCTCCTCAGCTAAAATATACATAACATAAGGCGTCGTGATCGTCATGATCGTATCGCTGTTCTCATCGGTTGGCAAGGTCTTATGCAAAAAGTAGGCTACTAATGCCACCACAAGACCGACCAAAACACCGCCAGCCACCATCCAGACAAAGCTTGCAGCCGCCTTGTACCAGATAAACTGCCCAGTAGTCACTGCCACTGCGGCAAAGCGAAAGATGATGAGCGATGATGCGTCATTTAAAAGGCTCTCGCCTTCTAAAATAGCGCTGATCCTGCGCGGGGCTTTGACAAATTTAAGGATAGCTGCCGTGCTCACCGCGTCTGGTGGCGAGACGATGGCGCCAAGCATGAAGCCAAGGGCGAGCGAGAAGCCAGGGATCACTAAATTTGCTATCAAAGCAACTGCTGCTGCGCTTATGAAAACCACGATAAAGGCGAAACTGCCAATCATTCGGCGCCATTTATAGAGCTCTTTTAGCGAGTTTGCCCACGCAGCCTCATAAAGAAGTGGCGGCAAAAATATGATGAAAATAAGCTCTGGATCGATCTTGATACTTGGTAAATTTGGCACAAAGCTAATGGCAAGCCCGCCAAGGACTAATAGCACAGGATAGGCGACCTTTAGGCGGTTTGAGACCATCACTAAAGCGATAATGATAGCTAGTAAAGCCAAAAATAGTAGTAAGTGTTCAATCATCTTTTTCCTTTAAATTTTATTTTTTGTTGATGCCTAGGCTATCTTTTATGCCAAAGCTACCCTATCAGGCATCATATGATCAAATTTGCGATAAATTTTCTTGAAATTTGGTCATTTTCGTTTTTAAATTTCTCCCTTTTTTGTCCAGCTCGTAACCTCGTAGTCTATCTCGTTGGCACAACTAAACCACTACGGACGTATCAGCGTGTAGTGAGTCTATGTAGGAGCTTAAAGCACATCCATAACGTAGCCACCAAGGCTTTTGCTAGCGCCTAAGAGTAAAATTTTCATACCTATCCTAAGCACTAGGTAAATTTGATAGGTTTAAAAAATGGCGGGCAGAGAGAGATTCGAACTCTCGGTGAGTTGCCCCACACACGCGTTCCAGGCGTGCTCCTTAAACCGCTCGGACATCTACCCAAGAAGAAGGTGATTATATCTTCATTTGCTTAATGCTTGGCTTTTAGAGCTTTAGCCCCAAGATAACGACATCTTTGTACTCATTATCCATCAGGCAAACGCCAGGCAGTTCGCCCCATTTTTCAAAGCCAAATTTCAAAAAGAGCCCAAGGCTTGCTTCGTTTTTGCTAAAGATTAGTGCGATGATATTTTTTAAATTTAGCTCTCTAGCTTTGTTTATACTGTGGGCTAAAAGCTGCTTGCCGATACCATTTTTAAGAGCCTTTTTAGCGACATAGATGCTTATCTCTACGCTTATATCGTAAGCGATCTTGGGATTGAAGTCACTTAGCGAGCAGTAGCCTAAAATTTCATCATTTTCTTTGTAGATAAAGATAGGGCGCGAGCCGCCGTGGGCGTTAAACCAAGGCTCTCGCTCCTTTGTGCTAACTGGCCGCATATCAGCAGTCGCAGTTCTTTCTAGTATGTAGTCATTATAAATTTTCGTGATCGCTTCAAGGTCGCTTAAATTTGCTCGCTCGATCAAGCCTAACCTTTTTTTGCCGCTTGATAGATCGGTTCAAGCTTTGCTGCGATCTCTTTTAGATCCTTGATCCTGCTCTCGTTTGATGGGTGAGTGCTTAAAATTTCAGGCACTTTGCCACCACTCATCTTGCTCATCTTAACCCAAACTTCGACCGCCTCTTTTGGATCGTACCCAGCTCTTGCCATTAGCTCAGTGCCGATGTGATCAGCCTCGGTCTCGTGTGAGCGAGAAAATGGCAGTGAGATGGTGTATTGGCTAGCTAAATTTAGAGCGCTTGCGCCAAGGTCGCCAAGTCCGGTGGCGGTTGCGACTGCGAAGATGCCGATGTTTTTGAGCTGGTCGGTGCTCGCTTGCTCCCTGCTGTGCTCTCTAAGCGCGTGGGCGATCTCGTGACCCATGACCGCTGCTAGCTGTGCATCTGTCAAATTTAACTTTTTAATAATACCGCTATAAACGACGATCCTGCCCCCTGGCATGCACCAAGCATTTAGCGTATCTTCGTTTATGACATTCACTTGCCACTTCCATTTTAGGGCATCCTCTCTGAAAACGCCAGTTTGCGCGATCAGCCTTTTTGCGATATCTTGAACCCTTTTTGTGAGGATCGGATCGACGTTTAGCTCGCCCTTGCTTCTAGCAGCTGTGAGCGTCTTGACGTAAGCTTGAGCCGAGCTTTGCTCCATCGCTTCAGAAGATACTAGCATGAACTGCTTGCGATCTGCGCCCACGACGCCTGACTTTGTGACGCTCGTGCAGCCAGTGATAAGCATGCTAGCTGTTAATAACGTAAGTAAAATTTTTTTCATTTTCATCCTTTTTGGATTAAAATTTGGCGTATTATAGCTTGTGTTGGATATGCATTGTTAAACGAGGAGTGAAATTTAAATTTTGCGATTTCAAAAATAGAAATTTACTATCGCGCAAATTTTAAAATTTCATTTACTCGCAAGAATTGACTACTAAAATTTGGCTTCGCTTACAGCTTAGCTCAAATTTTAGAGCCGAAATTACTCGCTCATGAAATTTTAAAATTTACTTGACACTTATATGAATTGACGAAGCAAATTTACAAATTTTAAAACTTTACTCACTCGCCTTAGCAGACTACTAAATTTAGGTCTCGTAGCCACTCGCCACTAAATTTAGAGCCGTGATATGCTCGCTCATAAATTTTAAAATTTGTCAAACACTTGTCCTATAATAGATCGCATGCAGTGCGAAGCACATTTGCATGCACTTTGAACGTGCGAGGGGATTGGGGGATTTTAAAGGGGGATAAGGGGACGGCTTTGCTTCACAAGCTCGCAACTGCAAGCAGAACGTAATTCAAGTCCCATTGTCTCCCTTTTGATAAATTTACATCTCAAAGTAAATTTTAAAATTTCACTCACTCGCAAGAATTGACTACTAAAATTTGGCTTTGCTTATCGCTTAGCTCAAATTTTAGAGCCGAAATTACTCGTTCATGAAATTTTAAAATTTATCAGAGTTTCTTCAGTATGTAAATTTAACCCCTACGCTTTATAGTCTATATTTCTCTCAAATTCTCTCAAACGCTTATTGACCGATCTTAGCTCCGTTATCGTCGTCCAGTTATCAATAAAGACACTAAAACTCTCTCTGACCTGCGAGAAAGCATTGCTAGCTTGGATCAAAACACCAAGCGTGATGACGCCGCTAAATAGGCCATTTCCCATGATGATGTAAGGTACGATGACAAGAATTTGCGAAAACGAGATGAGCCAGAGATTAAAGTAGCCGTAGTGCAAAAATAGCTTGTAGTAGTTTAGCTTGACCCCTGTAAAAAGCTCTAGCATAACGTTTGGCTGGCAAAATTTGAGCTTATCATCCTCGCCATAAACTAGCTCTTTTCTAAATGCAGCCTCCGCTTTTTGGTTGTTATACTCAAGGTGTGGCAGCTTTATGCCCACAAACCACGATACAATGAGGCCTCCGACGCTAATTAGTAGCGCGATATAAACTAGTGAGCCCTCGATGTCCTTGATGAAAGGTAGGCTCACGCTTTTGCTTAGCTCCCAAAGCACCGGTATAAAGGCAATCAGCGTCATAAATGCCTTTAAAACCTGCACGCCAAGGCTCTCCATGATCTTAGCAAAGCGATAAACGTCCTCTTGGATACGCTGCGAGCTACCCTCGATGTCGTTTTGGCAGTTTCGCCAAAATTTGAGATATTTAAAGGTCATCGCCTCCCTCCAGCGAAAGACCCAGTGGCTCGCAAAGAACGATATCACCGTGTAGGTCACGACGTAAGGCATGGCAATCTTTATGAAATTTAATATCTCGCGCCAAAACTCATCTACTTTGTGATCCTTTGAGTTTTGCACGATGTCGTAGAAATTTTTATACCACTCGTTGATGCGGACGTTTAGATGTGTTTGATAGACAAGTAGTAAGATGATAAATAGCGCTCCGCCGTAAGCCCAAAGCGCCCATTTTTTGTCTTTGAAAAATGATGAAAACATAAAGTGCCTTTTGTAAATTTTGGCAATTATAGCAGGCAAGGTTTAAGCATTTATATAAAATTTAAACCCAAACTATATCATTTTGCAAATTTTAACGTAAAGGAAAATGATGAAGAAATTTGCATTTTTAGCTCTTAGTCTTTGTGCGACCTTAGCACTTGCGGCCGATATGAAGGTCTATAAAAGCCCAACTTGCGGTTGTTGTGGCAACTGGGCGAGTGCTATGCAAAAAGCTGGCTTTAGCGAAGAGACCATAAAAGTAGATGATATGGTTAAGGTTAAAAAAGAATTTCACGTGCCACTAGAGCTTTCAAGCTGCCACACAGCTATCGTTGATGGCTACGTTATCGAGGGTCACGTGCCAGCTGATGAGGTCAAGCGCCTGCTTGAGCTTAAACCAAAAGATGTCGTTGGTATCGCAGTGCCTGGCATGCCTATGGAGAGTCAAGGTATGGAGCAAGGCGGTAAAGCCGAGCAATACGACATCATACTCTTTAAAAAAGATGGCTCGCAAGAGGTCTTTGCTACTTATATCGGCTCTAAAAAGCTAAAATAACTTCAAATTTAGACTTAGCTCGTCTTTTGATGGGCTAAGTTAAAAAGAAATTCCCTTGCTAATGGCGATGATGCAGAGCAAAAAGGCTATTGGCACATAGATAAATTTACCCACAAAGTACCAAAATGAGCCGTAAGTTTTATTTGCTCCTGAATTTACCTCGTCTAAAATTTCTTCTTTTTTGATGATCCAAAACCAAGATATTGCGCCGATGACTGCGCCGATCGGGATGATATAGATAGAGACAAAGTCCATCCAAGGTCCCCAGCTGCTAATAGGCTCCATAAACGCTCCAACCCCAAAGCAAACCACGCAAAGCAGAGCAAGCACCCAAAATCTACTAAGGCGTGGGAATTTATGCATAAGTGACTCAGCTACCACTTCAAACATATTTTGAAGCGAGGTGATACCGCCAAAGATGACTGCAGTAAATAGTATGATCGCAAAAATTTGACCGCCGATCATATTTTGTAAAATTTTAGGAAGCGTTACGAAAAGTAGCTTTGGACCCTCAGCTGGATCCATAGCGTAGGCAAAGACCGCTGGGATCATGACAAGCGCTGCCACAAGGGCTGCAAGCGTGTCAAAAAATGCCGTAGTTTTTGCACTTGCAACGACGTCTTCGTTCTTTGAAAGATATGCTCCATAAACTATCATGCCAGAACCCGTGATAGAGAGCGAGAAAAAGGCTTGACCCATCGCAGTGACCCACACCATCGGATCTTCAAGCTTGCTAAAATCAGGGATAAATAGAAATTTATACCCCTCAAATGCGTTTGGAAGCATCGCGACATTTATAGCCAAAATGGCAAATAACACGAAAAATAGTGGCATCATGATTTTATTAGTTTTTTCGATGCTTTTTGCTCCAAAAAATAGCGTAAGAAGCGTGCCAACGATCACTATAAAGTGATATGGCAGGACTGAGTACTCATAAAGCGCAAATGAGTTAAACCAAACATTTGTATCAACGCTCATAAATGAGCCAGTAAGCGCCTGAGTAAGGGCTTTTAGCACGTAAGCGATGATGACAGCGTAGCCGATGGCTATGCAAAGCGAGCCAGCAAGTGGGAGCCAGCCAACGATGCTGCCGATGACGCCTAAATTTCTACTTTGCCAAGCAAATTTATATGATCCTAGCGTGCCAGTCTTTGCGCGTCTGCCGATCGCATACTCTGCGCTTAAGCCAACGTAAGAAAAAAGTGCCACAAAAAAGATGTAGATGAGTAAAAACGCTCCACCACCATTTGTGCCAAGCTTGTAAGGAAAGCCCCAAACATTTGCCATACCAACGGCTGAACCAACTGAGGCTAGTATAAAAGCCCAGCGTGATGAAAAATTCTTTTTGCTCATTGTAAAATCCATAAATTTAGTGATGAAAATAATGTTACCAAAATATGATTTAAGAACTTTTTATAAATCTTAAATTTAAGAAAAGTTGTTACTTTTGGGCGCGGCTAATTTGACCGCTAAATATAAATTCGCTATAATCAGCCAAAATTTTTAACTCTTAAGGATCATAATTGTACCCCAGTAGCGATAACTCGCTTTTAATGGTAATACTTGCCATTATATTCATTTTACTAAACGCATTTTTTGTTTTGTCGGAATTTTCCCTTGTCAAGGTTCGCAAGTCTAGACTTGAAGAGCTTATCAAAGAGAAAAAGCCAAACGCCCAGCTTGCTTTTGAGATGTCAAACAAGCTTGATACCTATCTTAGCGCCACTCAGCTTGGCATCACGCTAAGCTCGCTCGCCCTTGGTTGGATCGGTGAGCCAGCAGTCGCAAGGCTCATAGAAGCCCCACTTAAAAATGTTTTTAATCTTAGTGATATCTTAGTTCATACAGTCGGCTTTGCGATCGCATTTACGCTTATCACGCTACTTCACGTCGTTATGGGCGAGCTTGTACCAAAGTCAGTCGCCATAGCCAAATCAGAATCAGCAGTGCTTAAAATCGCTCGTCCGCTTCACTTTTTCTGGATACTGTTTTCGCCTATCATAAAGCTTTTTGACATCCTAGCTACATCTGGACTTAAAATTTTAGGCATCCAGCCAGCAAAAGAGAATGAGCTAGCGCACTCTGAAGAGGAGATCAAGATCATCGTTGGTGAGAGCTTAAAGGGCGGCGTGCTTGATAGCTTTGAGACTGAGCTTATCAAAAACGCAGTTGATTTTAGTGACACGGTCGCAAAAGAGGTTATGACGCCAAGACGCGACATGATCTGTATAAACAAACAAAAGAGCTTTGAAGAAAATTTACAAGTCGTTTTTGAGTCAAAATATACTCGCTATCCTTATATAGACGGCTCAAAAGATATCATTTTGGGCATGATACACATTAGAGATATCTTGCAGCTACACTTTAGCGAGGATAAAGAGAAGAGTTTTGATGCGATCGTGCGTAAATTTGTCATCGTGCCTGAGAGCCTTTCTATATCAAAGGTGCTTGTGATGATGAACAAGGAGCAAATTTCAGCTGCGCTTGTCGTTGATGAGTACGGCGGCACGGCTGGACTTCTTACGATGGAGGATATCATGGAGGAGGTGCTTGGCGACTTTAACGATGAGCATGACGAGGTCGATCAACACTACAAAAAGATAAATGAAAACATCTATGAATTCCAAGGCAGATATGATCTAGAGAGTGTTGAGGAGCTTCTTGGCATAAGCTTTGATGAAGAGACCGATCAAGTCACGATCGGCGGATATGTCTTTAACCTTATCGGTCGTTTGCCAGTAGTTGGGGATAAGATCGAGGATGAAAACTGCTACTATGAGGTGAGAAAGATGGATGGAGCTAGCATCTCACGCGTAAAAGTTAGAAAAAAGATAAAAGAAGAAGAGGAGCCTGCTCAGGCTTAGTTTATAAATTTAATGGCTTTTTGAGCCATTAAATTTAACCTCACAAATCATAAAATAGGGCAAATTTAAGTGGCATTGCGCTTTTTAAAGACTTTAAGCCATCAAATTTAGTCTCACAAAATCACAAAATTTAAAGTGGCACTACGTTTTTAAATAGCCCTAAACTCTAAAGGCGTCACTAACACCTTTTTCATAAATTTGGTTATAAATTTTAAAATGGCTTGTGAGTTTTAAAATTTATCAACTGCTCGCAAAAGTAGCCGAGTAATATTGCTTGTGATATTTAAATTTACTAAAGTTAATTAGCCTTGGCTCGTAGATACGATGTCACGAAATTTCGTTATAAATTTCTCTATCGCGCTCATCTAGGCTGCAACAAGAGAGCCAAATTTCTTTTGTTAAATTTTAAAACGCCTCTTAATAGCTCTTTTGTGGCCAAATTTGCTTATCTATTTTTATGGCTAAATTTATCTTGATAAAAGCGTGCTAGATCTTTGCCATGCTTTAATGCTAGCTCGTAGTATGGCATATCTGGATCCTCGCCTATCATCTCATAGAGCTTTTTACGAAGCTCTGGCAAAAGGCGAAGATCGCTATAATCTATCCTATCTTTATACGCTGGCAAGCCTTGTAAAAGCAGGGCATTTGAGTAGTTTATGCCACCAGTTTTAGTGCCAGTAATGTTAAATTCATTCTCATATTGCGCGCGAGTTAAGCCAGTTGGTATGCTAAGCTCTCCCCGTTGTAGGCAAATTTTATCATTGCTACTGATGAGATACTCTGGAAATTCTAGCTCTTTGTAGTTGATATCTTCGTGATCATAATAGACCCACTTTATAGCGTCTTTATTTTTGCGGTTGAAACTGCTTTTGTAGATGAAGCTACCAGGGATTATAAATTCACGGCTTTTTAGCACTGGCGTATCTGCTATATCTTTATAAACAGCAACCAAGTAGCAGTCACTAAAAAAATCAAGCGGCCAAAGAAGCCCCTCATTCGCTCGCTTTACAAAACGGTTCATGATATCAGCTAAGATCTTGCCAAAGAAAAATTTCTTGTAGTAGTCATTATAGACGTAAAATATGTCGCCTTCTTTGAGCTTTGTCTTATCTGGCATTTTATAAATTTAGCTCTTCCAGATGTTTTTGTTTAGCTCCAGATCGCGCATGATCTGCAAAAAGTCGCTGATACTTGAGATGTAGTTTTGCACACTCTCATTGCTATTTAGTGGCATTTGAAGATCAGGCTCAAAGCTATCCTTTCTAAGATCGATCGCGATGAAAATTTCATTTTTTAAAAACGCTGCCGAGAGTGGGGCATTAAATTTAGTTCTTAGAGTGGTTAAATTTTCCATCAGCTTTGGCGTCAGAGCATATCTTGCAGCGATCTGATCAGTCGTGTAGGTCTTAAAAAGCTCATTAAATTTAGGGTTATCCATCGTCGCTTGTTCGCCCTCGCTTCTTAGATCAGAAGTTTGCTTTTTATCGCAGACGTAGATCGTGGCGTTTAACTCTTTTTTAAACTCAGCCTTTAGCAAAATACCTTGAAATTTTACCGTCGTATAGGTGCCTCCTTTGCTGGATCTTGTCTCCTCTGCTGCATAAAAATCGCAAAGCTTAAACTGTGTGTTATCGATCTGTCCGTAGATCATATCTTCTGCATTGTGTCTATTTACATAAACGTCATAAATTTTAAAAAAATCATCCAATTTTAACCCACTATAGGCATTGAAATTTAGACCATAGCTTTTTACGATTACGCCAACTACTTTTTCTTTAAAATTTAATGTAAGCTCTTTTTTTAACTCACTTATTGTCTTGCCAAGATAAAAAACTCCGCCTATTAGCAAAAAGAAAAATAAATTTCCAAGGTGCAATGAGGCTAAAATGCCACCTGTAACTATGGCGCCAAGGAAGCCATAAACGATCATTTTAAAGGCTTTTTTCCCCATGGCAAGGCGCTCTTTTTCAAGCTCGTCAAGGTCGCTTAGATCGATGCCCTTTAGTTCGTCTGCTTGCATTTTTTATGCCTTATTTTTTAAAAAGATCACCGACGTTTGGAGCAACTGCTTCATTTTCAGGGATATCAAAAAATACATCTTTGTGAAAGCCAAACATTGAAGCTACGATGTTTGAGGGAAACATCTGTATGGCGTTGTTGTAAATTTCAATGGCTGAGTTGTAAGCACGTCTGGCAGCTGAAATTTGCTCTTCAATCTCATTTAGTGTGCTTTGGATGTGAAGTAAATTTTGATTTGCTTTTAGGTCTGGGTAGTTTTCTACGCTCACTCTTAAACCATTTAGCAAGCCTGAAATTTTGTTATTTAGCTCAAATTTCTCCTCATTTGTAGAGGCGCTTCTAGCACTCTCTCTAAGGGCAGTGATGTTTTCTAGTAGGCTCTTTTCATGCACCATGTACTCTTTTGCAGTAGCTACTAAATTTGGTATGAGGTCATATCTTCTTTTTAGCTGTGCGTCGATGCCAGCCTCCACGCTTTTTACCTGGTTTTGCTTTGCAACAAGTGAGTTGTAAAGGCTGATGAAAAAGACAAAAATGACTGCGATAACAAGTATCACGATGACGAACGAATTCATAACTTTTCCTTTGAAATTTAAGTTTGTTGTAGTTTATCCAAAGTTGCTTAAGAGTATTTAAACACCGAGGTTGGGTGATTAAATTTAATATTATAATTTAATCTTAAATTTTACATATAATTTATATAATTAAAAATTGTTTTTTACGAGGAGGATAAATGAGAACGGTAAACGTAAAAGATATAAAAGAGACTGTTGCAAAGCTTTGCAAACAAGCCTGTTACGTCGTTACACCAGATCTAAAGGCTGCTTTTACAAAAGCTCAAACCACTGAGAGCTCATCTCTAGGTAAAGATATCTTGGGCAAAATTTTGCAAAATGCCAAGCTAGCAGAAGAGGGCGTTGCGCCTATTTGCCAAGATACAGGTATGACGGTTGTATTTGTCGAGATCGGTCAGGATGTGCATATCGAGGGCGGATATATCGAAGATGCGATCAACGAAGGCGTTGCGAAGGGCTACACTGAGGGCTACCTTAGAAAATCAGTCGTTGCTGAGCCACTTTTTGAGAGAAAAAACACCACAAACAACACTCCAGCAGTCATCCACACTAGGATCGTCCCAGGCGATAAGCTAAAGATAAAAGTCGCTCCAAAAGGCTTTGGTAGTGAGAACAAATCAATACTAAAAATGCTTGTGCCAGCTGATGGCATAGAGGGCGTTAAAAAGGTATTTTTAGAGGCTGTAAAATACGCTGGACCAAACGCTTGCCCTCCAATGACAATAGGCGTTGGCATAGGCGGCACCATGGATAAAGCTGCACTTCTAGCCAAACAAGCTGCAGTTCGTCCAGTAGATAGCAAAAATGCCGATGCTAGATATGCAAAACTTGAAGATGAGCTTCTTGAGCTTGCTAGCAAAACAGGCGTCGGTCCTCAAGGACTTGGCGGCGATACAACCGCTATAAAAGTAAATGTCGAGTGGTATCCAACTCACATCGCAGGCCTACCAGTAGCCATAAATATCAACTGCCACGCTGCACGCCACGCAGACGCCGAGCTTTAAGGAGATAACATGTCAGAAGTAAAAAGAATAACAGCACCATTTGATAAAGAGGTGGTAAAAAGCCTAAAAGCAGGCGACAATGTCCTAATCTCAGGCACTATCATCGCTGCTCGTGACGCCGCTCACAAGGCGCTAACAGAGGCTCTAGCACGTGGCGAGAAGTTGCCAGTTGAGCTAAAAGGCGAGACTATCTACTACGTCGGACCAACACCAGCTAAACCAAACCAAGCTATCGGTGCAGCAGGCCCAACAACAAGCGGCAGAATGGACAAATACACACCAACTATGATAAACGAAGTTGGCATAAATGGCATGATCGGCAAAGGCTACCGAAACGACGCCGTAGTTGATGCGATGAAAAAATCATGCTGTGTTTATATGGTCGCTATCGGCGGCATCGGAGCGGTCATTAGCCAAAGTATCAAAAAATATGAAGTACTAGCCTATCCAGAGCTAGGACCAGAGGCAGTCGCAAGGCTCACAGTCGAAGACTTCCCAGCGATAGTCGCTATCGACTGCGAGGGCAATAACTTCTACGAAGTAGGCCAAGCACCTTATAAAAAAATCTAAATTTGATCCGCTAGCAGCCTAAGCTAGCGGAATTTCTCCCAAAATGAAAACTTTTTGCAACGATCAAGCAAAGCCACTACTTAGATTTTTTACCAAAACCAAAAGTGAAATTAGAAATTTAAAGCTAAAGCAAATTTTAAACGAGGGCTTTATCTTAAAACCCCAAGGGATATTTTTAAAAGCTGCCATAAGAAAAAGGCAGAAATTTGAGCAAAACAAGACGCAAAATGAGTGGTCACTAAATGAGATAGTAGTTTTTGAAAGCGAGTATGAAAGCCCTGAAGAGTACTTTAGCGACGTGGGGTCGTTTGTAGTGAAGCTGGCTGATAAATTTAGAACAAGTGGCATTAGCGAGAAGATGGTGCTTGCTGTTTCGTTTCAGGCACTGCAGTTTGTCACACTGGATAGTGAGGAGTTTAAATTTATATACGAGGACTACGATGAGAGCACAAACTCCGCTCACATTAAAATTTACGCCAAAAGAGAAAACGACGAAATTTTACTATATAAAGATAGGATAGGGGGCTACAAAACTGAGGCGCTAATCGTTTACGAGGTGGCTAGTAGTAGCCAAGACACATAG
Source organism: Campylobacter concisus (assembly GCF_003049065.1). GTDB lineage: Bacteria > Campylobacterota > Campylobacteria > Campylobacterales > Campylobacteraceae > Campylobacter_A > Campylobacter_A concisus_BE. The sequence continues at coordinate 5,797 of NZ_PISC01000007.1, read as the reverse complement.
TCTCAGTCAGTTTTATGCGCTTTTCAAAGGGCGCTGGCGAGAAAAATTTGCACTTTTCTATATAAATTCTATACGAGTAGCTAAGCTTAAAATCATCATAAAATTTCTTTAAATTTAAAAATTTGATACCGCAAATTTCATGAAATTCAAAAAGCTCATAAATTTTCGAGCCATTTTTCGCCACGAGGTGGGATGGGGCAAGTGAGGTAAATGAGCAAAAAACGCCAGTTGGCACGAGGCCATTTAAGGGCGTGCAAGCTTGCAAAGCGCTTGCAAATTTCTCTGGGACACTCTTTTTTCTAAGAAAAACGATGCGCGAGTTTTCAAATTTAGCGCTGATCGCATTTTTCCAAAAGAGATAGGCGTTTGATGAGATGCCCGCGTTTTTGGCAAGCTGCGCGCCAAGCACGTAGTCATCTAAAAATTCGTTTGGTGCAAGGGTTATTTGCATCTTTGTCCTTTTGAAATTTTGCTCATTATAGCCTTTGGTGCCTAAAAATTTAGAAATTTATAGTAGGATTTTGCCAAATTTCAAAGGAGAAGATATGAAAAAACAAATTTCAACAAAAAACGCCCCACAAGCGATCGGACCATATTCTCAGGCGATTAGCGCGAATGGATTTTTATTTATCTCAGGTCAGCTTGGTGTCACACCAGCAGGCGAGTTTGCAGGCAGTAGCGTAGAGGCTCAAGCTGAGCAATCACTTACAAATTTACAAAATATTTTGGCTGAGGCTGGACTTAGTTTTGATAATGTCGTAAAGACTACGATCTTTTTAGCAGATATGGCAGATTTTGCCAAAGTAAATGTCACATACGCTAAATTTTTCAAAGAGCCATATCCAGCTAGAAGCACGGTGGCTGTGAAGACTTTGCCAAAAGATGCACTTGTAGAAATTGAGGTTATCGCAGCACAATAATGTCACAACTGTACCCAAGTACAATATACAAAGAGGATTAAAATGTCTTAAAATTACGTAAAATTTATTTTACGATAAGTATAGACATGCAAACTCAAGTAGGAGTAATCAAACAAATCTCAGGCTTAGTGGTAGCTGTAAATCAAAATGGCGTTAGCCGCGTTTTAAAAGTTGGCGACGCTTTATATCTTGTGGAGGTTATAAAGACCTCTTCAGCTTCTTCTAAAGCCGTAGTTTCAATGGACAATGGCAAAGATGTCACCATCTTGGGTGATGAGTCGTTAAAACTTGACGAAAATGTAGCTGCAGGACAAAATTCAAATAAAGTAGCCGATGTTAGCGATTTGCAAAAAGCGTTGTTAAACGGCGAGGATCTAACAAAACTAGAGGAGACTGCCGCTGGTGGTAACGCAGCCGCAGCTGGTGGCGGAGATGGCGTTAGCCTTGGTGCGGCGTCATTTGATGAGGGCGGTCACTACTCAAATATCAATGAAAATTTCCGCTCTATAGGTGATCTAAACAGCGCAAGGGGTGCTGAGAGGATAGGCGGCGTAAGCGGCGCAGCCGATAATGCTGGTGGTGACGCTGGTTTTGTAGATACTACTACCCCAACAGTAACTCTAGATCCAATTAACAACACTTCAACAGTAGTAACTGGTAAGGTTCCAAATCCAGATCCAAATACCACTGTAATTGTTGAAATTCCTGGTCATACCCCAGTTACAGTTCCAGTAAATCCTGATGGTACATTTAGTGTTCCTACACCAAATAATGAACCACTAAAACCAGGTACTGAGGTAAAAGTTACTCCAAAAGATGATGCAGGCAATGGTACACCAGTTACTACTCCAGTATCAGACGTTGTGCCGCCGCAAGTAGATCTTACTCCAAAGGCTGACGGCACAGTTGATGTGGTGCCTCACGACAATGACGCGACAAAAGTTGAAATTTCATACACAGATAATGGTGGCAACACGCAAACTATAACCGTGGTCAAAAACCCAAGCGCTGGCTGGGTTGTAGATAGCACTCCTGGCAAGACGACAGCTCCAACAGGTGCTTTTAAGCTTGATCCACATAGTGGCAAGGTCACTATCAGCGACAATGCGACAAAAGACAACACTCCAGACCGCAAAGGCTACTGATGGCGCTGGCAACACAGCCACAGGCGAGACTACTGCTCCAGATAAATTTACTATCAAATTTAATGATGATGCAGATGGCAACGGCACTATCACAAGAGGCGAGAACTATGCTGAGGATGGCGCAAAAGCTACTGTAACCATCAGTATACCAAACCTTGCAAAGGATGGCAGCAAGATCCGTGTCGTAGGCACTGGTATAAATGACTATTACACAGTTCATAAAGATGCTAGTGGCAATATTACAAGCGTTATAGATACAAAAGGCAACAATGTATTTGACGGCGATAATGGCTTTAATGTTGAGTACACATACAACGATGTTCAAACAGTTTATGGATATCCTGCAAATATAACAGCTCAGTTAGAAGGCACAACCCTTAAAGCTACTTCAAGTGTTAAATTTGAAAATGTTGGCAAGGCTGAAGTTAAATTTGTAGAGCTTGATGAGCATGGCAATGTTCTAAATGAAAAATCAGATCAAATAACAAATCAAAATAGAAATACAGCTATGCTAGATGGCGATATCAACCACACCACAGCACGCATCTCACTACCTGAGAATGTTCAAGATGGCGATGTCGTAACTGTAAAATATGGATATGGACCAGATGCAGCCTCTCTTGCAAAAACAGGTGGCATAGATACGACTGCTTATAAATATTTCTTAGTTCATAAAGCAGCTGATGGCTCTATGACAGTTGATCAGATCACTTCAGAGACTGATAAGACACCTATAAAAGCTGGTCTTACATCTACAAATGGCGCTGGTGAGAAATTTGGTATAGATATCCACGATATGCCAACAACTACCTATAATCATACACACTCACGTGGTATAGAAGTGAGTATAAAAGGTGATGATCATGCAGATAAATCTAACGGAAATACATGGATATTTAGAGATAGCATGGAGGCTCCGAAGGTTGAATTTATAGAAGGTAACAAAGTTTATAATCCAAGTGTTTCAGGAAGTGGCTCAGGAGCACTAAATGCTGGTATAAGCGTAGCTGACGCTATAAAGGACGGCGATATCAGCCACACTACAGCTCGCATAACATTACCAAAAGTGTTCTCAGACGGCGATAAACTAACAGTTGCTGTAACTGACTACAACAAAATTTATGCTGACACTGGTGTAAAACAATACCCAGCAAATAACCCAGAGCCAACATTTGTTAAGGCATTTATCATTCACAAAGCGGCTGACGGCACTGTGACTTTTGACGAGGTCGATACAGCTGGCAATGTCACACATGCAGGCATCCCAGCGCTAAATAATAATGCTATCGAAATAACTGGCGTGCCACTATATAATATGTATGAAAATGGCGTTGTGAAGTCAGATTATGTCCATGCAACAGGTGTTAATGCTACTATCACAGACCACCTTAACCTAAATGGCAACGATAGTGGAAGCAATACAGGCTATGCATTCTTAGCGAACGTAAATGTTGTCACTATCACAGAGGTGATCGACGACGTTGCAGGCGGTATAGATCACGGCAATGTCAAAGATAACGACGTAGTGGTAAATGGCGTAACTAAAAAAGGCCTAACAAACGATAGTACTCCGACATTTAACGGCAAGGCGGACCCTAACTCAGTAGTAGAGCTATACGATGGCACTACTAAGATAGGTAGCACAACAACTGATAAATTTGGCAACTGGTCTATCACTCCGGCCACTCCACTTGGTGAAGGTGCTCATAGTATCACAGCCTCATCTCCAGCCACAAATGCGACCAAGGCTTCTGACCCAGCTACTATAACAGTAGATACAGGCACTAAGGTTACACTTGATAGCGTTATCGATGATGTTGCAGGTGGCGTTGTAAATGGTAATGTTAAGGGCAATGATGTGACAGTCGATGGCAAAACACTAAAAGGCCTAACAAACGATAACACACCAACTCTATCAGGCAAGGCAGAGGCTGGCTCAACTGTAGAGATCTTTGATGGTACAAACAAGATCGGTCAAGTAGAGGCAAAAGGTGATGGTTCTTGGAAATTTGAAGTAAGCAATCCGCTTAGCGACGGCGAGCATGAGCTTAAAGTAAAAACTACTGACAAAGCTGGCAACACAGCCGAGGCTGCTCCAGTAACCATAACTGTTGATACGAAAGTGACAAATTTAAAAGTCGAATGGATAGATGATCTCAACAATGATGGTAAATTTAGCTGGAGTGAGAATTTAAATCCTGAGCACGCAGGACGTATAGCTTGGAAAGCATATCTTCCAAACGATGGTACAGTTAAAGTTGGTGATGTTATGCACTATATGTGGGGTGGACCAGGTGCTACTGGTGAGCTAACTTATACTATAAAAGCCGAAGATATAGCAAAAGGCTATGTGGGCTTTGTAAAACAAAATATGATTCAAGGAACATGGGAACATATTCCTTTTGGCAAGGATTCTGATGGTAAAGTTTTTGAAGCTTGGGCATATCTAACAGACGCTGCTGGAAACAAAGGATCAACAGGCAAAGATGAGATAGTCTTTGACTTTAGTGATGCACCTACTATTATAAATGCTAGCGCTATTTATGGCACAAATAGAACAGGCTTGTTACTTGATGACAATCCAAAAAGCGCAAGCGCTGTTAATATCGAAGCACAAGGTAAAGCAGTAGAGCTAGATGTTAAAACATTCACTCATAGAGCAGATGTGAAACTAGGTGATGGTGACGATATAGTAACGGTGCATAAGAGCGGCGGTGTTTGGGGTGACATGGTAGAAGACTCAAAACTAAATTTAGGCAATGGAGATAATATCTTAAAAGTAGAGACAAATATCGATAGAGCATCAGTAATTGCTGGAGATGGTTATGACAACGTCAAAGTCGATGGATATATAACAAATCGCTCTTATGTAAATTTGGGCGATGGCAACAATACATTAACAGTTGGAACAAATATAGATCATAGTACTGTAGAAACTGGAAGTGGAAACGACACCATCAAAGTTGGTAACTATATCCATTACTCTACTATAAAGCTAGGCGCAGGCGATGACTCATTAACGATTGCAAAGTCAGATATGCAAGGTAATGATATAGATGGTGGCACTGGTTATGACAAATTAGCTATCACAAATCCAGGAACATCTATAAATTTAGATAGCATCGCAGATCATGCACATAACTTTGAGGAGCTTAATATCTCTAACAAGAGCCAAAATACTACTTTAAGCGTAAAACTAAGTGATGTCATAAGCTTAACAGATGGTGATAATACACTAAAAATAACAGCTGATGCTGGAGACAAGGTAGAATTTAAAGATGCTGGCTGGCAAAAAGGTGCATCAACTGACGGCTATACCGCATATACAAATGATACTAGCGGAACAACTGTTACTATCGAGATCAAGGACGAAGTAACACAGCCTATGTAATCATAGATGTAAATTTGCTATCAAAGTGGTGGCGTTAAATCAAACGGAGAGCAAGGAAGCTCTCCAAATTTCTACATAAAAAATAAAATTTAAATTTGTAAAATATTTTGCAATTATTTCAACTATTTTTAAGCATCCCTCATATATAATTCCAGCTCACGAAACGAGAAACCACCTTTAACTTCAACGTTAATAAAGCCTTTTTCTTATCGTTGTTCTTTTAACTTACAATTGTTAAACTATTAGTCAATCTTTGAAATCTAAACAAGTGATCGATTGAGCCAGTCTATTATGATTAAATAATAGATTAGACAAACTAATATAAAAACTAAAAGTTTTTT
>NZ_PISC01000006.1:0-137285 GCF_003049065.1 Campylobacter concisus | reverse complement strand
ATTCTCTAGGTCAAACAGACTATCTATCATTTAAACCATGGCTAGACATTAGCTATAAAGCAAGCTCAAATAAACTATCTCCTTGGACTAAATCAGAAAAAGCCTACTATGAAAGCTTAAAAGATAAGAGAGATAGATATATCTATCTAGTAAAAAGAAGTAATCTAAGATGTACTATGATAGATATACCAGAAGATGCAATAGGTAGAGTAGATAGTAATGGCAAACTAACAAAGCCAGAGTATGCTGAAATTTATGATGAAGTAAATGCCCACAAAGGTACATTAAAATCAGAACTATTTGCAGCAGAGTGGAATATATGTGCTGGAGTATTAGGAAGCACTGTTGGATTTTCAGGAGGTGTTGGACTAGGCTATGCAGGATTTAAAGCAAGAGCATATCAATCAATGTTTCTATCAGCCCAGCTTGGTCAAGACGGAGCCTTGGAGGCATTAGCCGACATGTTTCAATACTCTACCTATCTAGTAGGTCTTAATAAAAATTTACAAATGGCTGAAGAATTTAGAAGACTAGCTAAAAATCCCCCACTAGATGAATATGGAATGATGCCTTATCTTGATGAGATAGTAGGAAGCTATTTCGTGATGGATTTTAATAGAGGTGGGGTTATACTTGATCCAATAGCTGATACTGTTCATCACTTAAGAGAAATGGTAGAGGATAAAGGCAAGCTACTGGACCCTAGAGATCTTGACGCAAATGAGACTACTAGAGAAGAATTTTTGAAATATGCAAAAGAAACCTTGCATGATTTTCAAGCCCCTTATGATGTCGCAGAGCCAGATGATACTGAATTAAAGCAAGTTATGTTAAATAGAGACTCTGGTATATTAGAAGCCAAAATAATGTCCCTAACCCCACCAGAGGGATATCCAAATGCACCATACTACAACACACCAGAAGAGCTAACAAGACTATATGAGGCTGGTAAATTAGATAAAAAGCTAAATCCTCTAACACCAGTGATGTATAGAGATAGCTTCCCTGAAGATCTTAGAGCTAAGATCCTAAGCTATGCCAAAGAACATAACATAAAGGATTAACACTTTAATATCAAGTAATAGATTATGGTTTATAGAAAAAAGCATGTATCCATTATAAACCATACATCTAATATCTAATAGCACACCATTTCAACTTTTGCTTTTAGCACACTAGCGTTTATGTTTGTGGCATATGTTCCAAGTAAAATTTTATACTGCTTCTCATGTCCTACTATTTGAGCTATGATATTTGGCTCCACTTCTTGTTGGACAAGCGTATCTATAAAATAGTGCCTAAACGAGTAAAAAGTCTTTTGCTTGTTGCTGCTTATTAGCTTTCGTTGTATTTGCGATCTAAAAATTTCTGAAAAGTCTTTGTTACTTACTTTGAAGATGCTTTTATTTGCACTAGCTCTTTGTTTTACAAACTCCATTAGTCCAAGCTCTATTAGCTTGCTATGCACTGGCACTAGCCTTATGGAGTTTATATTTTTGGTGCTCTTACCATCATCTCTATTTATACTAAAGCAAAGCACATTATTGTGCTGCACAATGTCACGTGCTCTTAGCTGAACTATCTCGTTTATCCTCATGCCACTATATGCTGCTATCATAGTTATATAGTATAGATCATTTGCACTTATCCGCTTACTTGGTGACTTGTTGGTCTCTTTAAAATTTTGGACTATTTTAAAGATAGAATTAGCCTCTTCTTTACTATAAGGTAGCACCTTACGCTCCATTGGATTTATCTCCACTTTTACGTTTAGGTCATTTGCGATGCTCTTACTTATGTAGTCGCTGTTATAGCAATACTTAAAGAACTGCACTACTCTTATCATATATTTTTGTATGGTTACTTGTGATAGCTTGGCATCGTTTTTGCCTATGCGTATTATCTGCTCTAAGCTTTTGTCTTTGTATTTGGCTTTTTGGTTTAGCTTGGTTGGTATGTGAGCCAAAGTATTTCTAAATTTAAGCAGATCATCTCGTGATATGGTTGTGATATCCTTGCTTGGATGAAAGAATTTAAACAATATATTGCCTACAATATTTACCAGATCCATAGTGCTACTTGACCACTTTTGGCTAACGCTAGTATTAGCTGTAAAATTTTCAAATGCTGTTTTTAGTGTGATGATCTCCCTACTCTCTACCTTTCTTTGATTAGGAGAACATGGCACTATCTCGTATTCTTGGACTGCCTCATCATTTAAGCTGCCCACAGCAAAGCTACTATCTCCAACTTTTATGCGTTTGCCTATTAGATGACTATTAGCAGATAGTATCTGCTCTGCACTCCTCTCATCACCTTTTGTTTTTACTAGCTTAATCGGAGCAAGAAATTCCCCTCCGATTTATGATTAAAATTTAAGCTGTTTTGATCTCTTGTAATCTATACCATGCGATGATTTGTAAAACAAATGCTGCAATCAACAAGATATAACCAATGAATATGAATACAGTAATAGTTCCAACAACCGAGCCTATAAAATAGTATAGGAAAAATTTATCGCCAGATATGTTTGAAAGCTCGTTATAGACTTGAAATTCTTTGAAAAATGCATAAATCATACCCACAACGCCCGCTAAGCCTAAAATGACGCCAAAAATAGCACCTGTCCCACCAGCATTCGCATAGCCAGAGCCCATACCAGCAAAGCCTAATGCTCCAGTTATCGCGCCGATTGAGATCAGGATAGTCGATGCTACCGCGACAACTAGATATAAGATATAGTTTTTCTTTAGTGTAGGACTACCGACTTTATCTGATAGCTTAAATATAGCAAACAACATACATAAAAATCCAGCGATAAAAAAGATAAACCCAATGAAAGGGATAATGCCCAAAATAGGCAATGCAGAACCTGCTAATCCCAGCGTTCTAATGGTAGATAAATCATTGCTTTTGATATCAAAATTTATGTTATCTAAATTTAGATTCATAGATTTTGTTTTTGTAAGATAAATTTGTTTTGCAGTTTGTCCATCTGCGATAAAATCAACCTCATCGCCTTGTTTTAAAACTATGGCGGCTCCGTCTTTTGTCACCGATGCTACATCTTCTTGTAGATAAGTAAAACGCTGATCATCAGCATTTAATATTATGCCAGGAGCTAATACAGTTCCTTTCATGTCTATTCCTTTAAGATTAAGATAAAAATGCTTATTATAAATTTGTTAAACAAAGTGTTGGCTTAAGTTTATAAAGTAAAATATATAAACAAATAATACGAATGTGATTTTTCGTTACTTGCTAGAGCAGTATCTACTGCTTTGCTTAGATGATACTCTTCTATTATCTCTGTCATTTTTTCATAGACAGCACTAGGGACATTATGGTTTAGTATAGCTACGACATTATCTCCAGCTTGTTTTAAAATTTGAGCTGAAGACTTTTTTAGCTCGCTTATGCTAGCTGTGAAATTTGCTTGTATAGTTTGCATTTTTATCCTTTATTTAACACCTAAAATAATGCTAAAAATTATAAAAATAGCCAAAAAGCTCCGACGTCGTAACTATACTAACTATATTCTATTTTCCTTCTGGGCCTAGCCCATTTAAGATGTAGCCAACCTCTTTGTCGCTTAGATCATAGTGCAAAAATTCTTTATAAAATTTCTTTGTCTCAGCTTCGATATTAATATCTTTAAAAAGATCAGGATGCAATATCTTTGCTGCCCACAAAATTTGCAAAGCTCCCTCAGCGCCGTATCTGTCCCAGCTAAAGACGCCAGTTGGATTTACATATACTCTTTTATTTTTTACAGCGTTAGTGTCTGCGTAGATAGGATTTTCATATATTTTTTTCAAAATTTCTGGAGCTTTGGCTCTGCCTATGATGATGACATCAGGGTTCATATTTGGTATCTCTTCGGCATTGATTTCAAGCATATTTCCAGCTTTTTGCACCGCATTTTGACCACCTGCAACTCTTATCCACTCATCTATGATCGTATTTGTGCCATCAACCTTGAATAAATTTTTGCCATCAGCTATGTGAAGCACTTTTGGTCTATCTGACGCAGCGATCTTATCTGTTTTGCTTAGCACTCTTTTTAGGTTGCCGTCAAAATACTCATTAAATTTCTGAGCAATTTTAGGTGCGTTACCGCCTATCGCCTCAGCCATGATAGATACGCTCTTTTTCATATCCGCGTGATTTGTAAATGACGGATAAAGCACAGTAAAACCATTTTTAGTTAGCTCTTCTTTGTTCTTTTTATCGGCAGCTATGACGATGTCAGGACTTAGTTTGACTAGCTCTTCTACCTGCAAGTCTTTGCCATTTACGCCATTTGGGATGCTTGAAATTCTTGGATAGATGTGCGCAAACCACTTGTTGTTTTTGATAAGATCGGTAGTCGCCACTATCTTATCAGCCCCGCCTAGCATCAAAACGATCTGGTTGTTTGCATACCAAAGCGTAGCGATCTTTTCCACATTTACAGGGACTTTGACGATGTCACCAGAGATATCTTTGACCTCTCTAAACTCGGCCGCATTTAGCATAGATGCCATTAGCAGCGACAAAAAGGCGATGAAAATTCTTTTCATTTTTATTCCTTTATAAAGTATATATTTTTATATTTAGCTTGTAAATAATATATACTATTACTTTAATATGCAATTTATGCATAATATATTTTTATAATTTAATAAAGATTTGACATTGAAGAGAAATTTGATTGGTATTTTTAAATTTGAGTAGAAATTTGAAAGAAAAGGTTTGTTATTTTAGTTTCATTTTTTACTAGCATAGCGTCATCTTCGTAACTTACATTATCTTACTTGAAATTTACATAGATATAAATTTTAATGCTAAATAATAACTTTTTAAATAATAAGAAATAGCGAAGAGAAAAACTCTTCGCATAATTGATTATAGGTGATCTTCGGGTGCAGTTGTTGGCATGAAAAATGTAGTTGGAGTAAGATCAAGTGTCTCACCTGATAGGTTGGTAGCTTTTGCCTCAACTGTGTGGTAGTCAAGCATAGAATCTTTATAATCAACATTTGCCTCTACGCTCCATTTGCCATTCTCATCAGCTCTTGTTGTTAAAATATCTTGTATTTCAACTGGAGTTCTCTGATTAGTCATAAAATCATAGCCATGATGCTTAACAACCAATGTGATCTCAGCATTTGCTTCTGCTGTGCCCTCAAATGTTGGCCTTCTATCCCCATCAACAGGTCTATAAACAGGACTATAATCGCCTTGCACTTCTGTTAGATCACTAAATTCATCATCATATATACGCTCTATTGAGAATGCACCATTTTTTGGCGTATAGTTTTTAGGTAAATTTGTAAAACTTGAATTACCAGCAGGGTCAAATACCTGTGTTGTGAAAGAGTATTCGCCAGGCGTAAAGTGCTCTGGGAAACCATCACCCATTGTAGTTTTATCTACTGTAAAGTTACCATTATCATCAGCTTTTACCTTGCCTTCAAAAACTGTATGCGTTCCACTATCTTCTATTTTGCCTATTTTTACATTTATTTCAGAATTTGGCTCAGTCTTACCACTCATTGATGGCTCAGGATCACTATCGCTCATAGAAATTACATTTTTTCTTATAATGTTATGTGGCAAATCTGTCCACTCTACTGTTGGCTTAGTTGTATCAATAGTAACCTCAGCTCCTTTGCTGCTAAGGCTTCTTTCGCCATCTACAACAGCCACAGTTGTGATAGTGTGCTTTCCATCAGGAAGGTCATTTTGCACCACATACTCCCAAGTGCCATCATCATAGGCTCTTGTTTCATCTATCTTATTACCATTGTCATAGATTTCAACTATTGATCCAGCCTCTGCTGTTCCTTTGATAAATGGTCTATTATCATTTGATAGATCACCTATTACATCAGCATTCCATTTACCACCATACCTGCCATCTATTATTGTTGTAATTGTGGGAGTTGGAACATTGCTAGTTGGATATATCGCGTCAATAGCAGCTGCAAGGTTGTCAAGTGTAACTGCACCACCTACACCTGTTTGAACTGGGGCATTTGCGCTTGCTTGAGATGAGAGGTTGTTAAAATTCGCATTTATATTTGAGTAGTGACCACCCTGAGCAAAGCTAGCAGCACCAAGACTTACGCCGTCACCTCCAGCGTTTCCACCAGCTTGGTTTACACCGGCTGCAGTCTCTTCTAAACCAGCTAGACCTTCACCACTTAAGATCGCTTTTTGAAGTGAAGTTATGTCTGCTGTTGTTTGAGAATTTTCACTAACGCTTTGGTCTAAATTTATTGAGTCTTTACCTATTAGGCTTATCTCTTTTCCATCTGCTTTTGCTATTACTACTTTTGCATCAGTTGATTCAGTGACTATCTTTTCTCCTTGATATACTATATCACCTACTTTTAATTCTCTGCTTTCACCTGTTAGGCTTATAGCTTTTACGCTTCCTCGCGTTACATTTTTTACTACGCCTATTTCCTTTGACATGTGTCTCCCTTTTTTAAATTTTTTCGTAAATTTAGCGATTTTATCAAAATCAAACCATTGTACTTCGGTACAATTGTGACATATTTATGACTGGGAATTTTGTAAATTTAGATTTTGTGGGGGTTTGAAATAGTTATAAAATTTTAGGTATTGCAAAGAAATTTAGAGCAAATTTCTTTGCAAATTTAAGCTTACTTCACAAAAAACTCTTGTGCTAGCTTTTTATCTTCAGGCCTAATAATAAATTTCTCATTAGCGATGCTAACTTCAAATTCATCATCTCTGCTAGCTTTTGTATAAGCTAGCGCGAGCCTTGCAGCAAGCTCTTTGTCGGCTTTGCTAGCATTTTTGCTTATAAAGCTAACAGCTCCCACGATGTCATCGCTCTCTTTAAATTTAACCTGCTCAAATTTATCATTTGGATGGGCTAAAAGTGCGTTGTTATCACTCTCATCACGCCCTATTATCATTTTAGCGCCATCTACCAAGCGCAGATGCCTACCAAGTTTTAGCCACGTAACGTCGATATCTCGCATCTCTTTGTCAAATTTCAAGTAGTCTTTTATCTTTACTGCAAAGCTCTCGATCGTTAGCAAACACCCACCTCCAGGCGTTGCAAAGTCCTCAAAGCCAAATTCCTTCGCCAAAGCAAGCTGCGGCTTTCTATCACGCCCGCTTATATCAAGCAGCTTCTCTCTATCGACCCAGCCCTCGCGCTCTGGCTTAGTTGGCGGCAAGAGCTTAGCACACATCGGACGAAGCACTAGATCATCCTCGTCATCAGCTAGGCGCTTAACCTGAAAAAGTGCGTCTCTGCGCTGGCTCATCGGCCTTTGTCCTACGACTTCGCCTGTGATTATAAAATTTGCATTTTCGCTTTTTAGCATATTAAGAGCGATTTTAAACATATATCCGTGGCAGTCGATACAAGGGTTAAACTGCTTGCCATAGCCGTATTTTGGGTTAAAAAGCACGTCACGAAGATACTCGTTTCTCATATCAACCACCTTTAGGCTAGCTCCAGCCAAGGCTGCACGGCGCCTTAAAACTTCGTGCTTCTCCTCATCCACGCCAAATCCAGTATCCATATAAAGTGCGACCACTTCGATGTTTTGATCGCTTATTATTTTCATAGAGAGCATGCTATCAAGCCCTCCGCTAAACAAAGCTAAAGCCTTCATTTTTGTCCTGAAAGTAAAATTTAAAGCCTAAATTTACTAAATCTAGGCTTTTATGAAGTTTATTTAGCAGCGTTAATTACGATTTTTTTAATCACTTCGCTTGCGGCTTTTAGGCTGCTAACTGGCAAGTACTCGAAGATAGAGTGAAAGTTGTTTCCGCCTGTGAATAAATTTAGCGTTGGCACGCCCTTTGCAGAGATCGCAGCGCCGTCGTATCCGCCACGCATCGGCTTTATGTTTGGCGTGATATTTAGCTCGCTAAAGGCATCTTTTGCCAGTTTTATAGGCAGTGAGTTTTCATCTTTTAAAAATTTAAAGACATTTTCATAGCGTGTTTTTAGCGTGATCTCGCAGCAATCTGCATAAATTTTATTAAAAGAATTTGCCATCTCGCTTAAAAACTCAAGCCTCTTTTGAAATTTCACCTCGTCAAATTCTCTTATATCGATCTTGAGCGTCGTTTTTGCGCTGTTTCCGCTAAGCTCTTTTACCCAGAAATAGCCCTCTTTGCCCTCGGTGCACTCTGGCACTTCGCCGCCTGGCAAAAGCGAGATAAATTTATGCGCAAGAAGTAGTGAATTTACTAGCTTGCCCTTTGCGTTCATCGGGTGAGCCGAAACGCCTTTAAAGACCATCGTGCAGTCAGCTGCATTCCAGTTTTCATATATTAGCTCGCCTATCTCGCAGCAGTCTAAGCAGTAGCCAAAGTCAGCTCCTAGCAAATTTACATCAAGTGCCTTTGCGCCAAGCAAGCCCTGCTCCTCATCAGGCACAAAGCAGATCACGATCTTGCCATGCTTTACATCAGGATTTTGCATGAAAAAGCTAGCCATATTTACGATGCTAGCGATCGCAGCCTTATCATCAGCGCCAAGCAAGCTAGTGCCGTCAGTCACGACTATGTCGTCGCCAACGTATTTTTTAAGCTCTGGGTTGTCGCTAAATTTAAGGTAGATGCCCTGCTCTTCGTTTAGGCAGATGTCGCCGCCTGTGTATTTTACTATCTTCGCTTTTGTGTCGTTTTTTTGCTCGCTACTTGTATCTAAGTGCGCAAAAAAGGCGATACTTGGAGCGTTTTCGCAGTTTGCAGGGATCTTTGCTATCAAGATGGCACTATCTTGCAAGATGATATCTTTTATGCCAAGCGAGCTAAGCTCATCTTTGATAAATTTAGCCAGCTCATACTCGGTTGGATTAGAAGGCATAATGCCTTTTAATCCATTCTCTTTATTTGTCGTGGTGTTAAATTTCGTATAGTTTATAAATCTCTCTACGATATCCATCTTTCATCCTTAGATGACGAAAAATGCGATCGCCACAACAGAGAGAAACATACCCAAAAATGTCCTTTTTGCAAGCTCGACTGGGCTAACCATAGCAATACCTGCACAAACGATAGCAGCTCCAGCGATCGGAGAAGCTGAACGTCCAAGTGAGCCAGCGATTGCCGCAGCCATACCAAGCTTATCTTGCTCAAAGCCAAGAGCAGCAGCGTTTGTTGTAACAGCTTCGTTAAATGCAAATGTAGCAGCGTCGCCTGAGCCTGTAACTATACCCATGATAAATGGCACAAATGTTCCGCCAAATTTAACGTAGCTTTGATCAGTTTTAAGCCATGCGATGACCACATCAACAGCGCCGCACGCCTTTAGACCTGCGACAAAGACGCCAGCTGCGATGATGATACCGATAACATCAGCGTAAGCGTGACCCATGCCGTTAAAGAACTCTTTTGTGATCTTTTGTGGGTTTGTAAGCGTAGCAAAGATAGCTATGATAGCACCAAGTATCATCGCCTCAGCAACGCCCATCTTTGTCCATGCCAAAAAGCTGTAGTCTTTTGCAAGGCTTGTTCCACCAATAATCAAGATGACAAGTGGGACAAGTGGCATAAGAGCGTAGATCAAATTTACTTTAAACGCTGACTTCTCTTCGCTTGAGGCACTGCTGTCAAGAGTGAAATTTGTACCTTTTTGATAGTCTTTAAATAATATTGCGACGATAGTTAGCATGACAACTACGATAGCAAGGGCTGTAAATGCGCTAGGAATTTGCACTTTTATGATGTCTTGAACTGTGTAGCCCTCAACTGTCTTTTTAACAAGATCAGCCACATATATGTTGTGCGCAGAGCCTGGGCTTAAGACTGAGCCAAATGTACCTGCAAAAACAGCCGCACCAGCCATCGCAGGGCGAACGCCTGAAGCCATTAGAAGTGGTATAAGCGTCGCACCAACAGCAGCCGAGCAGCCAGCAGCTGAAGGGATAGCGATATTTATAAAGTAAGTTAGCACGGTTGTTACAGGGATCAAGATAAATCCCACGTTTCTAAGTGGCTTTGTAAGAAGCGCAACAAGGTGCTTATCGCACATTGTATATTTCATAACAAAAGCAAAACCCATACTCGCACAAATAGCCTTTATAAGCCCTGCTTTAGTCATATAGTCAGTAAAAGCACTTAGTGCCCCCATCGGTTTTAGTGCGATTATACAAAGCACCAAACCAACACCTATTAGCACCGTTCTTGTCTCTTTTTTTAAGACTAGAAGTGCTACAACTGCAACGATGCCAAGAATGGCAGCAATTAGCTTAAATGATTCCATACCTCTCTCCTTGTTTAGATTTTAAATTTAGTTCCAACTTCTATTTTTTCTATCTCTTTTTGATACTCAAATTTTAAAATTTCGCTATGTCCTATGACCTCAGCCTCGTCGCCTCCTATAAGCAAAGCTGTGCCCTCAGGCAAAGCATAGATAGTATCTTTTGGATTAGCTATCAAAAACTCCTCTAGCCTCTCCTCCCTGCTCTCGCCGTTATGACCTGCTAGTTTGCCACTTATGAAGTGCGGATTGATCTGATATGGGAAGATATTTAGGCTATCAAAGGACTTTGGCATGATGATAGGCATATCATTTGTCGTCATCATCGTCTTGCCAGCGATATTTGCGCCTGCTGACCAGCCAAAGTATTTTGCGCCATTTGCCACAGCCTCTTTTATAGGCTCAATTAAATTTAGCTTATAAAGCGTGTAAAGCAGCATAAAGGTATTGCCACCGCCAACTGCGATACTGCTGGCATTTTTGATAGCTGAAATTTTATCCTCGTAGTGGTGGATCGACTTTATATTTTTGTTTTTTAGGCGGTCGATCACCTTTTGCTCATATTCGTCATTACTTCGTCTAACTCCAGCGTAAGGGATAAATAAAATCTCCTCCTTACCACTCTCACCCAAGAAGTCCTTGACCCAGTTTTTGCAGTGTCTCAAGTAGCCAGTATCTTGGTAGCTTGAAGCGCTGATTAGTAAAGCATTTTTCATTTTTTAGCTCCATTTAGTTTGTAAGCAGCCCTTAGATAGATATCAACCCCAGCGACCAAGCACTCCTCGTCAAAGTCAAATTTGCTGTTGTGATGGCCTGCTTTTAAATTTGTACCGATCATCATATATCCGCTCTTTGCGCCCCTATCTTGCAAAGCTCTCATAAAGTGAGCGAAGTCCTCGCAAGCGCCAAAGTCAAGCTCTTTAACGATCTTATCGTCATCTATAAATGGGCTTTGCTTTGCCGCTTCATAGAAAATTTCAGTCACCTCTTTGTCGCTATTTGCCCCGCTTGTGCCCCCAGTCATCACGACTTTGCTATCGACGTCATAAATTTCACTCACACCTTTTACGATATCCATGCATTTTTTATACATAAATTCATTTAAATTTGTATCCTCACCCCTTGTTTCGCAGGCTAGATAGCCGTTTGGAGCTATGACATTTCTGCCCTCGCCTGCTCTTAAAACGCCCACATTTATCCTAGTCACACCCTTTGCGTGTCTTGTGATGCCATGCATATTTAGAGCCATTTGAGCAGCGGCTAAAAGGGCGTTTGCTCCCTCTTGCGGCGCTCCTGCTGCGTGAGCTGAACGGCCAGTGATATGCACGTCAAATTTAGAAGTTGCAAGCAGTTTGTTTGTGCCACAAACTATGCCACCATTTGTTTCTGCTTGAAAGCCGATATGTCCGCCAAGTAGGTACTCAACCCCATCAAGCACCCCAGCAGCCTCCATAGCCACAGCGCCTCTTGTGCCCTCTTCTGCAGTTTGAAATATAAATTTAAATTTACCGTTAAAATCGTCTAAATTTTTAGCGATCAGCTTTGCAAGCGCTAGACCCATCGCCATGTGTCCATCGTGCCCACAAGCGTGCGTGATACCAGCGATATCTGAGCCAAAGCCCTCCTTACAAGGTCTATGAGCAGCCTCTGCGCTCTCTGTCACATCAACGCTATCAATGTCAAATCTAAATGCGCTAAATTTACCAGGCCTTTTTGTATCGATGAAGGCTGTTAAGCCAGTTAGGCCATCTTTCATGCATTCAAGGTATTTTGCCTCGTCAGGATTTAAAAGGCTTTTTGCCCGCTCGATCGCCTTTTGGCACTGCTCTTTGCTGCCAACTCCAAGCCTTGCATCGCTCTTTACGACCTCTTCGCCAAGCTTCACTTCATATCCTAGCTCGCTAAGCCTTTTTGCCAAAACCGCAGTCGTAAAAAAGGTAAACCAGCCAGTTTCTGGGTGCGAGTGAAAGTATCTGCGATCTTTGATCATATCCTCTTTTAAAGATAGTGCTAATTTTGCTATTTTGTCCATGACTACTCCTCGTTTGAAAGTCTAATTAGTGCGTTTGTCAAAATTTTTGTTGCGGCTACTGCGTCTTTGAAATTTATCGCCTCTTTAGTGTTGTGACTGATACCATCCACACAAGGGATAAAGAGCATACCAACGCTACTTGCGAGCTTTATTAAATTCATCGCATCATGCCCAGCCCCACTTGGCAAAGTAAGCGTTTTTATGCCAAGCTTTTTGGCTTCATCTTCAAGTAAATTTATGGCGTGTTCGCTTAGTTTTACTGGCTCGTCGCTGCTTAGCTCTCTTATCTCGTAGCTAAATTTAAGCTCACAGCTTAGCTCACCCACAAAATTTCTAAGCTCTAAATTTAGCTCCTCTAAGCTAGCCTTGTCGATATCTCTTAGATCAACGCCAAGCCTTGCCTCGCCTGGCACGACGTTTAAAACACCTGGTTTTGCATGCACGTAGCCAACGGTTGCGACGGCTGTTTTTTTGTTTTTGGCAAATTTATTGGCTGCGATTATGATGTGTGAGGCTGCAAGCAGGGCGTCACTGCGCATATTCATAGGAGTTGCGCCGCTGTGATCAGCCTTGCCCTGTATTGTGATCTCAAATCTAATAGGCGCTGCGATCCCGCTTACCACGCCAACGCTTATGCCGCTTCGCTCAAGCACTGGACCTTGCTCGATGTGAAGCTCAAGATAGGCGTGTAGGGAGTTTTCTTTTAGGATGGCTTCATCTAAATTTTGTGGTTTAAACCCAGCCGCACTCATCGCCTCAAAAAGCGAGATGCCATCTTCATCTTTTAGCTCGTGAAGTCTTTGCTCGCTTAGTTTGCCACTTATTATCTTGCTGCCGATAGTGGCTGTCTTAAAGCGGCTTGACTCCTCACAGCTAAAATTTATGAGCCAAAGTGGGCGCTTTAGCTTGATGCCAGCCTCTTTTATAGAGCTTAGTGCCTCAAGACCAGCCATGACGCCAAGTGTGCCGTCATAAAAGCCACCATTTGGCACGCTATCTATGTGAGAGCCCACGCAAACTGGCTTCGCGTCTGCCTCGCAGCCTTCATCATAGATAGCAAAGATATTGCCGACATTGTCAATTTTAAGTTTAAAGCCATTTTTTTCTATCAAATTTATAAGAAATTTTCTTGCTTCAAGGTCCTCTTTGCTAAAGGCTAGCCTTGTTAGCCCTCCACCTTTTAGCGCTCCAAACTCGCTTATAGCGTTAAAATTTCTCTCAAATCTTTTAGCGTCTATCATCATAAATCCTTAAAATATAAAACCAATCTTAAAAAGATTTATTACTTTAAGCATTTTACATTTTGTTTTATGATTTGAAGCTGAAAAAGTGTGAGTTTTTAAATTTTATAAAGCTGAGTCTTGAGATCTTTGATGATAAATAGTAGTTTTTCTAAAATTTCTATCTTATTTGGGTTGTCAGAGCCCTTTAAAATTTGCTGTTCGTTCTCGTAAAATGCGATTTGCATATTTAAAATAGCCTTTTGCAAAGTGGTTGCATCGGTGATCTCATGGATATTTTCGTCCATTAAAATTTCTCTAACCATCTCCTCATCGCTCACGTCGTATCTATAAAGGATGGCGTTTAGATACTCAGGATGCTTTATAAAGTATCTAGCTCCAAGCTTTGAGAGTATCTCATCTCTGTAGTTTGGGTTGTTTAGCATGGTTTTAAAAAGTGCAAACTCAAGCGGGTCTTTGTTCATCACAGCTGGCACCTCATCTACCATGACAGAGTTGCTAAATTCATCTTTCTCTTTTTTTCTAAACTCTCTTTTAAATTTAGCTTCATTTTTTGGCTTCTGCTTTAGCCCAAACCTATCTGCCACGCTTTGTGGAGTGAGGTTAAATCTTGCCGCTACCTCAGTCACATACGAGCTTGCTATCTCCTCTCCAAGCTCGTCCATATAGGCTTTTATCTCGCTTAGGCAGTTATCTCTTTGCATTGAACGGGTTATGTCATACTTTTGCATGATCTTTTCTATATAAAATTTCACCGCGTCCTCGCCAGAGCCAAAGAGCTCATTAAGCTCCTTTATCTTGCCTGCAAAGACCATATCAGCGGGATCTGCGCCGTTACTTATGATGACTACTTTTGTATCTATCTTATTTATGCTTAACAGGTGAGCCGACTTTATGGCTGCATTTATGCCAGCGCCATCTCCGTCAAAGCAAAGCACCACGCTTATCTCGCCCCTTTTTAAAAGTGGCAAGTGGCTAGTAGTAAGCGCCGTTCCAAGCACAGCAACTGCGTTTGTAAAGCCAGCGTAGTGAAGCATGATGACATCAAGATAGCCTTCAGTTATTATTATCTGATTTTTCTCAAAGATGCTTTGCCTAGCTAGGTGGTAGCCGTAAAGTAGCTTTGACTTATCAAAGAGCGCACTTTGGGGCGAATTTACATATTTTGCAGGGTGGTCTGAGATCGTCCTACCACCAAAGCCAACTAGCCTTGTAGTGTGTGAGTAGATGGGAAAGGTTATGCGCTCTATGAAACTAGCGTAAATCCCCTTTTCATTTTGCTTTACGATGCCAGAGTCTATCGCCTCTTTTGGGTCGATATTTTCATTTTGTAAAAGCCTAATGGTGCTTTTACTATCTCCAGCCCAGCCAAGCTCAAATTTCTCTATCATAGCGTCATTTATACCGCGCGACTTGATATATCTAATGGCCGCTTCGTTTTTGTAAAACTCACTTCTATAAAAGGCATTTACCTTTTCTAAAATGTGCTTATTTTCTTTTTGCGTTGGCACCTTGTCGTTTGTGTATTCAAGGCTGAAATTTGAAATTTGAGCGATCTTTTCTATCGCCTCTGGGTAGGTTAGCTTTTCATAATCCATCACAAATTTAACCGCATCTCCGCCAGCTTTGCAGGCAAAACAGTGATACATCTGTTTGTTTTGATTTATGCTCATGCTTGGGTTTTTGTCGTCGTGAAACGGACAGACGCACTTGTAGCTTGAGCCCATCTTTTTAACTGGGATATACTGCTCGATGATATTAACAATGTCTATTTGGTTTTTTAATTTTTCAATGGATTTTGGATCTATCATAAGCAAAATTATACAACTGCTTTGTTATAATTAAAGTAAAATTTTATTACAAAGTATAAGCGTGGATATTTTTTTCATTGGACACAGAGATCCGATATTTAGCCTTATTATTCTATTTAGTATCATCTTGATGATCGCGGCTTTAAGCTATGCTTGGGGCATATTTTCAAGTAAAGATGAGAAAAAACGCATCGAGAAATTTATCAAGAAATTTGACAGCAAAGATGGCATAAGCGACGAGCACAAGCAGATGCTAAAAAGCCCGGAAGTAGATATACCAAGCCTTAGCATGCTAGGTCAGACATTTGCTAAAAATGGTGACTTTGAAAAATCGATAGGCGTCTATCTCATCGCACTTGAAAAGGTAAAAGATAAAAACGAGAAGGAATTTATCCTAAACGAGCTTGGAGAGGTCTATTTTAAGGCTGGATTTTTAAAAAAAGCCAGCGAAGTCTTTGAAAAAGCGCTTGAGCTAAGTCCTAGAAATGTCCTAGCACTGCGCTTTTTAACGATGATAGATGAGAAGCTTAAAAACTATAAAGAAGCACTTTATGCGCTAAATTCTCTTGAAGAGCTAGGGACAAATGTAAAAGATCAAAAGGCCTATATAAAGGCTATCAGCACGCTTGATGATAGAAATTTAAGCTTTAGCGAAAAGGTAGAAATTCTCTCGCACCTTAGTCAAAATTTTGAGCTTTTAAAGCGCATGATCTTAGCGCTTTTCATAAGACACAATGAAAATTTAGAAAATTTAAAAGATTTTGCCAAATTTGAAGATGTGCTGGATCTGCTTTACAACCTAAAAACGCCTATAAATTTAGACGATGCAAAATACAAATCACTCTTTTACGCAAAGGGCGATATAGAAGGTCCATGCGAAATTTACGGCTTTGAGCTAAATGTCATAAAAAGGCTAAAGGACGCTAAATTTGACGCGGCTGGGTTAAGCTTTAACTACGTTTGCAAAAACTGCAAAAACTCATTTCCTATGCACTTTTACCGCTGTCCGGTCTGTCACGAGCTAGGAAGTGTCAAAATTTTATCCCACATCACAGAAAAATCAAGTGAAGATAGTAACACTTTTTAGTGATGGCTCATGCCTTGGAAACCCTGGAGCTGGCGGCTGGGCTTACATTTTGAGATTTAACGAAGCGCAGAAAAAAGAAAGTGGCGGCGAGGCATATACGACAAATAACCAAATGGAGCTAAAAGCTGCGATAATGGGGCTAAAAGCGCTAAAAGAGCCCTGCGAGGTAAGGCTTTTTACCGATAGCTCATACGTGGTAAATAGCATAAATGAGTGGCTTGCAAACTGGCAAAAGAGAAATTTTAAAAATGTAAAAAATGTCGAGCTTTGGCAGGAGTATTTAGAAATCTCAAGACCGCATAAAGTCGTGGCTAGCTGGGTCAAGGGGCACGCTGGGCACCCTGAAAACGAAGAGTGCGACCAGATGGCAAGAGACGAGGCATTAAAAATAAAAGATGAGAATAAGATATGAAAAATTTAGAAGAATTTGAACGTAATCTTGGCTATAAATTTAAAAAATCTGAGCTTTTAGAAGAGGCGCTAACTCACAAGAGCACTAAGCAGGCGTTAAATAACGAGAGGCTTGAGTTTTTGGGCGATGCGGTGATGGATCTGCTCGTGGCTGAGTATCTTTTTAAGAAATTTAGCAAGATCGCAGAGGGCGATATGAGCAAACTTCGTGCCGCGCTTGTCAATGAAAAAAGCTTTGCAAATATGGCTAGACGGCTAAAAATGGGCGAGTTTTTAAGGCTTAGCCAAGCTGAGGAAAACAACGGCGGTAGAGAGAAAGATAGCATTTTAAGTGACGCATTTGAGGCAGTGATGGGCGCTATCTACCTAGAGGCTGGACTTGATAAAGTTAGAGAAATTTCGATCGCCTTGCTTGAGCTTTGCTATCCACAGATCGACTTTGCACACCTTGAAAAGGACTACAAAACCGCCCTTCAAGAGGTCACTCAAGCAACCCTTGGCGTCATACCAACATACGAGCTCATAGGCTCTTTTGGGCCTGATCACAAGAAAGAATTTGAGATAGCCTTGCTATTAAATGGCAAAGAAATTTCACGTGCCGTTGGAAGCTCAAAAAAGCAAGCCCAGCAGCTCGCAGCAAAAATAGCACTAGAAAAAATCAAAAAATAGGATAAATTTTGAATACATTTGGCAAAAAACTAACCTTAACTAGCTTTGGCGAGAGCCATGGAGTGGCGATCGGTGGCGTGATAGACGGCCTACCTGCTGGGCTAAAGATCGATATAGACTTCATCCAAGGCGAGCTTGATAAGCGTCGCCCTGGGCAAAATAGCTTCACAACGGCAAGAGATGAGGCTGATAAGATAGAAATTTTTAGCGGCGTCTTTGATGGCATGAGCACTGGAGCGCCGATAGGTTTTGCCATTTTTAACAACAACCAAAAGTCAAATGACTATGAAAATTTACGTGAAATTTTCCGCCCTGGGCATGCTGATCTAACATATTTTAAAAAATATGGCATTAGAGACCACAGAGGCGGTGGGCGTGCGAGTGCCAGAGAGACGGCAGTTAGGGTCGCTGGTGGGGCATTTGCACAGCTACTTTTAAATGAATTTAAGATCGAGGTTTTAAGCGGCGTGCTTGGCATTGGCAAAGTTATTAGCGACAAGGTTGATTTTGATTTTGCCCAAAATTCGCAAATTTACGCCCTTGGTAACGAAGAGGCGATGAAAGAGGCGGTAAATAAAGCTAGAAGCGAGCACGATAGCGTCGGAGCTGTGGTTTTAAGCGTGGCTAGAGGCGTGCCAGCTGGTCTTGGCGAGCCACTTTATGATAGGCTTGATGGCGCTTTGGCAGCTGCTTTAATGGGCATAAACGGCGTAAAAGCCGTAGAGATCGGCGCTGGCGTAAATGTAAGCTCTATGCTTGGCTCAGCAAACAACGACGAGATGGACGAGCTTGGCTTTTTGAGCAACAACGCTGGTGGCATACTTGGAGGCATAAGTAGCGGCGCTGAGATAGTACTAAAGAGCCATTTTAAGCCAACGCCTTCGATATTTAAAGAGCAAAAGACGCTAAATTTAGCTGGCGAGACGGTGGATTTTGAACTAAGAGGCAGGCATGATCCTTGTATAGGCATACGTGGCAGCGTCGTAGCAACTGCGATGATAAGGCTGGTTCTTGCTGATATGCTCTTACTAAATGCAAGCACAAAGCTTGAAAATTTAAAGAAAATTTACGGCTAAATTTGACTTAGCCACAAAGCGATGGCTAAATTTAGAAATTTACAGCGACCAGCTTGATCTCGTCTTTAAATTTTTCTAAATTTGCTAAGACCCCGTATCCGCAGTTGCTTTGAGTGGTTCCGGATGTGCCTTTGTCGCTAATTGGCACATTGACGCAGCCATGCTTGCAAAGGCTCTTCTCGCCTAGCACTTCAGGTTCGTACCATGCGCCTTCGCAGATGGCGATGACGTGCTCTGGGATGATGAGTAGCAAGCGCGCCAACTAAAATTTCACACATGTCGCTAAACATTCTCACCACGTTGCCAGTTGCTATGCCTTCATTTACATTTATAAGCATCGGCTCTCTAGCGCTCAGCTTGGCGTAGTTTCTGGTCACGGAGCTATTTAGCTATGAGTGGAGGCGATATCTTTGATGCTGGGTCTTTGCACTCAAATTTAGCCTTTTTCTAAAAGATTTTTATTAAAATTTTAAGCCATTTCAAACAAAATTTGCAAACTAACTTTTACTAAATTTCATCTATAATCCTCTCATGAAAAATGAAAATCCAAACAGCAAAATTTACGCCGTTATCGACCTAAAGTCCTTTTACGCCTCGGTTGAGTGCGTGGAGCGCGGGCTTGATCCATTTAAGGCCGATCTAGTCGTGGCTGATGCTAGTCGTGGCAGTGGCGGCATCTGCTTAGCTGTCAGCCCTGCGCTTCGTGCAAAAGGGGTGAAAAACCGCTGCAGGCTCTTTGAGATACCAAGAGATGTCAAATTTATCATCGCGCCACCTAGGATGCAGTTTTACATCGACTATGCCGCTAGGATTTATGAAATTTATCTAAAATATGTCTCCAAAGAGGACATTTATGTCTATTCGATCGATGAGTGCTTCATAGACCTCACTTCTTATTTGAAATTTTACGCTCTTGGCGCAAAAGAGATGGCGAAGATGATGATGGATGAGATCTTAAAAACGACTGGCGTGACGGCGACTTGCGGCATGGGGACAAATTTATACCTCGCAAAGATCGCGCTTGATATATTAGCAAAGCACCAAGATGACGGCATCGCGTATCTTGACGAAGAGCTTTACAAAAAGCAGCTCTGGACGCACCAGCCACTAAGTGACTTTTGGCGTATCGGTAAGCAAACTAGGCTAAAGCTCGAAAAATGCGGCATCTTTTGCATGAAAGATATCGCAAATGCGCCAAAAAGCCTGCTTGAAAAAATTTTTGGCGTCGATGCCTACATCACGATAGATCACGCTAACGGCATAGAGCCAACGACGATAGCCGATATAAAAGCCTATAAACCAAGCACGAAGTCCTACTTTAGCTCGGAAATTTTGCCAAGAGACTACGAGCGCTGTGAGGCGGTGATCGTGCTAAAAGAGATGGCTGACAGGCTCGCACTTAGGATGATAAACAAAGATGTAAGGGCGAGCGGGCTAACGATAAATGTGAGATTTGCCGATAAGCTTGAGCCGCAGCAACGTGCAAGCGTGCGGTTTAAAACGCCAACAAATATCTCAAGCGTACTGATGAGCGCGGCTGAGGAGCTGCTTTCAAACAAGATAAAAAATACTGGGCTAATCAGGCAAATAGGCATATCAGCAAACGATGTGATAAAAGAAAATTTGGCAGAATTTAGCTTATTTGAAGATGACGCCAAAGAAAAAGCGGTGCTAAAGTCGCTAAATTTGATAAAAGAGAAATTTGGTAAAAACTCAATCCTGCGCGCGATCGACCTGCTGCCAGAAGCGACTGGGCAAGATAGAAACAAAAAGATCGGAGGGCACAAAAGTGGCGAGTAAAGATAGGGCGAAAATTTTTAGCTCATTTAATCCTCTTTCTACCTTAGAGCGAGCCTTGCGTCAAAAAGAGCGAGAAAAATGCGAAAAACTAGAGCTTGACGAGAGTAAAGTCGATGAAATTTTAAAAAAATTAAGCGAGATAAAGATAGCTGATGAGGTGCGTGTGAGCTACCACGACGGCTTTACTTACGTAAAAACTAACGGCCTAGTCTCGGATGTAAATTTCAAAGATAAAACCCTCATGATCGTAAAAACTAAGATCAAATTTGAGGATATAAATAGGATAGAGATCGTTAAAAAAATTTGTAGTATAAAAACTAAATGAGCGTTTTTACCTTCTCCCAAAGCTCGATGTCGCCGTCTATCTCCGTAAAAATGGTAGAAATTTCTATATTTTTTACATTTAAATTTTCTTTGTATTTTTTTAAATCTCTTAGTTTTAGTTTTTCTTGCAAGAAGCTAAATTCATACTCGATTTGACCTCTAGTAACGGCGATCTTGGATAAATTTTCTGCGTCAAATTTTCCAACTTTTGCAACATCAAATTTATATCCACGAGCGCAAGCCTCTTTATAAACTTCCAAAAGATAGGCATTTATAGCATCGATAGAGTTTTGATGAGTGTAAAATCTAATTAATTGTGGGTGGTTTTTATAGCCTTTTGTCAGCCCTTCTAAAACATTTTTAGCCAGCAAAGCCTCTCTCCACAGAGCCACAAGACCCTTTGCGTCAAGATATTTAAAATTTATCGTCCAGAGTCTCATTTTTACCTTATTTATATAATTAAAAATATTAGTTACCCTTTGCTATCTATGGTTTTTGTTTTACTAAGTCAAAAAGTCAACTAAAAAGTTCTGATAATAATAGTTTGTGATTTTATGCATAAAGGCTTTAAAATAACGTTAAAACCGTGGCTCAATGCTTGTAAAAGTTGATAAAAGTTTGTGCTGTTTATAAATAGTGGTCAAATTTAAAAAATTTAATCCTTCCAAAGCCACCATTTTAGCTTGGCCTTGTCTGGGCGTGGAGTGTTTGCATAGTAGCAAACCATGCGGTAAACATAGAGGATGCATCTATCGCTACCGCGTCCAAGCGCCTTTGTGCGTTCAAACATCTCCTCAGGATCCGAGCCCTTTAGCGAAGCGATATCCTCGTAGCCTAGCGCCAGCAAATCGGCCTGCGTCGCCTCGCCGACATAGGGGATTTTTTTAAAATCGCTCAAATTTACCTCAAATTTTTTAAGCAACGCCAAACTCGCCGCAATGAAATTTTAAATTTTATTCGTGCGCTAAAAAGCTAGCTAAATTTTATCTGCTACTACGCTAAGTCGTTATCCAAGCTTCTGGCGAGGTGGTTTAATTAAAATTTCTTACGCGAAAAACTATGCTTAAAATAATTTTAGATCAAATTTTATGCAAGTTAGGGCGCTAAATTTGCTCCAAAATTCTCTCGCAAATTTCTCTTGGGTTTGCGTTTTCATAAATCGGCCTGCCAACGACGATAAAGTCGCTACCCTCTTGCTTTGCGCTAACTAAATTTGCAACCCTCTTTTGATCACCCGCACTCTCGCCAAAAGGCCTAACTCCAGGGCAAAGAGTGATGAAATTTTGATTTGTCACGTCTTTTATGAGCTTACTTTCAAAGACCGAGCAGACCATGCCGTCAAGCCCCGCTTCAAAGCTCATCTGGCTAAATTTCCTAACCGAGCGAGAAATAGTATCGTTATAAACCGCTTCAAATTCGCTCTCGCTAAAGCTAGTAAGTGCTGATACAGCAAGCACTAAAGGGCGATTTTGCAGCGCATTAAGACGCTCCATCACGGTCTTCATCGCTCGCTCGCCAGCACTAGCGTGCAAATTTATCATATCCACGCCTATCTTTGAGACGACCTCAGCGGCGTCTGCCATCGTGTTTGGGATATCATAGAGCTTTAGATCAAGAAAGATTTTAAAATCCCCTGCCCCTTTTAGCTCCTCTATAAATTTAGCTCCGTCTCTAAGATAGCTTCTAAGCCCCACTTTCAGCCAAAGGTCAAGCCCTTTTAGCTCACGCACGAGGGCTAAATTTTCATCCTTGCTCGCCATATCAAGAGCGACGCAGAGCCTCATAGATCGCCCTTTATCTTATCTAGCACACCGTTTATAAATTTTGGTGCCTGATCACTTCCAAGCTCCTTTGCAAGCTCGATCGCCTCGTTTATGATGACAGCTTTATCAGTCTGGCTAAATTTCATCTCATAAAGCCCAAGTCTAAGGATAGCAAGCTCAGTTGCGCCAACCTTGCTAAAGTCGCCATCTTTTAGGTGTGGTTTTAAAATTTCATCTAGTTTTTCTTTATTTGCAAGCACCTCTTTAAAGGTCTGTTGCGCCTCGTTTTTGCGCTCATTTCTTATCTTTTTCTCTTCTAAAAATTCCTCTTCAAACTCCGCAGTTACGGGGTTTATCTCGTTTGAGTAAAGTAGCGAAACGATGGCTTGTCTCACTTGATGACGTGTGGCCATTTTACTCTCCTAGCTTTTTGTATAAATTTAGCATCTCTATAACGCCCGTCATCGCTTCAAAGCCCTTGTTTCCAGCCTTGCTGCCAGCTCGCTCTATCGCTTGCTCGATGTTATCTACCGTTAGCACGCCAAATGTGACTGGTTTTGCGTATTTTAGCGTCACGTTTGCGATGCCTTTGGTGGTCTCAGCGCTTACATAGTCAAAGTGTGGCGTTGCGCCTCTTATCACCGCTCCCACGCAGCAAACCGCGTCAAATTTACCGCTTGCAAGCACCTTTTCAAGCGCCATAGGTATCTCAAATGCGCCAGGGACTAGCACTAAAGTTAAATTTTTCTCGTCGCCGCCGTGACGTAAAAATGCATCTTTTGCGCCCTCTACCAAGCGGTCTGTGATAATGTGGTTAAACCTTGCGTTTATGATCGCTATCTTTTCGTTGCCTTTTAGGGCTAAATTTCCCTCGATTATTTTCATCTTTTCTCCTTTATTTTTTATGCAAGTTTAGCAAAAGCTTGTTTAAAAATAGACCCTTCGTCAAACTATCTTTAGCATGATGACGCTAAAGATGATGAGCGCTAAAAACAAGGCTTTTTTAAAATTTATCTTCTCACCTTCAAAAACTACGCCTACCACGACTGCTCCGATCGCTCCGATGCCTGTCCAGATCGCATACGCCACCGACATAGCGATAGTTTGCATCGCATAGCTAAGTAGCGTTAAAGAAAGGGCAAAATTTCCAAGCAAAAGGATGAAATTTGCCCACTTTTTTACGCCTGTGCTTTTTGAAAATTTCGTGATAAAAAAGACACCAGAGACCTCACAACATCCAGCTAGTAAAAGCGCTAAAAAGTGGATCATTCTTTCATCCCTTTTAGCCCAAGCACGCCTAAGATGAGCGTCGCTATGAAAAATAGCCTAATGAAATTTGGCATGATCCCGCTTGCCAAGTAGTCACTAACGATCTCAGCTATGACGATAAAAACCGTCCCAAAGCCCACAAATACTGCATAAGAGATACTTACAGGCAGATACTTTAAAGCCTTCATAAACGAGACAAAACTTATGCTCACTAGCAGTGTCGTAAGCAAAAATTCACTTAAATTTGACGCGTGCTTTAGCCCATATGCCCAGCCACACTCAGCCACCGCACCTAGAAATATCCATAAAAAGCCTCTATTTGACATAAATTTACTTCATGCCTTTTATGGTATCAACGATCTCTTTTACATTTGCGCTAATCGCCTTATTTTCAAGGCTATCATCGTTATTTTGTCCAACCAGCCCCTTTAAATTTCCAAAGACCCCAGGGTTAAACCTTAGCTCGCTAGAGCTATAATGCCTCAAAACTTCGCCATTTCTAACGACTTCTACCTCGTAAGTAAGGTAGATATTGCCCATCCTGTCGCTTTTAGCAAAGGTCGCCTCGCCTATAAATTCTCTGCGGTGAGTTATCTTTATCTTTAGCTCGTCGCTAGAATTTGGATCAAGCAAATTTTCTTTTGTAAGCGCCCCCAAAATTTGTTTGTTATACTTTTTCTCGATCATTTTTGGACTTTGATAGAGAAATTTTGTCGGTTCGTGGCGCTGCACATGAGTGTAGCTAATGCCCTCAAATTTATACTTGCCAGCAAGTGGCACCTTTGGCTGAGATGAGCCACAACCTACTAAAAACAGCACTCCCAAAAGTAGCGCTAAAATCCTTTTCATCCCTCTCTCCTTAGTTTAAAAATTTAAAATTTCCTCTATCTTTAGCGTGTCATTTACGACCTTTTCAAGCTCGTCTAAATTTAGCATATTTGGTCCGTCGCAAAGCGCTTCGCAAGGGTTTATGTGCGTCTCATAGAAAAATCCATCCACCCCAACGCTAGCTGCTGCTCTCGCAAGATAAGGCACAAACCTAGCGTCGCCGCCGCTTTTTTCGCCAAGTGCGCTTGGCATCTGCACGCTGTGGGTCGCGTCAAAAATGACTGGCGCAAATTCTCTCATCATCACCAAATTTCTCATATCAACGACTAAATTTCCATATCCAAAGGTGCTTCCACGCTCCGTTAGCCAGACGCCATTTGCCTTTGCAACCTCGTATCCATCGCCGCTAACTCCTCTTGTCTCAAGCACCTTTTTAACAGAGTGTTTCATCGCTGAAGCTGCTAAAAACTGCCCTTTTTTGATATTTACGACCGCTTTTGTCTTTGCAGCCGCTACTAGAAGGTCAGTCTGACGACACAAAAATGCAGGAATTTGCAGCACATCAGCCACTTCGCCAACAGGCTGAGCTTGATAGCTCTCATGGATATCGGTTAAAATTTTAAAGCCAAATTCTTTTTTCACCTCAGCTAAAATTTCACAACCCTTCTCTAGTCCAGGGCCACGAAATGAGCTAATACTCGTGCGATTTGCCTTGTCAAAGCTAGACTTAAAGTAAAAATCAAGCTTTGGATTTTCATTAAATTTAACTAGCCTTTTTGCCACTTCAAAAACAAGCTCCTTGCTCTCTATCACGCAAGGTCCAGCGATTAAGATCATCTTTTCTCCTTTATTTTTCTTTAACAACCAAAATTCCACTCACCACGACAAGCACGATACCTGCGAGCGCTAGGTGATTTGGCAACGCATCGCCCATAAAATAGCCAATTATAAGCGTAAAAATGACGTCTGCGTAGCTAACCGCAGCGATCACGCCAGCTTTTTTGCCAACCGCAAATGCCTTTGTCATAAACGCCTGAAAATAGTAGCCACTAAGCCCCATTAGCAAGATAAAAACGACGTTGTGCCAGCTTGGCATAGCAAATTTAGAAAATAAAAAATCCAAAGGCTCATAAGTAAAAAACTCAGCCATCCCCATGCAAATAAGCGGCAAAAATGAGCCCCAAAGCATGAAGCTTAGCACGATGACATTTGTGCCGTAGCTCTTGTTTAGCTCCTTGACACTCGTGTAGGCAATAGCCGCTCCAAGGCCGCTCCAAATGCCGATGATATCGGTTTTATTGATACCTAAATTTGGCTGGATAACAAGCAAAATTCCGCCAAATCCCAAAAAGACAGCAAACCAGCCAAGCGAGCTTAACCGCTCCTTAAACACGATAGCTGCGAGAATGGCTGTGAAGATTGGATTTGTCTTTTGAAATGTAAAGGCTGTGGCTAAATTTACGTGTGCGACGTTATAAAAAAAGGCAAAAAGCGCCACCGTGCCCACAAAGCCGCGAAACATCAGCAGGAAAAAGTGCCCGCCAGTTTGTTTAAATGGGAATTTATAGATGGCGTAGATGACGATGAAAAGTCCGATCAAATTTCTAAAAAAAACAACTTCGATAGAAGGCATATCTTTGCTCAGATACTTTGCAAATGCGCCAGTCACGGCAAACATAAAGCAAGCAAAGAGCATATAAAAAATGCCAAGATGTGAAATATAAAATCTTTTTAACATCGCAAAACCTCTAAATTTAAAGCACTCATTTTAATAAAAAATGGCTTAAATTTTGGTTGATTTTTTCTTTTATTTCGGCGCTTTTAAGCGTAATTTTATACTTTATATAAGAGAAAAATTTGTATAATCAGCCATCATAAAAAGGACAAAATTTGCAAAAAGTAATATTAGTAGGCAAGCCAAATGTCGGCAAAAGCTCACTTTTTAACCGCTTAGCAAGAAGACGCATCGCCATAACAAGCGACGTTAGCGGCACTACAAGAGATACAAATAAAGCTAAGATCGAAGTTGAGGGCAAAGAGTGTATATTAATCGACAGCGGCGGGCTTGATGATAGCAGCGAGCTTTTTAAAAACGTAAAAGCAAAGACCTTGGCAGAGGCTAAAAACTCAGACGTTATCCTATACATGGTCGATGGCAAAATGATGCCAGATGACGAGGATAGAGCCATTTTTTACGAGCTTAGCAAGCTAAATTTACCAATCGCTCTAGTCATCAACAAAATCGACAGCAAAAAAGACGAGCAAAGAGAGTGGGAATTTGTAAGTTTTGGCGCAAAAAACTCATTTGGAATTTCAGTAAGCCACAACACCGGCGTCGATGAGCTTAGCATCTGGCTAGCAAAACACTTAGAAGCGAAAGTGCAGATAAAGGCCGATACGAGCGATGATTTTGATGATTTTTTAGAAAACTATAACGACGAGGGCGAGCTAAGCGACGAGATAGACTATGAGAGCAAAAATATAAGAGTTGGCATCATAGGCCGTGTAAATGTCGGCAAAAGCTCACTACTAAATGCCCTTGTAAAAGAGAGCCGCGCCGTCGTTAGCGACGTAGCAGGCACTACGATCGACCCAGTCAATGAAATTTATGAGCATGATGGCAGAGTTTTTGAGTTTGTCGATACTGCTGGTATCAGAAAGCGTGGCAAGATCGAGGGCATCGAGAGATACGCGCTAAATAGAACTGAGAAAATTTTAGAAGAGACAGACGTGGCGCTACTTGTGCTTGATAGCTCTGAGCCACTAACCGAGCTTGATGAGCGTATCGCTGGCATCGCCTCGAAATTTGAGCTTGGCGTCATCATCGTGCTAAACAAATGGGACAAAAGCAGCGAAGAATTTGACGAGCTTTGCAAAGAGATAAAAGATAGGTTTAAATTTCTCGCATACGCTCCGATCATCAGCGTTTCGGCACTTGGTGGCAAAAGAGTGCATAAAATTTACCCGCTCATAGTTGAAATTTACAAAAACTACACCCAAAAAATCCAAACTTCAAAGCTAAATGAAGTGATCGGCGAAGCGACCAAAGCGCACCCACTGCCACGAGATAAGGGCAGGGTCGTAAAAATTTACTACGCAGTGCAGTTTAAAACCGCACCTATCATGATAGCGCTCATAATGAACCGCCCAAAATGCCTGCACTTTAGCTACAAACGCTACCTGACAAACAAGCTTAGAGAGAGCTTTAGTCTAGCTGGCGTGCCTATCGTGCTAATCCCTAAAAAACGTGGAGAGAGTGATGAAGACAAAGAACAATAATATCGTTTTGATAGGGTTTATGGGCGTTGGCAAGGGCACAACTGCAAGGGCGCTAAGCAAGGCGCTAAAGACGATGAACCTTGACTGTGACGACTTGCTAGAAAGCTCACAAAATATGAAGATAAAAGCTATCTTTGATGAATTTGGCGAAGAGCATTTTAGGCAGCTTGAAAAAGATCTTGCCAAATTTCTAGCCACAAATGTCAAAAATGCGATCATCTCGACAGGTGGGGGCTTTGCAAAGGTTAAAAATTTAAACAAAATAGGCACCGTGATCTATCTAAAAGCAAGCTTTGATGCGATCATGCAAAGGCTAAAAAATAGCAAAAATAGCGAGAAAAAACTCGCCAAACGCCCACTTTTAAGCGACCTAAAAAAGGCTGAGGCACTGCATTTAGAGCGTGAGAAGCTTTATGAGAAAAAGGCTGATTATATCGTTGAAGTCGAGGGCAAAACCCCAAAGCAGATCGTAAAAGAGATAAGGATACTTTTAAAAGTTTAGTTGAAAAGTGGCGTGGGCTGCTTGCAACGATAAAAATTTCAAGATCAGGCTAGATGGCTATCTGGCGTGGTGTTGGAATTTGTGATGTTTGAGCTAAATTTAATGTTTTATAGTGAGAAATTTTGGCGAAATTTTGAGATAAATTTTGCTTCACTTTGATAGAGTGCTAAAGTGACAAATGTTGTGCAGTCAAATTTTATCAAGACTAGGCATTTAACCTGCGAGATAAATTTTAAGATCAAGCTAGACACATAAAGTCTAACGTGATGTTAAAATTTAAAAAGCATTTTGGCGAAGTATCGTGAGATGATTTTTTGCTTCACTTGTTCGCAACGCTAAAGCGACAAATGTTTTGCAGTTAAATTTTAATCAAAACTAGGCATTTAGCCTGTCAAGCTAAATTTTAAGACCAAGCTAGACGCATAAAGTCTAACGTGATGTTAAAATTTAAAAAAGCATTTTGGCGAAGTGTTTTGAGATGAATTTAAATGTTGTGCAGTCAAATTTTAATCAAGACTAGGCATTTAGCCTGTCGATGATTAAAATTTACAAACTCATTTAAAGGCGCTCAAAAAAACGAAGCCAAAATTTGAAAGGATAAGATGAGAGTATTAACCGGCCTCCAACCCTCCGGCAAACTACACCTTGGCAACTATTTTGCCTCGATAAAGCAGATGGTTGATATGCAAGAAAAAAACGAGATGTTTATGTTTATAGCAAACTACCACGCGATGACCAGCCTTAGCGACGGCAAAGCGCTAAAACAAAACACCTTTGACGCTGCGTGTGCATTTTTGGCGCTTGGGATCGACCCAAACAAGAGCATTTTCTGGGTGCAAAGTGACGTAAAAGACGTGCTTGAGCTTTACTGGGTGCTAAGCCAGCACACGCCTATGGGCCTACTTGAGCGCGCGCACAGTTACAAAGACAAGGTCGCAAAGGGCATTAGCTCGCACCACGGACTCTTTAGCTATCCGGTTTTGATGGCGGCTGATATCTTGCTTTATAACGCGCAGGTCGTGCCTGTGGGCAAAGACCAGATCCAGCACGTAGAGATCGCGCGTGATATTGCGATCAAATTTAACAACGAACATGGCGAGATTTTCACTCTGCCTGAGGCAAAGATCGATGAAAACGTCGCTACCGTGCCTGGCACAAACGGCGAAAAGATGAGCAAAAGCTACGGCAACACTATCGATATCTTCGCGGACGCCAAGACGCTTAAAAAGCAAATTTCAAGCATCGTGACTGATGGCACGCCACTTGAAGAGCCAAAGCAGTGGCAAAACTGCAATGTCTATAATATCGCAAAGCTTTTCTTAGACGAGAACGGCCAGCGCGACTTGCAGGCTAGATATGAGCGAGGCGGCGAGGGTCACGGACACTTTAAAGCCTATCTAAACGAGCTTGTTTGGGACTATTTTAAAGATGCAAGAGAGAAATTTGAGCACTATCAAAACAACCCTGACGAGGTGGCTAAAATTTTAGATCTAGGTGCTAAAAAGGCTCAAAATGTGGCTCACACAACGATAAAAAAAGTGCGTGAAGCGGTTGGAATTTACAGATAAGGAAAAATATGCAAAATTTATACCCCTACGCGCAGATAATTCACCTTTTTTGCGCGATTATCTTTGTTGGTTATCTATTTTTTGATGTGATTATATTAAGAGTGGCGAGCAAAAAGATGCCACCAGAGCTTGCTCAAAAGGCAAAACAAGCCATCGGCTCAGTAGCTGTTAAGATCATGCCTATTTGCGTGCTACTTTTAGTTTTAACTGGTGGCATGATGATGAGTAACTGGGTAGGCAGCAAGGCTGGAGGCTACTTTGAGACAAATTTACAGATCGCTTTTATGATCAAATTTTGCTTAGCGATGGTGATCGTGGCTGCGGTGATAGTAAATTTAAGCTGCAAATTTATATTTAAGCGCCCTAGCCCACTTGGCAACATCCACCCTATCGCACTTACGCTTGCGGTGGCGATCGTATTGCTTGCAAAAGTTATGTTTATGGTTTAAGGATAGAATAAGGAGAGGATAATGATAAATTTAAAACTACTTGAGACAAACTACGATGAATTCGTAAAAAAACTAGAGGGCAAAAACGTTAAAGCTAGCTTGCTAGATGAGCTTTTGCAAACTTTTAACGAGCTAAAGCAAAAGCGCAAAGCACTTGAAAATTTCCAAGCGATCCAAAACGCAAAGAGCAAAGAGCTTGGCGTAAAAGCAAGAGCTGGCGAAGATGTGAGTGAGCTTAAAAGTGAGCTAAATTTAAACAAAGCTGCCCTTGCTGACGCCGATGAGATCGTTAAACAATATGAAGAAAAGCTTGAGCAAATTTCATTTAGCGTGCCAAATATCACCGACGATGATGTGCCATTTGGCAAGGACGAGGACGATAATGTCTGCATAAAAACGGTGCTTGAGCCAACTAAATTTGACTTTAAGCCAAAGGAGCACTGGGAGCTAGGCGAGAGCCTTGGCTGGCTTGACTTTGAAAGGGGTGCAAAGCTCTCAGGATCGCGCTTTACCGTGCTTCGTGGCATAGGAGCAAGGCTTAGTAGAGCGCTTATAAACTATATGATCGACTTTAACAGCGCGCGAGGCTTTGAGCTTGTAAATGTCCCTTATCTGGTAAGCTCAAACACACTTTTTGGTACCGGTCAGCTGCCTAAATTTGAAGAGGATCTTTACAAAGTGCGCGACGAGGATCTCTACCTCATCCCAACTAGCGAAGTGCCTGTGACAAATTTATACAATGACACGATCATTGAAGCAGAGCAGCTACCTATAAAGATGACTTGCTACTCAGCATGCTTCCGCCAAGAGGCAGGCTCAGCAGGACGTGACACTAGAGGCATGATCCGCCAGCACCAGTTTGAAAAAGTAGAGCTTGTAAGCATCACAAAGCCTGATCAAAGCGAGGGCGTGCTTGCTGAGATGATATCTTGCGCTAGCGACATGCTAACTAGCCTTGGTTTGCCTCACCGCCACATGCTTCTTTGCAGCGGCGATCTAGGCTTTAGCGCGGCAAAGACGGTAGATCTTGAGGTTTGGCTACCAGGTCAGGGTAAATACCGCGAGATAAGCTCTATCTCTAATACTCGTGATTTTCAAGCAAGAAGAGCGAAAATTCGCTTTAAAGATGGCAAGAAAAATATGCTTGTAAATACCCTAAATGGCTCAAGTCTGGCAGTTGGCAGGACGCTAATAGCGATAATGGAAAACTACCAAAAAGCTGATGGCACTATCGAAATTCCAGAAGTTCTTAAAAGGTATATGTAGTGGCTGATGACGAGGTTGTAGTTCTAAAACCACCTGGCGAGCAAGCAGAGCAAGCGCCTGAAGAGGCAAAGACAGAGGCACCTGAAGAGATCGTCTCGCTTGAGAGCAT
The DNA here is from genome assembly GCF_003049065.1 of Campylobacter concisus. Taxonomy (GTDB): domain Bacteria; phylum Campylobacterota; class Campylobacteria; order Campylobacterales; family Campylobacteraceae; genus Campylobacter_A; species Campylobacter_A concisus_BE. The sequence goes on along the minus strand of NZ_PISC01000006.1, from coordinate 105,558 downwards.
CGCAAGTGATGGCGTGCTACAAGATGAGAGCATCCCAGAGCCAATACCAGTAAAAAAGAGCAAGAAAAAGCTCTTTATCATCATCGGCGCAGCTGCTTTGGTGCTTGTCATCTTGATAGTTGTTTTGTTAATCGTCTTGCTAAAAAAAGATAAAAAAGAGGAGATAGATACTACAGCTATCGTAAAAAATATAGAAAACAACTACCAAACGCAAAATTTTGGCGCTTCAAAGATCGATGAGATGATAAACAAGGCCAACCAGCTTTATGAGCGTGGCAACAAATTTGAAGCGTTAAAAATTTATGAAAACATAGCTGTTTATAACCAGTCGCTTTCAAACTACAACCTCGGCGTTTCGCAGATGAAACAAGAAAAATGCGATGAGGCGATCATATCGTTTAACAAAGCGATAACCGACCGCGAAAACACCGCAGTGAGCGCTATAAACGCCGCTGTTTGCTCGCTCGAGCTAAATAACACCAAAAATTTCAACTACTACATAGGGCTTGCGGACTCCTTTTTGCAGTATGAAAACAGCTCGCCACTTTACAGCTACTACTATGCGCTGGTTAATTATTACAAGGGTAATTACTACGAGGCGCTACAAGCACTCTCGCATCCTAGCACAGAGGACTATAAGGGCGAGTATGCTTACTTGAGCGCTAAAATTTTATCGCTTCTTGGAGATGATGAGAGAGCCATAGCTAAGCTTGAGGGGCAAAAGGCATTTAAGGCTGACTTTACGCTAGCGCAGCTCTACGCAAGGCTTGGCAAATACGACAAGGCAAGGGACTATCTAACAAAGGCTTCTAAAAATACGCCAAATATTGATCTTATCAAGATGACTGAGGCGCTAATCGATCTAAAAACTGCTGATTATGGTGACGCGGCGGCATTTATCAAAGACGTTTATGACTACAACGCCTCGATGCCAAGTAAAATTTACAAGATAAAGACCATCCTAAAGCCAGATCTTTTTGACGTTAGCCTAGCTCAGGCGCACTTTAGCGACGATATGTTTTTTGATAGAACAAGACGCTATGAGACGCTATTTTATTTTGCGCCGTATAAGGTTTTTGACGCGAAACAGAGCATAGAGCAGATAAGAAAAGGCGGGGTTAGCGTCTTTTTAGATGACACCTCAGCGGCAAATGACTACCTTAGCCAAAGTGCCGCCGCCTCAAAGGTCAATGCCAAACTTAGCGAAGCCATCGCAAAGGCACTTAACTACCGCTTAAAAGAGGCAAACAAGGACTTTGAAGAGCTAGCCAAAGCCTATCCAAACCACTCGATCTTGCAGTATAACCTAGCTCTTAGCTACGCTCAGCTTGGAAATTTTAGCCTTGCTGCAAAGCATTTTATAGCAAGCTACCATCAGGATGTAAATAACCACCTCTCTGGCATTTTTGGCGCGATCTGCATGGATATAAATAGAAATTTAAATCCAAAACTAGTTGAAGAGATCGGAGAAAATTTAGAAAACGACAAGAGCCTAAAACCTGTAAATTTATACGCCTCGCTTTTAAGCCTAATTAGCGGCAACCAAAGTGCGATGATAAGGTGGCTTGAAGAGCCAAAAGAGCCTACGACGTTAAATTTAGCCTTTGATATCATCACCGCTAAAATTTCAAACAACGACGAGGTAATGTCAAAAAGGGCTGATGAGCTGGTTAAAATTTTGCCAAACGATATCATCGCAAATATCTTAAATTTCATCTCTAAAAACAAAGATCAAAACGTCAAAGAGTATGCAAAAGCGATACAAATTTACTTCATCGATAAAAATCTCGACTCAAATGCCTTCTACCACGGCGCTGATATCATCAAAAAGCAATACATCAAACTACTTCAGATCTCAGGCCTGCTAACAAGGGAGCGTGACAAGCTAAGAGCCCAGCTAAAAGAGGCTCCAAAAAATATAAATTTGATCCAAACTCTAGCCTACGTGGATATCTTTACAAACGACTTTGATGAGAGCTATAAGCTTTATAATGAGGTCATAGACGAGTTTAAGATAAATGATGCTGGGACGCTCTTTTTAGCAAGTGTAGCAGCCACTGGAGCGAATAAAATAACAAATGCTATCGCACTTTTGGAGCTTACAAAGCTAAATGATCCAAGAGCTGTTGAAAACAGAGCTGCCCTTGGCTTTATGTATCAGCAAATCGATAACATAAAAGCAGCTCTTATACAATATAGCAAGATAGGAAACGTCGGATATAACAACGAATTTTATGATTTTATGATAGATAACTAGAAAATTTAAAGCTAGGTCTTTAAAAGCCTAGCTTTAGATAAAATGGCTCTAAAAATTTAAATATTGGTAACTTCAAACCTTATCTGGTCTGAGACTTCACTAAATTTATAAAGCAAATCACCACACTTATACTCTATGCATTTTTCATTAATCTCATCTTTTTTATCTTTTTTAGACAAAATTTTCTTCATAACGCCAGGAAGCTCTCTTTGCAAAAGCAGTTTATAAGACATCCCCATGCCGTGAGTTAGAGATTTTATAAATTTACCATCAACCTCGCTCTCATCTTTTGTCATATGCAAAGTTGCGTCAAATTTTAGCTTCTTAAGAGTCTCATAAAGCTTGGTTTTATCCTTTGCGGGGGCTACTTCTTTATCATAAATGCAGTGATAGCTCACGTAAATTGGCTTTTTATAGCTGCTTTGAACAGTTAAATGATCTAAATTTAGGATATTTCTTATCTCTTCTCTTGCATCACTAAAATAATATGGTGATTTATCATTAAGAGTCCAATAAGTTTTATCGCAGAAGTAAAGATTTAAATTTTCATATAAATTTCCAGTGCCACAGCCAAAAAACCTAGTAAAATCAATCTCCTTTCCAAAACCAATAAGTTTCCATAAAAATATAGCGTAAGAGCTATTATCTATCACCGCATCAACTAGCCAAGGAGCTATCTTAGCGCACATATGTGCCAAGTATCCACCATGTGAGCTGCCTACCATTATCACTGGTAGATGCTCAAATTTGGCACTATTTATATATTTTTTTGTATAAAGCACGGCATTTAGCACGTCCATTGCTTGCATAACGCCAAAATTTTGGTATTCGTTTTTTGTCGGCAGCATAGTCATACTGATATCTAAAATAAAATCATCTGGCAAGACCCCGCTCTCTTTTCTAATAGTGATCTCCTCGTTAAGACTTTTAAGTAAAACGCAGGTTTTATCATAGTTATCAACTATTTTTAAATCAATAGGTAAAGTTATACCGATCTTTGCCAATTCTCTTATTAGTATCGCGCGGTCTATATCATCAAGCCCAAATTTTGCCCCAAGCTGTGGGCGGTTGCCTATACAGTGATAATCCACACTAATGCATGCCACATCATAAGACTCTACCATGCTTCGCATTAGATGGGTTCTATAGCCAGAGTCAGAGTCCTCTCCAAAACCAGAGATGATAACTAAAAGAGCTTTTGTCTCTTTAACATCGTCATAACAGGCATAAAAAGATAAAGCAGAGCTTCTTTTGATGCCAAGCTCCACATCATCACAAGATAAAATTTCGTAGCTTCCATCAACTAGCATCTTAACTCCTTTTAAATTTCGCTAAATTTCTCTACCTTTGTGAGACGTTATAGAAAAAGCTAACGATCTGTTTTGCTAGGCGCTCTTTGAAAAATGGCCAAATGTAGCTTGGCGAATAGACATTGCCAGCTTGCATGAGCGAGATATTTGTCGCTTTCTCACCGCCATCTTTTGGGCGCACTAGCACGCTTACTTGCATGTAGTAAGCATAGCTGTTTGTGCTAAAGTCGTCATCATAATCATCATAACCAAATGGGAAAAACATCGAGTAGCCAAAGCCAAAACTTGGTCTGCCAAATCCATATCCCATGCCCATTGAAAATCTAGGATCTCTTTTGGTTGTCCTAGAAAAACTTTGCACGTCGCCAAGGATGATGAAGTCGGCATTTTTGATATTTGGCTCATTTCTAAAGCCAGCCTTTGCAAATTCGCTTAAAATTTCAGCATTTACATCTTGTCCAGTTGCGCTATTTTTAAAATTTACATATACGCTTTTGTTTGCTTCACCAAGCGTAAAAAATATCGGATCGCTCGTTTTTACCGAGATATTTGGCGTGTTGCTAGCACATCCTACAAAAAACACCGCTAGAACAAATAAAAAGAAATTTCTCATCTTCACTCCTATAAGAGCGATCTTATAGCACCTTCAAGCACACTTTTTGGTGTAAGACCGATAAATTTTGATCGCATCTTACCATCTTTATCAAAAAAATAGATAACTGGCACGCCCATAACGCCACCAACTGCCTTGCTGAAGTAATCCACTGAGACCTTGTCGCTTGTAGTTTTAAAGGTGATGTTGTGTTCTTTTAAGATTTCGATATCCTTATCAAAGCCTTTGCTAGGTCCTAAAATGCCGATAAATTGAACCTCTTTGCCATACTCTTTTTCAAGCGCGTTTAGATCAGGGATCGCAGCCTTGCACACGCCACAGTCCGTGCCAAAGAAAAATAGCATATATGGCTTGTCGCCGATCTTTAGGCGCTTTTCGGTAGGGAAAAACTGCGTATCGATGCCACTTGAGTCATTTAGAGTGATGTGGTGCTTCTCATACTGCTTGACGCAGCCCAAAACTAGGGCTGAGACTAGACATAAAAGTAAAATTTTATATCGCATTTGGCACCTTTGGATTTTCGATAGTGCGGATCTTCTCTAGCTTGCCGTGTCTTAAATAGACGATCTTATCGCCATACTCGCCTAGATCTGGATTGTGTGTAACTAAAAGTATCGTTTTGCCCTCTTTTCTTAGCTTGCAAAATAGATCAAGTATGATCCTCTCATTTGCCTCGTCAAGGTTACCAGTTGGCTCATCTGCTATTAAAATTTCAGGGTCGTTTATGAGCGAGCGCGCGATACAAAGGCGTTGTTGCTCGCCACCACTTAGCTGACTTGGTCTATGCGTTAGCCTGTGAGAGAGGCCAACTGCCTCAAGGGCTTTTTTAGCATCCTCTTCATCAACTGAGCTGTGATAATACTGCGCTATCATCACGTTTTCAAGAGCGCTAAGATATGGTACTAGGTGAAACTGCTGAAAGACAAGTCCGATCTTTTCACGTCTAAATTTAAGCGTATCATCGGCATTTAGGTTGCTCGCATCATCGCCACCAAGCATATATACGCCACTACTTGGAGTATCCATTAGAGAAAGGATATTTACAAGAGTACTCTTACCACTACCGCTTGGTCCCATGACGCTGACCCACTCGCCCTTTTTAACCTCAAAACTTATATCATCAAGTGCTTTTACATCGCCAAAAATTTTACAAATATTTTTAAGTTCTAGTGCATTTTGCATATCATTCTCCTCTTAGTGTATCTGCCATTTTGTTATTAAGTGCCCGCTTAATCGGGTAAAACGCTGCGATCGCTGCAAAAAGAAGTGATATGACCACAGCTACTGGGATGCTTAAAATTCTAAAATCAATACTAGAATCAAATATCGCATAACCTAAAATTTGAGCTAGTAGATAACCTAAAAACGCTCCAACTAACGCTGAGATGAGCGCTGTCACAAATGTTTCAAAGCCAAATAGCCTTAGCACGTCTTTTTTGCTTGCGCCTATGGCTCTAAGAAGTGCGATCTCACGTGATCGAGAGAGCAAGATAGCACTAAGCGTTGTATTTACGCACATTGAAGTGATAAGCAAGATGACAAGGCTGACAAGCGCCATTAGAAGTTTGATCTTTTCCAAGATATAGCCCTCAGACTTTGAGACCTTCGCCACTGGTTTTGCGACTATTTCATCGTTGCTTATAGTTTTTGCAAGTGATGTTATCTCGTCAAAATTTCCAAGCACAACAGCTTCAGCATAGTTTATCTTGCCAACTTTGTTTGAAATTTTTTGAGCTAAAGATAGCGACGTGATCAAAAGAGCGTCCTCTTTGTCGCCACTTGCCACTACGCCTTTTATCTTTACATTTATGCTCTCATTTGAACCAATGGCACGAATTTCTATATCATCGCCTGCTTTAAAGCCAGCTTGACGAGCAAGATCAACGCCTATTAGCACGTTTTTATCGTCAAAATCGACATTTATCATCCCTCCATCTCTAACATCTAAAAACGGCTTAACTTTTTTTAGATTGCTAAATTTTGTCCCCATGACGATGGCATTAGTTGGACCAATATTTGCCTGAGCAAAGAGATATCCGCTCTCGCCAAGAAGCTTATCTTTTGGCACTTTAGCGATCATTTCATTATAGGTTTTTTCGCTCATATCATCGCTTGTCGCCATATCTTTTGGAGCAAAGATCATATTTGCACCATAAGTTTTTAGCTCGCGTGAGACCTTTGAGTCGATGTCCAGATAGACATTGACAAATGCCGCACACACGCACGCTCCAAGTAAGATAGAGATCACGATGACCATAACCCTTGATGAGCCATTTTTTAGGCTTTTATAGATTAGATTGTAAAAGAATTTGCTATTTGCGGTCATATAGCACCTCCGCAGGTAGTAAATTTATGACGTTTCTCATTGGCATTAGCGAGCCAACGACTGAGATAAGCAAGGCAAATGCCACGCTAATTGGCAGCACGATCCATGCTATGCCTATGCCGTGAGAGAAGATGATGTAAGACATCACGTAGCTTAGCGCGTATCCTAAAAATGCTCCCGTGATGCCCGCAAAAAAGGCAACCACAAGGCTCTCGCTAGCAAAAAGTGCGTAAATTTCAAAGTTACTTGCGCCTATGGCTTTTAAAAGGCCGATCTCTTTTTTACGGCGGTAAATTTCGCTTGTCATTAGCGATGTTATGCCAATGGCTGAAACCACAAGGGCGATGATACTAACGATACCCATTAGGCTTTGAATTTTCTTTACGATATTACTCTCAGCATCGCTTACTTGAAGACTGGCTTTTGCGCTAACGTTTGGTAAATTTTCTTCTATCTGAAATGCTATCGAGCCAGCGTAGGCCGAGCAGTACCATTTGTCGTACTCTGCGCTATCAAGGTTGTCTAAATTTCTTCTTGCTTTTAGCGATAGGTCGTTTTCTGGGATCGTCATGGCTGAGACCTCAGCTTTTGTGTATGAGCCAGGATGCCCTGAGAGATCGCCAGCAAGTTTGAGCGAGCCTATTAGCTTATGTGCCTCATCGCTTGCCCCTTTTAAGATGCCAACCACGCTAACCTCTTTTGTGCCGTTTTTGCCTACAAGGCTAAGCTTGTCGCCAACTTTTAAATTTTTAGACTTTGCAAGCTCATCTCCTACTAAAATTTCATCCATGCTCTCATCTTTTGGCCAAGCGCCCTCAACACCCCAAAATCCATACAAGCTCTTAACGCCTGTGCTAAATTCTGGCTCATCTTTTAGTCCGATATTTTTATCAAAATATGTCCCCTCAAAGCTAAACTCATCGCCCTTAGCGTCTTTTACCTTTGTCTCTAAAAACGGTGCAAAAGCAACGATGTTATTTCTCCAAAAGATCTCTTTTATCTTGTAGATATCAGCTTCTGGGAGTAAATTTTGTGATTTTAGTGGGGTGAAATTTTTACCCTCGATCTCGATGCTTAGGCTCTCACCGCGTGGCAAAACGACGATATTTGAGCCATATCCTCTAAGCTCGCTTGCCACTTGATCGCCGATTTTTAGCGTGATATTTAGCATGCAAGCTATCAAAAGAGCAGCTAGCAAGATGGTGATAAACGCCATCGTCTTTTGCACCTTTGAGCCAGTGATCGAGCTTTTTATCATTCTTAGTTGCATATTTTTCATTTTAACGTTCCATTTGTTTCTACATATTTTTCTGGATTTGCTTCAAATTTCGCCTGAGTTTCGTTGCTCTCAAAGAAATATGTGCGTCCGTAGTATAAATATGATCTTGAATCAAGATTGCTCACCTTTTTGCGACTAACTGGGTCAAGCACCATCTTTTCGACGACCTTACTAAAGTAGTTTGCCCCTGCGACGATCGTTTTATAATCAACTATGATATTTTTACCATCGAAGGTAAATGCCATAGGGATCGGGTTACAACCGCCCTCTTTGCCAACTGACGGCAAGAAAATTCTAACATTACAAGAGATACAAATAAGGTCATTACCTCTTTTTATGTAGCCCATATCGCCGCATATCATGCACGAGTCAAAGACGATGACAGGAGATGGGCGGTCGCTAAAGCGGTTTAGCAAGAAAAATCTTATCTGCTTGCCCTCATCTGTGATGTAGGCAAATCTGTGAAGTTCGTTATCTTTTAACATATCAACATCAAATATAAATTTATCTCCCACTGGCTCAACCAAGACTGGCTCTGAAATTTGAGGTGGGCGAGATGCGTAAAGGTCATAATAAAGCGAGAAGCCAAGCGCTATTAAAACGCTGCAAAATGCAAATTTTGCATTGTCAAAGACATTTTCTCTAATGGCTTTTGTAAAGCGGTATTTGATAGAGCCAAATGCGTTTTTATCGATACTTTTTGGCATAAAGCAAAGCGCGATGATGCATAAAAGTAGGATCACAACTATATAAAAATAGGCACTAAATTCTGTGACGTAGATGCCTTTTGCACTGATAGATAAAATTTGAGAATTTAGCTCGCTACTTATCTTTAAAGCGCCTGCACGTAAAAGCTCGAGTGCAGTTTGCGAGCTTCTATCAACTAGTAAAAATATTAATGTGATAAGAGCTAAAATTTTAGCTATTGATGATGGGATGCTTGCCTTTAAATTTGAAATGAAGAAAAATAAAAACAGCATCAAGATCATCGCAAAGATCATCAAAAAGAAGCTAACGACTGAAAGCGTGTCAAGCAGCTCGCCGCCAAATAGCGGGAACAATGCGCTACTTGAGCTATAGCCAAAGCCAAAGCCGATGCCTAAAATAAAAAATGTTACGATTTTTGCTATCTTAAGCTCGAAAAATATCCATAAAATGCTAATTAGTAGAAAAACCAGCGTCACTGAATCAATAAAAATTTTAAACTGGTCATCAACAAGCGCATGACGAGCAGCTTTAAAGATAAGCACACCAGCAACAACGCCAAGAAATGATGGTAAAAAGATCGTTTTTAAACTTTTGCCATTGTTATTTAAGGCAGCAAAAAGCGTAAATCCAAGGAGGGCTAAAAAGACCTGATAGAAGTAAATTGACATAACTAAACCCTATGAGAATTTTTAAAAAGGGGCGAAAACGCCCCAAAGTGACTATTTAACAGGACCACCTGTCCATTGAAATTTATAAGTTGTTGTGAAAGGCTCAAACCATTTACCAACACCAGTCTCTTTGTCAGCGTGGCGACCAAAGCCTTGTTTTTCTGGATTGTCGATGTGGAATTTAAGCTCATAGTTACCAACACCTGTATCCATTTTTACGTTAGCACCGTAGTGTGGGCCATCGCTTGCAACCATTGGCATAAATGTACCTTTTTTAGTTTTACCATTATCAAGGTTTTTTAGCTCATAGTTGATTTTTAGGTATGGGATCCACTCGCCTTCGCCAAAGCCGTTTTTGTTGCCTTTTATAGCGTGGATGTCAGCCTCTAAGTGAAGGTCAGCCAAGCTTGGAGCTAGATCAACGCCTTTTGGCTCCATGTCGATTGGCTCAAGATAAACTGCAGCTATCTCCATGCCATTAGCCTCTACAGGCTCGCCGATTGGGTGTTCTCCAGCAAGTGCAAAACCAGCTGCTAGGCTAAGTGCTAGAGCTGAACTAAGAATTTTATTCATTTCCTCTCCTTTTAATAAGATTAGTTTTTATTTTGTTTTGATTTCATGATAACGATGCCTATAATTAGGGCAAGCACCATAATGATTTGAGGTATTAAACTCTCGTAATATGGCATAAGTCCTAGCCAGTCTCTCATCCAGTCAGGGAAATTTAGTCCTTTTATGATAGTTGGGATGAAAATTTTGCCCTCAACTAGCTCGCCAACACCCTTGCCAACAAAGACGATCGACATGTAAAAGATGATAGCTGATGTAAATATAAAAAATGGCTTAATAGGAATTTTAATAGCGAAAATTTTAAATAAGAAATAGACTATTAAAAGAACGATAAGACCTACAACAAAGCCAGCTGCGATCATTGAGTAGCCAGCTGAGTCTTTTGCGTCAAAGATAAGCGCTTGATAAAATAGCACTGTCTCAGCGCCCTCTCTAAATACCGCTAAAAATACAGTCCACCAAAGCATCGTGCTTGAGCCACTTGAGATAGACTCAGATAAGTGAGATTTGATGTAGTCGTTCCATTTTTTAGCGCCAGCATTTGAAAGAAGCCAGAAGCCAACATAAAATAGAAGTCCCACTGCAACAAGCATCGTGATGCCTTCCATAAGCTCTCTTTTTTGACCTGCTGCCTCGCCAAAGATGACGTTCATTATCCAAGCCATGACAAAGCTTAAGATGACAGCCACGCCAACTGAGCTATATACGACCTTGCCCATAGATTTTGCATTGCCAGTTTTTACAAGATATGCAACGACAGCTGCAACGATGATAAGAGCTTCAAAACCCTCTCTTAAGATGATAGTTAGAGCCCAGATAAATAGCGTCCAAGGTGAGCTTGAACCGCTAGTTTTCTCAAGTGCAGCTGCTAGCTGAGATGACATCTTGCTTGCACTCTCTTCAAGTGTTTTTTCGTCTGCGCCTGATTTCATAAGGGCTACAAGGTTACCAAATGTAGCTTCGATAGCTGTTTTTAAATTTACATCTATCGCACCTACTTTGTTCTCCATGCCGCTACCTTCAAACTCATCAAAGTAGATATCTTGGATATCGCCCATAGCTTTAGCGCTATTGCCGCCTTTGTAAAGCGCGATGGCTGCTTGAATTTTGTCATTTATGTTTTTAACAGTTTGAGTGTAGTCTGTGCCGCTATCTTCGCTGCTATCGCTAGATGCTGCGCTACTCATATCAACTTTTGCTAGTTTTACTGTTTCAGCTGGGAGTTTTGCAACGGCATCATAAGCTAGTTTTTTGATCTCTTCTAGTTTTGTTTTAAAATCATCTTTTGTTATGCCATTTGCGATGCCACTGATCGCTTCACCCATCTTTCTTTGGATGTCAGCATCTATGCTTTTGCCATTTTCTATATATTGGCGAACGGCGATTTCAAGTTGAGTGTTTCTATAATCATTAAATTTAGCATCTTGGATAGAATTTTTAGCATCATCTTGTTTGTCGCCCTCGTAGCTTGCTATAGCTTTATCAAGAGTTGCTGATAAATTTTCAAATGCCACCTTCCACTCAGGGATAAATTTAGAAGTGTCATAGCCACTTGCAGCAGCTTGTGCTGGAGTGTCTGAGTACTCACCAACAAGCTTATGTCCATTTAAAATAACTGGCAAAACTTCAGCGATTTCGCTATTTATCTGATCTATTCTTTTTTGCACATCATCTGGTGCTTCGCCAGCTTTTATCGCCTTTCTGATCTCGCCAAACTGCTTCTCCATAGAGTAAGCTTTTTTCTGACCTAAATTTATTCTGATGCCAGCTTCGACATCTTCAAACAGACCAAAATAAGCATTTTGAGTATCGCTAACTGCTTGCTCGACGTTGCCAGCTCTGTACTCTGTTATTACTTTTTGTAATGACTCTTTTATCTGAGCTGCGACTTGTGTGTAGTCGTCATTTTTTGCCACAAGCCAGATAGGCAGTAGCATGATAAGCATAAATTTAAAAAATTTATTCATTAATTAAACCACCTGTGAGATTATTTTAAAGCGAGATATTACCAAGACTTTACTTTGATTAAAATAAAAACGATTATCATAAAAGAATGTAAATTGAAAGCATAAATAATATTTTTTACAATCTAATAATCAACTTTACGTAAATTTAGGGCTTTAGAGGATCAGAGTAAAATTTCATATCGAGATAAAAAAGTTATATATTTTTGCTAATTTCAATAGATAAGAAAAATTATTGATGAAATTTTAGATTATAAAAATCATAAAGATAATTTAAATTTTATAAATTTAAAAGGAGAGCAAGCGCCCTCCTTAGTGTTATACGTTTAGTCCAGTATTTCTTAGCATAACGCGTTTGCGATATACATTTGAAACCTCAGCAGCGTCGCCAACTAAAAGCGCGTTTGTAGAACAGATAGCCGCACACATAGGAACTTTGCCCTCAGCCATTCTGTTTTGACCGTAAAGCTCTCTCTCCTCGTGTGAGTTAGTTGGCTCTGGACCGCCTGCGCACATAGTGCATTTATCCATTACGCCTTTTACGCCAAATGCCCCGTCTTTAGGGAACTGCGGTGCACCAAATGGACAAGCATATAAGCAGTATCCACAGCCTATGCACTTGTGTTTATCATGAAGCACGATACCATCAGCTCTAATGTAGAAGCAATCAACCGGACAAACTTGCTCGCAAGGTGCGTCGGTGCAGTGCTGGCACGCGATAGTGGTTGATACCTCTTTACCCTCGATACCATCGTGAAGAGTGATGACCTTTCTTCTATAAATTCCCACTGGAAGCTCGTGAGCAGAAGAGCAAGCGACTTGACATCCAAAGCAGCTGATACATCTATTAGTATCTACAAAAAATTTCATTCTTGCCATTTTTCTCTCCTTACTCTTTACCTAAGGCGTCTCTCTCGCCATACTCGTGATAAAACGATGTTTTAAAGGTATTCTCCTCAGCTCTTTCTATGCGGCAAAGACCTGCGTTAAATTCTGAAATTTGAGTAACAGGGTCAAATCCGTAGTTAGTAACTGTGTTAAAGCTCTCGCCGATAACATAAGGCTTAGTGCCCTCTGGGTAGCGAGCTGAGAGATCGACACCTTGCATAACGCCAGCGAAGTTGTAAGGCATACAAATTCTATCTGGAGTTACCATATAGCTGTGGTAGCATCTTACTTTGATCTTCGTGCCTTGTGGGCTGTGGATCCACATCATATCGCGATCTTTTATGCCGTATTTTAAAGCAAGCTCAGGATGGACGTTAGCAAACATCTCAGGTGTGATGGCTGAGAGGTATTTACTTGTTCTTTCGATCATTCCCGCACCACTTAAATTTACGACGCGTTGCGTGCTAAATACGATAGGAAACTCTTTTGACCAGTCTTTTGCTTGTTGCTCTGACTTAAATTTAGTAGAAACACGGAAATTTCTAGCTTGATCATCAAATGTCGGATACTTTTGGACAAGATCCCAGCGTGGTGAGTGGATAGGCTCTCTATGTTTTGGGATAGGATCAAGAAATTCCCAAACGATAGCCCTAGCCCTTGCGTTACCATACGGCACTACGCCTTTTTCACGGCATTTTTCTAAGATGATACCGCTGTAGTCCATGCTCCAGCTTGGTCCTATCTTAGCTTTCTCTTCTTCAGTTAGAGTGATGCCTAGGACTTTTTCTATATTATCTCTTGTGATTTGTGGGTAGCCACCTTTTATAGCTGAGCCAACTAATGTTGCCTCTTCGCTAGCTAGCTGGCTAACGCCGTTATGCTCTAAGCCAAAACGGTTTCTAAAGCCAGAGCCACCCTCTGCATAAGGCTTACTCATATCGTAAAGTATCGGTGTGCCAGGGTGTTTTTCATCCCATGCTGGCCATGGCTTGCCGTAGTACTCGCCTTTTACTTCGCCGCCTAGACCTATTAGTGTATCTGGGTCAAATTTATCCCAGTTTGCTTGGTGACGTCTAAACATCTCAGCAGTTCTGCCACCATAACCTATAGAATTTCCAACCCTTGCTATCTCGTTTGTCGCATCATCTGGCCATACAAAGTCATCTTTAACTTGTTTTAGCTCTCTATCTACGACAGCCATCTTCATGCCTTTTACGTATTCATCATAAAAGCCAAATTTCTTAGCAAATGCAAACATAACTTCGTGATCACCCTTGCTCTCATAAAGTGGATCAACGACTTTTGTTCTCCACTGACCTGAGCGGTTTGTAGCGTTTAAGTGACCTTCGTTTTCAAAGGCAGTTGCCACTGGCAAGATATAAACGCCATCTTTTCTATCTGAAAGGATAGAAATTTCATTTACAAATGGCTCAGCAACTACGATCATATCTAGTTTTGAAGCTGCTTCTTGGATTTTAGCTAGGTGCGCCATAGATGTTAGACCAGTTCCTTGAACCCAAAGAACCCTTAATGCGCCACTACTAAAGGTATTTTCCTCTTTTAAGACGCCTTGCCACCATTTTGAAAGTGACCAGCCTTTTTCATTTCTCCAGTTTCTATCCTCTGGATTTTTAGGATCGTGGTAATAATACTCTTCAAAAACAGTGTTTTTAACTGGTGTGCCGCCTTGTTTTGGCTCTTTAGTTGAAACTGCAAAGCGTTTTATAAACTCGTCATAATCAACGCCCCAGCCTTGGCAGTAGTACTTCCAAGCCGCGTCAGTTAGTCCATAATACATCGGCAAGCTATCTGAGAGGTTACACATATCGGTTGAACCTTGAACGTTGTCGTGACCACGGATGATGTTACAGCCGCCGCCTGGTTTGCCCATGTTGCCTAGGATTAGTTGAAGGATAGGTAAAATTCTCGTATTTGAGCTACCAACTGAGTGCTGAGTGATGCCAAGTGCCCAGATCACAGTGCCTGGTTTTGTGTGAGCTAGGATATTTGCAGCTTCCATTAGCTTATCAACTGGCACGCCTGTAACGTCAGATGTGACCTCTGGTGTCCAGTGCTCAGCCTCTTTTGCTATCTCGTCGATACCATAAGTTCTATTTTTTATAAATTCTTTATCTTCCCAGCCATTTTTTAAGATGATGTGGATAAGACCATAAACAAGTGCTATATCAGTGCCTGATCTTTGTCTTAGGTATAGATCAGCATGTGCAGCTGATTTTGTAAAGTTTGGATCAGCTACGATCACTTTTGCGTTGTTTCTATCTTTTGCTTGCAAAGTGTGCTTCATGCCGCCAACTGGGTTTGCCACAGCTGGGTTTGCACCTATTATAAATATACATTTCGAATTTGCAGCCATATCTCCAAAGTGGTTTGTCATCGCGCCATAACCCCAAGTATTCGCCACACCGGCGACTGTTGCGCTATGTCAAATTCTTGCTACGTGGTCGTTGCTGTTTGTGCCCCAAAACGCAGCAAATTTTCTAAAGTAATATGCTTGTTCGTTGTTAAATTTCGCAGAACCTAAGAATATAACGCTATCAGGACCATCTTCTTTGCGGATCTGAAGCATCTTATCGCCGATCTCATTTACAGCTTGATCCCATGAAATTCTCTGCCATTTGCCATCAACCTTTTTCATAGGATATTTGATGCGTTGTTTGCTGTGTGTAAGATCGATCTGATCGATACCTTTTGAGCAGTGTGAGCCTTGAGATATCGGGTGAAACATCGCCATATCTTGACGAACCCAAACACCATCTTGTACCTCAGCCTCGATGCCACAGCCTGCTGAGCATATAGAACAAATAGTTCTAACCTTTTTTGAGCCAGGGAAAGGATCTTTTAACTCCTCTGCACTAGCGTGTCTTATCGTATCATTTTGTCCAAAAGCCATTGTGGTGCCAGCACCTAGTGCGGCTAGCTTCAAAAATGAACGTCTTCCTATACGTGCATCACTCATGGTTTTCTCCCTTAGTATGCGATTTTATAGTAGGTTTCCCAATTTTTGCTTTTTTTATAAAGCACCTCTTTTTTGTTTGACTTGCCTACGACAACGCCATTGTCATCAGGAGCCAAGTCATCACTAGTCACTTTTGCTACGGCTGAGACTGCGAGTACTCCGCCGGCAGCACCGACTTTTAGAGATTTTTTGAGAAAATCTCTTCTTGATCCTTGCATTTTTTCTCCTTATGCCTCAAAAATTTTTGAGAAATTTGGTTCATTGATCTTTTAAATTTGCATATTTTAAATTCTATGAATATGCAAATAGCCTAGTTTAGGGCTTTCGTGACCCTAAAGTTAAACTATGTAAATTTAGCATATTTCTAAGTTAAGCAAAGTAAATATAAAAGTTTAATTAAGAATGTTAAGTATTTATTAAAAATATAGTTAAATATACTTTAAATTTATAAAATTTATTTGTAGTAGAAATTCTAGGGAGAGCTCCCTAGAAAATGTTATTTTAGATCGCTTTTATTTACGATAAATGGCACCGATCTAACGCCAGCTGCAAAGTATTTTTTGCGCAGATTGTCGATCTTTGCGACATCTTCTTTACTAACGCTCTTATCATCTACATTGTAGTCTTCAGCGTAGTATTTTCTTAAAATTTTAACCTTATCACTGTCACTCTTAGCAGCTTTTGCATCTTTGTAGATTAGTGAGCTTTTTTGAAGTGATGAGATGTCATGGACTGGAGTTAGGACGATCTCTACGTTGCTATCTTTTAGCGTTGTCTCGATCTTTGCTAGCTCAGCTCTGCAGTATGGGCACTCAGGGTCTGAAAACATTATGATAGTTGGCTTTTTAGGGTCGCTACCAAGAACGATGATGTTTGCCTTGTCTTCATCTTTATAAATTTTAGAAATTCCCTTTGCGATGACCTCTTTTTTCACTTCAGCGAGGTATGATTTTTGCTCTTTTAGATCGATCACGTCTGGGAAGATGAAGTCACCTTTTGTAAAAACGATCTCATCTTGTGAGTTGCCATCTTTGCTTAGTTTTACCACGACAGCTTCGATGTCGCCTGCCACTTTGTGACGATCAGCTACCTTTACTTTTACGCTACTATCAACCATTTGAGAGTAGAAGTCCTCTATTTGCTTATCGCTTGCTGCCATTAGGCTAGTTGCCGCGATGATTGAGGCTAAGATCACTTTTTTCATTTTTATCCTTTTTAAAAATTTGGCGGATTATATTTGCTTTTTGTAAATGAATACTAACTGCGAAAAACCCTATCATTTCCCTGCTTCATTATGTCACTCTCAAGATCGAGCTGCTCAAGGTAGGCGATGATATATTTTCTACTTAAATTTAGCGCATCCTTGGCGTTTGTGACATTTACAAAGCCTTGATTTTTTATGATCTCTCTTAGTTTATCAAGTGCCATTTTTAGTGAATTTCTAGTGATGAAAAGGTTATGCTCTAGCCTTATGACCCTGCCCATTGCGGTTAGCTTTTTAAGAGCATTGTCGCCACTAACCCTATCGATCTCTAAATCATCATATATATTATATGGCGCTGTTGGGGCTAGCTTACCACTTTCTAAAATTTCATAAATTTTCTCTTCAAGCCTTACTTTTAGCTTGCTAAGATCAACGCCTTTTTTGGTATAGACACCGCTATCTTTGGCGATCAAATTTGCACTTTCAAGCTCGTCAAGCGCTTTTTGGGCTAAATTTTGGCTAGCCCAAGCAAGTTTCAGGCTGATACTTTGAGCTGAAAATACAGCAAATTCATTCTTTTCTATCATAAATTTAATGGCTGATTTTATCCGCTCAACCGCGCTTAGATCGTAGATATTTAAAGCCTTTTCATCGACAAAGACGTTTGAGACTTTTTTAGCCACGTTTATGGCTTCTTCGTGATTTAGACCAAATCTTTGATAAGAAGAGATGATGCCAAAGCCATTTTTGTGAGCTTCTTTTAAGATAGAAAAAGCTTCAACAAAATCATGCTTTAAAAGCGAGGCTAAAAAGAGAATTTTGCCAGCCTTTTTTAGTGGCTCAAGCACAGGGTTTAGCACCCTACCACCGCCTATCACGCGCGCATCTGAGATAAGCACAAAGGCCTCGTCAAATTTTAAAAACATATCGCTTTGAAATTTAAAGCTCACGAAGTAGCTATCATCCTTTTGGCTAAGGATTAGCACCTTTGCAGGGACGTTTTTAGCGCCCACGCAAAAGGTTACGCTTTGTGAATGTATCAAATTCTTAACAGTTACGACCGCATCAACCTCTCTAAATCCTCTAAAAAAGCCCTTTTTACTAAGTAGCTGACCCTTTTTTAGCTCGCTAAGCTCTATGCCAGTTAGATTAAGCGCCACGCGGCTGCTAACTCCAGCGCTATCAACGAATTTATCGTGGCTTTGCACGCTTCTTACTAGCACCTCTTTGCCAGCGTCGTAGTTAAAAAGCTTCTCGTTTTTACTAACGCTTCCCTCTATAACGGTGCCAGTTACGACATTTCCGATACCTTTTAGGCTAAAAACCCTATCGATGTAGTATCTAAAAACGCCCTCCTCATCGCGCTTTTTTGCCCTTAGCGTAAAGAGGTAGTTTCTAAGCTCATCGATGCTCGCCTTATCCTTTATACTAACGGCGAAAATTTCTAAAATTTGCAGGTTTTTAAATTTAGAAATTTCATCTCTTATCTCTTGTTTTCTTAAATTTATGGTGGCGTCATCTACTAGATCACACTTTGTAAGCGCCACGATCACAGATTTCACGCCAAGAAGATTTAAAATTTCAAGGTGTTCCAAGCTTTGGGGCATGAGCCCGTCATTTGCTGCCACCACAAACAAGCACGCATCAAAGCCATATGCGCCACTTATCATCGTTTTTATGAGATTTTCATGCCCTGGCACGTCGATAAACGCGATATTCTCATCATTTTTGCTTAAATTTGAAAAGCTTAGATCGATCGTTATGCCACGCTTTTTCTCCTCTTCGAGATTATCTCCCTCAAAGCCGTTTAACTCCTTTATAAGCGCGGTTTTTCCGTGGTCGATATGCCCTGCTGTTCCTATTATTAAACTCATTTTTCTTCCGTTTCATTTATTATTTTTATTAGCGTCTCTACGTCATCATCAAGAAGCGATCTAAGATCTAGCATAAATTTATCGTTTTCTATGCGTCCGATCACCTTTTTTTGCCTAAATTTTAGCTCGTTTAAATTTGCGTCACCACCAAATGCCAAAGCCACGCTTGGCAGCTTTTTATTTGGCATCGCACCACCTCCTACAAAGGTAGAAGTTCGCACTATCTCAAGCGGAGTTTTTAGGCTTTTATTTATAAAATTTGCTAAGCCTTCAAGCTCTTTTACGCTTTTGTGAAGCTGTTTTTGCGTTGTGATTAGCTCAAATTCTTTGTTTAGATAAGCTTTCATGCTCTCAGCCAAAAGCGAGATGATCACCTTATCGACGCGAAGCATCCTTAAAAGCTGGTTTTTTCTAAGCTTTGCGATGAGCTCTTTTTTGCCGACAATGATGCCACACTGCACCGCGCCGAGCAGCTTGTCGCCGCTAAAACTAACTAGCGAAACATCTTTTAAATTTTTTAGATCTGGCTCGTTTTTGTCTAAGTTAAATGGCAAATTTCCGTAAAATCCACTGCCAAGATCAAAATAATCTATCAAATTTTGCCTGCTTGCTAGCTCGCTTAGCTCATTTGCTGTGGTCTCTTCGCTAAAGCCAACGATGTCAAAATTTGAGCGATGAACCTTTACAAGCATAGCCGTCTCTTCGCTGATCGCCTCTTCGTAGTCTCTTAGCCTAGTTTTGTTTGTAGTGCCGACCTCTTTTAAGATACATCCTGCATTTGCCATCACCTCTGGCACTCTAAAACTGCCGCCGATCTCGACTAGCTCGCCTCTACTAACGACCACTTCTCTGCCCTTTGCAAAGGTGTTTAGCACCAAAAATACAGCGCTTGCGTTGTTATTTACAACAATGGCGTCCTCAAAGCCAAAAGCCCTTGCTATTAGCGAGCCAACATAGTCATATCTGTTGCCACGGCTGCCTGTTTTTAGGTTATATTCGAGGTTTGAGTATCCTGTGATAACAGGCGTTGCCCGCTTTAAAATTTCTTTATCGATAACGCTTCTAGCGAGGTTTGTATGTATGGTCACACCGGTTAAATTTAGCACTCTTTGAAGGCTTGCTTCATTAAATTTATAGTACTCATCTAGGATCAAATTTATTATCTCTTCGCCGCTAAAGCTTGCATTTTCATTTAAAATTTTAGCTCTAACTTCATCTAAAATTTGCCTTGCAAGCATAGTGACTAAACTCGTATCAAGCCCCGAAAATGCTTCGTTTTTTATGATCTTATCAACTTGTGGGATATTTCTTAAATCGTTCAATTTGCGCTCCTAGTAAGTTAGTTTTACCAAGGCGTGATTTTAACATAAAAATATTATAAATTAAAACTTAGAGCAAAAAAAGAGCATATAAATTTCAGAGTCTATTAATCCCATTAATATTAGAATAAGCCCGTTTTTGATAATAGGAGAAACAATGAAAGAATTTGGCTTTTATAACGATTTTGACGATGCTTTGATGCTAAATGAGCAGATAGAGATCAACAACGAAAATGGCGACTATCTAGTCTCAAACTCTCCAAAACTAAAAGCAAACATCATCGCACCTGAGATAAATTTCTACCTTAAAAATACCACCGCAAGCGTCTTAGAAAAAGCCAAAAACACACTTTTACTCTACGAGGCAAGAGCGAGCGCCTTTGATATGGCAAAGGATGTGGATTACGAAAAAGAGGTCGGCAAAAATGTTGTCATAGTAAGCAACTCAGGCCGCGAAGAGCTAGGAAATTTACTAAAAGAAAATGGCTACAAAGTGATCGAGCTCACGCACTTTGAGGTTAAATTTATATATGGCGCAGCTGGCGAGCTAAGCGTTTTGGTGCTTAGAGCAAATGATGAATTTGAGGTTGATTGCGACTTTTTCTTGGTTGAAAACGCAAGGGACTATATGCTAAAGCAAAGCGGCTGCTATGAAATTTCAGGGCTAAAAGATGAAAAAGTGCTTGAAATTTTAAATGCAAAAAGCCCAAAATTTAGATACAAAAGCTTTACTCAATACGACTCATCAATCTGCCAGTATCACGAGCGCAGGACTGAAATTTGCGGTCGTTGCGCCGAGGTTTGCCCAACGGTTGCCATCCTAAAAGAGGACGAGACAAAGCACCTGGTCTTTTCAGCGATAGACTGCACAAACTGCGGAAACTGCATCAGCGTCTGCCCTAGCGGCTCGCTAGACTCGACGCTCATGCCACAAAGCTCATTTGCCACTATCGCTAAGCTTTACAAAGATAAGATCGCTCTCATCGTGTCTGAAGAGATAAATTTAGAAGAGCTTAACGTGAGCCTACCGCAAAATGTCCTACCTTTTGTCATCCTAGCCCCACATATGCTAAGCCAAACGCACTTTTTGACGCTTCTTCAAGAAAGTGGCGCGAGTGTGATTTTATATAGCAAGAGCCTTGGCAAGGGCGAAAAGGACGCTATTAGCATATTAAATCAAATTTATGAGCTTAAATTTAAAGAGACTGCGGTTTATCATGCAAAAGACAAGGCTGAGCTTGAAATCGCGCTTAAAAAAGCAAAACTAATAGCTGGCTCTCAGCACTCAATCAACGAATACGCGCTACCAAAGAGAGAAATTTTTGCCAAAAGACTTGAGTTTATCGTGGGTGAGAACGATCTTGGCGTCGTAAAAAGCGGCGAGATGATAAGATATGGCGAGGTTGCGATAAACGCTGAAACTTGCACGCTCTGCCTTAGCTGTGTTGGCGCTTGTAACGTAAGCGCCTTGGTGGCTGATAAGAAGACAAATTCGATTTTATTTAACCCAAGCGTTTGCACCGCCTGTGGCTACTGCGAGCTAAGCTGCGCTGAGAAAAATACCATCTCACTTGAGGTCGGCAAGATCGCCCTTAAGCCTGAGTTTTTCGTTTATAGCGAGCTTGCGCATGATGAGCTATTTGCTTGCGTGGAGTGCGGAAAAGAGTTTGCGACTAAAAAGGCAGTCGAGAAGATCGCAGCGATCATGCAGCCACGTTTTGGCAACGACAGAGCCAAGATCAAATCACTTTACTGCTGTGCCGACTGCAAGGCAAAGATCATGGTGCAAGCCCAACTAAACGCAATGAGAGAGGATCTGCTAAATGGATAAGAACATCACAAAAGCAAGGGCATATTTTTACGAATTTTTAGCTTATCCGCTATTTTTTCACACGAGCGATGAGAAATTTGCAAGGTGGAGAGAGCAGCTAAGCTACCTAGCGCAAAATCCTTTGAGCGAGCAAAGCGCAGAGGCATTTGCAAATTTAGAAGAATTTAGCTTTAAAGAGCTTGTAAATGAGCAAAATGACGTTCTTTTTGGCTTTACAAATATCCCTTTAAGCGCCTCATTTTATGAAGAGGGCAGAGATAACGGCGCTGCTAGACTTAGAGTGATACACTGCCTAAACCTTAGCCCATATAGGCGCGATAAGGAGCTTTGCAAAGACAGCGAGGACTATGTTGGCTTTATATTTTTAGCGATGGCGACGTTTTTAAATGACGAATTTAACGGCGAAAAAAATATCAGCGACAAGCTCTTTAGCGAGACTTTAAATTTATTTGTAGATGAGTTTGGCTCGCTACTTTTAGCTCATAAAAATGCAAATTTCTTCCGCTCCTATGCGCTCATCTTAAAAGACTTCATCGAGCTTGAAAGAGCCGTCTTGAACGTAGAAGCACCAGCTAAGCCACAAGGCGATAGCGTCGCTATGGCAGCACTTAAAAAAGAGCCATTTCAAAGCAAGATGCCAACTATTAAAACCAAGCTTCACTGGGAGGAATTCTCTCCAGTCATCTCACACGAGTTTAAAGACTAGCTTAAATTTACTCTTAGCCCAGCTAGGAGTAAATTTAACATCCGCTTAAATCCCGCAACTATTCTTGATATTTTTTAACTATCTTAGCCCTTTGGTAGTAAATTTCTTTAAATTTTTACAAAGGATTTACAATGGTAATGACACACTACATGGAGCTTTTATCGCTCGATCAACCTTACAATCTAATCCTCTACATGGTGATACCTATGGGGCTTGCGGAGCTTTTAGTGGCGATGGAGTTTTTCACGATGTATCACATGGATAGCGGCAAAAACGCTGGCTTTAAGGCTGTTAGCAAATTTGTTGGCATAGTGCTTGGGGTCTATTTTACAGCTCTTGTAATCTACTTTTTAGCAAAAATTTATCCAAGTATAAAATGGCGCGGATATGCCGATATCATCGCTATCTACTCATATCTCATCGGCGTCATCCCACTTCTTGGCATCGCACTTTTAGAGCTAAATTTGATCTACAAAAACGCAAGCGAAAAGGCAAAGCTAAAGCTTCACTTTTACCTACTCATATTTACCTTGGTCGTCGCACACGTCGCTATGATATTTGGCATGGTTGATCCTACCATAACAGGCTATAAGGCTGAAAATGGTGCGATGGATATGCAGATGAATATGCCAATGAACATGCCAGCAGATATGCCAATGCACGATCACCACAAGATGATGCAAAATATGGGTGAGATGCATATGAATATGATGATGCAAAATATGAGTGATGATAACTCAACTAATATGCATATGCATCACTAAATTTAAAGGCTCTTTAGCGCCTGCTAAAAAACTTTTGCTCTAAATTTCTAAATTTACTCTTTAGAGCTAGCTAGCAAGATCTCTCTAGGTCTTGCTTCAAGCTCTTTTATCTGCGTATCTTTGGGATTTAGAGCGATCTTTTTAAATTTCTCCAGCCTGCTATCAAGCCCACCTTGACCGCTCACGCTTTTAACGACCTCATTGAAGTTATCATTTACCGATCTCACCGAGTTTCCAAGCCTATTTAGCTTCTCAGCGACGGTGCAGAATTTCTCATAAATTTCATTTGCACTCTTTAAGATCTCTTTTGCCTCTTTGTTGCCATGCTCCATGCGCCATAAATTTGCCACCACGCGAAGTAGCGGCATGAGCGTCGTGTGCGAGACTAGCACCACTTTTTTCTCATAGCCGTAGTTAAATAAATTTGGATCAAATTTCAAAGCCTCCAAAAATGCCGGCTCAACTGGCACAAACATCAGCACAAAATCAGGACTTTTCACAAGCGATGAGTAGTCTTTTTTAGCTAGCTCGTCGATGTGCTTTTTTATTGAGGCGATGTGCTCGCTAAGGGCTAGCTTGCTCTGTGCCGGGTCAGCCGCAGCGACTGCCTTTTCGTAGGCATGGAGTGAGACTTTGCTGTCTATTATCATCTGTTTGTCGTCTGGGAAATTTATGACAAAGTCAGGTATGAGCTTTTTGCCACTCACGTCAAAACTCTCTTGCGTAGTGTAGTGCGTGCCCTTTTCTAGCCCAGCAGCTTCCAGTGTTCGCTCAAGCTGCATCTCGCCCCAGTTGCCAAGGACCTTGTTGCTGCCTTTTAGCGCCGTGCTTAGTGAGTTTGCCTCTTTTGACATATTTTTGCCAAGCTCGACCACCTCTTTTAGCTGCGCACTAAGCTCGCCTGCGCTCTTTTGCGAGTCGCTGTGGGCGTCATTTACTCTCTTTTCAAAGCTTACTATCTTCTCCCCAAGTGGCGTTAGTAAGAGCTCAAGCGACTCTTTGCTGTTTTTTGAGAAATTTGCGCTTTTTTCTTCAAATATCTTATTTGCAAGGTTTGCAAACTCTAAATTTAGCTCGTTTTTTACCTTTTTTAAATTCTCTTCTTGCGATTTTAGTATATTTTCTTTGGCCTCGATCTCGCTTTTTAGTGCGACGATAGCGCGTTTTAGCTCGTTTTCACTCTCGTTTGATCTTTTTAGCTCATCCTCTTTTGCGCCAAGTTCGTTTTGTAAATTTAAAGATAGCGACTTTGCCATCTCAGCCATCTTTGTCTGGCTGCCAAACTCCTCGTTTAGGCGCCTTAGCTCGCGCTCCAGCTTGTCCTCTTTTTCATCTTTTTGTCTGAGCGAAATTTTATACTCGTCTAAATTTTTAGCTAGCTCATTTATCTTGTCACTATTTGCTTCAAGCTTTGCTCTTTGCTCGATATTTAGTCGCTCGCTATCTTTTAGCTCATCTTGTAAATTTTCTAAAGCTTCTCTTTGCTTTGTCTTTTGCAAATTTGAACTTATCAAAAAAGCCGCCAACACCACGCAAACAAGCGCAAGAGCTGCTACCAAAATATATAAATTTTCTATCGTTAGCACCGAAATTTCCTTTTAAATTTTGGCTTTATTATAGGTGAAATAGCTTTAAATTTAAAGGGCATTTAAGCCCTTTTGAGAGTTTATTTGTTCAGATAGGCAGCAAGCCAGCACAAAAATATAAAGACAAAGATGATGGCTGACATGATAAGTGGCGTCGTGGTCGTAAAGAGTGCTAGCATGGCTGATGAGACGATACCGCTTCCATATTGCAGTGAGCCAATGAGAGCATTTGCTCTGCCTTTCATCTCTTGAGGTACTTGGTTAAGAGCGGCTGCGTTTGAGCAAGAGGCGATGATACCGTTCATGCTAAAGACGAAAAACATAGGTATGATAATGCCCCAAACTCCGGCGATACCAAAAAATGTAAGCGCTAAAAGCAAAGCCGCAGCGACAAAAGCGACTGTGCTTGAGGTGATAAGAAGCGAATTTAGGCTAAATTTATTAACCAAGCTCTTGTTTAAAAAACTAAGCGCCGCCACACCAAGTATATTTACGCCAAACAAAAATCCATAGTACTTGTTCGGTATGCCAAAATAATCTATATAAACAAATGACGATCCCGTGATAAAGGCGTATGCCGCGATGTAAAAGAAGGTAACGCTTAGAGTGTATTTCATAAATTTAGCATCTTTTATAAGCACAAAATAGCTCTTAAACGAGTTTATCATCGGCTCTTTTGAGCGCTTCTGCTGTGGCAACGTCTCTGGCAAGAAGAAGATAAGGATAAACAAAAAAGCACTTGCAGCTGCCATTAGCCAAAATATCCAGTGCCATGAGCCAATCTCTAGTAATGCGCCACCAAGCAGCGGTCCTATGATAGGAGCTGCAGCCATGATGATGACTAAGTTTGAAAGCATCTTTGCAGCTTCGCTATTTTCAAAAACATCGCTGATCATCGCACGGCTAAGCATAGGTCCCACGCACGCGCCTGTGGCTTGAAAGATACGCCAGATTATCACTTCGCTCATGCTTTGTGACATGGCACATCCGATGGAGCCAACGACAAAGAGCGCCATACCGATAAATAGCGGGAGTTTTCGCCCTATCCTGTCGCTAATGGGTCCCCAAATGAGCTGTGCGATAGCAAAACCGATCAAAAAGCCAGTGATCGTTAGCTCCGCATCGCCATGAAGCTGTCGCTCCATCGTAGGCATGGCAGGCAGATAGACGTCCGTGGATAGCGATGTGCAGGCCATAAGACCGCTTAGGATGACTAAAAACCAGATAGATGTTTTTGTTGATTGTAAGATTTCCCCTTTTTTGTTAGCTGTGGTTAAGATTTCGTGACTATAGCATAAATTTACAAATTGGTAGCTTCAAGCGCCCAAAACAAGTTTTGGGCGTAAATTTAGAAAATTTGCTTTGGTGGAGTGAGGTAAATTTATCAAGGTTTTGTTTGGCGAAGAGGTTTAAATTTAAAGGCAAAAATTAGGCGAAGTGACTTTTATCTAGACGATATGGTTTTAAATTTTTAGGCAAGAGCTGCCAATCTGGTAATGACCGAGCGAAATAAAATTTAATAAAACTCAGGCGAAGTATCGTGAGATGAATTTTGGACTTTGCATCCCCAAAGGTCGCAACTGCTAGCAGAGGCGAAGGAATTTTCATCCCAAGACTAGACATACAGCCCTTCAAATGCTTAAATTTAACAAATTTAGGCGAGGTATTTTTCGCTTAGACGAGGCGGTTTTAAATTTTGCGATAGGAGTTACCAAGTAGGTAATGACCGAGCAAAATAAAAATTTAATAGAACTCTAGCGAAGTGTTGTGAGATGGATTTTGGGCTTTGCATCCCCAAAGGTCGCAACTGCTAGCAGAAGTGAAGGGAATTTTCATCCTAAGACTAGACATACAGCCCTTCAAATGCTTAAATTTAACAAATTTAGGCGAGGTATTTTTCGCTTAGACGAGGCGGTTTTAAATTTTGTGATGGGAGTTACCGAGTGGGTAATGACCGAGCAAAATTTAAAACCAACGAAGTATAAGTAGAAAAAGACAAGCCCAACAAGTCCAGAAATTTAAACTTCGTATCTCTCTCCTGGTTTCATTTCGATTACCTCCCACGGCAATCCCTGCTTATTTAGCTCGTCCATGAAAGGTTTTGCGTCGAAATTTTCCATGTTAAAGACACCTTTGCTGCTCCAGATGCCCTTTGCGACCATTAGTGAGCCGATCATAGCTGGCACGCCTGTGGTGTAGCTAACAGCCTGCGCGCCTGTCTCGGCGTAGCAAACCTCGTGGTCGCAGACATTGTAGATATAGACTTGGCGCTCTTTACCATCTTTTAGCCCGCGTATCACGCAGCCGATGTTTGTTTTGCCTTTTGTTCGAGGGCCAAGGCTTGCAGGGTCAGGTAGAAGCGTCTTTAAAAACTGGATCGGCACGATTTTCATACCGTTATGCTCGACCTCGTCTATGCGAAGCATTCCCACGTTTTCTAGGCACTTCATGTGGGTTAGGTAGCTTTGTCCAAAGGTCATAAAAAAGCGGATTCTCTTTAGTCCTTTAATGTTTTTTACTAAGCTTTCTAGCTCCTCGTGATAGAGCAGATAGCTATCTTTGACGCCTACTTTTGGGTAGTCCCACTTAAACATGATCTGCATCGGCTTTGTTTCGATCCACTTGCCAGCCTCCCAGTAGCGGCCATTTGCGCTAACTTCGCGTAAATTTATCTCTGGGTTGAAATTTGTCGCAAATGGATATCCGTGATCGCCAGCATTGCAGTCTAGGATGTCGATCTCGTGGATCTCGTCAAATAAATTTTGCTGTGCATAGGCACAAAATACATTTGTCACGCCTGGGTCAAAGCCAGAGCCAAGAAGCGCCATGGTGCCAGCGTTTTTGAAGTCGCCATCCTTCGCCCACTGAAGCTTATACTCAAATTTTGCAGTGTCTGGGTGCTCGTAGTTTGCGGTGTCGATGTAAGGTATGCCAGCCTTTACGCAAGCGTCCATAAGGGTTAGGTCTTGATACGGCAGCGCGACGTTTAGAAGCAGATCAGCCTTTGTTTGTTTGATGAGCTCCACTACGGCCGCTGTGTCGTCAGCGTCGATCTGCGCGGTGTTTATCTGCACGCCAAGGCGATCTTTTATAAATTTAGCGATCGCGTCGCACTTGCTTTTTGTGCGGCTTGCTAGGGTGATATTTGTAAAAACGTCCGAGTTCATCGCACATTTTACGGTTGCGACTTGGCTAACGCCACCTGCTCCGATGATTAAGATATTTGACATTTTGGCTCCTTAAAATTTTAGTGATTTTAGCAAAGTTAATATAAATTTCTAGCTTCAAAAGGTAAAATGAGCCAAATTTTAAAGGAGAAAAGATGAAGAAAATTTTGCCATTTTTAGCGCCTATTTGCCTCTTTGCAAGTAGCTGCGACGAGCTAGTGCAAGAAAGCGTAAATGAGTTTTATAAAAGTGATAGAATTTTGGAGAGAGCCATAAATTTAGCCGAGCAAGCGACTGATGTCTGCTTAAAAGAGGGCAACACCGAGCAGGCGATCACTTCGCTAATAAATGGCGCCAGCATTTGCATGGTAAATAAAAAGCCTCAAAAGGCGTTAGAGCTTTCCAAAAGAGCCCTAGAGCTCGCGGCAAACGTTAGCGACAAGCTGCTACTAGCTCGCTCTTATCAAAACATAGGCGCAGCAGAAAAGATGCTAGGCAAATACGACGAGGCGCTTGCTAGCTTTTATGAAGCTCAAAAAATTTATGACACCAACTCAAATACGCCGATGCGTGACGAGCTGCTTTGCATAAAGTCCATCGGCAGCACCTACTACATGAAAAATGACTTTGCAAAAGCCTACGAAAACCACATTTTAGCGTTAAATTTACTTGACATCACGCCAGAGTTAAGTAGTAACGAGCTTGTGCGATCAGAGCTTTTAGTAGAGCTTGCTAACGACCTAGCAAAGCTTGAGCAAAAGGACGAAGCTGCCAAAAACTACAAAAAGGTGCTTGAAATTTTAAAAGGCAAGGAGCAAAACCCGCGCGCACTGGATCTTTTGGAGCGAGCCAGCAAAGGGCTAAAGGAGCTTAACTAGGGCTCTACCTTTAGCGTGCCCTCTTTTATAGAGCTTGCTAGCATCTTGGCAAACTCATCATCTGCGTAGCTTTTTAGATACTCTTCTAAGTGTGGCAGCGCGCCTTTTTGATCCATCCTAGCAAGCTTTACTAGCGCAAGGCCTAAATTTGCCCTTTTCACGCCTAAATTTATAGCTTTATCATAGTTTTGCTCTGCTAGGTCTAAGCGGTTAGAATTTGCTAAAAAATCAGCAAATTCAGCATAAATTTCCCCATTATTTGGCATCAAATTTATAAGCTCGCCGTAAATTTTATCGGCCTTCTTAGCCTCGCCATGCACGTCAAAGTTATGCTTCATCACGTGGATCCTGGCTTGGCAAATTTTAAAATACTCACCTTCTTGCCCGCCTAAGCTCTTAGCAAAGCCCTCTTCCTCCATAAAGTCAAAAATTTTCTCAACCTTTAAAAGATCACTAAACGCCACCTGCTTTTGCTGCTCATCTTTAAATTTCAAAGGATATGCTCTTGCATAGATAAATAGCTCGTCCGTTGCCTTAAAAAGTGCTATGTAGTCGATCTTTCCATTGCCATTTTCATCTTTATAAACTATACTTTTATCTTCAAGCGCCCTATACTCGCTCGCCGCCAAAATGCCAAAAGCAAGAAATATAAAAAGTAAAATTTTCTTCATAAAAATAGCTTATTTGTAGTTTTTCTTTAGACTCTTTAGCGCGAAATTTGCAAGCTCTAGCCCCTTTGAGCGGTGAGAAATTTTAAGCTTTGTCTCGTTATCTAGCTCGCCAAGCGTCTTTGTAAAGCCATCTGGGATAAAGAGTGCGTCGTAGCCAAAGCCGTTTGTGCCGCGCTCCTCATCTATCGCCTCACCATACATAAAGCCATGCGTCGTGTAGTCGCCAAATTTTGAACTAATAGCGATACAGGCGGTGTAGTGAGCTGGTGAGCTCTTTAAATTTAGTGCCTTTAACTTGCCAATTAGCTTTGCTCTGTTGTTTGCGTCATTTGCGTTTTTGCCGCACACTTTGCCATTTTCATCAAGGTCAAAGTAGCGAGCTGAGTAGATCCCTGGCTCGCCACCAAGCGCATCAACGCTGATGCCGCTATCATCACTAAGCGCGATAAACTCGCTATCAAGCCCTTGCTCTTTAAGCTTTGCAAAAACAGCTTTTGACTTTATGAGTGCATTTGCTTGAAAAGTGCTGCCATCTTCAACGATCTCAAATGGCTTTACAATCTCGCTTAGTGCGTAAATTTCATAGCCTTTTAAAAACTCTTTTATCTCTTTTACTTTGTCTAAATTTGATGTCGCAAGCACGATTTTCATCGCAAAACTCCTTGATTTTTGGGCGTATTTTACAAAAAAGTAGATTAAATTTTTAAATTTAAATTAGTGTTAAAATGATAAACTTAGTCCTTTTAAAAATAAGGGAAAATTTATGTTAAAAAGCGTTTTGCCACTATCTTTTATCGTAGCTAGCAGATTTTTTGGTCTTTTCATAGTCCTACCGGTGCTTAGCCTCTATGCGCTAAATTTACGCGGAGCAAATGAATTTTTAGTGGGGCTAATAGTAGGCGTCTATGCGATCTCACAGATGATATTTCAAGTGCCTTTTGGCGCTCTCTCAGATAAGATCGGCCGCAAAAAAGCCCTAACCATCGGTCTTTTGATCTTTGTGGCTGGCTCTATCGTCTGCGCACTGGCAAGTGAAATTTACACGATGCTTTTTGGTAGATTTTTACAAGGTGTGGGAGCTGTGGGAGCGGTTGCAACAGCGATGATAAGCGACTTTGTAGCTGAAGAAAACCGCTCAAAAGCCATGGCGATAATGGGCGCTTTTATAGGACTTAGCTTCACGCTTTCGATGGTGCTTGGACCGCTTCTTGCTAAGGACTACGGGCTTTCAAGCCTATTTTATCTAAGCGCCGCACTTAGCTTGCTTTGCGTCGTGCTACTCTACACCGTCGTGCCAAAAGAGATAAAAGTGAGCGCAAAGGCCGAGAAGGTGCCATTTAGCAAGCTCTTTTTACAAAAAGACTACATGATCATAAATTTCACCTCTTTCATGCAAAAGATGCTCACAAGTATCGCATTTTTAGTGATCCCGATCGTTTTGGTAAAAGAGTATGGCTATGAGAGCAGCGAGCTTTACAAGGTCTATACGCTTGGTGCCGTGCTTGGCTTTTTAGCTATGGGGCTAGCTGGCGCTTTGGGCGATGGCAAGGGGCTTAGCAAGGTCATCTTAATAGCTGGCACGCTGCTTTTTGCCCTAACCTACGCCATTTTTGCCCTTAGCTTTACGAAATTTATCTTTGTGGTTGGCATCGCGATATTTTTTATAGGTTTCAACCTCCACGAGCCAATCATGCAATCAACCGCGACCAAATTTGTAAAATCCTCACAAAAAGGCACCGCTCTTGGCATCTTTAACTCATTTGGCTACTTTGGAAGCTTCGTTGGGGGCGCGTTTGGCGGATACATCATGCACACCTTTAACTTTAAAGTGCTTGCCATCGTCTGCGTGGTGCTTTGCGTGATCTGGCTTGTTTTGCTATTTAGCCTAAATGACCCAAGAATTTTTAAAAATATCTACCTAAGCCCAGAAGCGAGCTTAAATTTAGAGCTTCTAAATAGCCAAAAAGGCGTGGTGGATTATTACAAAAACGAGAAAAATCAAGTGATCAAATTTGACTCTCGCCTAACAAGCGAGGCGGCCTTAAAAGAGAGCTTGAAGTTTTGATCTACGACGTCATCATCGTTGGTGCTGGCGCTAGCGGGCTCTTTTTAGGGGCAAATTTAAAGGGCAAAAAGGTTGCCATTTTAGAAAAAAACAGCAGTGCTGGCAAAAAGATCTTGGCAAGCGGGGGCGGCAGATGCAACATCACAAACCGCTTCGTAAGCGCTAAAAACTACCTTGGCGAGCAGAAATTTATAGAGCAAATTTTAAAGGCACTAAGCCCTGATCAGGTTTTGAAATTTTTTAGTGAGCTTAAATTTAGCGAGCAAAAGCAAAATCAATTTTTCTGTGATAGCGGTGCAAAGAGCGTTTTGAGCCTGCTTTTAAAAAGGCAAAATGCAGAGATTTTTTA
Source organism: Campylobacter concisus (assembly GCF_003049065.1). Lineage (GTDB taxonomy): Bacteria > Campylobacterota > Campylobacteria > Campylobacterales > Campylobacteraceae > Campylobacter_A > Campylobacter_A concisus_BE. Next base: position 73,584 of record NZ_PISC01000006.1, on the reverse strand, counting down.
TAACAAAGAGGTTCTTGGCGCCAAAAAAGTAAATGAAATTTTTGAAATTTCAACGAGAGATGAGAAATTTAGAGCCAAAAATTTAGTCATCGCAAGTGGCGGACTAAGCTACAAAGCCCTTGGTGCAAACGATGTTGGATATAAAATAGCTAGCGAATTTGACCTTGAGCTCTCACCTACCACCCCTGCCCTTGTTGGCTTTAGCGTGCAAAAAGATGAGTTTTGGTTTAAAGAGCTTAGCGGCGTTAGTCTAAGCGCGGATGTAGTGATAAATACCAAAAACGAGAGCTATAAATTTAGTGGCGATCTGCTTTTTACACATAGAGGCATAAGCGGTCCAGCTATACTAAACGCCTCACTCTTTTGGCAAAAGGGTCGAATTTGCATAAATTTTTTGCCCAAATTTAGTGAGAAAAATTTAGTAAATGGTAAAAAGCAGCTTAGCTCAGTTTTGCCTTTGCCAAAGAGATTTGTGCTGGAGTTTTTAAGAAATTTTGGTTTAAAAGATAGAGCTTATTATGAATTTAGTGATGATGAAAAGAGCATCATAAAAAGACTTTTTGCTTACGAATTTGCCCCAGCTGGGACATTTGGCTTTGAAAGGGCTGAAGTTACAAAAGGTGGTGTAAAGACTAATTTTTTAGATGAAAATTTAGAGTGTAAAAGCGTAAAAGGACTTTATTTTATAGGTGAAGTTTTAGATATCACTGGCATGCTTGGAGGATATAACTTGCATTTTGCATTTGTAAGTGCTTTAAAGGTAGCTAGCGCTTTAAAAAATAGTTAATTAAATAGAAGTGAAATTTAGAGTGACAGATAAAACTGCCACTAAAATTACTATCTCTCGCTTAGATACTCTTGCAAGCTTTTTACCTCAAGTGCTTTGCCAGTTTGAACTGTGCTTAGCGACTTGGCAGCTGCAAGTGCTGCGCGGATAGTTGTAAAGTATGGGATCTTAAATCTAAGCACATTTTGGCGGATCTTTTTGCCATCATCCACGCTTGATTTAGTATCGCTTGTATTTATAACAAGTGCTATATCGCCATTTTTAAGTCTATCTTCAACGTTTGGTCTGCCCTCGCTTATCTTATAGACAAACTCAGCCTCCACGCCAGCTTCGATTAAGTGCTATGTCTATAAATTCTGGCTTTTTTTGAGACCAACAAAGTCTCTAACTAATAAATTCTAATACGAGCATATTAGTTGGCATATTTTGCTAGCAAATTTATCTAAAACAACAAATCAAATGCAGAATTTACTAAAAGCAAGAATTATCTAGATTAATAAAATAGCAGCAGACATTTTGATATGAAATTAGAAAATTATTTTTGGTCCATCAAAGCATTTTATAATAAGTTAAAACAAAAATTTATGAATAAATTTACGTTTAAATGGTATCAGACTCAGAAGTTTTAATAAAATTTAACTATCAAGCTTCTTTTATAAAACCAACAGCCTCATGTGGATTTGCAAATATATGCTCGCTAAACTGCCTTAAATCGGACTCTTTACCATATCCGCATGTAAGGCCAACGCCCGTTATAAGAGCAGCTTTAGCAGCCTTTAGATCCATGATAGTATCGCCAATCATAAAGGCATTATCTTTTTCTTTTTCTAGTCTCTTTAAAGCTAAATTTATAGGTTCTGGATCTGGTTTTGGATTTACTACATCATCTCGTCCGACAACCGTTTTTATAAATTTCATAACGCCCAAATGTTCAAGTAAAATGATAGAAAATTTTGATGTCTTTGTCGTAACAACACCAACATCAGCAAACGTGCGAGCTTCTTTTAAAGCATCCATAGCATACGCTAAAAGCACAGTCTCATCTAAATAGATCTTCTCGTAGCAAGCTTTATACTCTTTTACATATTCACCTATTAAATTCTTCTTGGCACCAAGTTTTTCAAACATTATTTCAAGCGGATATCCTACTAGAGATTTTAGCGCATCATGATCAGGCTCTTTCTTGTCGTGAGCTAAAAATGCCGTATCAAAACCTTTTAAAATAGCAGAAGTAGAGTCTATAAGTGTGCCATCTAAGTCAAAAAGTATAGTTTTTTTCATGAAATTCTCCGCAGAAATAAAAAAGGGCTCAGCCGAAGCCAAGCCCTAAAGAAGTAATTTTAAATAATAAAATTATTTATTGAAAGTAGCTTCAACACGTCTGTTTTGAGCGCGACCTTCTTTAGTTTTGTTTGTAGCGATTGGTTTAAGTTCGCCGTAACCAACTGTAGAAATTTTAGCTTTTTCTACGCCGTAACCAGCAAGAACCTCAGCCACTGCTTTTGCTCTTTTTTCAGATAGTTTTTGGTTGTAAGCTTCTGCACCTACGCTATCAGTGTGACCAGCAAGTACAACTTTATAATCTGGGTGTTCGCCCATAAAGTCAGCAACTTTTTTGATCTCAGCTGCATATTTTGGTCCAACTTTGTAGCTATCAAATGCGAAGTTAACATCTAAATCTCTAAGAACGATAACTTTCTCGCATCCTCTTTCGTCAACAACTACACCAGCTGGAGTGTTAGGGCATTGATCGATATCATTTGGCACGCCATCATTGTCATCATCAAGAACTGGAGCTGGAGCTGTTGTTGGAGCTGCTGGAGCTGCTGCTACAACTGGAGCTGCTTTTGAATCAAGACCGATGCCAAAGCCTAGTGAATAGAATAGGTTGTGATCAGCATGCTCAAATTTGATAGCATCTCTTGCCTCTGCTTTAAGAGCAAATCTATCTGTTACTTGGTATCTTAAACCAAGACCATATTGACCAAAGCCGCCATCTTCATTTTTAACAAAAATAGCTGGAACATCTTCATAACCAGCACCGATTAAACCATATAGGCTAACTGGTCCAAAGTCAACGATATTTTTTACAAGGTTGGCGTGGTATCTAAGAGCTCTACCCTCTCTTACAACGTTACCTGTTCTCTCTTTTAGTTTTTGAGAGTAATCAACACCAAGCTCAACTTGATCAAAGAAGAAATCTTCAAGGTTTCTAGCCGCTCTAATACCAACAAAGTTGTGGTCTTTTACACGTAGATTTCCTTCTGGATGAACACCACCGATAGTTGGAGTGATCTCATAGTTGTATGCTGCGTTAGACGCAAAAACCGCTGTTGCGGCAACCATAGCTAAAGCAATCTTTTTCATAATAGAATTCCTTTCAAATAGGGATTTTTAATGTTGACTATAATTTTACCTAAATAAAAATAAATCAACTTTAAATTATAACCAAATTCTTAATGTAAATCTGACAATTTACATAACCTAAATTTTGCAAATGCAAAAGCACTTGCAAAAAACCATTAACGTTTAGAGAATTGTGGGCTTCTTCTAGCCTTTCTTCTACCAAATTTCTTACGTTCAACAACACGAGAATCTCTAGTTAGCAAGCCTTTTGGTTTAAGTGCCGCTCTAAAATCAGCATCCATATCAGCTAAAGCACGTGAAATGCCGTGTCTTAAAGCCTCAGCTTGTGCTGAATAACCGCCACCTAAAGTTGTAGCTACTACGTCTATTAAACTCTCTTGTTTTGTTACTAAAAGTGGTTGAATAACTTTAAGCTTGATAGCCTCGTGACCGCCAAGCCAAGTGTTAAGATCCATACCATTTACTACGATTTTACCGCTTCCAGACTTTATCCAAACCTTTGCTACGGCAGTTTTTCTTTTACCAGTTGCATAAACTTTTGCCATAATTATTTTCCTTCTTTTTTAGCTATTTGTGCCGTATGAGGATGCTCACTGCCAGCATAAACTTTTAGTTTTTTTATCATCTCTCTTCCAAGTTTTGTCTTTGGAAGCATGCCACGAACAGCTAATTTAAATAGTTTTTCTGGCTTATTTGCTATCAAATCGCCAAATTTATCGCTCTTTACGCTGCCAAAATATCCTGAGTGTCTGTGATAAAGTTTATCTTCAGCTTTGTTATTACCAGTAAATTCTACTTTAGAAGCATTTATGATGATAACATAGTCGCCACAATCTACGTTTGGCGTGAAGCATGGTTTGTTTTTGCCACGAAGTATAGTTGCTACCTCAGTTAGCAATCTACCAAAGCGCTTACCAGCTGCATCAACTACGATCCAGTCTCGCTTAACTTCGTTTGGCTTTGTTATTTTTGTCATTTTCTTACCTTTGCCAAGTTAATTTTTGAGTTGTGATTGTATTTAAAGAATGCTTTGACAAAGCTTAAATTAAGTAGCGTTTAAACTTCAATATATGAAATTTTGCCTTTAAGAGCATAGAAGATGACGGCGATTATACTATGTTTTTCATAAAATTTAGCAAGCGCATCTTTATACTCTTTTACCTGCTTTTTGTTCTCTTCTATATTTTTATCTGTCGTTTTATAATCAATCACACAAATTTCACGCTCATTAAAGCAAAAAAGATCCATCTGCTTTAGCTCATTTTTCACTTTAAATGGCTGCTCTTTATAAATTTTTTTGTCTTTTATGCACTCTATAAATTTTGGCTCACTTATAAGCATTTTTGCCCTAACAAAGACATCTTCAAGTGCTTCAAGTGGCAAAAATTTATGAAATTTATTTAGCATCAAATTTTTAGCTTTTTCTAGTGAAATTTCATCAAATTTCTCGCTCATCTCAAGCAGATAGTGAAACGCCAGACCAAAATATATTGCACTTAAGTTTTTACCACTCGTCTTTTGCTCTTTCGCCTCAACCTCTTGCCTCTCTATCTTTAAAATTTCAGGCATTTTTTCATCTTTTTTTAGTTCTTTTTGCTCAGTTTTACTAGGCAAAATTTTGCCAAAACTAAACTCTTTTAGATCAAGATAGTCATTTGCCTCGCTCTTGTCGCTTCTTGTGTAAAATGAAAAAAAGCTTGGGCTATTTCCGCTTGGGACGGCTTGCTTGATTATGATGAGCGACTTTGTTGCCCTTGTGAAAGCGACATAAATTTTATTGATATTTTCTTGCTTTTCAAGCTCTTTCATCTGCTCTAAAACGCTTGCATAGTCGCTATCAAAATTTTCTCTACCTGAAATTTTACTCTTTACGATCCACTCGCCCTTTTCGCTGTATTCGGTGATGAAATTTGAGTCATCGCCCCTGCCCTTGCCCATCATGTCGCAAACTATGACGTGAGCAAACTCAAGCCCCTTCGACTTATGCACGGTCATCACTCTCACGCCGTCGCTACTTTTTGGGCTGATTTTAGAGCTAAAGCTTTCAAGGTTAAATATAAAATCACTTAAATTTTTATACCCCACGCTTAGCTCAAATAGCCTTAAAATATCAACGTCTGCCATGCTTATGCCTAAATTTTTAGCTAGGTAAAATAGGCTATTTGTCGCGCTCACTTCTGGCTTTATATTTAGCTTTTTTACGTTTGCATTTACTAGTGCTTTTACATTTTTTTCATAAATTTCTTCTTTAAAGAGGCAAAATTTCGCATACTCGATGATCGCAGCGACAAGTGGCGTTCTTTTTAGCTCCAAAGTGCCTTCATTGACGCTTTTTATCCCTACGCTACTAAGCACTTCTGAGATGAGACTAATGTCGCTATTTTTCCAGCAAAGCACGGTTATATCGCTTGCATTTACACCAGCTTTTAAAAGCTCACTTGCCTGCGAAACGACCGCACCTGCGATATCTTCATTACTTAGCACACGCAAGTAGCCGTAGTCATCTTTTTCTACTTCAAAATACTCGCACTCGCCACTTACCTCGTAGCTTAGCGTCTCATCTTTTTTAGCTGGCTCTTGTGGCTCAAAACTAAGCCCATATCTATGATAAATTTCTTCAAAAACGGCATTATTAAATTTCACCAAAGCCTTTAAACTGCGGTAGTTGCTTGGCAAATTTTCTATATCTATCTGAGTAAAATCATCTCCAAGCTTGTCAAAAAGCTCCTTTTTGCCACCCCTAAATTTATAGATGCTCTGCTTCGTGTCGCCCACGTAAAAGAAGCTTCCAAGTCCGTTTTGTCCGTATCCAGAGACGATTTCAGCGATTAATGGCAAGATGATCTCATACTGGATCACGTTTGTATCTTGAAACTCATCGACTAAGAGGTGATTTATCCTGCCATCGAGCCTAAAGTAAAGCGCCTCTTTGTCTAAGCTTTGCACCAAAAGCTTAAAAACCAGCTTGTTTATATCAGCAAAACTTAGCGCATTTATCTCTTTGTTTAGCTCTAAATTTGACGCCTTATAAAGCTTTAATAGCTTGCTAAAGCCACTTAGCCTATACTTTTCGATCTCTAAAATGTAGTTTTTCGCTGCCTCTTTTAGCTCAAAAAAGAGCCTATCAAGCTCAGGAGTGTAAATTTTGCTAAAAGTGCGGTAGTTTAGGCTCTCACGCGCAAAAACCTTACTCTTAAATAGCTCAAATAAATTCTGCTCACTAAATGTCTTTTTAGCTACATCGCTAGCGCCATTTTGCAAGGCTATATACTCATTTATCGCCCTTTGCGCCGCCCTTACCTTGCTATCATCTGGATAGCTTGCGCCACTATCTTTTAGCTCGCCGCCAAAACTCTCATAAAATTTCGCCAAAGTCTGCGAAAAGCTAGTCTCTTTTTGGCTTGAAATGATCATCATTAAGGCTAGCTCACTAAGAAGCTTTTTATCCTTACTAGCCTCTTTTACAAATTTTTTCCACGCCAGATCTTGCAGGCTATCTTGCACGCTGTAATCAGGGCTAATGCCTAAATTTTGGCTAAATTTCTTCAAAATTCCAGAGAAAAACGCATCAAATGTATAAATTTTTAGCTCACTTTGCAAAAAGACGCCAAGGCGCTCATCTCGCCTTTTTACCGCCTCATCTTGGCTTATACCAAGCTCCTCGCACACCGCTTCAAGCTCGCCTTTTTTGTTTTGCAAGTCCAAAAAAGTAGCGATTATGCGCTCTTTCATCTCGTTTGCTGCCTTTTTTGTAAAAGTTAGAGCGACGATCTCGTTTATATTTTCGCCTCGAAGCACCAAAGCGATGTAGCGAACGCTCAGCGCAAAGGTCTTACCGCTTCCAGCGCTTGCTTTTAGGGCTAAAAAATTTTTCATAACTCTCTCCTACAAAGTGTGACGTATTCGCAAAATGCGCAAGCACCGCTCTTTCTTTCAAAATTTATCTTGGTTTTGTTTATGGCTTTTAGCTTTTCTATCTCGCCGCTTAAATCCTCTACGCTTTTTTTTGAGCTAACTAAGCTAGGCTCGTTTTTTAGGGCATAGTAGGCACTTCGCACCTCTCCGCCGTAAAGTGCTTCATAAAAGGCAAGCTGGAGCGAATTTACATTTGCCTCGCCCGTTTTGTAATCAAGTATAAGCACATCGCCGTTTGCGTCTGCATCGATCCTATCGATAAATCCCTTTATCTGCACGCCACAAAACTCGCTTTGCACTTCTTTTTCGCACTCAAGCACCCTAAAACCAGCCCTTAAACGCTCGTTTTCATAAATTTCATACTCTTTAAATTTATGCGTCCAAATTTCAAACTCAAGTGGCGTAAGATTTTGCTTTACTAATATCTCTTTAAAAACGGCTAGATCAAAGGTGTTATTTTGCTTATAAAACTCACTCGTATAGTATTCAAAAAGTGCGCTATGAACGCTATTTCCTTGCTTTGTGCCAAGCTCTTTTGCTACACCTTTTGGCGCATCTATGTGAGCTATCTTTGTGTAGTAGTATTTTCTTGGACAGGTTAGAAATAAATTTAGCGTCGAAAAAGAGAGTGGGTTTGCGAAGAAATCATGCTCTAAAATAACCTCATCGTCACTTAAATTTAAGCTCGCGTCCCCTTTTAAAAATAGCTTTAAATAGGCCTCATCGCTAAATTTTTCATCTTTTATCGTTTTGAAATTTTTTAAAAATCTTGAAGGTATGCTCTCCTCATTTACGCAGCAGCTTATCGCCACTTTTTTGGCGTTATTTATGAGGCTTTCGTAGTAAAATCTCTGCAAATTCTCGCGCTCAATGTAGCTTATAAGCCCCGCTTTTTGCCTCACTTTTGAGTTTAAAAACATCTCGTTTGCGCTTCTTGCTGGGATGAAGTTATCGTTAAAATCAACTATGATAACGCCATCAAATTTCATCCCACGGCTCTCTAGCATGCCCATGACGCTGATCTTTCCACCGCCCACGTCGTCGATGCTTAGGCGCGAGATATTTAGCAAGAAAATCTCACTTAGCTGCTTTAGACTAAAGCTAAAATACCTGCATAAATTCTCCATCCTAAAAAGCTCAAGTGCGAGCTTCTCTTCGCACCTTGGCTCATTTTCAAGCACCAAAAGCTCATCTATTAGCTCTTTAAATTTGCTAAATTCACACACCTCAAAATAACTAGCCCTAAATTTCTCAAAAAGCTGCTCGCTCACGCCAAATTCGCTTAAAATAAATCCAAGCTCCTCGTAGCTCTCACACTTACTTTGATCAAAAACTGGGCTTGCCTCTTCATTGATCGCTCTTGTGATGTAGTAAAGCGCTTCGTAAAATTTTGTATTTTTAAAGCTCTCACCCATGGCGTAGTTAAAAATTTTAGCGCTATCATGAAGCCTTAAAATCTCGCTAAAGCCTTCATCTGGCAAGATGACAGCGATATTTTCAGGCTTTATGCCCTCACGCACAAACTGGCTCGCCTTTGCCATAGCGTATGCGCACTGCAAGCTTCTTGTGGCGAAATTTCTTACTAAAACTGGCTCAAATTTTGTGATATTTTCTAGGCAAGTTAGCTCGTTTGTGTTTAAATTTAGCTCATATTTTTTATAGTTTTCAAACTCATTAATGGCTGAAATTTGCCTTATCTTTTCTATTAGTTTTTTATTAAAAACGCTAGTTTGAAAGATGATCTTTAGCGTTGTTAGTTTTGAGATTTTTTCTAAAATTTCCCACTCAAACTCGCTTAAAATGCCATCGATATGCAGTGAAATTTCACTAAAACTTCTTATGTAAGCTTCATTTATCGAGTAAATTTTTGGTAGGGTTATATCATCATAAAGATCTTCTTTATCAAGCAAGCTCTCATACTCTTTTAAAACCGCCTCAAGGATGCTTAAATGCTCTTCAAAATCAGCGTAAATATCGTTAAATTTAATATCTGCGATACTCTTTTTACTGATGGCAAGCTCTTTAAAAAATGAAAAAAGATAGTCGTTGTTTTTCAAAAACTCAAAAAACTCAGTTGGGATTTTAAGCACCGAGTTTGCCTCTTTGACGCTGGCACAGGCTCTGTTCATAAGCACTAAAGCGTAGGTGCTATCGCACTCAAAGCGGCCATTTACAAAAACGGCCTTTTTATAAAACTCAGCGATGCTTAGACTTTTTGGGATTAGCTCGTCGTTAAAACCAGCGTTAAATTCCCTGATCTTACGCGAGTTTGTAAAGACGAAAAGTTGATTTAGATTGCGCATTTTTCTCTCTTAAATTTTTAAAAAATGATAGCCAAAAGCTGATAAAAGAGCGCTTTTTCTCACTTAAGCTAAGCTTTGAAAATTTTTCTAAATTCATTAAAAATTTAAGCCTTAAAGTGCTGAGGGCTACAATTTCAAAAAGGAGCAAAAATGCATAAAGAGTTAAACAGATCTGGCTTTTACTACGGCTTTCCAGTTTTGCTTGCCACCACACAAGATCAAAAAGGGCGAGATGATATCACTGTGCTTTCATCGTCTTGGACGCTAGGAGATAGTGTGGTGCTTGGCATCGGAGTTGATAACAAAGGCTATAAAAATATCCAAAATGGCTCAGATATCACGCTAAATTTATGTGACGAGAGCTTGCTTGAAGCTATAAAAAAGATAGAAAAACTAACAGGCGACAAGGACGTGCCAGAGGAGAAAAGAGCCCTTGGATACAGCTATGAAAGTGATAAATTTAAGGTAGCAAATTTACACAAAGAGCCAGGCGTAAAGGTAAAAAGCGTGCGTATAAAAGAGTGCAAGATACAGATAGAAACGATCGTAGAAAAGTGCGAGATAAAAGAGTGGTTTTGCATAGTCACTTGCAAGATAGTTGGCATCTTTGTGGATGAAAATTTGTTAAAAGATGAAAAGATCGATACTAAAAGTTGGTCGCCTCTAATCTATAAATTTAAAGAGTACGTCACGACTAGCAAGCGTTTGGGCTTAAATTTTGATTTTAAAGAGGTTTGAGCTGGAGTTTTGGCTGGCTAGAAAGTAAAAATTTAAATTTGATTTTGACCTTGGCTAAAAACTTTTGGATGCAAATTTAGCCCTGCTATCAAGTCTCAAAAGCTCGCCGCAAACAGCCTTTGCACGCTTACATATATCTAAAATTTCATTCATTTTCGCTCCTTAATCTATAAAAACCATGCGCAAGCGTCCCGCTCCCGCAAGCGCGGCATGGTAAATTTTAGCGACTCGTCTACTAAATTTACCTTTAAATTTGACTTGATTATAGCCAAATTCGCCCGAATTTTATGCGAGCGTAAAAATACGCTATAATCGCCAAAATTTATAAAAAGGAAGCAAAATGGGCGGAATAAAAGAGTTTTTAAAACACGAAGCCAGCGGCGGGATTTTGCTGATGATCGCTACGGTCGCGGCGCTACTGTGTCAAAATACGTTTTTGAGCGATTTTTACAACGAATTTTTAAATACCAAATTTACCATGAGCTTCGGCGAATACGGACTAAGCAAACCTCTGATCTTGTGGGTGAACGACGGGTTGATGGCGGTATTTTTCTTTCTCATCGGACTTGAGCTAAAGCGTGAGGTGCTGGAGGGCGAGCTAAAAAATCCGTCGCAAATCGCGCTGCCAGCGATCGGCGCGGCAGGCGGCCTGATAGTGCCCGCGGTTATCTTCTATCTTTTTACGAAGCACGACTCCTTCGCGCTTGGCGGCTGGGCGATACCGACGGCGACGGATATCGCGTTTGCTCTGGGGATTTTGAGCCTACTTGGGCCTCGCGTACCGACTAGTTTAAAAATTTTCCTCATGACGCTAGCGATCGTCGACGACCTTTGCGCGATCGTGATTATCGCGCTATTTTACACGAGCGAGCTTAGCGCCCAAATGCTTGCGGTCGCGAGCGTTTGTCTAGCCGCGCTTTTCGTGCTAAACAGACTCGGCGTAAAGAGCAAGGCGGCCTATCTAATCGTAGGCGCGGTGATGTGGGTAGCGGTGCTAAAATCAGGCGTTCACGCCACGCTTGCCGGCGTGGTGGCGGCCTTTTTCATACCGCTTAGCTTTAAAGACGAGCCGGGCAAATCTATGCTAAAAAGCATCGAGCACGACCTGCACGGCTGGGTGGCGTTTGGCGTGCTGCCGATATTTGCCTTCGTAAACGCAGGCATCTCACTGCGAGGCGTCGGACTGGACGAGATTTTGTCTCCGGTCGCGCTAGGCACGGCGCTGGGGCTTTTCGTCGGCAAGCAAGTCGGGGTATTTTCTTTTAGCTTTTTGGCGATCAAATTTAAACTAGCTAAGCTGCCAGAAGGGTCAAATTTCATCCAGCTTTACGGCATCGCGGTGCTTTGCGGCGTAGGATTTACGATGAGCCTTTTCGTTAACGGCCTAGCCTACAACGACACGGACGCCTTTGCCTACACCGACAAGCTCGCTATCTTGCTAGGTTCGGTAGTTTCGGGCGCCGTCGGGTTTATATTGCTTAAATTTAGCGCCAAAAACTAAAGCGTGCGCATAAAAGAGTGCAAGATACAGATAGAAACGATCGTAGAAAAGTGTGAGATAAAGGAGTGGTTTTGTATAGTCACTTGCAAGATAGTTGGCATCTTTGTGGATGAAAATTTGTTAAAAGATGAAAAGATCGATACTAAAAGTTGGTAGCCTCTAATCTATAAATTTAAAGAGTACGTCACGACTAGCAAGCGTTTGGGCTTAAATTTTGGCTTTAAAGAGGTTTGAGCTGGAGTTTTGGCTGGCTAGAAAGTAAAATTTACGGGTAAATTTATTTGGTTTTGACCTTGGCTAAAAACTTTTGGATGCAAATTTAACTTACTTTGTAGCGTTAAAATCAAATTTATAATATCTCGTATCTTGCTTGTCGCTTAGCCTTAAAAGTAGCTGCCACCTGCCCTCTTTTAGTCCAACACTCTCGCTTACAAGCTCGTTTTCTTGCCATGAGGCGCTTAATGTTTTGTTGTCTTTATTTGTTTGTGGGCGGGTTAGTAAAATTTCATAGCTAAGGCTTGAAATTTCGCCATTTTTTGGCGTTAGGAGAAATTTAAACTTACCCTGCAGGCCTTTAAATTCTGGCTCAAATTTAAGGTCAAATTTCTCATCAAATCTCGCCTCGCTCTCTTTTATAAATGTGATATTTTCATCGACGCTTTGATGACTTTGCATATAAGCGCTATCCATCTCGACTGGGTTGTTGATCGCAACAACGATGGTTGCGGCACAAGCCAAGATGATAGCAACTATACTAAGCACGATACCATAAGGCCAAAAGCTCTTTTTAGCCATTTTTTACCTTTTTATAAAAGATGATGAGCACAAAAAATGCTATCAAGCCGTAGATAAAAATTCGCAAGAAATTTAAAGTCGTTTTGTTTGAGCTACCGATGCCACTTTCTAGCTTTAAATTTAGGCTCTCTGCGATCTGCTCGGCGATATCAGCGTAGCCGTTTAAGATAGCGGCGTTATAGACATCTTTGCCGTTTTTTGAGACTAAAATGGGGATAATGGTGCCTGATTCTGGATTTACACTTAGAATTTGCTCTTTATTAAAGAGCTTTGAAGTGTTTGTATCGCTAAAAATTTCAACCTTTTGTTTATCTTTTATGAGCGCTAAGAAGACAAAAGGCGAGCTTAAATTTTGCTCTTTAAAAAGCGTGTCCAGCTCGCCATCTTTATACACACCAACTACTAAATTTATGCCGCTTTTTTGATAAAGCTCACTGCCGATCTCATTTAGTTTTTGGCTCACTTTTTGGCTTAAAATTCCATCATCATTGATAACAAAATTTGCACCCCAAGCCAAATTTTGCCAGAGCAAAATGATAAAAATGAGTGCAAATTTCTTCAAACTCAGCCTACAAATAGGTGATTTGGCGTAAGTACTGACCAGGCACAAATGGCGCCTGCGACGACTATTAGCAGGATAATGGCTTTTTCTATTATGCCTAGCATCGCTACTCCTTTACAATGACGTGTTTAGCGTTATCTACGCTCTTCATCTCGATGCTAGCTGCATCTTTTAGTGAGTAAGGCTTAGTTGCGACCTCTTTTTGCAAGCCGATGCCAACGTATGTAAGCACCGCTAGGATAGAGAGCAAAAGCACCACCGCTATTAAAAACCCGCTAATGCCATTTAAGGCAAAGATGTTTCTATTTTTATTTTCCATTATTCGCCCTTTGATAGCGATATGACGTACTCGCCAACTGCGCTTTGCTGGATCTCATTTAGCCTGCCATCATTAAATTTAGGCATAGTGCCGATCGCTCCTTTTTTGCCGCGATTTAGCACGTCAGCTACAAAACTAGCCGAGCCATACTTGCTAAGATCAACCGACATGCCATCCATGCCCTTGCCATCTTCGCCGTGGCACGACGCACATGCAGCATAAAGCTCTTTGCCAGTTGCTACTAAATTTTCATTTTTAGTGCTTTTTATCGCGCTTATCTCTTTAGCTACGTATGCTGCGATCGCCTTTGCGCCATCAGCGTCAGCTAAGCCTGCTGGCATCTCACCCATTGGATAATCAAGCCCTTTTGAGCCATTTAGTATAGTCTCGACTATACCTTTTTCGCTGCCCCAAATTTGTAAATTTGCAGCCTTGCCGCCTATGCCATCGCCTGTGATGCCGTGACATGCTGAGCACTGCACGAGATAGATGCTCTCGCCCATAGCGTGAAGCGTCTCTTTGCTTGGGTTTGCATACTCTTTTTCAAATTTAGCGTTTGCCTCTTTAACCTCTTTGTTATACTCGCCGATTTGTGAGTAAGAATTTAGTGGGTAGCCTAGCAAATAGTACCAGATCGCCCAAACTAGCGCTAGCAAAAAAACAACCGCCCAGCCAAGTGGGACAGGGTTTTTGTATTCTCCTATGCCGTCCCAGTTGTGCTCGCTAAGCTCAACGCTCTCATCTTTTTTAACCTTCATCTGCCCCACGTACCTGCCAGCTACAACGATGGTAAGCACGATGATTAGAGCCGCTCCTATAAGAGCTAGTAAATTTACATTATCTTCTAAATTTAGCCATTGCATACGCTCTCCTTTGTAGCCTTACGCTCTAAAATTTCGCCACCGATCTCATCGTTAAGCGCTAGTTTTGAGTACTTTTCGTAGTTTCTTCTGCCAGTTTTTTCGCTCTTATAAAGATGAAAAAAGTAAGCATACAAAGTGATCGCCAAAAATGCTGTCAAGAAAAAATAGCCATAAGCTTGAAACTCTCTAATGTTCTCCATCTTACGCTCCTACTTTAGGCTATTTAGATAAGCGATCAGTGCTACGATCTGGCGAATTTCACCTTTTGCAAAAGCACTTTTTACCTGCTCATCTTTCATATTTTCAACGATAGCTGCAGCCTCAGCCTTGACGTTAGCATTTGTCTGCTCTAGCGTGCCAAGAGCTGGCATATCTTTTTCGTCATAAGGCGTGTTAAAGACCTTTTTAACCGTTAGCGCTTCAGCGTAGGCAGTCTCTATGTCAGCATTTTTCTTAAATAAAAATGGATATGCTGGCATGATCGAGCCTGGCACTACTGAGGCTGGATTTAGCATGTGATTTTCATGCCAGTCAGTCGTTCTATAGTTGCCCACACGCATAAGATCTGGACCTGTTCTTTTTGAGCCCCAAAGATGCGGACGATCATAGGCAAATTCGCCGCTTAGCGAGTACATGCCGTATCTATCAGTCTCAGCCTTAAACGGACGGATCATTTGAGAGTGGCAGGTGTTGCAGCCATTTTGCATATAGATGTTTTTACCAGCTAGCTCTAAAACAGTGTAAGGCTTTGTGCCCTCAAGCGGTCTAGCTCTGTTTGCAAAGTCTGGTAAAATTTCAACTATGCCAGCGTAAGCTATGACTATAAAGACGCAAACTGCAAAAAAGAATGGATTTTTTTCTAACCAAGCAAACATCACATCACCTCCGCGCTAGCTTTTGCTCCGCCACCCATAGGCGAAGCGCTTTTTGGCTCTGCTAAGATAGCTTTAGCAGAAGTTGATTTGTAGATGTTATAAGCAAACATCAAGAAGCCAACTAGATAAAGAAGTCCGCCAATAGCCCTTATATAGTAGTATGGGATAAGCACAACTACCGTATCTATAAACGAGTAGAGTAAATTTCCATAGCTATCAGTCGCTCTCCACATCATGCCTTGTGTGATACCAGCGATCCACATAGATGCAAAGTATAAGACGATACCTGTTGTTTGTATCCAAAACTGAGCTTCCATTAGCGACTTTGAGTAAATTTCACGCTTAAACACGCGCGGTGTCATGTGATAAAGTGCCGCCATGATCATAAAGCCAACCCATCCAAGAGCGCCGTCGTGAACGTGTCCTGGTACCCAGTCAGTAAAGTGCGCTAGGGCATTTACAGACTTGATAGAAAGTATCGGGCCTTCAAGTGTCGAAAACATATAAAATGTCGAAGCTAGAACCATAAATTTAATAAGCGGACTCTCTCTAAGCTGCGCCCACTCGCCCTTCATCGTAAGAAGGATGTTTATCGCTGAACCCCATGAAGGCAGGATCAAAACAATAGAAAAGACTGAACCCATAGTCTGCATCCAATCAGGCGTAGCAGAGTAAATGAGGTGGTGTCCGCCAGCCCAAAGGTAGATAAACATCAGACCCCAAAATGAAAATAGAGATAGTTTATATGAAAATATCGGCTGACCGCTCTCTTTTGGTAAGAAATAATAAATTTGAGCGATGATCGCCACTGTAAAGACGAATGCAACTGCGTTGTGGCCGTACCACCACTGAACCAAAGCGTCGTTTGAGCCAGCATACATAGAGACAGAGTGTAGCCATGAGCCATATCCGCTAACAAGTCTTGTTGGAACTTCCATGTTGTTAAATAGATATAACATCGCAACGCCAAGAAATGTAGCGATGTAGTACCAAACTGAGATGTAAAGTGTCTTTTCGCGGCGGATACCGATGAGGCCAAATATACTAACGCCCCAAAGCACCCAAACAACAACCACTGCGATATCTAGTGGCCACTCAAGCTCGGCGTACTCTTTCGCTGTGCTCTCGCCCATAAAAAGTGTAACAACAGCCAAAACCATAACAAGCATATATAGCCAAAAGTGAAGCTTGCCGATAAACATCAAAAATGGCGACTCGCTCATCGAGACCTTTAAAACACGCTGTCCGATGTAGTACCAAGTGGCAAAGATGCCTGAGAGCATGAAGCCAAAAATGATGCCATTAGTATGAAGAGGACGCAACCTCCCAAACGCCGAATATTCGCCGGCAATGTAGTTAAGCTCTGGACAGGCCATTTGAAAAGCTATAACTACGCCAACAACCATGCCTATGATACCAAAGAGTATCGTGGCAAACATAAATAGCTTTGCTACACTATAATCATAGTGTAGTAGCTGAGATGGTCGCATAAAATATCCTCCTAGTTAAATTTATATTAATGATTCGTTATTCTAAGATAGAAAATCTATAAAAAAACTTAATTAATATAAATTCTCATTAACTAGGAAAGTCTTCTGTCTATTTTGTAACCAAGTCCTGGAACGTTTTTGATAAAGTTATTGCCAACCTTGTCTCTAACACGCTTAACAAAGGTTCTGATAGCTGCTTCTGTAACGCTCTCACCAACCCAAACGACGCTTTTGATCTCATCATGAAGCACGAGCGTACCAAGTCTTTTTATCAAAAGTGAGATAAATGCAAGCTCTTTTTTAGTAAGTGAAATTTCAACACCGTCTCTGATAAGTACGCGCTTAATTTTGTTAAAGCTATATCCGTTTGCAACTTGGATGATGTTTGCAGTTTCTATCTTGCTTTTTGCGACATTTTCTATCGTTTTTAAAAGATCATCTGCCATTATAGGTTTTATGAGATACTTATCAACGCCAACATCGATCGCCTTTAATAAAGTCTCTTTTTCGCTATGCGCACTTAGGACGATGACAGGTGTGTCTTTAGAAATTTCCTTGATATATCTTGTCATATCAAGTCCATCACTAATTGGCATAAATACATCTGTAATTACCATATTTGGGTTGTATTTTTTAAATTTTTTCAAACCTTCATCACCATTTTGAGCAGTAAAAACTTTCTCAAAATTGTCACTTAGCACATCGTGCATGATCTTTTTGCTGTCGCTATCGTCTTCGACAAGCAAAACCGTTAGGTTCTTTAAAATTTTATTCATCTATCTCTCCTTTGTGTGGTAACTTTATTAAAAAACAGGCCCCATTATCACTGTTGCCCGCTGTTATTTCTGCATTAAATTGATCGATTATTTGCTTTGACATATAAAGTCCTAAGCCAGTGCCTTTGGTATCTTCTTTGGTGGTAAAATATGGCTTAAAAATCTCATCTATCACATTTTTATCTATGCCACCACCGTTATCTTCTACGCTTAGGTAAGCAAATTTTTCATCGCTATCAATCTTTATTTTTATATTTTTTTCTTCTATCTTTTGTAAATTTAGTGCGTCTTTTGCATTATTTAGTAAATTTATGATGACTTGCATGAGCCTGTTTTTATGACCATAAATTTTTGAGTCCCCTAACACCTCAAGCTCTATATGAATGCCCTCTTTTTTCATCACGCCTTTTACGATCTGTATCGACGCTCTAGCTGCGTCTGCTAGGCTAAATTCTTGAGAAAGTGTGTTTGGATTTAAAAACGAGCTAAACTCATCAGTAGTTTCTGACATATATTTGATGATCTGCATAGCCCTCTCATAAGAGCCGATAAATTCGCCATCTTCGTCACCAGCGAGCTTTTTCATCTTATATAAAACTAAACTTAGCTCATTTAGCGGCTGCTTCCACTGGTGAGTTATATTTGCCATCATCTCGCCCATCATCGCGAGCTTAGCAAGTCTCATGCCCTCGCTACTTGAAAAGAAATTTTCATCTAAATTTAAACTAGGCATTTGCTCTATATCCTAAAAATGATAGATAAAGTCCGTTTAAGATCATTATGCAAGCTGAGAGCTTAAACATGATCTCTTTAAATTTCTCTCTTAATAAGCCAAAAACAAAGCTAGCTAGCAACATCGCTGGCAAGGTGCAAAGCCCAAAGATAAGCATTATCAAGGATGCGTCAGCCACATTTGCGCTTAAAACTCCAAGCGCTAAGAAATAATAGACCACACCGCAAGGCAAAAGACCATTTAAAAAGCCAAGCAGTAAAAAATTTGCCAAATTTCTCTTTTGCACGCTTGTTTTTGCCATTTTTACTATAAATTTAAGTGCTTTTTCGCTCTCAATAAATTTTAAAAGCTCGCCCCTAAAAAGTAGTGCGATGCCGATAAATGCGATCACTAAGCCAACTATGAAAAATATCACGCCTCTTGCTTGCATACCAAAACTAATGGCTGCTCCAAAAGCACCAAATAAAGCCCCCAAAGCCACATAAGCAAAAATTCTAGCTAGGTTATAAAGCGTGCTTAGCATTAAAATTTCACTCTTACTTTTGCCTTTAAAGAATAGAGCTTGCAA
The DNA here is from genome assembly GCF_003049065.1 of Campylobacter concisus. GTDB lineage: Bacteria > Campylobacterota > Campylobacteria > Campylobacterales > Campylobacteraceae > Campylobacter_A > Campylobacter_A concisus_BE. The sequence goes on along the minus strand of NZ_PISC01000006.1, from coordinate 54,992 downwards.
GCTCAAAAACCCGCTACACATGCCGATGCAATGACTAAAGCTGCTCAAAAGCGCAACTGAAATAATCATGTAAAGGCTTATGTTTTGCATATTATAAAATTTCTAAAAACTGCTTAAATATATATTTGCTCTCGTTAGGGCCGCTGCTTGCTTCTGGGTGGTGTTGCACCGAGAAGATCGGATAGTCCTTGTATCTTACACCCTCGATCGTGTTGTCAAACAAATTTCTATGTGTCACAACCGCTATTTCAGCGATGCTCTCTGGCACGTTGTAGTTGTGATTTTGCGTTGTTATCTCGATCGCTTTTGTCTCTAAATTTAAGACTGGATGGTTTGCTCCGTGCTGACCAAATTTAAGTTTATATGTCTCGTATCCAAAGGCATTTGAAAGCAGCTGATGTCCAAGGCAGATGCCAAATATCGGGATTTTTGCCTCTATCATCTTTTTGATCTCAGCGATTTCGGCCTTTAAATTCTTTGGCTCGCCTGGACCATTTGATAAAAATACCCCGTTTATCTCGCCATTTTTAAATTTATCTATCAAAACTTCAGCCTTAGTATCGTGTGGTACGACGATGACCTCAAGGCCAGTTTCGCATAGCTCATTTAGGATGTTTCTCTTTACGCCAAAGTCAAAAACAGCTATCTTTTTGCCGATACTTTTTAGCGGCTTATATGACTTTAAATTTCTATCCCAAGCACCTTTTTTATGCTCGTACTCATCCATTGCGCTGACTGTTTTTACGTAGTTTATATTTTCTATGCGTCCGCTACTTTCAAGTCTGCGTTTTAACTCGTCTTTGTCGCTTATCTGCGTTGAGATGTATGCCATAAGTGCGCCCTCGTCGCGTAGCATCTTTGTCAAATATCTAGTATCAACGTCATAAACGCCAAATTTGCCCTGCTCTTCGAAAAATTTGCCTAAAGATTTTTGCGAGCGGTAGTTTGAGGGAATTTCGTTGTAGTTTCTCATTATGACGCCACTTGCATGAATTCTAAGGCTCTCCATATCATCTTCATTTATGCCAACAATGCCGATCTCTGGCATAGTAAAGACGATAAACTGACCAGCATAGCTTGGATCGCTCATGATCTCCTCATAGCCAGTCATTGAGGTATTGAAAACTAGCTCGCCTGCACACTCGCCGTGAGCACCAAAGGCTTTTGCCTCTAAAAAAACGCCGTTTTCAATGTAAATATAAGCTTTCATTAAAGCATTCCTCTTTTTTTAAGCTCATCTTGATACAAACGCTCGAAAATCAGGTCGTATTCGTCAGTTCCAGGGATAAGTTTGCGTTTGTAGTTTTGCATCATCTCATAGACGCTATCTTCTATCTTCTCATAACTTTTTAGATACTCATCTATCGAGCTATAAATGACATTTTTCACGCGATTTTCTGATACGTTATACTCGACCAAATCGCTCTTCCAGATAGCTTCAAGTATCTTGTGAGCGACATTGCTAAATCTATCTTCATGAGTTAAAATGACGTCAAATTCGCCAGCAAGTTTCTTTTTAACGAGCCAAAACATATTTTTTCGGTCGATTTGCATAGTTTGCATCTCGTCCTCGTTTTTCTCTAAAAGCTCATTTACTCGCTCGTCCAGCGCTCTTTCTTTTTGAACGTCAGTAGTTAAAATTTCACTTGCTTTTGCTACGATTGGCTCGATACCTTTGTTTAACTTTACAAAACCACAGTTTAAAAGATCTATTGCTATTTTATGTGAGACATAAGGTACGTGTGGAAGTTTTATACGCATTTTAAACCTTTAAATTTTTATGCCATTGTAACTAAATAAAGGTAAAACTTTACTTTGAAATTTTAACGACTTTATCATTGTCACTTCTTAAAAAATAAATTTCTTTTCGTCCGTCATAAAGGACTTTGCCGCTTGTTTTTTGCTCGCTTTGTAAATTTGAAGATAGATCCATCTCAAGTGGCTTACTCATGAAATAAGCCTCGCCCAAGCTTCGTCCAAAATCAGGATACCAACTGAGTGCGCAAAGCACAAGCAAGAGCAGATAAAAGGCTCTAAAAATTTTTCTAAATGGCGCGTAAAAGAAACAATATCCAAATATAAAAAACACAGGTAAAAGCCACAAAAAAGGCACATTATCCACAAAAATCACATTAAAATACTCATTTATGCCATAAAATGAAAAGTAGTTGTTGTAAATTCCGACAAATAGCGTAAAAATAGGAGCAAGAACAAATATAATGCCGGTAAAAAATGCATTAAAAATTTTCATAAGCTCTCCTTTTTTCGTAGGATTATATTAAATTTTAGCTTTATTATTGCTCTAAATTTATTAATTAAGAAATTTTAAACTCCAAAATGTCACAAATTTTCAAATAAAATAGAGTTAAAACGATAAATTTTAAATTAGTGTGACATTTTTTAGATGAAAAATAAGAGATTTTTTTGAAACTTTTAAGGTAAAAAAGAGAAATTTAAAATTTAGCCTTTGCCATAAAAGCAAAGACTAAAAGGGAGTTTATTAAGCTTTTTTCTTCATATCAAATTTATTAGCCATGAAGCCAACAAGACCAACAAAGAAAAGACCACCGCAGATGTTACCAAGTGTAACTGGAAGCAAGTTTTTGCTTAAGAAATTTGTCCAGTTGATGACATCTAGTTTATCAGCTGTAGTGTGAAGTAAAGCTGCTGCAGCGTTGATATCGCCACCACTTGCTGCTATATAGTGAGCTTTAGAGATGATAGCTTCAGTGATGATGAACATATTTGCAACGCAGTGCTCCATTGAGCAAGCAACGAATGCGCCGATCATCCACATAATGGCAAAGAATTTACCAGATAGGTTGCTCTCGCTTGTCGCAGTCCAGATAGACATACAAACAAAGACGTTACAAAAGATACCACGAAGAAATAACTCATGAAATGGTGCTGTGATCTTGCCAATAGCTGCTGGTACGAAGTGTTGCAAGATGTAGCCGTCATACTTTAGTGGCAAACCAGAGTAGTAGTACATATAAGCGATCAATGCACCACCAACGAAGTTAAATATCCAAACAATTACCCAGTAGCTTATGGTTTTGCCAAGTGGCAATTTGCCCTCATACGCACTAACACCGCTTAAAACAGAGCTAGTAAATAGGTGACCGCCATAAAATACAACCATCATGAGGCCGCAGCTAAATGTGATACCACCGATGAAGTTTGAAAGACCGATAGACTGTTTTTCAGCCATACCAACTGTTGAGTGAGCCCAAAAGATATCACCCATAGCAATAGCAGCACCAGCCATGATAGCAAGAAATATAATGCTTACAAGTGGCGTATGGGCTTTATGCTCCATTGAATTTGAGACCGCTTGAGCGGTTTCTGCCGGATTTAACATCACGTCTCCTTTTTATTTAACCTTCTTTGATCTATAAGAAATAAAAGCAAAGAAGTAGTGCCAAAGATAGACTTTTAGCGTTAAAATTTAATGTTTAAAGCTTAGTTTTTACACTAAATTTCAAATCCAAAATGATCAAATTTATCTTTAGCAAACCCCAGATTTAATTTAGCACTTGCTAAATTTAACCAACTAAATTTTTATCAATCTCTACAATTCTTAAAAAGGCTTTTCTTGCACTTTTTTTAGCCTGCTCGCTTAGGCCTTCTTCAAAGTCAAGGACATTTTCAAGCAAGACACTAATGCCAAGAAAAAGCGTCTTTGGGCAAATTTTTCGCAAATAGCTTAAAAGCACCGGCGTTGGGAGGTTGTGGGTTGAGTAGATATAGTCTCTATCGTCACTTAGGTCAAAAAACTCTATCTTATCCTCATCAAAACCACTCATCGCATCGACTACTATCAAGATATCAGGCGCAAAATCTCTAATAGCTGAAAATTCATTCTCAGGCACATCTTGCCCAAAAAAGACCTTCCACTCTTTTAGCTCCTGCTCTACGATGCGGCCGACTTCATTGCCCACATCATCATCGCCACGCATAGGATTACCGATGCAAAGGATGGCCTTTTTCATCAAAAGTCCTTCCTAAGCACGATATAACCCTCTTTTAAATTTGCCAAAATTTCTTTAAGCTTACACTCACAAAGCTGTGGCAAGAGTTTAGCGATATGCTCAGCAAAAATTTCAACTTCAAAATACTTGCTTAAATTTCCGATCTTGAATTTCACATATTCGCCTGAGTTTTTGATCATCTCGTCAAATTCCTCATCGCTTAGCTCCAAGATCTTCTCGCTAAAATCAATCGTACCAACACCGTGTCCCACGCAAGTTGAGAAAATTTTTATCTCCTTTAGCTCGCGTGGAAGCTTCTCGTTATCGTCCATATGCCTTTTTGTAAGCTTATAAACTTGAATCATCTTTTACTCCAAACCTCGCTATCAACATCGATCGCAAAATTTTTACCAGCTTTTGCGTATTTTAGATAGATGTCATTATGCAAAAGTGCCATACACTCAGCATATCTAGGATCATCTTCTTTTTTGATAGCTGCTACAACCGCTTCACGTGCAAGCTCTGGGTTGTGGATATCTCTTGAGGCTTTGATAGCATCCATATATTTTTCAAATAGTGTTCTACCAAAGATATAGCTCATCAGCCTTTTACTTTCAGCTTGTAAGTCGCGTTCAAACAAGATATCGCCCATTACTGACTTCTCAACTGGTGGAGGCGTAGTGCTGTCATTTTCATAGCTTTTTTTGTGCAATTTTTGATCGATGATGCCAAGAGCCATACCAAGACCATAGATAACGCTTGCTGGGTGTGGAGGGCATCCTGGGATATAGACATCAACTGGGATTATCTTATCTATACCGCCCCAAACGCTGTAAGCGTCGTGGAAAATTCCACCAGTACTTCCACAAGCGCCAAAAGCAACTACGATCTTAGGATCTGGAGCTGCCTCGTAAGCACGAAGAAGTGGGTAGTACATCTGTCTTGTGACTGGTCCTGAGCAAAGCAAGATATCAGCGTGTCTTGGGTTTGCTACAAGTTTAAAGCCAAAGCGCTCTGGATCCCACATCGGAGTGATAGCAGCGAAAATTTCGATCTCGCAACCGTTGCAGCTTCCGCAGTCGATCCTATAAACGCTAAAGCTTCTTTTGATATTTTTTAAATGCTCTAGCTTTGCAGTTAGGTCATTTGCTGTTTTTATGTCCTCTGGGACTTGATATAGACTCATTTTATAGCCTCCTCAACGCCTTTTGTTAGCCTCTCAGCAGATTGATTTTTCTTGCACTCTGGGCAGATAAAAAGGTACTCTTTTGCCTCTTCAAGTCTGCCTGGGAGTAAATTTGCTGTGCCAAGCTTTTCAAGAGTGAAATTTATAAGCCTTTTTGGCGTAAATGGCTTGCCGCAGCATTTGCAAGTTTGCATCTCAAGCTCGCCTCTTTGTATAAGAGCGCTCTTGTCAAATTTAACCGCAAGCTCAAAGCTATCGCTAAGTCTTACAGCTCCAGTTGGGCAAACCTCATCGCAGCGTCCGCAAAATATGCAACGACCACAGTCAAACTGCCAAACAAGTCTTGTTTGCTCATCGTTCATCTTAAGCTCTATTGCGTTACTAGGGCAAGCGATACCGCAAGCTGCACAACCTATACAAAGATCGTATGTATAGTCTGGCTGACCGCGGAAATTCTCAGGCACAATATATGGCTCAAATGGATAGGCGTATGTCGCCTTTCCATATTTTTCTGTGATGTCAAATAACTTCATCATCTTAAATCCTTCTTACTAACCCCGCCATCTTGACAGAATTTTTTAAGGTCTTTTTCTGTTAAAATTTTACTTTTTTTAGTCCTTACATCAACCAAAGTAACACGCTCGGTGCATGAGTAGCAAGGGTCAAGTGAGCAAACGATAAGTGCAGCGTCACTTATGTTGTTTCCTCTAAATTGATACCTTAGGCTTGGCCAGTTATTATATGTCGCAGCCCTACATCTCCAGCGATATACTTTTTGAGCGCTACCTTGCATGATCCAGTGAACGTTCTCGCCACGTGGTGCTTCATCGTGACCAAGTGCGAAATTCTCAGGTTTGATCATAGTCACAGGATCGATCATGATCGGAGTTTGAGGCATCATCTCAAAGCATTGGCGGATGATGTGGATAGAGCTTTTTAACTCTTTATATCTAACCATCTCACGAGCAAAAACGTCGCAACCATGCTCAACTGCTACTTCAAATTCTATCTGTTTGAAGAAGTCGTATGGGTGATCGTAGCGGTTATCACGTTTAAAGCCAGAGCCTCTCATATTTGGACCAACTGGGCTAAAGTCACGTGCTATTTGACGATCCAATATACCTACACCTTTCCAGCGTCCGATTTGGCGTTTATCTTCCAAAACTGCATCCCAAATTTCTGAAATTTGAATGTCAAGTTTGTTGATGATCTCTAAGCCTTTTTTGATCTCATGGTTTGTCATATCACGTCTTAAGCCGCCCATAACGACGTTACCGTATGTTTTACGTCCGCCAGTTACAAGTTGAGCTAGCTCCATAGAGTACTCACGCACCCTAAAGATATGCATGAAAGCGTTGTAGTTACCAGTAACCTCACAAGCTAGACCGATATTTAAAAGGTGGCTGTGAAGACGCTCGATCTCAAGACAGATGACGCGTATAGCTTGAGCTCTTAGTGGGATTTCAAGCTTGATAGCTTTTTCTGCTGCTTCGATACACGCAATAGCGTGAGCATAACCACAAATTCCGCAAACGCGCTCTGCAAGATAGCCCATTTGATCATAGTTCATTCTGTTTTCAGCTAGCTTTTCCATACCGCGGTGTTGATAGAACAAGCGGTAGTCAGCGTCGATGATCTCGTCACCATCACAGAAAAGTCTAAAGTGACCTGGCTCATCAGATGTAACGTGTAGTGGTCCAAGTGGCACATCAACTACTGCATCACCTGTTGGGAACAAAAACTCCGCATCAGGCTCATCTCTATGATCTACTGGATCAGGGCGGTAGCGGTAGTCCATAGCATCTTTTCTAAGTGGGTGAAGTCCGTCTGGCCAGTCATCACTTAAGACTAGACGTCTTTTATCAGGCAGACCCTCAGCTACTAAACCAAACATATCATAAGCTTCTCTTTCATACCAAACACAAGCTGGCACGAGCGGAGTAACTGACGGGAATGTCGGATCGCTTCCTGGGATAAGAGTTTTAACTGTGATAAAGCACTTATCCTCAGCCGCAAAATCATCCGCCTCAGTCATCTTGCTACCTTCCATTGAGATAGCATAGTAAAGCGCATAGCAGCCATTTATCTGGCGCTCGTCGTTTGGTATCATAGTGCTTATAAAGCCACCGATATCATAATAAAGTGTCTTAACAGCTAGTGGAAGATCGTTTCTATCCACCAAAACTGTGATCTGATCGTCTGCTTGACGAGTTACTTCTAAAATTTTTACCTTTGTTTTTAGGATTTCAACAAATTTATCGCCTCTCATTTTAAAGCTCCCATCATTATATTAACACCGTTATTTACTAGCGTATAAAAGCTATCTACGTGCCATACGCCAAAGATTATGATAAGGGCACAGAGTGCTATAAGAGGTAAATTTTCAAATAAACTCATCTCTTTATTATGAACAACCACACCTTTTGGCTCGCCAAAGCTTGCCATGTTAAAGTGCGCAAAGTCAGCTATGAAAATAACTGCAAGTGCAATAGCAAATAGCGCAACCGCGATATATTGACCACTTGTGATAGCTCCAACAAAGACGTTATATTCGCTAACAAATATAGCAAATGCTGGAACACCAACTAGTGAGCATACAGCTGCACCAAACATAATAGTTGTAATAGGTGCGATCTTAACCATGCCGCCCATCTTACTCATATCTTTGTGGCCGTAAATTCTTGCTATGTTACCTGTTGAGCAGAAAGCCAAAGCTTTTGTAAAGCTGTGAGCTAAGCAGTGGAATATCGCTGCAAATAGACCAAATTTACCGCCAACACCAAGTGCAAATGCGATAACACCCATGTGAACGATTGAGTGGTATGCAAACATTCTTTTTACGTTGTGTTGTCTTATTAGGAAAAATCCTGCTACAAAAAGTGTGATAGTTCCTGATACGATCATTACGCCTTCAACAAAGCTAAATCCAACTGCTTGAGCTGCGATAGCGTAGTATCTTAAAAGTGCAAGCATCGCACATTTTAAAAGTACGCCTGATAGCAATGCTGAGATAGGTGCTGGACCTTCAGCGTGAACGTCTGGCAACCAAGTGTGAGTTGGAGCTAGACCTGCTTTTGTACCAAAACCAATTAGCGCAAACACAAAGATAAGTTTTGCTGCATCTGGGTTTAAATTTTTAGCGTTAGCCATTATGCTTGAAAACTGCATAGAAGCCTCGCCGTCTCCTAGTGTGCTATATGTAGCTGAGTATAGAAGAACGGTTGCATAAAGAGCAAATGCTAGACCGATTGAACAAAGAACGATGTATTTGTAACCACTCTCTGTTGATTTTTGATCTTTGTGTATAGCAACCAAAAACACAGAAGCTAGTGTAGTAGCCTCGATAGCTGCCCACATAAACGCAACGTTGTTGCAGATAACGCTTAAAGTCATTGTAAAGATAAATACATGGCTTAGTGCGTAGTATTTTTTAAGATCGCTTAAGTGGATGTGTCCATCTTCAAGTTCCCATCTCATGTAATGGATAGAGTAGAAATTTACTATAAATCCAGTTACGGCGATAAGCACCAAGAAAACACAGCCTAAGCTATCTAAGAATAAAAATTTATCAAAACTATAAAAAGTTCCGCCACTTAAAACTTTAAGAACATTGTTAAGTAAAGCCACTGATGTCGCAGCAGAAAACAAGACATGAAGTCCGCTAAGTACTGCATAGTTTTTAGGACTTAAAAACAAGATCAAAGCACCAAGGAGCGGTATGATAAGTATTAAAGCTAAACTATCCATCTCTAACCCCTTAAATTTGAAGCTTTAGAAGTATCTAAGCTATCATAAGCTTTATAAAATCTAATCGCTAGAACGCTCATGATAATAACAGCAAATATCGCATCTGTTAAAATTCCAAGCTCAACTAGCTCATGTGAGTTGTAAGCCATTAGAGCAAGGCTTAGGTGGATACCGTTTTCAAACAAGCAGTAAGCTAGAATTTGTTTTATAAATGAATTTCTTAGCATAAAGCCAAAAATTCCCATCATAAAGACTGTTCCAGCAGCGATTAACATAATCTCTTCTTTGATAAGAGAGAATTTTAAAAATATAGGGTGGATACTCATTGAAAGAGCTAGAGAAAATCCCATAGCAATAACAGGACTTACAAAAAATCCACCAACTGGCTCATCTTCGCTAACTACGCCAAGTTTTTTGATAAGCCAGAACAAAATTCCTGGCACGAAAAGAACTTTGGTAAAAAACGCAACGATCGCCCAAGTTTTTAGCTGCTCAGCGTTAAATTTCTCAGATAGCAAGAAAAATATACTAACTAAAAGTAGTGTCTCTATCGCATAAGCGATGATTGAGAGTTTCAAGCTTCTAAGACCAAAAACCGCAAGCGAAGTTACGATCATGCAAATGGCTAATATATCTAGTGTTTGCATCTCACGCTCCTACTACATAAAGTGTTAGTGCAACAAACGAAATAGCAAGTGCACCAAGAGCATTTTTGCGTAAAGATGAAGTCATTTTAAAGCGTGGTCCAAAGTTGTCTATAAATACAGCTGCAACGTAAAATACTCCAGTTTTTATCACAAAAACGATAATAGCTAAGAAAGGATTGCTAAAATTCCATGGCTCAAATATGCTTAGGAAAAGTCCGATCATAGCAAACTGTTTTAATATAAGTGATGCTTGAACTAAGCCAAGGTCGCTACCAGCGTACTCACCAAGAACACCCTCTTGAAGCTCTTGTTCTGCTTCAGCTAAGTCAAATGGCTTTCTACCAGTCTCAACATACATACACCACAAAAATGCGATAGAAGCAACGGCAAAACTTGGAATTTGATATCCGATAACGCCAGTTCTTACCATCTCTTGGATCTCAACTAAATTTGATGTTTTAGCTGCAAGCATAACTACGATTAAGCACATAATCATAACTGGCTCAACATAAACACCAAGCATTTGCTCCCTGCCGCCACCTGTTGCTGCAAATGGGTTGCCGCTATCCATTGAAGCTGCACCAAATACAAATCTAAGTAGCGCACCAAGATAGAGGATAACAAATATATCTGAGTAAGCTCCAAATACAGTGTCTTTGCTATAAGTGATAGGTATAGCAGCTAGCACTGCAGCTGAAGTTGCAAAAAGGAAAAATGGAGCCCATCTAAATACCCAGTGAGAGCACTCAGGGACGGTTCTTCCTCTTCTAAAAAGCTTTATAATGTCGCGATATGTTTGAAAGAAATCGCTACCTTGTTTTGATTGAAGTTTAGCTCTAAGTTTTCTTGCCATACCATCAAACAAAGGAGCTACCAAAACGATAACGACTACTTGAAATATCATTAAAAGTATAGTTTGCATTTTCGTCTCCTAAACTAAAAAGTAGCCCACAGCAAGTATGACACAAAGATATAGCAAGATATAAAGTGTATATACATTTGTATAACCACTTTGAACGATACCTAGCTTATCAGCAAATTTCACACACCATTTAATGACTGGCTCATAAAACATTCCCCACCAAATATCTTTTGGATGGTTGTGATACTCAACCGCGTCAAAATAATTTCTAGTAACTACTTTTTTATCAGCTCTAAATAGCCATTGCATAATTTTTCTAAGATCGCCAGTGAATGGACCACCTGTCATTTGCATACGTGAGCTATATTTAAAGCCACAAGCCCAAGGATCAGTTTCGCGTGGTTTATCTCTGTTTGCTTTCATAACAGCAAGGATGATAAATGGCAAAATCATAGTTGCACATAGGACTAAAGCGATAAGTGGAGTTGAGATCATGCTACCCATAGGTGAAGTTACATTTATAGCACCAAGGCTAGCTTTATAGTCGCTTATAGCGATAGAATTTACAGCTTGCATGATGTAATCAACTATGTAGTTTGCGCCAAGACCAAAGCCAACGCAGCCTATCATTAGGATGATCATGCCAAGAACCATACCGATCGGACTCTCTTTAGCATTTTCCCAAATTTTTTGATCTCTTGGAGTACCTGCAAAGATAACAGCGTAAAGTTTAAGGTGCATACCAACCAAAACGCCTGTTAGCGCAAGAGCTACGACGCCAAGTGTAAATGCATATCTAACCAATGTTCCTTCTCCCATCGCACCTTGAAGCATACCTTGATATGTAAACCACTCTGAAACAAAGCCATTTACTGGAGGTAAAGCTGCGATACCCATGATACCTATAAACATACCAAGGCTTGTCCATGGCATCTTTTTAGCAAGACCACCAAGGATGTCCATATTTTGTGTGTGAGTAGCGTGGATAACTGAACCAGCGCAAAGGAAAAGTAGACCTTTAAATATAGCGTGGTTAACTACGTGGTAGCAACCTGCTAGAAAACCTACTGCTGCAAGTGTTAAATTTCCAGCTGCAACGCCGTAGATACCAGTACCAAGACCTAGCAAGATGATGCCTATGTTCTCAACTGAGTGATAAGCAAGCAAAGCCTTAAAGTCGTGTTGGCAAAGAGCGTATAAAACACCAAATAGTGAGCTAGCTGCACCAAGAGCGAGTATTGTAAGACCAAAATATGTGCTAAGTGGTAGATAAAGTGTAAATTTAACTAGAGTAAATAGAGCAACTTTAATCATAACGCCTGACATAAGGGCTGAAACGTTTGATGGTGCTGCTGGGTGAGCTTGTGGAAGCCAAACGTGGAATGGCCACATACCAGCTTTACTACCAAAGCCAACCAAGAATAGTATAAATACAGCAGCAGAAGCGCCAAATGGCATCTTAACACCCATAAATGCGCTAAATTCAAAGCTTCCTGCATAGTAAGCTGTGATAAGCAATCCACAGGTTATACAAAATGCACCAATTTGTGCGATACCAAGATATACCATAACCGCTTTAAGTGTATTTTTACCGTCATTGACGATGATAAGAAATGATGATACAAGAGTCATAAGCTCCCATAAAACAACAAAGCAAAATACATTATCAGCGCTGATTACTAGAAGCATTGAAAGGATAAATGTGTTAAACAAACATGCAAACACACCAACATTTGCTTTTTTTATGTACTCTTCTGCATAGCTCATACCATAAACACTACTTGCAAATCCGATGAAAACAACGACAAAGCTGAAGAAATTTCCAAGTGGATTTAGTGCAAATTTTGGCGAATACAAAAAGCCATCCATAAGAGCAAAGCTATCACTTACTCCCATATTTGCAACAAAGTGACACATCGCATAAAAGCAGCTTATAGCACTTAGTCCAAAACCAACTTTAACAGCGGCTTTTGGAGCGCAGTAGAGCAAGATACTAACGACGGCACTTACAAGAAATAGCATATAAACCGTAGTCATCTTATGCTCCTTGTCCGTTTAAAATTTTAGTAGCAAATTTATTCGCTGCATCGTAGTCTATCCTCTTGCCAAGCTTATGTTTGCCCTCTTCTGGATCTACCATTATAAGAGCGCTTGTTGGGCATACATCAACGCAAGCTGGTCCATTTTCACGGCCAAAGCACATATCGCATTTTACTGCGATGTTTTTTGCGCCTGATTGTGACTCTACTTCAAGATAGTATTTTGGCTCGACAGCGTAATTTACTGAAGGCATAAGCTCTGCACTTGAGCTTATCGCACCATAAGGGCAAGCGATCGTGCACATCTTGCAACCTATACAAATTTCCTCGTGAAGCTCGATGCAATTATCATTAAATCGCAACGCTCCAGTTGGGCATACATTTGCGCAAGGGCCATCGTCGCATTGTCTGCACTGAGTCGGCATAACACCGCTAGCTTCTCTTAAGACGCTTAGCCTTGCACGTGATAGTTTGCCGCGTTCATAAGCACTTTTAAAACATGCAGCCATGCAGGTCGCACATCCTATGCAGCGTTTTGAGTCGGCAATCACAAATTTATGTTTTTTCATAAATTCCTCCTAAAAAACAAGGCAAGACCGCCCTGCTCACTAATAGAGTGATTGTTAATCACATGAATAGAGATAGTTAAATTTTTATTTAACATCTCAAACGCTCCTTCCTGAAATTTTTGAAACAATTCTATAACTTCTGACGATTAAATTCCGTCAGCTATCTGACAAATTTTGTATTTTTGAAATTAAATTTTTATTTTATATTAGTTTAAGATATGCTATTAAACAGCGTTATTATCGTGTGATTAATCAAAAAAGATTAATATTTCATAACGGATAATTAGTAAAAAGAGTAAAATTATCTTAATTAAGTTTAAATTTAAAAATTAGTTTTTTAAGCTTGGGTTAATTAAATGAAACTGAAATTTAAAAATCTAAAATATAATCCAACCTTTAAATTTAAAAGGATTATTGATGGAAATTTTTATAGTCATAGTTTTATTTATCGCTTCAGTTTTTGCTTTTATGAAATTTGCCCCTGTTTTTGGCGGCACACCAGATGCCAAAAGCCAAAAGCTGATAGAGGCTTCGCCAAATTTTAACGGCAAAGTTTTTATAAATTTAGAGCCGACAATTGATATGGTAAAGGATAATCCGCAAGCGTCTATGTTAAATTACGTCCCTCAAGCACTCTTTCCACCAAAAGGCAAGCTACCAAAGCGCCCTTTGCCAAATTTAAAATTTGACGCAAACGCCCTCAAAAATGGCGAGTTTATCTGGCTTGGGCACGTTAGCCTAATCTGCAAGCTTGATGGCAAGATCATCATCACAGACCCCGTTTTGCACCGAGCATTCCCTCTGCCAGTTGGCGGCAAGCCCTTTGCCTACGAGCACGCCATCACCGCTAGCGACTACCCAGAGGTGATCGACATCGCCCTCATCTCGCACGATCACTACGACCATCTTGACTATAAAACAATCCTTGAGCTAAAGGATAGGATAGCCAAATTTCTAGTGCCACTTGGCGTCAAGACTCACCTCGTAAAATGGGGCGTAAACGCAGATAAAATTTACGAGTTTGACTGGTTTAACGAGCAAAAGATAGGAAATTTAAACTTCACTTTTTGTCCTTCAAGGCACTTTAGCGGGCGCACATTTAAAAGAAACACCACGCTTTGGGGCGGCTGGGCGGTCAAAGAGGCTGGCTTTAGTTTTTACTTTAGTGGAGATGGCGGATATGGCAAGCATTTTAAGATGATAAGTGAGAAATTTGGCGGTTTTGATCTAGTTTTTATAGAAAATGGCGCTTACAGCGATGGCTGGCCTTACGTGCACATGAAGCCAGAGGAGTCAGCGCAAGCGCTAAAAGATCTTGGTGCAAGGCTTGGCGTGCCGGTGCATTGGGGCAAGTTTGATCTTTCTTATCACGCTTGGGATGAGCCGATCAGGCGTTTTGAAAAGGCAGCGACAAAACTTGAGCTAAACTACGCAACGCCAATGATCGGAGAGGTTTTCAGCGTGCAAAATCCACCTAGAAAAAAGTGGTGGGGTGAAATTTAGGAATAAAATTTGCTCTAAATTTTAAAATCCAAAAGGAAGTGCAGATGAAAATTTCTGAAAATTTATCAAATTTAAAAAATGCTATCGACAAAGCTGCAAAAAACGACCTTGATGCAAGCGCTACTGGAAGCTTTTTGCAAAATTTAGAAAAAGCAAACAAAGAGACAGAGAAAATCTACGAGAAGCTTGAAAAAGAGCTAAAGAGCGACGCGCAGATGTTTAAGCAGTTTGACTTCATGCAGATGATGACAAAGCTTCAATACGGCAACCTAAAATCAAGCGAGCGCGAAGAGCTGATAAACAAAATGAGCAAAATCGCCAAAGAAATTTAGCTGTTTAGTGTGATTTTACGGCGAGCAAAATTTGGCTGTTTTGCGTAAATTTATGTGTTTTTTTGCTGAGCAAATTTGCCAAAAAATGTAAATTTACTCGCTTAGTGGCTGTTAATATCCTCGCATTTGCCACATCTTTTGCCAAATACCTGTTGCACACTAGGTATGCAAGACAGCATCGGTATATCACATGCGCAAAATTCAAGCAAATTTCTGAAATGCTTTTAACCTCTAAATTTAAGCTAGTCAACAAATAAAGGTAAATTTTAAAATTTCATGAACGAGTAATTTCGGCTCTAAAATTTGAGCTAAGCGGTGAGCGAAGCCAAATTTTAGTAGTCAATTCTTACGAGTGAGTGAAAGTTTTAAAATTTGCAAAGACAGCTTTATTAAATTTGTAAATTTCTTTTTATCCAAAAGGGAGACAAGGGGACTTGAATTACGAAGCCGTCCCCTTATCCCCCTAAATCCCCCAATCCCCTCGCACGTTAGAGGGGCATGCTTTAGTGCTACGCACTGCATGCGATTGTATATCGGTGAGCCTCAGCAAATTTTAAAATTTCATGAACGAGTAATTTCGGCTCTAAAATTTGAGCTAAGTGGTGAGCGAAGCCAAATTTTAGTAGCCAATTCTTGCGAGTGAATGGAATTTTAAAATTTGCAAATTTGTTTTGTTAAATCATGTTAGTGTCAAGTAAATTTAAAAATTTGCAAAAAAACTCAATTGATTTTGTAAAAAATAAATTTAAAAATTCACATACCTATTTATATAGGTAAATTTACTAGAGAGGATTTAAGAGCCAAAAAGGCTCTTAAATTTTAGTGGAGTTCGCTCCAGACTTTGCGTTTCCAAAGCCAAGCAAAAATTCCTAAGATGAAGAAGTAGATCATGACATAAAGTCCTGTGCTCTCGCGCTCAGCTTTTTTGCTGTCGCCTACTTTTTCTATGTAAGATACTATGTCATCTTCTGCGGCTTTGTTTAAGCCAACTCTAGGCATCGCAGTGCCTGGAAGCATCTTTTGAGTATCGTTTATAAATTTATGCAAGTAGTCAGCACCTTTTGAGCGGATCATCATAGATAGATCAGGTGGGTTTGAGCCCATATAAGCTGCTAGGCTTACTTTGTTGCTAAGAGTATATTTTTTATCATACTTCATATCGTGGCATCTTTGACATGCGTCAGCGAAAACTTTTTCTTCAGTGATCTTGCTCTTTGCATCCGCATCAGCTGATACCTTTTTAAGGTAAGCAACTATGTCAGCGATCTCAGCGTTCATATCGCCGCCAGCACCCATAAATGCAGTCATCGGATAAGGATGCTCGTCGTTAAATTTATGAGATAGTTTTACAGCCATAGTTGGATTTTTGATAAGTGCAGCCAAAAATCTCTCATCATAAATTTTACCAGCTGTGCTAAGATCTGGTGGCACTACGCCAAAGCTTTGGCTAGCTGTCTCAGCGTCCATACTAGCTGGCATACCAGCTGCTTCGATGCCGTGACATCCTGTACATCCAGCTGCGCCAAATGTCTCAGCTCCTTTTGCAGCGTCACCTTTTGCAAGGTCGATCGAGTTTATATCAGCCCAAAAAGCTGTGTAGTCATCAAGAATTTTTTGTGCTGTCTCAACATCTTTTGTAGCTGCTTCTATGCTAGCTTTATTACCACTAGCTTTTGCAGCCTCAAGCGCCTCTTTTTTCTGCTCTAAAAAGTGTTTTGCATAGTCAGTATCTTCTTTTGAGAAGTTGTACTCGGCATTTGCAGTGTGCGGATGAAGCTTTGTGTGAGCGTAAGGCTCGATACCCCAGTATAAAATACCTGAAAGGATAACAACGATGGCAAAAATTTTAAGCTCTTTCATGATTAGCCCCTTTTTCTTTCAAGTATTGTGATAACTGGAAGTGCGATTATAAATAGCACTAAAAATAGCAGTGAAGCGTAAAATCCTATCCAGTCGTTGATGCCGCCTGTTGGGAGCTTGCCATATATAGATAAGACGATAAGGTCTGCAACTAGCACCCAAAACCATACGAAAAATAGTGGTCTTTTGTGCGCTGGAGCTATAAGACCGCTTCTATCAAAAAGTGGTATAAGCATAAAGGCAACGCCTGCAAAGGCAAATGCGATAAGTCCGATGTTATAAGCTGAAATTCCAGCTATATCAAAGAAGAAGCCACGTAAAATTTCATATTGCCACAAGAAGTACCACTCTGGATAGATGTGTGGTGGAGTTTTTAGCGGATTTGCTGGCTCAAAGTTGATAGGATCCATCGCAAAGTTGAAGTGATAGCAAACAAGATATATGACAAAGATCATGAAAAATGATACATACATGAAGTCTTTTGCCAAAAATCCTGGCCAAAATGGTATAACTTTAGCTTTTGCTCTATCGTCGTGCAAATAAACTTCAGCCTCTACATCAAAGTCGATATCTTCGCTTGTTAGGTTATTTACGTGAGGAATTCTTAATGAGTAGAAGTGGATAACCAAAACAACGATAGTTACAAGTGGTAGCAAGCAGACGTGAAGCATGAAAAATCTAGTAAGTGTTGAGTCGCCAACTGCGTAGTCACCCCTGATCCACTCAACCAAAGCATCGCCGATAACTGGCACACCACCAAAAAGCTGAGTGATAACAGTAGCCGCCCAGTAGCTCATCTGTCCCCATGGGAGCATGTAGCCGCTAAATGCCTCTGCTGAAAAGCAGATAAATAGCACCATGCCGCTTATCCAAATAACCTCTCTGCCTCTTTTGTATGAGCCATAGTAAAGTCCAGTAAGCAAGTGGATATACATTATAAGAAATATCGTAGAAGCTGAAACTGCGTGGATATGACGCCAAAGCCAGCCATACTCGACCTCTTGCATGATAGTGTAATTTACACTGTCAAAGGCCAAATTTACATCTGGCTTGTAATACATCATAAGCAAATAGCCAGTGATGATCAAAAGCAAGAAAAGCGTCGTTAGGATAACGCCCATAGCCCAAAGGAAATTTATATTTTTTGGGATCCAGTATTCGCTAACTAGAACCTTCATAAGCTTTGTAAAAGCTAGGCGTTGGTCAAGCCAGTCAATAACGCCAGTTGATTTATGAGATAAAGACATCACTAACCTCCTAAGCTTTAGCTACTAATTTTTCGTATTCTGGGCTTGTTTCGCCTAGAACTAGCTTGGTACCATCGATCTTAAATGGTGGGATATCAAGCGGTCTTGGTGGAGGTCCGTATGTCTGCACGCCATCAACGTTAAATTCGCCGCCATGACAGGCACAGACAAACATTTGCTTGCTAGACTTGTACTCAGGGATACATCCTAGGTGCGTGCAAAGTCCGATAACTACGACATATCTCGCATCTCCAACGACTACATCTCTCTTGTCGTTTTTAGCCATATCTGGGCTTTTTTTGAGGATAAAAATAGGCTTTTTACGCCACTCAACCTGTCTCATCTCGCCATCTTTGATCGGGCTTAGATCGACAGTTGTAAAACCAGCAGCTTTTACGCTAGGGAGCGGATCCCAGGTCTTTTTCATGGCAACTAGTGACATCGCGCCACCAACAGCTGCCACGGCACCAAACGCAAGGCCGATAAAGCTTCGTCTTTCTTGCTTTACTGACATTAATTTCCTTTCTATAAATAAAATTTAAACGATTATACTCCCAAAAAATTAAAAAACTATAATCTCACAATATAGTTTGTAAAAATAAAGTGAATTTAAGCTTTTTTTACACCAAAATTTGAGACAAATTTATCTAGAAATGCCTATATATAGTGATTTTAAGCTTTTTATAAAAGAGAAATTTGATCTAATGTCTAAACGTTAAGATAAAAAAATTTTCTATTTTAGCTCTCGTAAAATAGAAAATTTTAATAATAAAATTTATTAAACTTAAAAAATTATAAATAGCAACTATTAAAAATGAGCAACTTTGTTTTAAATTTTAAATGTTAGTTAAATTTTAAAACCATAAAAGGCTTAAATTTAAGCCTTTTTCTCGCTCATCTTTATATAAATATGTAAGATATCAATCGCTGCTGGCGTGATACCTGAAATTTCACTCGCCGCAAAGAGCGTTGGCGGGGCAAATTTCTCAAGCTTTTCGACCACTTCGTTGCTAAGTCCACTTATGCTTCTAAAGTCGAAATTTTCAGGGATTTTCACATCCATCATATCTTTCATTTTTTCTATCTGATTTTTTTGCTCGCTGATGTAGTGCTGATACTTGCACTCGGTTAAAATTTGATCCATGCTCGCATCGTCTAAATTTACAAATCTCTCATCAAGCTTTCTTAGTTTCTCAGCCGTAAAACTCTTTCTAGCGACTATCTTTTGAAGGCTCACGTTTTGGCTGATCGGCTCTTCATCAAGGCTTGCTAAAAGCTCTAAATTTGCCTTACTTGGGGTGATTTGAGTCTCGTTTAAAAACTCTAACCCCTCTTTTAAATTTCTTCTTATATTTTCGATCTTGCTAAAAGTCTCATCATCAAGCAGCCCAAGCTCATGACCATATCCACCAAGCCTTAAAATGGCATTTTCCTCACGTAAAAGCAAGCGATACTCTGCCCTACTTGTAAACATCCTATATGGCTCTTTTGTCCCTTTTGTGACAAGATCATCTATCAAAACGCCGATATACGCCTCATCGCGGCGCAAGACAAGTGGCTCTTTATTATCAAGTGAAAGCGCTGCATTTATGCCAGCCATTAGCCCCTGAGCGCCAGCCTCCTCGTATCCAGTCGTGCCGTTTATCTGCCCAGCCAAGTATAGCCCTTTTACCTTTTTTGTCTCCAGACTATGTTTTAGTTGCGTTGGCTCGACGTAGTCGTATTCGATAGCGTATCCATGCCTTACTATTTTGGCGTTTTCAAAGCCCTTTACGGAGCGTAGCATCTGTACTTGCACCTCATAAGGCAGGCTCGTTGAAAAGCCGTTTATGTAGTACTCTGTCGCCTCAAGTGTTTGAGGCTCGATAAAAAGGTGGTGTCTGTCGCGGTCGCCAAAGCGGTTTATCTTATCCTCGATACTAGGGCAATATCTTGGCCCGATACCCTCGATCTGACCTGTAAAAAGTGGCGCTTTGTCGAAATTTGAGCGGATTATCTCATGGGTGGTTTCATTTGTATAGGCGATGTAGCATGGTAGCTGCGTTGGGGAGAAATTTTTAGTTCTAAAGCTAAATGCAACTGGCTTTGCATCGCCATCTTGCTTCTCTAAAATTTCAAAATTTATCGTTTTTGCGTCGATCCTTGGGCATGTTCCAGTCTTTAGCCTGCCTAAATTTAGCCCAAGCTCCCTTAAGCTAGAGCTTAGATCCTTTGCGCTTAGCTCGCCCACACGGCCAGCTTCAAGTTTGTTAAATCCAACGTGGATTAGCCCGTTTAAAAATGTGCCAGTTGTAATTATCACTTTTTTTGCGTTATAGGTGTTATTTAGGTGGGTTTTAACGCCAGTTACTTCGCCATTTTCGCTTAAAATTTCAGTGGCGATCTCTTGAGAAATTTCTAAATTTGGCGTGTTTAAAAGCAAATTTCTCATATAAACGCGGTATCTATCCATATCGATCTGAGCGCGGCTACCACGTACTGCTGGGCCCTTGCTCTCATTTAGCACGCGAAACTGGATACCAACGGCGTCAGTTGTAAGTCCCATCTGACCGCCAAGTGCGTCTATCTCTTTTACAAGGTGTCCTTTTGCAAGGCCGCCGATGGCTGGATTACAGCTTGCAGCGCCTATTTGCTCGGCTAAGATAGTGATCAGTAAAGTTTGTTTGCCCATTCTGGCAGCCGCAAGACTTGCCTCAATGCCAGCATGTCCGCCGCCAACGACGATGATTTCATAGTCCATGATAAATTTTTCCTTATTTTTGATAGGCGGATTTTATCAAAAAGCATATAAAATTTAAATTTTTTCAAAGAAATTTCACCACAGAATTTATGGCTAGAGTTTTTTATTAATGATATTTTAAATATTTTACTGCTAGATTTACAAAATTTTAAATCTAAAAAGGCTTTATTCATGAGGAATTTACTAAAAGTCACTGGCTTTTTGCCCTACCTTGCGATCGCATTTTTAAACGCAAGTGTCGATCTAGCGCACAAAATAACCATCCAAAACGTCCTTTTAAAGACCTACTCAGGCGACACGCTTTTTATCCTAACAGCCGTTATAAATGCGATGATCTTGCTTCCATTTATATTTTTATTTTCTCCTTCAAGCTTTATAAATGACAAATTTGCAAAGACAAAGGTTATTAGAATTTGCGCCGTCTTTGGCGTTGTTATCAGCATTGCGGTGCTTATTAGCTACCTTTTGGGTGCCTTTGGCGTGGCATTTGCGCTAACACTCATTTTGGCTGCTCAAAGTGCGATCTACTCGCCAGCAAAATATGGCATCATCAAAGCACTTGTCGGCACTGAGCGACTTGGCACAGCAAACGGCATCATACAAGCACTAACCATCGTAGCGATACTCGCTAGCTCATTTTTGTTTTCATTTATATTTGAAAATTTATACATCCAAGGCGAAAACTCAGAAGAAATTTTAAAAAGCGTCTATCCTATCGGCATCTTTTTAGTCGTATTTAGCGCGCTTGAAGCATTTTTTGCTTACAAGCTACCTTATATCAACGAAACAAACGAACAAAGCGGAGAATTTGAGCTTAAAAGATACATCAGCCTTAGCTACTTGAGAGAAAATTTAAAAGAGGTAAGATCAGATAAAAATATCTGGCTAAGCATCGCTGGTCTTAGCATATTTTGGGGAATTTCTCAGATCATCATCGCAGCTTTTCCAGCTCACTACAAAGCCGTTTTTAACGACGACAGCTCACTAGCGGTGCAAGCGATCCTTGCAGTAAGCGCCATAGGCATCGCATTTGGCTCATACGTGGCTGGCTCTATGTCAAAGCTACACATCGAGCTTGGCATCGTGCCGATGGGTGCTATGGGTATATTTTTCTCGCTTTTATTTTTCGCATTTGGCTCAAGCATCGGCGTAGTGAGCCTTAGCTCATTTGCATTTGGCTTTTTTGGAGGCATATTTATAGTGCCGCTAAATGCGATGATCCAGTACTTTGCCCCACAAAAGAGCACTGGCAAGATAATGGCGGCAAACAACTTCTTGCAAAACGTCTCAATGCTGCTATTTCTAGCCATTGGCATAGGCTTAGTATATTTTGAAATTTCAACCACCGGACTCTTTGTCTTTACAGCGCTTGTTTGCCTCATTGGCAGTTTTTATGCCATTTTGCAGCTTCCACACCTTTTTACAAGGCTACTTTTATTGCCATTTTTAAAGACAAAGTACCGCTTTTTCGTTGAAGGACTTCAAAATTTACCGCAAAGTGGCGGCGCGCTACTTCTTGGCAATCACATCAGCTGGATCGACTGGCTCGTGCTTCAAGCTGCAAGCCCAAGGGGCATAAGATTTGTCATGTATAGAACAATCTATAACAAATGGTATCTAAAGCAAATTTTTAAATTTTTTAAAGTGATCCCAATAGGCGCAGGAGCTAGCAAAGAGTCGATAGAGCTAGTTAGAGAGTGCCTAAAAAATGGCGAAGTGGTCGCACTTTTCCCAGAGGGCCACATCAGCTATAACGGCCAGATAAACGAGTTTCAAAAAGGCTTTGAGCTTATCATAAGAGATCTAGAAGAAATTTGCATCGTGCCATTTTATCTTCGTGGCCTTTGGGGTTCAAGCTTTTCAAGAGCTAGTAAATTTTACAAAGACCTTACCTCTAAAAACGGCAGACGCGACATCATCGTCGCCTTTGGCAAGCCAATAACTACATTTATAAACGCTGCAAAGATGAAGCAAAAGGTGCTTGAGCTTAGCTTTTCATCGTGGGAGAGCTTTATCTCAAGACAAAAACCACTAACAAGCGAATGGCTAAATAACGCAAAAGAGGATAAATTTAAAGAGTGCGTAAGCGACAGCACTGGGCTAAATTTAAGCAACTTGAAATTTATAACAGCCGTTTTAGTCTTTATCAAAATTTTCAAACGCGAGCTAAAAGATGAGAAAAATATAGGCATCTTACTGCCTAGCTCAAGTATCGCAGCTATCGTCAATATGGCGCTTCTTGCCATGGGCAAAGTGAGCGTAAATTTAAACTATACGCTTAATGCTACCTCGCTAAATCACGCCCTAAGAAAGGCAGATATAAATACAGTGATCACTTCTAGCAAATTTCTTGAAAAGCTCGCACTTAAGGGCTTTGATCTAAAAGATGCGATGAGCGGCAGGGCTAAATTTGCAGAAGATCTCTCAGCCAGCGTCTCAAAAAAAGAGAAATTTTTAGCGCTTTTAACGGCATTTTTTGCTCCAACTTGGCTTATTAAGCTTTGCTATTTTAGGCCAGTGAGCTTAGAGGATACGGCAACTATTTTATTTAGCAGTGGCAGCGAGGGCGAGCCAAAAGGCATCGAGCTAAGCCACAAAAATTTACTTGCAAACATTAAGCAAATAAGCGAACTTCTAAATTTCAAAAAAGATGACGTGATCTTAAATTCACTCCCAGTATTTCACTCATTTGGACTAACAGTCACCACGCTCATGCCACTTTGCGAGGGCGTAAAAATGGTAAGCGTGCCTGACCCAACAGACGGAGCGACTATCGGCAAAATGGCCGCAAGACACAGCGCTAGCATAATCTTTGGCACCTCAACGTTTTTTAGGCTCTACACCAGAAACAAAAAGCTTCATCCGCTAATGTTTCAAAGTGCCAGAATGGTCGTAGCTGGGGCTGAAAAGCTAAAACCTGAGATAAAAGACGAGTTTAGGCTCAAATTTGGCATAGAAATTTATGAAGGGTATGGCGCGACCGAAACGGCGCCAGTAGCTGCTGTAAATATGCCAAATATCCTAGAAAAAGAGAGCCTAAAAGAGCTTACATTTAATAGACCTGGCAGCGTTGGCATGCCTCTACCTGGCACTATCATCAAAATAATCGATCCAGAAACTCTAGAAGAGCTAGAAACTGGCGAGGACGGGCTAATAGTGATCGGCGGCTCACAAGTGATGAAGGGCTATCTAAACGACGAAGCTAAAACAAGCGAGGTCATCACGCACATTGATGGCGTAAGATACTATAAAACTGGCGATAAAGGCCACATCGATGAAAACGGCTTTGTATTTATCGTCGATAGATACTCAAGATTTGCTAAAATTGGCGGCGAGATGATAAGCCTTGGAAGCGTCGAAGAAGAGCTTGCAAAGGTGCTTGGAAGCGACGTTGTCTTTAGTAGCGCAAACGTGCCAGATAGCAAAAAGGGCGAAGCAATCGCACTTTTAGTAAAAAGTGGCACAGAGCCAGAGAATTTAGAGCAAATTTTAAAAGAGAGTAGCCTAGCTCCTATAATGATGCCAAGCTATATATTCATCGTTGATGATATCCCAACGCTTGCAAGCGGAAAGGTTGATTTTAAGGGCGTTAAAGCTCTAGCGGTCTCACTTTTAGCGGAGTGAGGCACCGCCCTTTATTTTTGTGATAAAATAGCGCCAAAACATTACCTAGGTCGCAGTTGCGACTGACATTTGCATAAATCTTAAAAAATTTTCTTTTTTTTGCAAATTCCGTTATTGATTTTATTTTTTCTATAAGGAGTTTTGTATGAAATTTTCTAGTGCTTTTAAATTTGGTGCGCTCTGCGTAGTTGGCTGTTTGCTCTCTTTAAATTCTGCCTTAGCAAATTCTTACGAGCAGATCAAAAAAGATGGCGTCATAAGGATAGCAACAGAGGGCGTTTATTCGCCATTTTCATTTCACAATGAAAAAGATGAGCTAATGGGCTATGACGTGGAGATAGCAAGAGCTGTGGCTAAAAAACTAGGCGTAAAACCAAAATTTATCGAGGCTTCATGGGATGCGATGCTTGCGGCATTTGACGCTGGCAAGGCGGACGTGGTGTTTAACCAAGTAAGCATAACCGACGAGCGAAAGAAAAAGTATGACTACAGCGTGCCATATATGGTCTCTTACTCGGCCATCGTCGTGCATAAAGATAATAGTGACATCAAAAGTTTTGCTGATCTAAAAGGCAAAAGAAGCGTGCATTCAGTAAATAGCATGTGGATACCAACAGTTGAAAAGTATGGCGCCAAGCTAGTTGTGGCTGATAGTTTGAGCGATCAGATAAATTTGATCATCACAAAAAGAGCAGATGATACGATAGATGATGCGGTGATGTTTTATGACTACATCAAACAACACCCAAATGCCCCTATAAAGATCATCGAAGCTGGCGATGAGCCGATGTATACGGCCGCGATTGTTAAAAAAGGTAACAAAGAGCTACTAAATAAGATAAATAATGCCCTAAATGAGCTTAGCAAAGAAGGAGTTTTAAGCGAAATTTCGCTTAAATACTTCGGCAAAGACATTTCTAAATAAGGAGAATCAATGAATTTTAAGCCCATTTTTGGCTTTATCGCAGGTGCTTTTTTAGCTTTAAATTTAAATGCTTCAACTATCAAAAAAGGCGAGCTTATAGTTGCAACTGAAGGCACTTACTCACCTTACTCATTTTATGACGAAAAGGGCGAGCTAGTAGGCTATGACGTAGATATCGCAAAAGCTGTTGCAAAGAAGCTAAATTTAAAGATCGAGTTTCTAACAGCTCCATGGGACGCGATGCTAGCTGCATTTGACGCTGGCAAAGCAGATGTCGTTTTTAACCAAGTTAGCATAAACGAAGATAGAAAGAAAAAGTATGATATGAGCGTGCCTTACACCATGCCATATCCAGTAATTGTCGTGCATAAAGACAATAACGACATCAAAAGTTTTGCTGATCTAAAAGGCAAAAGAAGCGTGCACTCTGCAACTAGCAACTGGGCAGCGATAGCTGAGAAAAACGGCGCAACAGTGGTCGTGGCTGATGGCTTTAGCAAAGGCGTGGAGCTTATCATCTCAAAAAGAGCTGACGATACGATAAATGACAATGTCACATTTTTTGACTACATCAAACAACGCCCAAATGCACCGCTAAAGATCGCATACACTAGCAATGAGCCGATGCCAACTGCTGCACTTCTTAAAAAAGGCAATACCGAGCTATTAGAAGCGATAAACAAAGCGATTGATGAGCTAAAAGCCGAAGGCAAGATAAGCGAAATTTCGATGAAATATTTTGGAAAAGATATTTCAAAATAAAGGATCAAAATGAAATTTACAAATTTATTAAAAGTAGTAGCAGTGCTTGCAATGGCTCTAAATTTGCAAGCAAAAACTATAAAAGATGGCGTGCTAACAGTAGCAACAGAAGGCACTTACGCGCCTTTTACATTTTATAATGACAAAAATGAGCTAGTAGGATACGACGTAGATATCGCAAGAGCAGTAGCGCAAAAGCTAAATTTAAAAGTTGAGTTTCTAACAGCTCCATGGGACGCGATGTTAGCGGCATTTGACGCTGGCAAAGCAGACGTTGTGTTTAACCAAGTAAGCATAACCGATGAGAGAAAGAAAAAGTATGCTTTTTCGGTGCCTTATACTGTGACATTTGGCGCTATCATCACTAGAAAAGATAATAACGACATCAAAAGTTTTGCTGATCTAAAAGGCAAAAAAGATGCCGACTCAGCAACTAGCAACTGGGCGAAAGTCGCCGTAAAATACGGTGCTGAGCTAGTTGTGACTGATAGCTATGCTAAAAGTATGGAGCTTCTTATATCAAGGCGTGTAGATGCTGTTGTAAGAGATAACATCGTATTTTACGACTTCATAAAAGAGCGTCCAAACGCACCTGTAAAGATAGCTGCCTCACTTGATGAGAAAGACTACACAGCAGCAGCTGTTAAGAAAGATAACGCCGAGCTTGCAGAGCAAATTTCAAATGCTTTAACTGAGCTTTCAAAAGAGGGCAAACTAGAAGCTATCTCTAAAAGCTACTTTGGCAAAGACGTCTCAAAATAAATTTATAAACCAACAAGGCAAAAATGGAAAATTTAGATAGAGTGATCGAGCTTGTTTCAAGCTCGACGCTACCGATGATCATCGCGCTTTTAAAAGTGACGATCCCACTTACTTTGCTCTCGTTTTCGCTAGGGCTTGTCATCGCCATTATCACAGCAGTAGCGAGACTTTCAAATATAAAAATTTTAAAATTTATATTTGCCACCTACGTTTGGATATTTCGCGGTACACCGCTTCTTGTGCAGCTTTTTATCGTATTTTACGGGCTTCCTAGCATCGGTGTCACGCTTGATACTTGGAGTGCGGCTACTATAGCATTTAGCCTAAACGTGGGCGCTTATGCCTCTGAGTCAGTAAGGGCTGCCATACTTTCTGTGCCAAAAGGTCAGTGGGAGGCAGCCACATCGCTTGGCATGACACACTATCAAATTTTAAAGCGCATCATCGCACCTCAAGCAGTGAGGATCTCGCTCCCTCCGCTTTCAAACACATTTATAGGCCTTGTTAAAGACACTTCACTAGCAGCTTCTATAACGATGGTAGATATGTTTATGGTCGCTCAAAGGATCGCAGCAAGGACCTTTGAGCCACTCATCCTCTACATCCTAGCAGCACTCATCTATCTAGTGGTTTGCACACTTTTAACCTATCTTCAATCAAGGCTTGAAAAAGCTGTCTCAAGGTATGTCTAATGGCTATAAATTTTAAAAATATAAGCAAATCTTACGGCGATCATTTGGTGCTAGATAACATAAATACAAGCTTTAAAGAGGGGCAAACGACCGTGATAGTTGGCTCATCTGGTTGTGGCAAATCAACACTTCTTAGATGCATAAATTTACTTGAGATCCCACAAAGTGGCACTTTAGAGGTAGATGACAGGAGTATAAATTTTAAAGAGAAGCTTAGCTCAAAAGAGCTTTTAGAAATTCGTAAAAAAACAGGCATGGTCTTTCAAAGCTTCAACCTCTTCCCGCACCTAACAGCGCTTCAAAATGTCACCGAAGCTCCGATCTACGTTCAAAAAAAGGATAAAAACGAAGCGATAAAAGAGGCAAAAGAGCTTTTAGCCAAAGTGGGGCTTAGCCATAAAGAAGATACATATCCAAACAGGCTCTCAGGCGGACAAGCACAGCGCGTGGCCATAGCTAGAGCGCTAGCTGTAAATCCATACTTTTTGCTACTTGACGAGCCTACAAGTGCGCTTGATCCAGAGCTTGAGGCTGAAGTTTTAAAGGTCATCTTATCTCTTGCAAAAGAGAAAAAGTCTATGATCATCGTCACTCATAATATGAATTTTGCTAGAAAGATAGCTGATAGAATTTTGTTTTTAGATAAAGGTGTGATCGCCTTTGATGGCTTAGTTGATGAGTTTTTTAACAGCCAAAATGAGAGGATAAAAAGCTTCATCTCGGCTATGGATATATAAATTTAGCTAGAAGATCTAGCTAAATTTATTACGCAAAGTATGGTTTTATCTGCTCGATCCAAGCTGAAATTCTACCCTCAGTTTTGTCGCTCTGGTTATCAGCATCAAGCGCTAGACCTACAAATTTGCCGCCTCTTACAGCATCAGAGCCATCAAATGTATATCCATCAGTGCTAACTTCGCCAACTACTTTTGCACCTGCTTTTACGACCTCATCGTAAAGCTTTGCCATGCCGTTACAGTACTCATCAGAGTAGCTCTCGCTATCGCCCATGCCAAAAACTGCGACCGTTTTACCGCTTAAATTTAACGCTTTAAAATCAAACGCGTCCCAATCATCTTGAAGATCGCCGCTACCCCAAGTCGATGTGCCAAGGATGAGCTTATCAAAGCCATTTAGCTTCGCTGCGTCCACGTCAGAGACATTTAAAAGCTCGTTTTCAAGTCCCAAGCCCTCGCTTATAAGTTTTGCTGCATCTTCGGTATTTCCCATGCTGCTTCCATAAACTATACCTATCATTTTTATCCTTTTTAAAAAATTTTACTAATAATCGTATAAGGCACGAGCTTTATGCACCCTCTTGCAAAGCAGTGTCTAACCTCAACGTGCCGCCTAAATTCCTCATTTCTAGGGCAAACGATATAGACCATCTCGCACTCGTGACCAAGCGCGCAAACGGCTGCATCGATGTCGTCGTTTAAATTTCTCATATCATCAAAACTCACCCTTTTAAAGCTTGGCATGACGCTGAGCAAATTTTTGCCACCCTTTTTGACCGAGATGACACCGCCATTTAGCACGACCTCTTTGTCTTGATGGCGGAGGCGTATTTTATCATAAACAAACTGGCAAAACATCTGCGCTGCGTCAATGAAAAACTCAAATTCTCCGCTTCTATAAAGCATCTTTATCATCTTTGCAGCTGCCATCTTTGGCTCTTTTGCTACAACTCTCAACCCTTTAAAATCATTTTTTAAATAAGCATTTATAACGATGTTTGAAGGTATGCAAAAGCTATCAACTGGTTTGAAATTTAAAAATTTATCACGCAGTAAGAAATTTATCCTAGCCTCAAAAATGTCTTTGAAATTTAGGAATTTAGCGTAAGAAAGCGGGATCTTTAGCTCGCTCTCAACGCCAACATTATAAAGTGCGATGAAAATTTTCGCACGCGAAAGCTTGTCAAGCTTTGCAAAAATACTTGGAGTTATTTCGCCAATATCTGATAAAAACCCGAACTTCATCTATTATTCTTTGCATCCAAATTCCTTATCTAGGCCAAAGACCTTACAATACTCGCAAAATACGCAACTAACGCTTCTTTTGGCACAAACGATAGGGATATTTCTCTTTTTTGCTTGAGTTTTAATAGTCTTCATCGTGTTGTGGTTTAAAAAGCTAGTGAGCATCACCACGCACTCAGTATCTTGCGGGATCGGCTTGCGATTTACGCGGTTTTCGTTTCTAGCGTCCCAGTGCTCTATCTTCTCAGCTCCCAAATCATGCAAAACAGCCTTAATAGGCGTGATCTCATCTGCTCCGATAACTAAAACTGACATAACAAGCTCCTAAAATTTATTCGTTTTCTGATAACGATTATAAAAAAGCTTAGCTAAAATTATTCTTAGTTATGATATTTATTATCACTTATTTGTAGAAATTTGTAACGTTTTTGGTTTTTAAAAAGGCTAAATTTAATTAGCCTTCTTAAATTTAACCGCTGCAACGAGAAAGATGGCAAGTCCAGCCGCTGCAAAAAGGCTACCAACGTTGCCAATATTTTGCTCGCCAAGATGAACTATTGTTTGATGTCCTATTAGCGCGCCAGCTCCTATGCCGATGTTATAAATTGCTGAATATATCGCCATCGCAGCGTCCGTGGCATTTGAGGCTAAGCTTAGCACCTTTATCTGAAAGCTCATATTTATCCCAGCTATGCCAAGACCCCAGATAAAGGCAAGCACAAGCATCAAGCTCTCATTTGTAGCGATCAAATTTAGCACAAGCAAGCAAGCTAAAATGATCGCTATTGAGATAGCTGTAAAAGCATTTGGTATGAGCTTATAAAATTTAGAGAAAAGCACGCTTGCTACAATGCCAGCGACGCCAAACAAAAGCAAAAATATAGTGATAAATTTACCATCAAAACCGCTTATATCTTTAGCAAACGGCTCGATGTAGCTATAAGTGCTAAAATGCGCGCTGATAACGATAGCGGTTAGCAAAAATATAACCATCAAAAAGCCATTTCTTGCAAGCTCTGGCAAACTCTTTAGCGAGCCTGAGTTTTTGCTAGGCAAAAGTGGCAAAATTTTATATAGCCAAGCGCCAACGCCCACAGCAAAAATTCCTATGAGCCCAAATGTGACACGCCAGCCCAAGCTATCGCCTAAAATCCTACCAAGTGGCAAGCCAAGTATCATCGCTATCGATGTACCAAGTGCTAGCAGTCCCAGAGCTTGCGAGCTTTTATTGATAGGTGCCACTCTAACAGCAAGCGAAGCTGTGATCGACCAAAATATGGCGTGTGAGATGGCTATTAGTACGCGAGCTATGACTAAAACAGTAAAATTCCAAGCAACAGCGCAAAGTGCGTGAGAAGCGACAAAAATGATAAAAACCTTTAAAAGTAGCGACCTTCGCTCTAAATTTGCAGTTAGCAACATAAAAGGTAGCGAGAGTATCGTCACACTCCACGCATATATCGTGATGATGAGCCCAGTATCAGCCGTACTCATGCCAAAATCCTTTGCTATGTCACTTAAAAGTGGCACCGGCACGAACTCAGTTGTATTAAATATAAAAGCTGCAAAAGCTAGCGCGATAACCCTTAGATAGGCTATTTTATGAATATTTATCAAAATTTCATCCTTTTTACTTTGCCCCTACAATATTAAAATTTGACTTACATCTTAGTTATTTATAAATTTTAATTTTTTAATGATAGAGATTAATGACAAATTTTGGATTTTTCTTTTATAATAAAGCCATTTTTAAGATAATTTTAAGGCGGAAATATGTCAAAAATAATGAAAACTATGGACGGAAACGAGGCCGCAGCTTACGCGTCATACGCATTTACCGAAGTAGCTGGAATTTACCCTATCACTCCTAGCTCGCCTATGGCTGACTACACTGACCTTTGGGCAGCGCAGGGCAAGAAAAATTTATTTGGTATGCCAGTAAAAGTAGTCGAGATGCAAAGCGAGGGCGGCGCAGCTGGCACGGTGCATGGCTCGCTACAAGTTGGTGCGCTAACTACGACCTACACAGCTTCTCAAGGCCTACTTTTAAAAATTCCAAATATGTATAAGATAGCAGGCCAGCTCCTCCCTGGCGTCATCCACGTCTCAGCTCGCTCGCTCGCGGCACAGGCACTTTCAATATTTGGCGACCACCAAGACATCTACGCCTGTCGCCAAACCGGCTTTGCTATGCTAGCAAGCGGCTCAGTGCAAGAGGTGATGGATATCGCTGGCGTCGCGCATTTAGCAGCGATAAAGGGCAGAGTGCCGTTTTTACACTTCTTTGACGGCTTTAGAACGAGCCATGAAATTCAAAAGGTCGAGGTGCTTGACTACGCACACTTTGATAGACTTCTTGACCGCGAGGCGCTACAGAAATTTAGAGACGAAGCGCTAAATCCAGAGAGCCCAAAAACAAGAGGCACAGCGCAAAACGATGATATCTACTTTCAAACAAGAGAGCTAAGTAACCGCTTTTATGACGCAGTGCCAGACATCGTGGCAGAGTATCTAGCTGAAATTTCAAAGATCACTGGCAGAGACTACAAGCCATTTAACTACTACGGCGACCCTGAGGCTACACGCGTCATCGTAGCTATGGGCTCAGTGACGCAAACTCTTGAAGAGGTCGTTGATTATCTAAACGCAAAAGGCGAAAAGGTGGGCATTATTAAGGTGCATTTGTACCGCCCATTTAGCACGAAGTATCTCTTTGACGTGATGCCAAAGAGCGTGAAAAAAATAGCCGTTCTTGACCGCACAAAAGAGCCTGGCAGCCTTGGCGAGCCGCTATATCTTGATATAAAAGCTGCATTTTATGGCCAAAAGGACGCTCCAGTCATAGTTGGCGGTAGATACGGCCTAAGCTCAAAGGACGTCGATCCTGCGCAAATGCTAGCTGTGTTTGAAAATTTAAACCAAAGCGAGCCAAAAGATGGCTTTACAGTAGGTATCGTCGATGACGTCACTTTTACCTCGCTACCGACTGGAGAGAAAATTTCACTAAGCGATGAGAGCGTTAAAGAGTGCCTATTTTACGGCCTTGGAGCTGACGGCACCGTGGGCGCAAACAAAAACTCTATAAAGATCATCGGCGATAAGACTGACCTTTATGCGCAGGCATATTTTGCCTACGATAGTAAAAAATCAGGCGGTTATACGCGCTCGCACCTTCGCTTTGGCAAAAAGCCGATCCGCTCGACCTATCTCGTCTCAAACCCGCACTTTGTAGCATGCTCAGTCGCAGCATATCTTGAAATTTACGACGTGATTGATGGCATCAGAGAAAACGGCACATTTTTACTAAACTCTATCTGGGACGCAGAGCAGACGATCGCTAAACTGCCAAATAAAGTTAAGAAAATTTTAGCTAGCAAAAATATAAATTTCTACATCATAAACGCAACAAAGCTAGCACACGACATCGGCCTTAAAAACCGCACAAACACCATAATGCAGTCGGCATTTTTCAAGCTTGCTGACATCATACCATTTGAAGATGCGCAAAAATATATGAAAGAATACGCTCACAAAGCCTACGCTAAAAAAGGCGAGGCGATCGTGCAGATGAACTACAACGCTATCGACGTTGGCGCAAAAGGTCTTATCAAGGTACCAGTCGATCCTGCGTGGGCAAATTTAGCAGACGATGAGCAAAAAGATGAAAAATATATCGGCAACAGCTTCATCGAAAATGTCGTAAAGCCGATAAATGCGGCCAGAGGCGATAGCCTGCCAGTCTCAGCCTTCATAGGCTACGAAGACGGCCACTTTGAAGCTGGCACGACAGCTTACGAGAAGCGCGGCGTTGGTGTCATGGTGCCAAAATGGATCGAGCAAAACTGCATCCAGTGCAACCAGTGCGCATTTGTCTGCCCACACGCTGTCATCAGGCCATTTTTGATAGACGAGAACGAGCTTAGCGCAGCCCCAGATAGCGTAAAAGAGCACAACCTAGAAGCCAAAGGCAAAGAGGTCAAGGGACTAAAATATAAAATCCAAGTAAGCCCGCTAGACTGCACCGGCTGCGAGCTATGCGCGCAAAACTGCCCAAGCAAGGAAAAATCGCTCGTAATGGTGCCGCTTGAAGAAGAGCTAGGCAAAAACGAGCAAGAAAATGCTGATTATCTATTTAAAAAGGTCGTTTACAAAGACGATCTCATGAACAAAGAGAGCGTTAAGGGCGTTGGCTTTGCTAAGCCGCTCTTTGAATTCCACGGCGCTTGCCCAGGATGTGGCGAAACTCCGTATATCACGCTTATTACAAGGCTCTTTGGCGAGCGCATGATCGTGGCAAACGCGACTGGTTGTAGCTCGATATATGGCGGCTCAGCTCCATCTACTCCATACACCACAAATGACGAAGGCAAGGGCGTTGCGTGGGCAAACTCGCTATTTGAAGATAACGCCGAGTTTGGCATGGGTATGAACGTAGCGATGGAGACCATGCGCCACCGCATCGAAGATATCATGAGAAACAACATAGATAGCGTGCCAAACGCACTTTCAGCGCTTTACAACGACTGGATAAATTTCAAAAATGATGGCGTTAAAACACAAGATATCACGAAAAATTTATTGCCTATCTTAGAGCAAAATTTAAGCGCGCCGGGCGTGAAAGAAATTTTAGAGCTTAAGAAATTTCTCGTCAAAAAGTCGCAGTGGATCATCGGCGGCGACGGCTGGGCGTATGACATCGGCTTTGGCGGACTTGACCACGTGCTAGCAAGCGGCGAGAACGTAAACGTACTAGTGCTTGACACCGAAGTTTATTCAAACACTGGTGGCCAAAGCTCAAAATCAAGCCGCGCAGGCTCGATAGCGCAATTTACAGCTAGCGGCAAGCCAGCTCAGAAAAAGGACCTTGGCTACATCGCTATGACTTACGGCAACATTTTTGTAGCGCAGATCAACTCAAACGCGAGCCAAGCAAACGTGATAAAAGCGATCGCAGCGGCCGAAGCGTATGATGGCCCAAGCCTCATCATCGCCTACTCTCCGTGCATCGCTCACGGCATCAAAGGCGGCTTATCGCAGTCAGGCGGACAAGGCGAGCTCGCCACAAAATGCGGATACTGGCCGACATACCTATACGATCCGCGCCTTTTAAAAGAGGGACAAAATCCACTTAAAATCACCTCAAAAGAGCCAGACTGGTCGCTTTATGAAGAGTTTTTACTAAACGAGGTTCGCTACAACTCGCTTAAAAAGACCAACCCTGAGCACGCAGACGAGCTACTAGCTAAAAACAAAGCCGACGCGCAAAGACGCTACCGCCAGCTAAAACGCCTAAGCCTAGCAGACTTTAGCGACGAAATCAATTAAATTTTAGGTGCTTTTGCACCTAAAATTTACTCTAGCAGCTAGAATACATCTTGCTTGAAATCTTTTTAAATTTAATACTGCATATCTCATCAAAGGCAAAATGACGCTCCTTAAGATCACTCATCATATATGAAAAATAAAATTTCTTCTCCACAAAAGCCACTTCACTAGCTATGATCTCGCCAAGAGCGCTGTCATCTATATGAAAATTTTTAAAAACGACGCTTAGCTCGAAGTAGCCATTTTGCAAGTCTCCGATATAAAATTTAACCCTAGCGCCGCTTTTCATAAAGGCAGAAGATACTATCTTTGCGTCACTAAAATTTAGATCTATAAAAATTCTCTCAAGCGTCTTTAGCTCGCCATAAAAAGACCTTATATATGAGCCATAATCCTCTATCCTCTTTTCAAACTCATCATCGTCCAAATCACCGCTTATCCAGCCCTTATCAAAAAACCTCATCTTGCGCCAAGGCACTCCGGCTCCTTAAAATTTAACTTCTAAAGCAAATTTTATATATCATTATCTAAAATTATTCATAAATTTAAAAGGCAAAAATATGAGCCAAACGCACCCTTTTAAGCCAATCTTTGATAAAAACTCTAAAATTTTGATCCTAGGCTCTTTCCCCTCTGTCATCTCTCGTAAATTTGGCTTTTACTATACAAATCCGCAAAACCGCTTTTGGCAGGCGCTAGCTAGAATCTTAAACGCCGATGTGCCAGAAAGCATTGATGAAAAGATAAAATTTCTACTCTCTCATCACATAGCGATATATGACGCGGCGATATCGTGCGAGATAGAGGGCTCAAGCGACGCAAAAATGAGCAAGATCGTACCTGTAAATTTAAAGCCGATATTTAAAGAGGCAAAGATCAGGCAAGTCTATGCAAACGGCGGCAAAGCTTATGAAATTTGTAAAAAATACTTAGAAGATGAGATTATAAAAGCGACAAAAAATGAAGTGATAAAACTACCATCAACCAGCCCTGCAAATGCCAAATTTAGCCTTGAAAGGCTCGCAAAAGAGTGGTCGATGATAGCTAGAGCGCTAGAATAACAAAAATCAAAATGACTTTACCTTCGAATTATTTTTGTCTTGCTCCCTTTTTGCATTACAAAATTTATAAATTTATCTCTTTAACTTTCGCTTTTTATTTCTAGGCTTTGATCTAAACAGCGGCTCGGTCTTTGGTTTTGGCCTTGTTTCATAGTGTGTGTTATAGCATTTTAGTAACTCTTGTCCGCACTTTTCACATGTAGTTTCACCTATATTATAAAATTTCATGCAGTCAGGACACCACATGCCCTCTAGCCTTTGCACGACTGGCGGCTCTTTTCTAAAAGCCATCCAAAAACCATAAATGCTTAACAGCAAAAATCCAAGTGCTGGCAACAGATACAAGTTGCCAGCATCATTAAATTTAAAAAACTTCTCACCAACTTTTACATTTTTGTTAGCTAGTATAGAAATACAGTAAAGCAAGCACATAAATCCTATAAAAAAGCCACCTATGCGGTTAAACATATTTTCTACTTTCTAGCATTATTTTTCAAATTTTCTTTACGCCTTTTTGAGCGAGACATTCTAAAGAATTTTGGCTTGGCCTCTAAAGTATCATTTGGTTTTTGTTTTATATGTCTAATAGCAAAAAGGAATACAACAAGGGTAGAGATATAACTAAAAACACAAGGATAAACAAGATAGCCGTTTGATTTTGTAAAAGTAAATTTTATAGGAAATAGTGAAACCAATACAAAGAATAACTTAAGAGATATACCTTTTATGGGATTGTTTTTGCTAATGGCAATACCACCATGCAAGAAAATAGCTGTAGCCTTCCATATATAAAACATAAGTGGTAGTCCAAAGATATTATAAATAACCCAGTGCAGTAATGGGTAATCCCCCATCATAAGCTGTAAGATTAGCTCACCCCAAACTTTATCCATTATTTTTTCAAATTTTCCTTACGTCTTTTTGAGCGAGACATTCTAAAGAATTTTGGTTTGGCTTCTATAGCATTGTTTTGTGGTTTTACCAAATGCCTAATTGTCCCAAAAATAGCATAAAAACAAACTGCAACAACAAGAAAAAGTGAAAAATTAACTGTTAGGGGCAAAATGCCATCCGATCTAGTGACACTAAAATATAGCCTATAAAACAAAAAGGCTATCAACAATATAACCGCCAAGTCAAACAAGATATATAAAATAGACTGGATATTGCCTCTTGTCTTAAATTTGAGATAGTATAAACTTGAAATAACATCCTCTATCAGCATCTTTAAAAATAGTAATCCTACAGTGTCAAATACCAGCCAATATAGCCACGGAGCGTTTGGCATAAAACCAATGTCAATTATCCTGCTAATAAAACTACCCATTAAAATATCTCACAATGCACCATTGCCAAATTTAAAAGAATTATTTATATTCATAAATCAACTTGTTTAACTTTATGAAAAAAAGCACAAATAACATAGCAAATATCAACTATGAGCTGAAGACATAAACAAGCAAATGCGATATAGAGTAAATTTCTATCACCTAGGTCATATGCTACAATTTTAGGAATTTTTATAAAATTTGTTAGGATGATCATTATGGCACCGACAAAAACGAAAAAATACCTAAAAATAAACTTTCGCCCCTTGTTTTTAGACTCTTTTAGCCAAAAAATCAAAAATATAAAACTTGCAATAGATCCGAAAATTAGACCAATATTATTAAAAGCCAACGTTATCCCCCATCAAAAAAATAGTAACTATCAGAAATATATTCAAAAAGAGTTGATAATAGCCAGAAAAGTGCTTAGGGTTATTTTGCCAATCTATCAATATAATGGCTGGCCAGATCATATTCATAAAAAAAACAACTATATTGGTTATTAATATTCCAGGGCCTATTTCAAACCTATTGTTGTGATAATAGACAATATAGCAAGCAAAATAAACAAGTATGGCATAACCTATAAAAATATATAATCCAGATAAAAGTCTGAAAAATTTATATATGAAATTTATCATAAATCGCTTACTTATATATAGTATTAAATAAAGCACTAAATTTGATATTAAAAAAATAGATATTAAGTCCACTTGTTATCCTGTCACTTTGTAAGCTAAAAATGGGCTTACTCCAAACCTTGTCAATTAGTTCAAAATCCGTCAACTTTTGCTTTTATCCTTTAATTTTACATTTTTAACCTTTAGCAAATTCTTGATTTTCTTTTTTTGATTTCTATTTTTGATTTTGGTGTTATAAAATTAAAATTTTGCATTACTCGGACATTTTTGTAATTGGGTATTTTTTGATGTTTTTTGTGGAACGGAAGGCAAGATAAAAAAATGCGAAACTAGCTGCCAAGCTAATAATGGCTGGAATAACATAAGTATCACCCAAACTAGAAAAATCATGTTCTATTGCAAATCTTTCAAATTTTTTGTTCGCAAATATCCTAATAGATATAAATAAAAATCCAAAACCAATAAAGACATAGCAAAATTTATAAAACATAGTTATTCCTTGAATTTGTTGTTATTGTTTTTGCTGTTTTCTAAATTTGCATCTTTAAATTTGACTTATTCTTTGGATTTGTAGAAAAATCCTAAACATATAAAAAATAACCCAACAACGAAAAATCCAAAAATACTTTTTTCATCAATTGTTTGCCAACCATGAAACCTAAAATAAATTTTGCCACCAAATAAAGCCCAAATGGCTTCCAAAAGAAAAATACAACCTAAAAAGATAAATCCAAATTTAGCGTTCATTTTTTATTCCAAGTGTCTTTTTTATATTGTTATATCCTGTTAAACAAAGACTATATTATCATTAAACAATCTTTTGCAAATTTAATCTCAGTTGCTCCATTTATAAAAATATAAATTTAATTATTTCTATTTTTTGCTTTTACCATTTATACCATTGATGGTTTCAAAAAAATCCAGTATCTTCTTATTTCTAGCAAAAATAAAACATATTATAGAAAATATAAAGTAAAAACATATATTTTCCATGTTTGGCTCAAGTTTTTGTCTTGCACCATAAACGGATATTCCAAAGGCTAATAAAACACCTTGGATAAACAAAATTATTGAAAAAATATAAAGTACATACTTCATTTATTTTCCATAAAATCCAAAAAGCTTTTAATTCCCATTAATCAACTTCCAATAATTACAATCTAATGTCATGACCATCTGGTAATCTTTTTTCCAAAAATGTTATTTGTAACTTTCTTAAATTCCTGTTTTGAGATAGTCATTTTTCTTTTCTTTTATTCAATATTAATAAACATCCACCAATAATCAAAAAGCCACTTATTGGTATGTATAATAATGGATTTGAAAAATCATGAAAAGCCCCTTTCGACCAAAATTGCTTAACAAACAACACTTTAAATCCAGCTACAATCATCACCAAAGCAAGACAATATTTAATCATTTTTATCTTTTTCTAAATTTTTCAACTCATCCGGAAACTGTCTATAATATTTTTCAACTTCTATTGTTTTAACATTACATTTAGGGCATTTGCCATTTTTTATATCGGTGAAATTATAACTATTTTTACACTTTGGACACTTTGTAAATTCTGGTATTTTAGAATTTAGCCTTATCAAATATATCGTATATGCGATCAGTAAAATGATTAAAACTATCTGCATGGTTATAGACTGCGCAGTTGATACCACATATATCTTTCCCCCTTTATAACCCTCTTCTGTTAATAGTTTATATAAATTTAATGATGATAATAATGTAAAAAATATTGCTATCACGATCCTTAGTTTAATCATGACTTAAGCCTATTTACTCGTAAATTTACATCAACCATCAACACTTCCTTCATCTTTTTTTCGTTTATTTCTAACGCTTCTTCTTTTGGGTCCTTTTTTCCTTTTTTCTAAAAATTCTATTTTTCTTATATAGTCACCATATTTGTTTGCATCCATCACCTCGCCACCACAAAAATTGCATTTACTTTTATCACGTAAATGCCCAAACCACCAAGCAGTTTTACATTTAAGACATACTAAATACTCTGGGTATTTTTTGATGTTTTTTGTGGAGCGCAAGGCAAGATAGAAAAATGCGAAACTAGCTGCCAAGCTAATAATGGCTGGAATAACATAAGTATCACCCAAACTAGAAAAATCATGTTCTATTGCAAATCTTTCGAATTTTTTATTTGCAAATATCCTAATAGATATAAATAAAAATCCAAAACCAATAAAGACATAGCAAAATTTATAAAACATAGTTATTCCTTGAATTTGTTGTTATTGCTTTTGTTTTTTAAATTTTATTTTTTTCAAATTTGACTTTTTGTTTTTTGGGTTTTTTAGGGTTTTTATTCTGTGGTTTATCTGGTATAAATTTTTCAGGCCACAAAGCCAAAAAATCACACCAATAGTAGAAATCCACGAAAAGATGCCAAAATAAAAGAATATTCCGTTGCTTTCAAAAATTGTAAGACAAATTAAAACTATAAAAGCTATTAGAATAAGGCTTCCCCATTTAAAAACTTCTTTTAATTTTTTTTGTTCTTTTACTTCATCTTTTAAACAATCAACACTTATGCGCAAAAAAAATAAAATATAAAAATTATAAAAAATATAATGAAAAAATGCAAAGTCACGCCTTAGAGCTATATCTATAAAAGCATTTATGATACTACTCATTATTTTTTCTGCCATAAAGCTACAATACTTACAATAATTATGGACAGTAGAGTAAAAATACACGGATAAATCAACCAGCCACTTGATTGATAAATAGCCAAGTACAACAAAAAAACTAAGATAAGTATCAAATTTGCAATATCTATTCTAGTTATTTTTTTAGAATATATATAAGTCTTTATAGTTAAGCATATTACTGTGTTTGTATAAAAATAAAAAATAATCCAGTGAAGAATAGGATATTTAAAGCCATAATCCGCGAACCCAAAAAAAGCATAACGACAACTATTCTTAAGATTTTATTCATCATTCAACCTTGTTGTAGGATATTTTATACCTTGCCTTAATGCGGCATTACTTATTTGAAACAGCCAATGAGCTTTTATATTTTCTTCGTGCTCCAAAATTTTATTATTTATTTGCTCCCGCTTATTTGGCGAAACAGCTGTTTTAAGTTGGTCTTTTAATTCTTTTATAGCATTACGTGAATATTTGATACTATCGTAAGATTTTAATGCGCTTGGTATAGCAACCGACCCAGCAACTGCACTAAAAAGAATGCTTGGATAATTTAAATTAATATCTCTAAAATCTACATAACCATTGTTGCTTATAGCTTGATTATAAATTTGGGTTCCTACTTGCAAGCTAGCATCTATCGTAGCGCCAGTTAAACCAGCTTTAACTGAAGTTTTTGCTTCTTGATTTAGTATAAGTTTTGACAACCCTTTTGTTCCAGCATTGGCAATAAAGCCACCGCCACCTAAACCCAAAAACATACCAGTCACATCTATTAAAGCTCCGGGAACATTTTGATTAAAGTCTTTACCATCGTAAAATTGATTTTTTGTAGCTGTGAAGTAATCTTGATAACGTAACAGTTCGTCACCATCATAATAATTTTCAAATTTAAGTCCTTGCGAATTTTCAGCAATAAATTTGTTTGCAACCACTTCATCACTTTTATCAAATTGTTGTTCGCCAAATATTTTACCAAGCAATCCAACATTTCCATCGATATCTACCATAAAGTTTGCCGAATGTTCCAATAATTTTTTTGCTTGTATATTATTTATTGTATTTCCTGTTTGATTTTCATAAAATTCTTTAAAGTTATTCACATTT
Organism: Campylobacter concisus; assembly: GCF_003049065.1. GTDB lineage: Bacteria > Campylobacterota > Campylobacteria > Campylobacterales > Campylobacteraceae > Campylobacter_A > Campylobacter_A concisus_BE. Next base: position 13,402 of record NZ_PISC01000006.1, on the reverse strand, counting down.
TCATTAATCCACTGTTTTTCACCACTATGCAATTGTCTATTCGCTCCCAAATTCTTATCCAGCTTTGCAAATTCTCTATTGTTATTTATCATGCTTGATGTTACAGCTGTTGTTAAAGGTGTTTTAGAGAAACCTTTATCATTTAGCCATAGAGCATGAGAGAAATATCTAGTTGCAAAGTCTGAGAAATTTGAAGCATACTTAGTATCATCATCTCTATTTTTATTTATATCTCTATGATCTTGTATATCCATAGATCTTTGGTTTTCATGAGTTATGGTCTTTACTAGATCTTTCATATTGGTTATGTTTTTGAAATTTATATAGCTAGCTCCAGTTTGCAAGCTTGTATAACCTTTTACTTCTTCGTTATTATATCCTCTTTGAATGGCAGCAATTGCTCAAAGATACGATATAAATACAAATTTAAAAAATGTTATTTTAAAAATTCTATAACATCATAAGTTATCCAGGATATCAAAATAAATACCACCCAAACAAGAGCAACTCCACCGTACTTAAATTCGCCATGTTTTACTCTCTCAAAGGTGATGTCATCTTTTTTTACTTTATTTTTTACTATGCAAAGCATCAAATATACGGTAAAAACAGCAGAAAATAAATTAAAGGCCACATTAAAACCAAAAAAGATAATCACTGCAAATATTACCAAATTCCATGCTAGTACAAAAATCATTTGACCTATTTCACTTGACAACTATCCAAAACACTAATACAAAAATACAAAAAACAAGCCATACAAATGCTACAAATCCATTATTTTTTACTTGATCGTTTTTTATTTTATACAAAGTTATATCACTTATTTTAATGCCATTTTTTATCACATAATATCCGTTAAACAAAATAGGACACAAAATCAACATATACAGCCTTTGTTCACCAAAAAAATAAATAAATATCCTAAAAATAAGATAGACAAGAAATAGCAGCAGCCAAACTTTTAAAAGTATTAACAAATTATTTTTCATTTTTATTTACTTTCTTTATTTTTAACTTTTTACTATTTCTATATAAATTTTGATTTTATAATATTTTTTTAGATATTTGTGTGCTCTTTTTTAAATATCCTACAAAAGGTTTGATGAATATAAATATGTATATCGGATAATACAAAGTTGACAAAATATCCCAAAAAAGATGATCACCTGGTGATAGATCTGCACAACTACAATCTATATAGCCATGCCTACGCAAATATCCATATCCATCCATACCGCACAAAATTGCATTCATTATCAGTCTTTCTGTAAATACGAAAATAACCATAAAAATAGCAAACAAGAGTATGCTAAGAAAAACTGTAACAATTTTTAATGGCTTATCTCTAAAATTTATAATATAAAATATTTTTAAGAAAACAATTAAATTAAACAAACAAAATAATAGTAGAGAAATCTTATAGGAATAGCCAAGATAAACCATTATAATCCCAGAGTATGTAACTAAAAAATACCCTAGGATGATCATGTATTTTAACCTATCATTCATCTTTTTGCCCATTTTTATTAAATATTTTAAGCGATGTCTTTATAACTATAATAATAAGTATAAAAATAGCAATATACCGCATATATCCTTCAAAACTATCATAGATAAATTTAAAACCAAGCAAATATATTAAAAAAGTGTAATTGTTGACAAAATATCAAATTTAATTAATGAACTTGCAATATTACCTTTGATGAAAAAGGGCATAGCGCAATATACAAAAACACAAATAAAAAAGGAGACCGAAAGAAGGTTAGCTTCGCTCCAACCTCTAATATAGTACTTCCCATAGATCATACACAAAACAAGCTCTACAAATGATATACAACCCGCAGCTATTCTTTGACTTTTTTCCATATTACTTCCTATCTTGGTAATATCGCCTAAATTTTTAAATAAATTTATATGAAATTTGCATGGTTGATAAGATGACGCTATTTTTTAGGTGCTTTTTTATCGTACTTGTAGTTAAATTTTGTTAGTGGCTTGCCACAATCTGGGCACCAAGAGGTATCTTTACCAACTTTAATGGCTTTGCCACAGTTATCACACCACTTGTCTTCAAATTCTTTCTTGCTATTTTTAAATTTAATAGACCTATACCCTATCCAAAAAAATAATATAGCACCCGCTAATGATGCTATACCAGGGACCAAATAAAAATCCCCCATGATAGAATAGTCAACCCCGTCATATGCTCTTACTATTTTCTTATTAATAAAAATTTGAATAGCCGTTATTAAAAAACCAATAGATATAAAAAAATTGCTCATTTTTTTTCTTTGTCAACAAATACAGATTTTATTGCATCATAATTTGTTATTACACCGTCATAGAATTCTTTTGGATGCAGTGATTGATATACAAGCCACCCTCCTATTCCAACTTTAGTAGTAGAAGGTATACCTGGCAAATATCCTTCTATAAAGTCTACAGATTTCATAGATATATTTATATTCTTTGGATCATAAATAAAATTTCCAAACTGATAGTTAACACCTTCGGTTATTTGCTTTGGCTTACTGACTGTTATGAAATAACCTTTATCGTTGGTGGTTTTAAAATTTCCAGTGCCTTTTTTATTTATTACTTGTTCATATATCACTTTATTTCCTGATAGATCAAGACTGCGAGCTACATACTCTTTGCCATTGTGTCTTAGTATACCATCACTACCTAATGTTCCACCTTTTGGGGTGTTGGCCAATAGTTTTTCATTTACCCTTGCTTGCATTTCCACAAATGGAGCTTTTATTACATTTTTTGAGCTAGAGTATAGAGCTGATGATAGCTGTTTTGCAGCACCGATAGCTGGCTTTGCAAATGGTATAAGTATATCACTTGTATCTCCTATTCCCATGATACGCTCTGGATCCCAATGTTTATCTTCATACTGCTCTTTGGTTGCAGTGTATAAAGGATAATGCTGTATATCGTCTTGATAATTGTCAAGGAAGTATAAATTTCTCTCTTTAGCAGTAGTTACTAATATATTATATGCCTCATCTATTTTATCCCTATCAAACACTATACTATATCCAGGCACCTCGCTTTCATCAGCGCTTTCTAATGTAGATACAACATGTTCAAAAGCTTCTTTTTGAGATTTATCGACATTTGTTTTAGCTGCAAGCATAAAAAGATTTATTGACTGAGCATAAGGTATGTTATTTTCTTTACTATATCTATATGCTAACTCCATTGCAAGATCATATTCATTGTTTGTTAGCATCCTATTCACCCCCAAATTCTTATCCAGCTTTGCAAATTCTCTATTGTTATTTATCATGCTTGATGTTACAGCTGTTGTTAAAGGTGTTTTAGAGAAACCTTTATCATTTAGCCATAGAGCATGAGAGAAATATCTAGTTGCAAAGTCTGAGAAATTTGAAGCATACTTAGTATCATCATCTCTATTTTTATTTATATCTCTATGATCTTGTATATCCATAGATCTTTGGTTTTCATGAGTTATGGTCTTTACTAGATCTTTCATATTGGTTATGTTTTTGAAATTTATATAGCTAGCTCCAGTTTGCAAGCTTGTATAACCTTTTACTTCTTCGTTATTATATCCTCTTTCATCTGTATATATAGCCTTTAAATCATTTGGTAGATATCCTAGATTCTTCATAACGGCAAGTGTTATTAGCTCCATAGCCTCTTTTCTTTGTGCTTCGGTTGTAGTGCTGCTAGATAAAAATGCTTGCAGTTCTGGTGAGTTTGCCACCTCTTCTCTAACACCATTTAATACTTTGTATTGCTTGCTTACTTCTTTAAAGAATGAGAATATATTTGCTCTATCTGTAGTTGATATTTGCTTTATGGCGTCTATTATGGTGCTAGTATCTACTATCTCTTTAGCTATCTCCTTTTGCCCACTCTTTGTTAGCACCCTTAAATCCATACTAGCATCTACATTTGAGCTTATGCTAGTATTTACTAGATCTTTTGTTAGTTTAGTTGTATCTCTATTTAGTCTTGTTAGATCATCAGAGTTATCTTTATCAGCTATCTCTATGTTGCCACTGCCTAGAGTTGCTAGGTTTTTAGATAGTGTGTAGCTTAAATTTCTTTGGTTTGAGTAGTTTATTGACTTTAGACCAGAGTAGCTTGAGTCTGATTTGCCTTGACCACTTTGACTAGCTTTACTATCATCTTTTTTACCTACTTGGTAATTAGCACCTATACTAAGAGATGATCCTTTGTTATAGCTTGTATTTGATAGATTCTCATAGCTTATGGTATTTGTTTTTAAATTTAGGTTGTGGTTATCTATAAAGGTATTATCTTTATCATACTCTCCTGCTGCTAGTAGTGATCCTTTTAAATGAGTGTTTTTGCCTACCTCTACGTTTAGCTCATTAGCTGTTATGGATGAGAGGTTTGTCTGTTTTATCTTTGTGTTAGAGTTTGACTTACTAATACTAGCTCCAACAGAGCTTAGAGATCTATCTCCAGATGCAAAGTTTTTAGCATTAGTTGCTCCAGAGTAGCTTACGCTTAAATTTATACCCTTGCTTTTAGAGCTAGCATCTTTTATATCTCTAGTACTCTCTAAACTTAGGTTATTTCCTACTTTTAAATTTAATCTCTCGTCAGCTCTTAAATTTGCTCCCTTGATGGTTGCATCATTGGCTGTGTTTATATTCATATCTTTAGCTGAGTAAAGATGAGAGTTGTTATTTGTTAGGCTTTGTTCGCTTTGTTTTAAGCTATTTGTTCCAAGCTCTAGTGAGCTAGAGTTTGCTCCATAAAATGTAAAACCAAATCCTGTTGTGAGAGATTTGGTGTTTGATTTATATTTTAAACTATCTTCACTAGAGTTTATATTTAGGTTGTTTGAGTTTAAGCTCATATCCTTTTTTGATGCTAGGTCTGAGCCTGCGATAGATATATCTTTAGCTGAGTTTATATTTATATGTTTAGCATTTAGACTAGATTTGTTTGAGCTAGTTTGCTTTAAAGAGCTCTCTTGTTTAGTGGTAGCAAGATCAGCTCTTACTCCTACGCTAAAGCCATATGTTCCTGAGCTTGCAGCTGCAGCTGCCATTTGGGTTATAAGTGCTAAATTCTTCGCATTTACATTCTCAGTTGCAAGAAGAATGTTTTCTTTAAAGTATTTCTCCTCGTCTCTATACTCTTCTAATATCTCGCTTACTTCTTCTATGTCAGAGTAGTCTATGCCTACCTCTTTATTTCTATATCTTTGCTTGATATCACTTAGGCTAGCTTCTAGCTTTGACTTCTCTTTTTTATAGTTGTCATACTCTTTTTTCACTCTTTTTAGCTGAGCGATCGCCTCTTTTAGAGCAAGTGCTGCTGGAACGATCTGGGCATACTCGTTTTGAGCGGTGATAGATAGTGTGCCAGTTGCCTCTTTGCTTGATGTATCTTTGGCGTAGAGGTTGGTTGAGTGTTTGATATTTGAGTTTTGGCTAGTTAAATTTATGGCTTCATTAGCGTTTAAATTTGAGCCTACTATATTTATATCATCTTTTGCGTTTAGGTTTATGTCGCCATTTGCATTTAAATTTGACGAGTTTGCATTTACCCAATTCTCTTTTGAGCTTTTTTGATCTAAGCTAGCTTTTGCGACAGGTACTTTTATAGATGTGTCTTTTGTTTTTGCTTTTAGATCTTTTATAGGATTTAGCTTTTGTATTAGGTCTGCTTTTAAATTCTTGATGTGCTCACCAATTGAGATTAAGCCTATCTTACTTTTTTTACTAACTTCGTTTCTATAGCTCTCATCATTAGTATTTGATATATCTATGCTATTGGCATTTAAATTTATATCTTTTTGTGAATTTAGGTTTGCACCTTTTAGGCTGATATTGCTTGCGTTTATATTTATGTTTTCATTTGCATTTAAATTTGAAGCAACTGCCCTTTTATCGCCTTTTTCAAGTAGATGAAGGTTGCTTTCATAAAGAGATGTTGGTTTTAATGAAAAGCGTGAGCTTTTAGTAAAGCTTTGGCTTGCTTCTACGTTGTGATTAGCATCTACTATAACGTTTTCATCTGCGTTTAAATTTATATTATTAGCATTTAGATTTGATGAGACTAGAGCTAGGTTGCCGCCAGCTTTTAGACTGATATCGCCTGCGTTTAAATTTGAGCTAATGACCTTTTGATTTATAGCCATTAGATGAGACTCTTTTTTAGAGAAAAAGCCCTTTGACTTCTCTTTAGTCTCCGTGCTCTCGTTTGTATTAGCACCTACTACATATATATCATTTCCAGCTTCTATGTTTAGCTTGTTAGTAGCTCTTAAGTTGCTTGAGCTTATCTGTGTGTTTGACTTAGAGTTTAAATTTATATCTTTTGCGTCTAGGTTTGCGCTATTTAGCGTTTGGATGTTTTGGCTAAATTCTACGCCTTTTTCTTTTGCGCTATGGCTATAGGCAAACTCTTTAGCGTTTATGTTTATATTATCTGCGTTTAAATTTATCTTATCAGCCTCTAAGCCTCCGCCAGTGATGTTTAAATTTTCTTTAGCGTTTAGGTTAAGGCTCTCGTCTGCTTTTAAATTTGACGCCTTACTAAACTGAGATGACTCTTTGTCTAAGCTTATATTATTTGCATTTACATTTATATTTTTGGCTGAAATTTCACTTGAGTTGATATTTGCCCCATTGGCTTTTAAATTTATATCTTTAGAGTTTAGCTCTAGGTGATTTAGGTTTAAATTTTGTGAGTTTAGATTGATATTGTCAGCCACTACGCTGCCAGCTAGGCTTATGTTGCCTTTGGCGTCTAGGTCTATGTTGTTAGCCATTACTAGAGCTGAGGCTTTTACATTTTTATCTTTTGCTTCATTTTTAAATTTACTTATACTCTCATTTCTTGCTTCATATAGGCCATCAAGGATATTTGCTATATAAGCTGAGTTTATACTATCAATGCTGTAGTAATACCCTTGGTTTTTCACCCTTCTATTTAGGTTTTTGATAACCGGGCTATTAAATATTGGCTCAGAGAATTTATCTAGATCAACATTTGCTAGTTTTATATCATCATTTAGTGCGTAGCTTGAAAAGTCCTGCGTGCTTCCTACTATGTTATTGCCCGCTGCAAAAACTGCTGGCAAACCAACATCAGTGTATGAGAAGTTAAAATTCGTGCTTTTTCCGCCTTTAGTCACCCATTTCTTTTTGCCAGTGACTTTTCCCATTTTACCTTTCCACTCTTGTTGCTTCCATTTAAACTCATTAAAGCTTTGACCATCTCTTCTTAAATTTAGCGCTACGTTTGTTATATCTTTGCTATCAAGCACAAGGTCGTTGCCTGCGTAGATAAAGCTCTTATCATTTAGCACTTCATCTGTTTTTAAATTTATATCATTGCTTGCTACTATGCTACCTGGGACGAAATTTGCCTTATCTTCTTCGTTTAAAATTTCTTTGTTTATAGAGTAGTAAATTCTCTTTAGCACTTCGCGGTCTTTTGCTTTGCTAGTATCAAGTACTACTTCGTTTTTGTCTATGTCTAGTCTTAAGTTATAAAATACCTTTGTCGATGTGCCATATAGATATGAGTCTTTATGTAAATTTAGAGCATAAAGGGTGCTATCTTTATTTATAGCCTCTTTTAAAATTTCAGCATTTAGCTCCTCTTCGTTTAGCTCTTTGCCTAGTTTTTTAAATTTAGCCTCAATCTTTGCTTTTATCTCTTTTAAATTTACCTCTTCAAGTTTAAATCTATTCTCGCCACTTTGCTTTAGAGCTAAATTTTTAGCAAATGAGCTTTTCTCTACCCTCGCCTGCGAGCTTGAGTTATTTACTAGCTTTTTAGCCTCTACATTTATATCTTTAGCATAAATTTGACTAGAGGTATTTACCAAAGTGTCTGCTTTTATGTTAAGGCTCTCTTTTGCTGCTATTAGCGCTTCATCTTTGTTTGTTATAGTATTTGCCTCTATCTTAGCCTCTTTGTTAGAAGCGATAGCGCCAGCATTAACTATATCACCATCAAGGCTTATCTCTATGTTGTTATTTGCTATAACTAGACCATTATTATTTACGCCTACGCCATTACTTGTGCCAACTAGTTTGATCTTATTAGCATACATACCGCCAAGCGCGCTACTATCTAGGCTAAAGCTGTTTTCTTGGTTTTTAGCTTTTACGTCGTTATAAAGCCTATCTTTGCTTGAAGCTACCGCCTTTTCACCGATGATGTTTAGCTCATTTGCGTGGATATTTGAGTTTAAATTTATGGCATTTGAGATCACATTAGTATAGTCGCTGCTCTTATCGTTTAGGCCGTCCCCTACGATGTCGATTGACTTATCAGATATTAGCTCTATCTCTTTAGGACTTAGTTTATTGATATTGCCTGTTGTTAGTGTGAGTGAGCGAGAGTTGATCATATTTAGACCATCTACGCTTATGCCATTTGGGTTTGCTATGACCACATCAGCTCTGCTACCAGCAACCTCTAAATTTCCTTTTAGAGATGATTTCTCAGCCGAATTTACTTTGTTGATAATAAGGCTTGCCTCTTTATTTAGCCTATAGTTTGCATCTATCTGGCCAGCTATCTTAGTATCTATGTTTTTATTAGAGTTATTAAGGATAGTGCCAGTTGGAGGGGTATTAAACCTGCTATATTCATTTATAGAGACGCCCTTGCTATCAGGGTTTGTGATGTTTATGATTAGCGTCTCATTAGGAGCTTTTAGTATATCAGGGCGGTTGCTAGCGCCTGGATCAGCTATGATGCTTGGCTCATTTGCAAGGGCAGGCATAGTGCCAAGTAGCAAAGAGAGACTTACGTAGAAATTTAAGCCTATGGTTAAAAGGCTAGGCTTTTGATTGCTTTGCGCATCTGAAATTTGGTTGTTCTTTAGCATATTTTATCCTTAAAATTCGTAGCTTATGATGAAATTTACATTTGTTGATTTAGATTCAAAGCTCTTTGGTTTATAAAGAGGTTTAGAGACAGATATGTCGTAGCTTAGGTTGTTGTAGGCTTTTATGCTGCCTCTTAGACCTATGGCGTATCCAGCAAGGGTGTTTTTATCCTTTATGCCGATATTTGCTGCTCTTACCATGCCAGCGTCAAGCCCTGCATAGACAGAGTTACTCTTATGGTAGTTATATGAGAGGGTATTTCTTACGCTTACTCCGTGGTTTCCAACAAGCGAGCTCTCCCCGTCAAATCCCCTAACACTGTGATACCCTCCGATGCTAAATTTATCTTGCAAGCTTAGTTTATTTAGACCATATCTTGCGTTGATATTTAGATCATAACTTAGTGGAAGTTCAAATTTATATTTGTAGTTTAGGTTTAAATTTATTAGAGCAAACCTAGATGTAGCCTCACCGCTATCCTCTAGTGGATCAGGCTGCGATCTAAATATACCAGTGCCCTTTTTGTAAGCTAGCTTAGCGCTAAAAGCTTGGTTGTAAGAATTCCAGCTTGATTTTAAACCTACCTCATATCCAGCATTTCTTCTAGCTTGATTATCTAGCTCGTAGTCCTCTAGGTAGTTTTTATTTTTTCTCTTAAATAGCTTTACATAAGCGCTATTTTTAAAATTTGAGTCTCTATAAAATGTATAAGCAAGACTTAGTGAGTCACTCTCGCTTCTACCTTTATATGTATAGAGGTTGTAGGCTGCGTTTATGATCTGAGCGTAGTCATATTTGCTCTTTTCGTATTCAAGCATGAAGTAGCCAAATGGGATACTAAAGCCATAATAATAGTTATTTGAAGCTCCGTGATCAGTAGCGCCATTAAATTTATTTGTCACCTCATATTTTTTAAATATATCTTTGCCGCGTGAGAAGCTAAAAATTTCGTTAAATCCAAGTAAATTTAGCGTGCTTAAATTTAGCATGCCTTGATACTTGCCGCTTTGTTTTGAGCCAAGGTTATCAATGCTTATAGCAGCCTTTAGAGGGAAGCTATCAACTCTAGTGATCGCTATGTTTGAAAAGCCAGCTCTGTTTGAAGGTAAGAATTTAATGCTAACGTCATTTTTAGAGACGTTTTGCAGTGACTCAAGAGCCTGCTCGATATCTCTTATGTTTGCCACTTTATTTTTATGAGAGTACTCACCAAATGCGCTAAATAAGCTCGCTCTATTTCTTTGGCTGTCAAGCTCGTTTATGCTTATGTTATCTATTAAGCCAAGATTTATCACAAACTCTAGCTTGGCATCTTTTAGGCTCTTTGTAACTAGGCTCGCACTTGAAGTGATATAGCCACTTTTTATTATCTCGTTGTTAAAAGAGTTTATGATTAGATTGATAGAGTTTTTGCCAAGACAGCTGCCTGATTTAAAATCAAGCTTATTTAAGCTAGCCTCTAAGATAGAGTTAAATTTAGAGTAGTTTGCATTATAAGCTTTTCTTATTATAGCCTCATCAGCACCACTACTAGCGTTAAAGCTAGCAACTTCATTCTCACTAAGAAGTGAAATTTTATCTATTTTAAAGCATGGAGTTTCGTTTAAATTTAGCTTACCTTCTGAAGTTGATTTTTCGTTAAGTAAATTTATGTTGGAGCTTTCGTTAAAAGAGCTTGCCATATTCGCCCTAATCTCTTCGTTGTTTAACTCGTTTTTTAGATTAGTCTCATTAGCAAGTAGCGCAGCACACACCATGCTTAAAGATAAGAGAGTTCTCATCTTAACCTTCCTTGGAAATAACTATAAAGTTATATTTTTTAAAATAATTTAGTGACATTATAAAGGATTTAATCTTAATCTAATATTAAAATATAATGAGAAAAAAGAATTTTTATACAAAATATTTCAAAAATGAAACTTTTTAGATATATAAATGGCAAAGATAAATTTATTTTGATTTATCCATTGCTGGATAAAATTTAATTTTATATTGACAATGATTATTATTTTGATATAATTGCGCAACTGATTTTATTTCGTAATTTCAGTGATTAAACTATTTTTATAGTCATACTATTTTTATAAATTTGATAAAGTAAATTTGGTTTTGATTCCTAAATTTCTATAAAACTTAGCAAAATTTAGATCTATAAAAATTTAAAAATATTTTTGTGACATATATTAGAAAAAGAAAAATAGACATTTTAATCTGAAAGGATAGGCAATGAACAAGCATTTATTTGCACTTTTGGCTTTGGCAGCATTTAGCAGCCACTCTTTAGCTCACGAATTTTGGATTTTTGGAAGTAGCAAGGAGGTAACTAGCGTCGATATCGGCTATGCAGACGACTTCCCAACTGTTGAAAAGATCCCAGATAATAGGATCGCCCTATTTGAAGCCCCATATGTTATAAACAAAAATGGCGAGAAACTGAGCCTAAAACAAAGCGGCGAAAACTACCACTATGAAAGGGCCAAACTAGAGGACGGCTCATATCTTATAGCTGGCGAGTATAAGCCTACGTTTTGGACAAAAGCAAGCGATGGCACATGGCACATGGGCAAAACCAAAGAGGACATCAAGGACGCCAAATACTGCAAAAAAGCGAGCATGAGCGCAAAAGGCATCATAAATAAAAACGCGAAAGATGGCTCAGTCACAAAGCCTTCACAGCAGCGCTTAGAGATAGTCCCACTTGACAATCCAGCAAATTTCAAAGTTGGCGCGCCGTTTAAAGTTAAAATTCTATTTGAGGGCAAACCTTTAGAAAATGCTACGCTTGATGGAACATTTGATGGATTTTTAAAAGAAAAAAGCGCATTTCACGGCCAAACTGAGCCAGACGGTACGATAGAGGTGCTTGCACTTAAACCTGGAAAATGGCTACTACAAACAGTACACAAAATGCCATTTGCCGACTCAAAAATTTGCGATGACGAGACGATCGCTGCAACACTTGCATTTGAGCTAAAATAGTAAATTTAGCAGTGGGCGTATCGGCTTGATACGCTCTTTTTTTCGTATTATTTTGTTGCATTTGAGACTATTAGGGCATAAATAAAATTATCTCCATTGTTTTTATAATAATTATTTATATATTCACTTGCTTTTTCAAAAGATTTTATAAAGTTGCTCCCAGAAAAGCTCCAGCTATCATATGTAATGATGATTTCATCACCATTTAACTCATAAACATCTCCGCCAAGCACTGTCATCTCTTTTTCTTTGATGATGTCTAAAACTTTTATAACATCATCAAATTTCCAGCCGATCTCATAAACACCGATTTTGTCACTTAGAAAAATCCCCCTATTTAATAGTGCTTGAGGCAAGATGTTTATAAAGTCTAAATCTATAATCATAAATTTTCCATCATATCCGTCCAAAACGGCACATTTTTATATTCACTTATATATTTTGAAATATCAACACCACAAAATTCATACAACAAATACTCTTGTAAATTTCTACCATAATAGACTATATCGCCATAATGTATTGACAAGACTGGCTGATCGTTATCATCATTCATCTCTGGCATAAATCTATGAGAATAGACTGGTATGATCTTTGGCGCATTTTTATATAGCTCAGCCACAACTTCAACTCTTTGCTCTCTTGATATCTTACACCATTGATCCGGCGAATAAGTACTATTTGGTATATATTCTTCAAAAGAGGCGCTTTTTACAAATTCATAAAAATGTTGCATCATATTTTTTATTTTCGTGACATTCCCACTTGAAAAATCACGCCAATTATAAAACCCATCCGAAACTGGTAAAGCTGTAGTCAAAAACAACTTTAAACAAAGAGGAAATTTAATCTTATAAATTTCATATATTTTTTCAAACTCGTTTTGAGTAAGACCGGCGTCAAATTTAATACCACTATCTTTAATGAGTTTAATAATTTCTAAATACGCTATTCAATCCCTATAAAACTTTTATAATAATTTAAATAAATTCCAAAATCTAAAATTACTCCTACTAAAGTTGATATTTTATACCCGCAGTAATCATTCTCTAAAGTATTTAATGTATTTGTATAGAAGTATAGATATTACGACTTATAACAAAATACAAATAGTTGAAACTTACAAGAAAATACAATTTTTATTTAAGAATTTAAAAAATGGTGACCCATACGAGACTCGAACTCGTGTTACCAACGTGAGAGGCTGGTGTCCTAACCGCTAGACGAATGGGCCAAAAGATGGTGCCCCGTGTAGGTCTCGAACCTACGACCCCATCATTAAGAGTGATATGCTCTACCAACTGAGCTAACGAGGCAAGATTAAATATCAATAACAAAGTGTTATCTTAGAACTTATAATCTTAAAATTTAATTTGATCACTCAAAAAACAAGATAAATAGAATCAAGAACCTTAACCTAAGGTTTAGTAGATGGCGCAGCGGACGGGGCTCGAACCCGCGACCTCCGCCGTGACAGGGCGGCATTCTAACCAACTGAACTACCGCTGCACCTAAAAGTAATGGTGGTCGCTATAAGACTCGAACTTATGACA
>NZ_PISC01000005.1:0-149061 GCF_003049065.1 Campylobacter concisus | reverse complement strand
AGACGTAAAGTGCGGTCTGTGTTGTTTTGTATAGTATTAACAGTATATATGTGAGTGTAAAGATGCTGTGCTCTTATGTATTTTTCAAGGAGAAGACGGCAGACGTGATGGTCAGGGGTCTCGTGGGGTCGGAGATGTGGATGGGGGTCAGGTTTATCTGTGGTTCTGTGGTTCTGTGGTTGGCTTGGTTGGCTTGGTTGGCTTGGTTGGCTTGGTTGGCTTGGTTGGCTTGGTTGGCTTGGTTGGCTTGGTTGGCTTGGTTGGCTTGGTTGGCTTGGTTGGCTTGGTTGGCTTGAAAACTACCAAATTTTACACCAGCAAACGCAAAGTTTTAAATTTAGCACTTCAAATTTCTAAAAATACTAAAAATAATATGCATAAATATATGTAAAATATTTTGTATTTCTCACTTTTTTAACTCAAAAATTTTTCAAAAAATTTAAGATAACGCCCAAATTTCGCTAAAAAGTTAAAATGGATTTAAAATGCTTTGGGATATAATTTGCGATAAATTTATCAAAAGGCTAAAGTGATGATAAAACAAATTTCTGGTTCACAGATGATAAGCGAAGCCTTGCACGAAGAGGGCGTTGAGATAGTTTTTGGCTATCCTGGCGGTGCAGCTTTAAATATCTACGACGAAACATATAAACAAACTTATTTTAAGCACGTCTTGGTTCGCCACGAGCAAGCAGCCGTTCACGCAGCAGACGGATACGCTAGGGTTAGCGGCAAAGTTGGCGTGGCTTTTGTGACAAGCGGCCCTGGCTTTACAAACGCAGTCACTGGTCTTGCCACGGCTTACAGCGACAGCATCCCAGTTGTGCTTATAAGCGGTCAAGTACCAACCTTTATGATCGGCACAGATGCTTTTCAAGAGATCGATGCAGTCGGCATTTCACGCCCCTGTGTCAAACACAACTTTTTAGTAAATAGCGTCGAGGAGCTACCTCGCATCATAAAAGAGGCGTTTTACATCGCAAGATCAGGCCGCCCAGGACCAGTTCATATCGATATCCCAAAAAACGTCACTTCAAGGCTTGGCGACTTTGTCTATCCAAAAGAAATTTCTATCCCAAGCTACAAACCGACATATAAAGGCAACTCAAAGCAGATAAAAAAAGCAGCAGCTGCGATAAATGAAGCAAAAAGACCACTTCTTTACATCGGTGGCGGTGCTGTCGCATCAAATGCAAGCGAGATCATACGTAAATTTATGAAAAAAACTGGCATCCCAGCGGTCGAGACACTTATGGCTCTTGGCGTGCTTGATGCAAAAGATGAGCTAAATTTAGGCATGGCAGGCATGCACGGCAGCTACGCTTCAAATATGGCTCTTAGCGAGTGCGACCTTCTCATATCGCTTGGCGCTAGATTTTGCGATAGGGTCACAGGCAAAACGGACGAGTTTGCTAAACATGCTAAGATCATTCACATCGACATCGATCCAAGCTCTATCTCAAAGATCATAAACGCTCACTATCCGATAGTTGGCGACCTTACAAACGTGTTAAGCGAGCTTTATGAAGAGGTGAAAGGTGAGCCTAAAAACTATGCGCCTTGGAGAGAAATTTTAGATAGATATCAAAAGCTAAACCCACTTGGCTACACAGATAGCGACAAGGTCTTAAAGCCTCAATGGGTAGTTGAAGAGACCGCAAAGATAGTTGGTCCTGAGGCTATCATCGCAACTGACGTAGGTCAGCACCAGATGTGGGTGGCGCAGTTTTATCCATTTAACCGCGCAAGACAGCTTGTCACAAGTGGCGGCCTTGGTACGATGGGATACGGCCTCCCTGCAGCGATCGGCGCAAAGTGCGCCAAGCCTGAACATTTGGTTGTAAATTTTACAGGCGATGGCTCGATACTTATGAATATCCAAGAGCTGATGACTGCTTATGAGACAAATGTCCCTGTCATAAACATCATTTTAAACAACAACTTCTTAGGCATGGTACGCCAGTGGCAGACATTTTTCTATGAAAAGCGCTACTCATCGACTGATCTTAGCTTGCAGCCTGATTTTGTCAAGATTGCTGAGGGATTTGGCGGCGTTGGCTTTGTTTGTAAGAGCAAAGATGAGTTTAAAAAGGCTTTAAAAGAGGCGATCAAGAGTAAAAAATCAGCTCTTATCGACGTGAGGATTGACCGCTTTGAGGACGTGCTTCCTATGGTTCCAGCAGGGGCTGCGATTTATAATATGATATTAAAGAGCAAGGAAGAAAAATGAGTATCAGAAGAACGATTTCGGTTATAGTTTTAAATGAACATGGCGTTTTGGCTAGGATTTCTGGGCTTTTTGCGGGCAGGGGCTACAACATCGACACACTCACGGTCGCTCCTATACCTGAGAGCAACTTCTCAAGACTAAGCATCGTAACAAGCGGCGATGAGAGAGTTTTGGAGCAGATCGTAAAGCAGCTTCATAAGCTCATCCCAACGTATAAGGTCATAGAAAGTGGCGAATTTGTCGAAAAAGAGATGGCGCTTGTTAAAATTCCGCTTGGTGAAAATTTCGCCGGTCTTGAGGCGATACTAAAGACATACAATGGCATCGTCACAAATACAAACGAAAACTACATCGTCGTCATGGTGGCTGACGATGCGAGCAGGGTAGAGAGCTTTTTAAAATCGATAAAGAAATTTAACCCAGTTGATGTCGTGCGCGGCGGATCTGTGATAATGGATATATGATGAAACTAAGCGAAATAGCCTTAAAAGTAGATGCTACTTTTAGCGGAGAAGATCTTGAAATTTTTGCTCTAAATTCTTTAAAAAATGCAAATAAAGCTGAGCTAACATACTGCGACGGCGAGAAAAATGCTAAATTTATAAGCACTTCAAACGCTGGAGCTATCTTGGTGACAAAATCGCTTTTGGACTTGGTGCCGGCTGGCATGGTAGCGCTTGTGTGCGACAACCCGCACCTTGCATTTGCTATCCTTAGTAAAATTTACGCTAAGCCGCTTTTTTGCGAGCCAAAACCATCAAATATCGCCCAGAGTTCCACTATAATGCCAAATGTCTATATCGGCTCAAACGTGAGCGTTGGCGAAAATACGATAGTGATGGCTGGGGCGTTTTTGGGCGATAACGTGAGTGTCGGCAAAAACTGCATCATACACCCAAACGTCGTCATCTATAATGACTGCGTCATCGGCAACGAGTGCCACCTGCTAGCAAACTGCGTTATAGGTAGCGACGGCTTTGGCTATGCGCATACAAAAACTGGCGAGCATGTGAAAATTTATCACAATGGCAACGTTGTTTTGGGCGATTTTGTCGAGATAGGCGCTTGCACGACGATAGATCGCGGCGTTTTTGAAAGCACGATGATCGCAAGCTACACTAAGATAGACAATCTCGTTCAAATAGGCCACAACTGTGAGCTTGGAAATGGCTGCCTCATCGTCTCACAAACTGGACTTGCTGGCTCAACAGTGCTAGGCAGAAACGTCGTCATGGGCGGACAAAGTGGCTCAGCTGGTCACGTAAGCGTTGGAGACTTTGCTCAGATCGCTGCACGTGGAGGCGTTAGTAAAGACCTGCCTGGCGGTAAAAAATACGCTGGAGCCTATCCAATAATGGAGCTTTCAGAGCAGTTTAAACTACAAGCAAAGATGTTGAGATTTTTTAAGAAAAACTAAATTTGGCGGAGCTCTCCGCCAAATAGTTGTCGTACTTCTATAATTTAAATTTTTCTATTTATTTTATTTCACCGCAATCACAAACTAACATTTATGGCTAATAAAAATAGCCAGCAAGAGATCTAGTTTAAGCATTAGATTTAAGTAAAATTTAACGCTCATAATAAAATGGCTGAACTAATATGAGTAAATGTTATAAGATGTAGTAATTTTTGTGTTTAATGATGTATAGAGTAGCCCATTTACTACAGGTTGTTTGCTCGTAGCGGTAAAAAGCAAATTTGGATACGTACTTTGATATATAAAAACTTCTAAAAGATATTAGCAAAACGCTGGTGGATAAAATTCTTTTTTACTAAGATGATTTGCCTAAATTTATAAGGTAATATCACACCAGCATTTGTTTTATCGCTTATTAATTTTAACTCTTTATGTGGTTGCTTAAAATGTGAAATCTAGAAAAGAAATTTACAAAGCTAAATTTATTTTCTGTTTTCGTCTAGGACTTTTTGCATGCTCTCTCTTGTAGCCTCCAGCCAGTCCTCTTTAGAAGTATCGACTAGATCAAGACATATGATCTTGATATCAGCCTTTTTAAAGGTAAATTCTTTAACCTTCATCGCATCACTTCCGACGATGACGATAGGTTGCACCTTTAAATTTAGCTTTTCAACTAGCATTTTAGCTCCACCTTTAAAAGGTAGCAGTTTTTCAGTTTGCGACCTCGTTCCCTCTGGAAATATCGCTAAAACACGGCCATTTTCAACTCTATCTTTTGCCTCTTTTAAAAGCTTTATGAGCGAGTGCTTGTTCTCGCGCTCGACGGCTATCATCTTTGGAAGGCTTAAAATTTTGCCAATGATCGGAATTTTTCCGATCTGCGCCTTTGCGATCCAGCAAAGATTTTTAGGGTGCACCTCTTCAAGCACGATGATGTCAAGCATACTTTGATGATTTATCAGCAATATATTTGCCTCATCTTTAAACTCACCTACCACCTCAAGGCTATAACCGCCAAAAAATCTCTGGGCTCTACCCCAAACTTTTCTAATAGGTCTATTTTTAGAGTTAAAAAGCCACATAAAAAAGACTACGACAAAAACGCTAAGAACAAATGTGATAGAGAAGAAAATAGCTCTAATTTTTGACAAGATCACCCTTTCTTACCCAGCCGATTTTGCCGTCGCTAAATAAAATTTTTGAGTAGTCATCTTTTGTGTCTAAAATTTCAACATTTTCGTTTTTACGAGATGTATAAAAAACGGTTGAATTTTTAGTTGGCAAGATAGTGACACTCACATCTGGCTTAAGCACTGCTTTGCCAAAAGGATTGTAAGTATAAATCCCAAGTGCGATAAAAACGGCTGCTACAAAGAAGTAGCTTAGCTTTCTTCGCCAGATCGCTAGCAAGATAAAGATAGCGACCAAAGAGTAGATCGTGATATCTTTGTAAGTGCTAAATTCGCTTTGTTTTGGATTTAGACCGATTTGCGTGCTAACCTCGTCCTCTTCGACGCTCACAGGCAGTGAAAAGCTCTCAAATTTAGCTTTTTTTAGGTTGTAGTAGTTAAAGTCAAGCGTCTTTTTATTTGGCTTAAACACTGCAAAATAATATGCACTTTGCGAGTTAAAGTCGCCGTTTATCGTATCTACGCCTTGCTTTAGGATCGTTTTATTTTCGATATTAAATGCGCTTAGATCGACATTGTTGCCGTAAATTTCAACGACCATGATGTTGTTTATATCATCAAATTTAGTCGTTTTAAATTTCTTTACCTCAAGGTTGTCAGCGACGATGTGGTTGTAGTTCTCGTCACTTCTAAGCTCTTTTAGCTTTGGTAAAAAGATATTTATGTTTGAGTTTTGATAGTTCTCGCCATTTCTTTTTAGATCCAAGCTAACTCGTAAAGTTTTTGCATCAATGCTTGTTGCTTCAAGGTAGAAAGTGCCGATATATTTGTTTTCTTCGCCTTTTACCCATTGAAAATTCTTCTTATTTAGCCATTTGATATTTGTCTCATCAAGCTGTGTCTCAAACTCAAACTCAAGGTCACTTTGTGTATCGGCTACGATCTCAACGCTAAAAATTTCTCCTACGACGACATTTTTAGGGATATTTGTCGCTTTTAAAAGGAGGTCTTTTATCTTGATCTTGTCGTAGACTTGATTATCAGGGACGCTGATGTCTGGTTCGTTTGTCGGCACGATATTTCGCATCTGCTCTGGAGTGATACGCTCTGGCTGTGGGGTGATAGAGCGTGGAGAGACGAGCTTTCTTGATATTTCTTCTTCGCTTGGAGCCTTTGTTTGTGGCTTTGAGCTTGGGCTATTTACAAATTTATCCTCTCTTGCCTCATCCATCATGTCAAAAACGCTGACTTCATCAGTGTTTGCGGCAAATAAATTTAGCGCGAGTAGGGCGATAAAAAGTGTTCGTTTTACCAAACTAGCCCTTTTAACATCTTCATGCCATCATCTGTGCCTAAAATTTTCTCGCAAGCGCGCTCTGGGTGAGGCATAAGACCAAAGATCCTCTTACTCTCATCGCAAATCCCAGCTATGCTATCAACTGAGCCATTTGGATTTATCTCATTGCCGTTGATATCACAGTATTTTAGTAGGACTTGCTCATTATCATATAGGCTTTTTAGCGTATCTTCGTCGGTATAGTAGTTGCCCTCGCCGTGAGCGATAGGGATATTTACCACTTCGTTTTTAGCTAAATTTGCTAGGAATTTATTGTTATTTGAGATCACTTTTAGGTGGTGGTATTTTGAGACGAAATTTAAATTTTCATTTCTTCTCATCGCACCTTTTAAAAGTCCAAGCTCTAGAAGCATCTGAAAGCCATTGCAAATTCCTAAAATGTAGCCACCTTTTTTCGCATGCTCTTTTACAGCCTGCATTGCTGGGCTAAATTTAGCTATTGCAGCCGTCCTTAGATAGTCGCCATAGCTAAAACCACCAGGTAAAACGACTAGATCAGCATCGATCTTATCTTCTTTGTGCCAGATGATCTGTGTTTGGCAGCCAAGTAGTTTAAAAGCGTGAGCTGTGTCTTCTTCGCAGTTTGTGCCAGGAAAAAGTATGATCGCTACTTTCATAGCACGATCTCGTAGTCTTCGATGACAGTGTTTGCTAGAAGCTCTTCACACATCACTTTTAGCTGCTCTTTTGCTTTGCTTTTATCGCTCTCGTCGATATCTAAAACGATTTGTTTGCCTATCCTGACATTTGAAACGCCGCTAAATCCAAGTGAATTTAGCGCGTGTTCCACTGCCTTACCAGCAGGGTCAAGGACCCCACTTCTTAATGCTATATTTACAACAGCTTTCATCTTTGTCCTTAAGAAAGAATTCTTCTTAAAACTTCTTCGTAAGCTACTTTTACGCTACCAAGATCTTGTCTAAATCTATCTTTGTCAAGTTTTTCGTTTGTTGTCGCATCCCAAAATCTGCAGCTATCAGGGCTTATCTCGTCAGCTAAGATGATGTTGCCATCTTTATCGATACCAAATTCGACTTTGAAATCAACTAGTTTTAAATTTCTCTCTGCAAAGAATTTAAATAATATAGAGTTGATCTCTCTTGCTGTGTGTCTTAGTGTTTGTAGATCTTTTTCGCTCTTTACTAGACCCATGATGATGCAGTGCTCGTCAGTAACTAGTGGATCGTGTAAATCGTCGTTTTTGTAGTAGAACTCAACAAGTGTAAAAGGTAGAACTGTGCCTTCTTTTATGCCAAGTCTTTTGCTAAGTGAGCCAGTTGCGATATTTCTCACAACAACTTCAAGAGGTATGATCTCGCATTTTTTGACCACTTGCTCAGTGTCGCTGATGGTCTCAACAAGGTCAGTCACGATACCTTTGCTCTCTAGCAGTTTAAAAAGCTGAGTAGAGATTTTGTTATTTAGTGCGCCTTTGCCAGCTTCGTTGCCTCTTTTTTGAGCGTCAAATGCTGTTAGATCGTCTTTAAATTCAGCCACAAGTAGATTTGGATCGTCTGTGGCGTACATTTTCTTGCCTTTTCCCTCGTAGATAAGCTCTCTTTTTTGCATGTTGTTCTCCTTTAGATTATTGTTGTTTTATTTTTAAAATTTTGATCGTATCAATCGCTGTTTTTAACTGAATATCCTCATCGACTTTTTTCTGTGTGATTATATTTTTATCATCTTTTGCTTCAGTTTTATTGCCTTCACTTGTTGGATTTATCTTGTTTAGCTCGCTTTTTAGGTGTGCTTTTAGTTCGCTCTCTTTGATGCTAAATGCGCTATCATCACTTTGTGGCACTTTGCCAGGATGCACTACTACATCAGGCGTTACGCCAACAGCTTGGATAGTTCTGCCGCTTGGCAAGTAGTATCTTGCGATGGTTAGTCTTAGCGCTTCTGTATCGTCTATTGGTAGGATCACCTGAACGCTGCCTTTACCAAATGTGTTTTCGCCGATTATCACCGCACGCTTATGATCTTGCAATGAACCACTTACGATCTCGCTAGCGCTTGCACTTCCGCCATTTACAAGGACAACTAGTGGGAGTTTTGATAAGGTTTTGCTAGCGCTTGCTTTATACTCTACATTTTCAGATGCATCACGACCTTTTTGAGAGACGATGACGCCGTTATCTACGAAAAGATCCACTAGATCAACAGCTTGATTTAAAAGACCGCCAGGGTTGTTTCTAAGATCAAGTATGATGCCATTTGCTTTAGGATGCTCTTTGATCGCATCTTTTACCTTTGTGACGACGTTTTTGTCAAAATTTGTGACGCGTATATAAAGGATGTTTTCATTTTCTATCATTTTTGCATAGACAGACTCAACCTTTATAAGATCTCTTATGATCTTTACGTCAAATGGTTTTTGCTCGCCTTTTCGCAAAATCGTAATTGTTATCGGAGTTTTTGGCTTGCCGCGCATCTTATTTACAGCCTCATCTATCGTTGTGCCGATAGTTGAGTTGCCATCGATCCTTAAAATGATATCGCCAGCTTTTATGCCTGCTTTATCAGCTGGAGTGTCCTCGATAGGCGAGATAACGGTTAGTGCGCTATCTTTCATGCCAACTGTTATGCCAAGCCCGCCAAATTCGCCGCTTGTTTGCACCTGCATATCTTTATATGCTTTTTCATTTAAAAAGCTCGAGTGAGCATCCAAATTTTGCATCAAACCAGCGATGGCTTTGTCAATTATCTCTTTAAATTTAATGTCATCAACGTAGTATTTTTCAACAGTTGAGATGGTTTTTGTAAGTTTTGAAAGTGCTTCAAGTTTCGCACTCGCCTCATCTTCGGTTTTAGCAAAAAGTGCATTTACTGCTACGCTTGAGATGAGTAGGGCGCCTGTTATTTTTAGCGCAAAAGATCTAGTAAATTTATTCAAAATATCTCCTATATTTTTTGGCTCAATTTTATTAACATTTGGCTAAAAAAAGCATAAATTTAGCCTTATATTTTTAGCTTTTGTCTATTTTTAACACAAATTTATAACAGCAAATTTTAGCAATTAAATAAAAAGAGTGACAAATGTTATAAAAATACTTGACAATATAAGACTAAAGTTATATAATGCCGCCATTATAAAATAACTTAAGGAGCTTTAATGGCTGACATAACAGAAAATTTAACAGCACAGATGCAAGAGACACTTGAAAAAGGCGTTAGCTTAGCGATCTTTTCTAAAAATCCACAAGTTGTGCCACTTCACGTCTTTTGGGCTTTGCTCGCTGATAGTAATTCTATTTTAAATCAAGTATTTAATAAGATGAACATAAGCAAGGACGCAGTCGAGCTTGAGATAAAAAGCAAGATCTCGTCACTCCCAAGCAGCTCAAATGTTACAAAAGATAACGTTTCAGTTTCAAGAGAGCTTATAAATTCACTTGAAAATGCAAAAGCTTTAATGGTAAGCATGGGCGATAGCTACATAGCTGTTGATACATGGATTATCTCGGCTCTTGAGCTTAGTGAGATCAAACAAATTTTAAGCAAATTTTGCGATATTTTAGAGATCAAAAAGAACCTTGAGAGCATAAGAGGTGGTAAAAAGATAGATAGCCAAACTGGCGATGATACCCTTGATAGTTTAGAGAAATTTGGTATCGATCTAACGCAAAAAGCGCTAAATAAAGAGCTTGATCCAGTCATCGGCCGTGATGAAGAGATCACTAGGATGATGCAAATTTTAATAAGAAAGAGCAAAAATAACCCTATCTTGCTTGGTGAGCCAGGCGTTGGTAAAACAGCCATCGTTGAGGGGCTAGCTCAAAAGATAGTTGCTCGCGATGTGCCAACAAGCCTTGCAAACAAGCGTGTCATCGCGCTTGATATGAGTGCAGTTGTAGCTGGCGCAAAGTATAGAGGCGAGTTTGAAGATAGGCTAAAAGCTGTCATAGACGAGGTTAAAAAAGCTGGCAATATCATACTTTTTATAGATGAAATTCACACCATAGTTGGAGCTGGTGCGAGCGAGGGCGGAATGGACGCTGCAAATATCCTAAAACCAGCTCTTGCACGTGGTGAGCTTCACGCTGTTGGTGCGACAACATTAAAAGAGTATAGAAAATACTTTGAAAAAGATGCAGCACTTCAAAGACGTTTTCAGCCTA
Source organism: Campylobacter concisus (assembly GCF_003049065.1). Lineage (GTDB taxonomy): Bacteria > Campylobacterota > Campylobacteria > Campylobacterales > Campylobacteraceae > Campylobacter_A > Campylobacter_A concisus_BE. Next base: position 138,809 of record NZ_PISC01000005.1, on the reverse strand, counting down.
TAGACGTAAAAGAGCCAAGCGTAAATGAGGCACTTCAAATTTTACGTGGTATAAAAGAGCGTCTTGAAGTTCATCACGGCATCACGATAACTGATAGCGCGCTAGTTGCCGCTGCAAGGCTAAGTGACCGATATATCGCAAACCGCTTCTTGCCAGATAAGGCGATAGACCTTATAGATGAGGCAGCAGCTGAGCTTAAGATGCAAATAGAGAGCGAGCCATACGAGCTTTCAAAGATAAAACGCGAGATCGTAACGCTTCAAGTAGAAAAAGAAGCACTAAAGATGGAGGATGCGGATAAAAATAAAGAAAGACTTGGCGAGATCGAAAAAGAGATAGCTGATCTAAATGAGAAAAAGCTAGCGCTTGATACTAAATTTGAAAACGAAAAGGCCGTTTTTGGCGGAATTTCAAAAGCTACAAAAGAGATCGATAGCTTAAAATCACAAGCTGAGATAGCAAAAAGAAATGGCGATCTTCAAAAAGCTGCCGAGATAGAATACGGCAAGATAGCTGACGCTAAAAAGCACAAACACGAGCTTGAAGAAAAATGGGAGCACATGAAAAAAGAGGGCGTGCTTCTTAAAAATCAAGTAGATGAAGAGCTTGTGGCTGAAATTTTGAGCAAATGGACTGGAATTTCAGTTAAAAAGATGCTAACAAGTGAAAAAGAGAAATATCTGCGCATCGAAGAGCATCTAAGAGAGAGCGTTGTCGGTCAAGATGACGCACTACACGCACTTGCACGTGCTGTTAAGAGAAACAAAGCTGGTCTAAATGAGGGTCAAAGGCCGATTGGTTCGTTTTTGTTTCTTGGACCAACAGGTGTTGGTAAAACTCAGTCAGCTAAAGCTTTGGCTAAGTTCTTGTTTGACGATGAGAAGGCGCTTATCCGCTTTGATATGAGCGAATATATGGAAAAACATAGCGTGAGCAGGCTTCTTGGTGCGCCTCCAGGATATGTAGGCTACGATGAGGGCGGTCAGCTAACAGAGGCGGTTCGCAGAAGACCATACTCAGTCATACTTTTTGACGAGGTTGAAAAGGCTCACAAGGATGTATTTAACATACTTCTTGGCATACTTGATGATGGACGCGCGACTGATAACAAAGGCGTAACGGTTGATTTTAAAAACACGATCATCATTTTAACTTCAAACATCGCTTCAAATTTCATAATGGAGCTAAAGGGCGAAGACCGTGACGTGGCTGTTAAAAACGAGCTTAAAAACTACTTTAAACCTGAGTTTTTAAACAGGCTTGATGATACTATCATCTTTAATCCTCTAAACGAGCAAGGTTTGATATCTATCGTTGAGATCATGTTTAAAGAGCTTGAAAAAACTCTTCACAACCGCGGTATCAAGGCAATTTTAAGCGAAGAGGCTAAGAAATTTATCGCAAAAGCTGGCTTTGACATAGTTTATGGCGCAAGACCTCTTAGAAGAGCGCTTTATGAGCTAGTTGAAGATAAGATCGCTGATTTGATCTTGAAAGATGAGCTTGAAAGTGGCGATGAGATCACCATTGATAGCAACGGCGAGAAGATCATCATTAAGAAAAAATAACTTCAAATTTACTTGGCAGGTTGGATCAACTTGCCAAGCCTCGCATAAATTTAACTAATATCCTTATTTGATCTGTAATAAAATATAAAAAATAGCACGCAAAGCATCGCTACAAAGGCAAAAACTATCAATGTGCCATCTTTAAATGAGCTTAAAAACATGCCATTTGTATTCATACCAAAAAAGCCAGTGATGAAATTTAGCGGCAAAAATAGAGCCGAAATGAGCGTCAAGAGGTAGATATTTTTATTTATCTTGTCGTTTTTGTCGCTTTGTATAAATGAGTAGATGTCCTCGACCCTGAGCGAATACTCGCTGATCATGCTCTTTAGCACGCCACACTTGTGGATGCTGTTTTTTAGCTCCTTTTTTAGCTCATTTTGCTCAGCCGCACAAATTTGCAAAGCCTCATAAATTCTAGAAATTCTACTCTCAAATTTCCTGATCTCATATCTTAAAACGTGATATTTTTTGGCGAAATTTACCACCTTTGCGCTGCCTGTGTAAATTTGCTCGTAGTTTTCAAGCTCACTTTCGTGCTCTAAGATTTTATTTAAAAAGTGATCGAGTAACTTTTTTATCGTCTCTAAAAACTCATTTTTCTCACAAGGCGAGCTTAGATCCTCTTTAAAAATTTGCCCATCTTTAAAGAGAAATTTCTGCGAATTGGCGCCAAAATTTAAGATTATATAGTCAAATTCTTCGCCGTAAAAATATCCACTAAGACTAGCACTCATTATTTACCCTTTTTGCGTAGAAATTTCGCTTAAATTTAGCAAATTCTCCAGCCTCTATCGCCTCTCTCATCTCTTTCATTAAATTTAGATAGTAGTGCAGGTTGTGAAGGCTTGCTAGTCTAAAAAACGTTAGCTCTCTAGCCTTAAAAAGGTGATTTAGATAGCCTCTGGAGTAGCGCTTGCATGTGTAACACTGGCAAGCTGGGTCGATTGGCGCGTGGTCGTTTATAAATTTGGCTGATTTTATATTTATCTTGCCAAAGCTAGTAAATAGCGTGCCGTTTCTTGCGTTTCTTGTTGGCATAACGCAGTCAAACATATCAACGCCTAGCTCCACGTTTTCAACTAGGTCTTCAGGCGTGCCAACGCCCATTAGATAGCGAGGTCTAAGCTCATCCATAAATGGCATAACCGCCTCAACCGTCTCATACATCGCCTCGTTGCTCTCGCCAACACTTAGCCCACCTATGGCAAGGCCGTCAAATGGCATCTCGTTTAGCGCCTCGGCACAAAATTTACGTGCCTCATAGTCGGTGCCGCCTTGGACGATGCCAAAGATATTTTGCTGCAAGCCAACGCCCTTGCTTTGCATAAATTTGTGATAATCAATCGCCTCTTTTGCCCATTTTATCGTTCGTTTTATGCTTAAATCAATCCTTTTTGGCTCAGCTGGCAATGCAACCAAATCATCAAGTATCATCATGATGTCGCTGCCAAGCTCATACTGCGTGTCAAGGACGGATCTTGGCGTGAAGTAGTGCGTGCTGCCGTCGATGTGGCTTTTAAATTTTATCCCGCCATCGTCGTTTTTGGTGTTTGACCTAAGCGAAAATGCCTGAAATCCGCCGCTATCAGTTAAAAACGAGCGATCAAATTTAGAAAATCCATGAAGCCCGCCAAACTCACGCACGACCTTGCTGCCAGGGCGCAGATACATGTGGTAGGTGTTTGCTAAGATTATCTTTGCGTCTAAAATTTCACTCATATCAAAGGCATCTAGGCTTTTAACTGCGCCAACAGTGCCAACTGGCATGAAAACTGGCGTTTGTATCACGCTGTGAGCGGTTGTTAGGACGCCGCGCCTTGCGTTGCCATCTTTTTTTATAACTTCAAATTTCATCTAAGTCCCTTAATTTTTGATTTTTTATTTTAACAAAATTTATAATATAATCCAGAAATTTTAAGGCAAAGGAACTTTTTGCAAAAGAGAAATGATATCGTTTTTACCGAAGCAAACGGCACTGCGACCATAAAATTTGCAGGTGAGTTTAGCTATAAAGACGCAAAAAATTTACAAAGCATTTTTAAAAAAATCCAAAAGCTTAACGGAAATGTTAAATTTGACTTTAGCGAGCTAAAGAGCATTGATTACGCTGTTTTGATCCTTTTAAAAAACACGCTAAATGGCAAGAAATTTGAGATCATCACAAATGATGAAAAGATAAAGGCGATGAGCGATCTTTTAAATGACGAGAAGATCGACTTTAAATATATGCCGCCTCACAATAGCCTAAATTTTTTCTCACGATTGGGGGAGAAAATTTGCGAGGGATTTGTAAATTTGCTTGAGTTTGGCTCGTTTTTGGGCGAGTTTTTGATAAAGAGCGTGAGGATTTTATTTAATCCTGCAAATTTAAGATTTAGAGAATTTAGCAACTACATAAAAGATGGCGGTGTAAATGCCGTTTTTATCGTATCGCTCACCGCTTTTTTGATAGGCGTCGTGCTTGCTTATCTTGGCAGTGCGATGCTTGCAAGCTTTGGGGCAAGTATATTTATAGTTGAGATCATGGGTATGCTAACGCTTAGAGAGGTGGCCCCGCTCATCGCTGCTATCGTCGTGGCGGGCAGGTCGGCCTCTAGCTTTACCGCGCAAATTGGCGCTATGAAGCTAACTGAAGAGATAGACGCGATGAAGACGATGGGCTTTGAGCCCTTTAACTTCTTGGTCTTGCCTCGCATCATCGCCATGGTGCTTTGCGTGCCTGTTATCATCTTTATAGCTGACAGCATAAGCATTTTAGGGCAGATGATCATTTGTCAAACGATACTTGACATCAGCTTTAGCGACTATCTCAATAGATTTCGTGAGATGGTCGAGCTTAGGCACTTTGCTGTTGGTATGATAAAAGCTCCGTTTTTTGGCGCGGTGATAGCGATCATTGGCTGCATGAGGGGATTTGGCGTTAGTCAAAATGCTCAGAGTCTTGGAGCAATGACTACTGTTAGCGTTGTAAATGCGATATTTTGGGTCATCGCGCTTGACGCCTTTTTTGCGATAATTTTTATGTGGCTAAAGATATGAACGAGATAATAGTTGGAAAAAACATAACGACAAGTTATGGCGACAAGATAATGCACGATAATGTGAGCTGGAGCGTCAAAGAGGCTGAAATTTACGGCTTTTTAGGCGGCAGTGGCACTGGTAAAACGACGCTAATGAAGACTATGATATATCTAAAAAAGCCAAATAAGGGCGATATATTTTTTGATGGCGTCAATATGTGGAAAAGTAGCCAACAAGAACAGCAAGAGATAAAGCTAAAAAGTGGGACGATGTTTCAGTTTGGAGCGCTTTATAGCTCGATGACTATCCTTGATAACGTGGGCGTTTTGCTCCATGAGTACTCTAAATTTAACAAGCGCCAGATCGATGAGATAGCGATGTTTTGGATACAAAAGGTGGGGCTAAAAAAAGAGGTTTCAATGCTCTATCCAAGCGAGCTAAGTGGCGGTATGAAAAAGCGTGCTGCGCTTGCAAGAGCCTTGGTGCTAAGCCCTAGGGTGCTATTTTTAGATGAGCCAAACAGCGGACTTGATCCTGTTAGCTCGCGCCAGATGGACGCGCTCATAAAAGAGCTTCGTGATAGCATCGGCGTAACAGTCGTTATGGTGACGCATGATGCGGATAGTATTTTTGATATTTTAGATAGATTTTTGATAATAGATAACAAAAAGATAGCCTTTGAGGGAGATATAAAAGAGCTTGAGCATCTTGAAAACAACCCGCTTGAAGAGCTATTTAAAATGAGGAAAAAGTAGATGGAAAATAGAAATTCTTATACCATTGTTGGCATGTTTTTTATAGCCTGCCTTACAGCATTTGCCATATTTATCTGGTGGATGACTAGCAAAAATAATACAAAGGTTGATTTTAAAGAGTATTACATCCACACAAGCGAGCTGCCAAGCGGCTTAAAAGTGGACTCTACGGTTAAATTTATCGGCGTGCCAGCTGGAAGCGTTAGCGATATAAATTTTGTCGATGACAAAAATGCTCTTATAAACATTACGATGAAGATAAGAGAGGATCTGCCTATCAAGGCTGATAGTGTGGCTAGCATCGAAGTTCAGGCTATTAGCGGTGTGGCTAGTATCAATATAAGCCGAGGCACGAAGGATTTTAAACCAGGCGATAAGCCTATCTTAAAGCTTGAAGAGAGCCTTCTTTCAAAGCTTGGAAACAACGCTGAGAACATCACTTTAAAGATAAATCAAACCCTTGATAAGGTTGATGGCTTTTTCTCGGCTGAAAATATCTCTCACATCGAATCAATCCTAAGAAATATCGATAAATTTACTCAGGTTTTAACCGATGAAAATGGCTTAAGCGAGGTTGATAGCATCGTTAAAAATGTAAAAAATTTCACCGACAGCCTAAACAAAACAGATACAAAAGAGCTTGCTAAAAATTTAAACACTCTAATCGCAAGTGCAAATTCAGTTTTCAAATCAGCAAATTCAGCCGTCACTGGATATAGCTCGCTTCAAGATATCGTTACCCAAAAGGTAAAAAACGGCGAGTATGACCTTAGAAACACGGTTTCTCCGCTGCTTAGAGAGGCTAGCGAGTTTTTAAATGGATTTGATAAGACGCTACGTGAGTTTAGAGGTGCGCTTCAAAGACTTGAGGACAATCCTTACGAGTTTTTCTTCACAAATCCAGTGCCAAATGACAAAGGAGATAAAAAATGAGAAATTTAATCTTTCTAGCGGCTGCATTTTTATTTTTTGGCTGCTCGCTAAAGACCGACGTGCCAATGGCAACTATGTATGAAATTCACTACTCAAACAAAGAGTGCTCAGCTGAAAACAAGCAAAAAGAGCTAAAAAATGTCTTTATCGAAAACGTAAGTGCCCTTGATATGGTCGATACTAGAAAAATTCTAATCGTCGCTGAAAACAATAAGATAAGATATTTGAGTGACGCTAAATTTGTCTCTGAACCAAGCGAGATGATCTATAAGTCGCTCGTAAAAGGACTTTACTCAAACTGCGCTGCAAAGCCGATATTTTCGCCAAATGCAAAGGATCTTAGGCTAAAAGTTAGCATCATCTCACTTCAAATACGTGGTGACAAGGCCGAAGTTTCGCTAGCGTATGAGCTATTTAACGCAAACACCTCGCTAAAATCAGGCATGATCACAAAAGAAATTTTCTGCCCAGACCCAAGCTCAAGCACCATTTTTGAGACGATAAACAAGGCTGCAAACTCAGCTATCGATACTTTGATCTCTGAAATAATCTACTAAAATTTTCTTAAATTTTTTGGCTGTGAAAGCTTAAATTTACAGCCAAAAATAGCTTATTTTAAAGACCTTTTGTTATAATGCGGCTTTAAAATACGGAGAATTAATGAAGAAAATTTTAATAATCGCAGATGGAGCTTTTGCAAGAAATTTTTTAGATAGACTTCTTGGAGCAAAGTCAAATTTACACCACTACATCGTTGTTTCAAACGAAGATCACAGCCAAAAGGCAAATTACGAAAATTTCACATTTTATCAGTTTGACCCAACGAGCCTTTCAAAGCTAAAGAGCATAAGTGATGGCTATTTTAGCCAGTTTTGTATCGTGAGCGAGAACAAAAATGAAGCGGTTGCCGTTTATGAAAATTTAAGACAGATCAGCACAAAAACTGAGACCATTTTTATGAACTCGTGGGAGCTTGATGAAAAGTGCAAGGAGACTTTTGCAAGCGATAAACATCTAAGCGTGGTTGATATCAGAGACATCGCAGCTTCTAGGCTCATGGACTATCTGCCAGATATGCCTGTATATGCTGATAATATCGGCTTTAGCGAGGGCGAGATCATGGAGGTTAAGGTGCCTATTGGCAGCTCATATATGTATCGTCATGTAAGCTCGATCGCTCAAAAAAGATGGCGAATAGCGCTCATTTACAGGGGCGCTGAGATCATCTTGCCAAAGCCAAACACAATGATCCAGCCAAGCGATATCTTGCTAATCGTTGGCGATCCAAACGTGCTTCAAAACGTTTATCGCTCGATAAAACGCGAAAGTGGGCAGTTTCCAAGTCCATTTGGCAGCAACATCTACACTTTAATCGATATGAGATCAATGAGCAAAGAGCGAGTTAGCAAGCTCATAAAAGATAGCTTATATGTGCATTCAAAGCTAAATAACAAACGCCTTATCTTTAGAGTGATAAATCCAACTTTGGGCGAAAATTTAGAGACGCTAAAGGCAATAAAAGAGAAAAATATCCTTGTTTTGATGGATTATTTTAATAGCGACAATAAATCGATAAAAGATGACGTTTTAAAACACGACATCGGGCTTATCATAAGCGATGATAGATACTTTTTCAAATTTCAAAAGCTATTTTACGAGCTTAAAATCCCAGTGCTAAAAACGGGTAAAATTTTGCTCTCAAATATAAAAGAGGGCGTGATACTGGGCGATCAAAGCCAAGAGGTAGAAAATCAATCAGCCGTCATTACAGACTGTTGTGCGCAGCTTGATTTGGAGATGAGATTTTACTATTTTGATAACAAGCATAGCGACGATGAGGCGCTAAAAGAGCACTTTGAGAGCATTAGCACGCTCTTTTCAAAGCGCATAAAGATAGAAAATCATAGCCTTAAAAACCCGCTAGTGAAGCTAAAGGGCACAAATGATCTGCTTCATTTTGTGATGTTTACTAAAAACGTGGCAAATGGCAGCGCTTTTGCCTTTTTATCGACAAATTTAAATAGACTTTATAAAAAACTAAGCCAAAACGCACAGCTTTTTGTGCCAGTAAGTGAGTAGAAAATGCAGATAAATTTAAACCTTAAGGAAAAGGCGTCAAGCTATAAAATTTATATAAACGAGCTTGAGAGATTAGAGCTAAAGGGCAAGGTCGGCATCGTCACAAATGCCAAAGTGGCGGGGCTTCATCTTGAAAAGCTACTTAGCGTTTTAAAGTGCGATGAGAAATTTATCATAAGCGTGCCAGACGGCGAGGAGTATAAAAATCTTGAGACGATAGAGCAAATTTTAGAGCAACTTTTTGTTAGTAAATTTGACCGCTCATCTACGCTCATAGCTCTTGGTGGTGGCGTCATCAGCGATATGACTGGCTTTGCGGCAAGCATATATGAAAGAGGGATAAGCTTTATAAATATCCCAACCACGCTTCTAGCGCAAGTCGATGCTAGTTTGGGCGGAAAAACGGGCGTAAATAACAAATTTGGTAAAAATTTAATCGGATCATTTTATCAGCCAAAGGCAGTTTTTTGCGAGATAAATTTCTTAAAAACATTACCAAAGAGAGAATTTGCAGCTGGCGTGGCAGAGGCTTTAAAGATGGCTGTGACATTTGATAAAGAGATGTTTAACTGGCTAAAGAGCGTAAATTTAGACGATGAAAACTTAGCAAAGCTAGTTGAAAAATCAATAAATTTAAAGGCTAGGGTGGTCGAGCAAGATGAAAAAGAAAAAGGGCTAAGAGCCATCCTAAACTACGGTCATACCTTTGCTCACGTCATTGAAAATGAGACAAACTACAAAGAATTTTTACACGGCGAAGCGGTGTCGATAGGTATAAATATGGTAAATCGCCTAAGTGTTAGACTGGGTCTCATGAGCGAGGCGCAGGCAGAGGAGATCAAGCAGGTATTAGTGAAATTTGATCTGCCTGTAAGCTATAAAATAGAAAATGAATATGCATTTTACGAGGCGTTTTTTATGGATAAAAAGACAAAAGGTGATAAGATAAATTTCATCATCGTAGATAAAATCGGTAGTGCGTTCATCAAAAATGACGTCAAAAAAGAGGACGTTTTAGAAACTTTGAGAGAATTTAAATGAAAAAGATCCTAGTTTTTCTACTTTTTTGCTTTGCGCTTTACGCTGAAGAAAACACTACACTTGAGCAAAATGTCTCACAAAATTTACAAAATAGCGAGCTTATAAAAGAAATTTCAAACTTAGATAACTCCCTAAAAAACAATATCTGGATCACAAGATACGCCAACTACAACACATATCAAAAGCTTCTTGATGAGCTAGAGCAAAATGAAAATGAGCTTAAAAAGCTCGATAAAGGCTCAAAAAGAGGTGGCGATCTCATAAAGAGAAGTCAAACTCTAAAAGAGCAGATAAATTTGCTAAAAGAGTATGAGAAAACGCCATTTTCAAATATGCTAGCAGCCCCAGAAATGGAGACACCACCTAGGATAAATAGCCCAGTAGCGCTGGTATCTGGCTTTTCATACATCAAAAAGATAAGAAGCGACAAGATCGAGTACCAAAGACACATCAAAGAGCTTGACACCTTGCTTGAAAAGCTTGAAGCAAAAGAGAATTTGCTAAATAGGCTAAATTTGATAGATGATAGCGAGCAAAATAGGGCAAGTCTAAATCTTGCAAAGCAAGAGATAGGCGACTTCAAAGCGGCAAAACAGATCGCTGATACCACTTATAGCGTCTATGAAAAAAGAGCAGATGAAGCGGTAAATATGACGACCTCTGACATCAAGGCTCAGTTTTTAAGCATGGGCTACACAGCCATCGTCATCATTTTAACGATCGGACTAACATTTATCGCTAAATTTATAGTTAAAAGAACGATCACTGATAATGAGAGATTTTACACGGTCAATAAATTCTTAAACGTGCTAAACATCACCGTTATCATCATAATCCTGCTCTTTTCATACATCGAAAACGTCACATATCTAGTAACCGTGCTAGGTTTCGCCTCAGCTGGTATCGCCATCGCGATGAAAGATATGTTTATGAGTATGCTTGGCTGGATGGTTATCATGTTTGGTGGCACGATCCACGTGGGCGACCGCGTCAGAGTCTATCACGACGGTAGCGAATTTGTGGGCGATGTGATAGATATTTCACTGCTTCGCCTAACCGTTTTTGAAGACGTTAGCTACTCGACCTATAAGACAAACCGCCGTGCAGGTAGGATCATCTTTGTGCCAAATAACTACATCTTTACAGACCTCATCGCAAACTACTCGCACTACGGCATGAAGACCGTTTGGGACGGCATAGATGTCGTGATAAGCTTTGATAGTAATCACAAAAAGGCTGCTTATCTAGCAAAAAATATAGTAAAAAAATATTCAAAAGGCTACACTGATATCGCAAAACGCCAGATGAACAAGCTAAGAAGCCAGTACAGCATCAAAAATCCAAACGTAGAGCCAAGAATTTATACATTTTTTGAGCCTTACGGCATAAATATCTCATGCTGGTTTATGTCAAACTCATACGCCACACTCGCTCTTAGAAGCACGATAAGCGCTGAGATCATAGAGGCATTTTTGGCTCACGATGATATAAAGATAGCTTACCCAACACAAACTATGTTTATAGGCAAAAAAGAAACGCCAAGCGATCACGTAGCTCACGCCGAGCAAGAGGGCGAAAATATCTAATGCAAAAGATATTTTTTAAGACATTTGGATGCCGCACAAACATCTATGACACCGAGCTTTTAAAGAGCTACATCAAAGACTATGAGATCACAAACGACGAAGAGGGCGCTGATATCGTAGTCATAAACTCATGCACCGTGACAAACTCGGCTGATAGTGGCGTTAGAAACTATATAAACGGCGTAAAAAGACGTGGGGCAAAGGTCATATTAACAGGGTGTGGTGCAGTTAGCAAGGGCAAAGAGCTTTTTAGTAGCGGCGTTTACGGCGTGCTAGGAGCTAGTAAAAAGAGCGATCTAAACGAGCTTTTAAAACAAGAAAAGCCATTTTTTGAGCTTGGAAATTTAAACTCAGTCGATAAAAACATCGTCACAAACTACGAAAATCACACAAAGGCTTTTATAAAAATTCAAGAAGGTTGCAACTTTAACTGCAGCTACTGCATTATCCCTTCAGTGCGTGGCAGAGCTAGGAGCATGGACGAGGCGATGATACTAAAAGAAGCTAGAATTTTAGCTCAAAATGGCTATAATGAGCTCGTTTTAACTGGCACAAACATAGGCAGCTACGGCAAAGATACAAATAGCTCACTTGGTAAATTGCTAGCAAATTTAGGCAAAATTTCAGGCATCAGACGCATAAGACTTGGCAGTATCGAGCCAAGCCAGATAGATGAGAGCTTTAGAGAAATTTTAAAAGAGGAGTGGCTGGAGCGTCATCTTCACATCGCACTTCAGCATACAAGCGAGGCGATGTTAAAGATCATGCGCAGGCGAAACAGCGCATTTAGCGACCTAGAGCTTTTTAATGAGCTAAGCTCACTTGGCTTTGCTTTGGGGACTGACTATATCGTGGGTCATCCAGGTGAGAGTGAAGAAATTTGGGCAGAAGCGGTGGAAAATTTCAAGAAATTTCCTATCACACATCTGCATGCTTTTGTCTATTCGCCTAGGCTCGATACGCACTCAGCAACGCTAAAAAGCGACGTTAGTGGCGACGTGGCAAAGGCAAGGCTAAAGGCTTTGCAAGGAATTGCCTTGCAAAATAATGAAAATTTTAGAAAGAAACACAACGGGGCTTTAAAAATTTTAGTCGAGCAAAAAAACGGTGACTTTTACGAGGGCTTTGATCAGTTTTACAACAAAGCTAAAATTTCTAGTCAAAACGACATAACAAAAGAGTGGTTGGAGGTAAGCGAATATGAAATTAAGCCAGATGCCAATTATGCAAAAATTTAAATTTAACAAGAAAAATATCCTGATAATAGCCGCTATGGCTCTAATAATAGCGCTACTTTTTGCAGTGAGCAAAGAGCCACGAAACATCACCTACTCGCAATATATGCAACTAATGGATGGAAATTTCATCGATAAAGCGGTCATCGACGAAGATGAGGTCATACTCTATGCGCAAAATAACCGCTTTGCTATCATAAAAGAAGGGATTGATCTAAAAGAGCTCATCAAAAAGGTCCCAGTCGAGCGAAGCGTGCAGTATATCACGCCTGGCATGGTTTGGGGAAGCATCATCTTTGTTTGTCTTGTGCTTTGGTACTCTTATATTTTTCGGGCTATTAAGAAAAAAGAGGAGAGCCTTTTAAACAAAAAAGACGGCGCTTTTGAGATAGAAAGCGTGCTAAATCAAAATGCGATGCCAGTCATCTCAAACGTGAGATTTAGCGATGTGGCAGGCATTAGCGAGGTCAAAAGCGAGCTTAGTGAGATAGTTGATTTTCTTAAAAATCCGCAAAAATATAGAAATTTTGGTATCAAAATGCCAAAAGGCGTGCTAATGATCGGCCCTCCAGGTGTTGGCAAGACGCTTGTGGCAAAGGCGGTCGCTGGCGAGGCAAATGTGCCGTTTTTTTATCAAAATGGCGCAAGCTTTGTGCAAATTTACGTCGGCATGGGCGCAAAAAGAGTTAGAGAGCTCTTTAGTAGGGCAAAGTCTTACGCACCTTCAATCATCTTTATCGACGAAATAGATGCTGTTGGCAAGAGTAGGGGCGGCACTAGAAACGACGAGCGAGAAGCCACGCTTAATCAGCTACTAACCGAGATGGACGGCTTTGAAGATAACTCAGGCGTCATCGTCATAGCCGCGACAAATAGGATTGAGATGATCGACGAGGCGCTGCTTAGATCAGGCCGCTTTGATAGGCGTATATTTTTATCAATGCCTGATTTTAACGACAGGGTGGCTATCCTAAACACATATCTAAGAGATAAAAACTGCGAAGTGCCGGCGGAGGATATCGCTAGGATGAGCGTTGGCTTTTCTGGTGCGGCACTTAGCACACTTGTAAATGAAGCCGCTATAAATGCCCTAAGAAACGACGAAAGCGTGCTTAGGATGAGGGACTTTGAGGCTGTTTTAAACAAGGTCTTGCTTGGCAAGAAAAAGGTGCTAAGCTACAGCGAGAGCGAGAAGAAAATTCAAGCCATCTACCAAGGTGCAAAGGCGCTAAGTGCCTACTGGTTTGATGTGAAATTTGAAAAAATTTCGCTCATAGAAGACCGCTTTATGGCGACTGAGCAAGAGATCGAGTCAAAGTCACAGATGCTCTCACGCATAAAGGTTTTAATCGCTGGCATGTGCAAGCTCGAGATAGATGAGAACGACATCTTTTCAAACTCAAGCAACGATCTAAATTTGGCAAAAGAGATCGCTTCAAAGATGGTTTATGAGTATGGCATGGGAAATTCTTTCGTGCCAAATCCAAACGATGTGGAGGAAATTTTAAAACAAGCAAAAGATGAGATAATGTCCTTTTTAAAGGGCACAAACGAGCAGATCGCAAGGATAAGCTCATATCTGCTTGCTTATGAGAGCGTAGATAAAGAGATGCTTGCTAAAATTTTAAACGAAAACTACTAATAAAGGAGAAAAAATGAAAGCAAAAATAGGAATTCTGACTATGTCAGATCGCGCAAGTGAGGGCACATACGAGGATAAATCAGGTCCAGCGATCAAAGAGGTACTTGATGGCTGGATAGTAAGCGAGAGAGAGTATTTTTACGAGGTGATCCCAGATGAGCTTGATCTCATAAAAGAGAGACTCGTGCACATGATAGACGTGCTAGGATGTGACCTTGTGCTAACGACTGGCGGCACAGGACCAGCAGTGAGAGACGTCACTCCAGAGGCTACTGAGGCGGTTTGCGAGAAGATGATGCCAGGCTTTGGCGAGCTAATGAGAGCTGCGAGCTTAAAATATGTCCCAACAGCGATCCTATCACGCCAAACAGCAGGCATAAGAGGCCATGCGCTCATCATAAATTTACCAGGACAACCAAAGGCGATAAAAGAGTGCTTAGAGCCGGTATTTCCAGCGGTGCCATACTGCATTGATCTTATAGAGGGCGCATTTATCGAGACTGATGAAAACGTGATGAAAGTTTTCCGCCCAAAACAAAAGAAAATCTCGTAAATGAGTTTGACAGATAGCCTAAATTTAAAAGCCGCTGCCTTTGCAAATAGGTGGCGACTTGTTATTAAAATTTGGCTTGTTTTTTCTTTTTTATCCTATGCGCTGGCCTACTATCTTGGATTAGAGGTTTTTGGCTTTATCTCTGCCATTTCTATCTTTGGCTGTGTTTGCCTGCTAGTCTTTAGCTCACTTCTTTGGTTTATCGCTAGCCTTGTATTTTTGCAACCTTTGGTATTTTTACTACTTGAAAAATTTGATGAAAGCATTACTGTTTATGCTTTAGCCTGCTCAATTTGGCTGCTTGGCTGGATCACTTTGTCGCTTGTGGTCGATGATAAATTTGCAAGACCGGGAAATGACATCTTGCTAAAGATCACTCGCATAGTTCTTGTTAGCGAGTTTGCCTTGCTATATTTTTTTAACTACAACAGCAGCTTTGACATAGAGACTTTAATAAAGTCAAATTTGACAAAGTCGCTGCTTTTAGTGCTAAACTCCTATATGCTGCCATCGCTTGTGACGCTACTTATATTTGATATAAAAACATATATCGCTAGCAAAAATGAGTAAAATTTTACGTATTATTTTATGTAGTTTATACTAAATTTAGCCGTTTTTGCTTTTTGCTATCTTTTTTATAAGCTCCATATCGCCGTTCATCGCTAGGCTCATGAAGCAAATGCCGTTTGCACCAGCTTTGATAGTCTCTTTGTAGTTTTTGATACCCAGTCCGCCAAGTGCGTAAATTTCTTTATCAAAGCTTTTTAGCTCACTTATAAAATTTAGCCCTTTTGGCTCCAAACCCGCCTTGCAAGAGGTGGCAAATTTTTATTTTATCCACTACTGCTACCTCTTTAAATTTGATGCTTTCTAGCTGCTATTTTGATGTTTGCTTTTGTATATGTCTTTTTTGACTAGTTTTTAGTTTGTTACTGTTGCTAAATTTGATGAAAGACACAGCGTTTATGTCATATTTTGCGGATTAAGTCAGAATGGTGAAAAATTTGAAAGCATGGCATTAAAGATTGCTTGCATAGTGATTATTAGTAAATTAAATTTTTAAAAGAGGCTTTTATTTAAATGCCTTTAAAGTCAAACATTACAGAGCTATTTTTAGTTTTCAAACTCAAATTGATCACCTTATGCGGCATTAAAAGATAGATAAAACGTTTGAAATTTCAAGCCAAGCGTTTAAATTTATTGGTTTTTAATTTTTGTTATCCATTTATATTGGTATTTGTTTCTTATTTTGAAAGACAGACTAGCAACATTTTGTAAAAGATTTATAGCTAAATTTGCATTATTTTAAATAAATACTATACAAAATAGCATTTTAAAAAATACACATTTTTATTTTATTTATAAATTACCATATATGCATAAAAAATTATTAAAAAACTTGATAGTAGTGCTATCAAGGTTAAGTATATTTTTATCACTTTGTGCTATAATCTGCCAAAAATTTAAAACAAGGAAAAGAAAATGGCAGATAAATTTGAATTTCAAACCGAGGTCAATGACCTTTTAAATTTGATGATCCACTCTCTTTACTCAAACAAAGAGATATTTTTAAGAGAGCTAATATCAAACTCAAATGACGCACTTGACAAGCTAAACTACCTATGCTTGACTGATGAAAAGTATAAAAGCTTAAGCTACACTCCAAGGATCGACATCAAAGTAGATGAAAAAGCTAAGACTTTAATCATCAGCGACAACGGTATAGGCATGGATAAAGACGAGCTCATCGCAAATTTAGGCACGATAGCAAGAAGTGGCACAAAGGGTTTTATGCAAAGCTTAAGCGGCGATGCCAAAAAAGATAGCTCGTTGATTGGCCAGTTTGGCGTGGGCTTTTACTCAGCATTTATGGTGGCAAACAAGATCGAAGTCATAAGCAAACGAGCACTAAGCGAGAAGGCCTATAAATGGACATCTGATGCAAAAAGCTACGAGATCGAAGATGCTAAAAAAGATGGCTTTGGTACGGATATTATCTTACATTTAAATGACGATGAATTTGCAAATTCTTGGCGTATCGAAGAGATAGTCAAAAAATATTCAAACCACATCCCTTATCCTATATTTATGGATAAAGAGAGCTATGTCGCACCAAAAGAAGGCAAAAAAGAGGGCACATACGAGAGCAAAAACGAGCAGATAAACAAGGCAAATGCGCTTTGGAGGCTAAATAAAGCCAGCCTAAAAGAGCAAGACTACAACGACTTTTATAAACAAATTTCACATGACAGCAGCGATCCGCTACTTTATATCCACACAAAGGCCGAGGGCAAGATCGAGTACTCGACACTATTTTATGTGCCAAGCACTGAGCCGTTTGACCTCTTTAGGGTTGATTATCAAAGTGGTGTGAAGCTCTATGTGAAGAGGGTTTTTATAACTGACGATGCAAAAGAGCTTTTGCCGCCGTATCTTAGATTTATCAAAGGTGTGATCGATGTTGAGGATCTGCCGCTAAACGTTAGCCGCGAAATTTTACAAGAAAATGCGATCATGCGAACCGTTAAAGAGCAAAGTGTGAAGAAAATTTTAAGCGAGCTTGCAAAAGTAAAAGATAACGACCATGAAAAATACATAAAATTTTACAAACTATTTGGCAAGGTTTTAAAAGAGGGACTTTACGGCTTTAATGCTGAAAAAGAGCAAATTTTGGATCTTTGCCTATTTAAAAGTTCAAAAAGAGATGGGCTTATCAGCCTAAAAGAGTACAAAGAGGCGATGAAAGAGGATCAAAAGTCGATCTACTACATCAGCGGCAACAACGAAAATATGCTAAGAAATTCGCCACTTCTTGAAAGCTTTAAGAAAAACGACATCGAAGTGTTAATAATGGACGAAGAGATCGACACGATCGTCATGCCAATGGTCAATGAATTTGACAAAACACCTCTAAAATCAGTCTCACACGCCGATATCAACGATGAGATCAAAAACGATGAAAAGGTCGATGAGAGCAAGGTTGCAAACACGCTTGTTAAGATGAAAGAGATCTTAAAAGACGAAGTTAAAGACGTTAGGCTAAGCTCAAGACTCTCAAGCTCAGCTGCGGTGCTAATATATGATAAAAACGATCCTGATTACGCTATGCAAGAGATGTTAAAACAGATGGGACAAGGCGCAAATGCTCCAAAAGTTAAGCCGATCTTGGAGATCAATGCTGATCATGAAATTTTTGCAAAACTTGAGAAAAATGAGGCGATGATTTATGACATAGCGCCTTTGCTTCTTGATATGGCAAGGCTAAATGAGGGCATGAGCCTAGAAAATCCAGCTAAATTTTCAGAACTTCTAACAAAAGTGATGATAAAAGCTATATAAAATTTGTAAGCCCAAAGAAATTTGGGCTTTTTAAATTTGTAGTCTAGTAAAAGCCTAAAATACGAGCTAAGCGAAATTTGGCTCCATTGTTAGATTGACTTTTGCTTATTTTTGCTCTTTATATTTTAAAATTTGAGCGTAAATTTCATCTTTTAGTTTTAATTTTTCTTTTTTCAAGGCATCAAGCTCAGAGGCTTGCGCTGCTTTGCTATCTATCTTTTCATTTAGCTCGTCATGCTTTTTGCAAAGTGCGGCAAAATGAACATCTACTTTTTTCAACTCATTTATGAGATCAGTGTATTCGTGTAACATACGTAGCTCCTGTAAAAAATTTATAAATTCTAACAAGGCTTTGTAAATGTTTGGCTATCTAAATTTAGATCTATAAAAGCTTAGTATTTAAGCCAAATTTATCACAAAATGCAAAAAACTAAACGTATTTTAGCTCTTCTGGCTTGTGTTTGCTCTTTACTAGGCGTTTGGTTAGACGTATGCCATCAACTGTACCGATGACTAAAAGCTTTGTGCCTGTGCCAATTAGAGTGTCACCATTTGGCATCGGGATAAATTTGTTATTTATATCTCTAATGCCTACCACGTCAGCATTTGTGATATTTCTTAGGTGCGTCTCTTTTAGCCTTTTAAACCTTATCCAAGAGTAGTCAGGCACAAGAATTTCTTCTATGTCGATAGGCGAGCTTTTTGTGTATAAAAATTGCTCGAGCAAATTTTCCATATCAGGTCTTACGCTCATGGCACTTAGACGCTGTGCGACTAGGCGAGATGGGCTTACGACGTTATCAGCACCAAGTTTTTTTAGCCTTTGAGTGTCATCTTCGCTATCGGAGTTTGTGATGATGTGGTAAGGTTTTTTGCGGCCTATCTCTTTTTCATAAAGTCTAACAGATGCGATAAGTGCGATATTATCAGCGATATTTGGGCTAAGAGTGATTAGTCCTTTTGCACTTGATAGATGCGTTTTTAAAAAGGCGATTTGAGTGTGAGGCTGAGCTTTTATGAAGTATGGATACTTGTAAATTTGAGCTAATTCTGCGATATCTTCTCTGTCATCAACCACCACAAATGGTATGTGATTTTCACGAAACTGAGCGCTAAGCTCGATCGTGTAGAGGTTGTGATAACAAATAACGAAGTGATTTTTTAGTCTTGCGATCTTGTAAAGCATACGCCTTTCCTTTAAAATGCTAATTAATGTGCCTCTTTTTAGAACTTCTACAACGATACCGATTGATAGCGTAAAAATGATGAAGCCAACAAGGATAAATGTTATAGTAAAAATTCGCCCCTTTGGAGTTATGGGCGCAACTTCGGTAAAACCGACCGTCGTGAAGGTCATACCTGCTTGGTAAAAGGCATCTATGAGAGAGAAGTTATCTATAAAGATATAACCCAGTGTTCCAAAAAGTAACAGTAGTACGACTGAAATTAGTGGAAATCTAAAAGGTTTTAGTTGTTCGTAAAGCTCAGTATCTAGGCTTATTTCTGGTTTTGCGGAGTTTGACCAGTTGAGGAATTTTAAAAGTCTTGAGAGAAAAGACATAAATTCCTCTTCATTTTATCTCTTAGTTTGACTGCTTTTTCATAGTTCTTAGAGTAGAAGCAGCAACTTTTATTCTTCTTGTTGTGCCATCTTCTAGAGTAACACGGATAGTTCTAAGATTTGGTAAAAATCTTCTTTTAGTTTTATTGTTGGCGTGGCTCACGTTGTTGCCTACCATTGGTCCTTTGCCAGTTATCGCACATCTTTTTGACATTTTTTTTCCTTATAAACAAAAATTTCTGCTGATTTTATCTAAACAAAACCAAAGTATTGCTTAAAATGAATATTTATATTTATAAGTTTTGTTGATTTTTTATTTAATTAAGGCTAAAATAGCCCCAAAATAAAAAATCGGTAAAACAAAAATGCTAACTAAAAATCAAATAGATGAAATTTCAAATTTTATCTATAAAATGCCCGATGCTTTTTATGAGTGCCAAAAGCACTTGGATGAGGGCGACATCACTGCTGCTATGGAGCTTTTTAGGGGTAGTGAGACTTTTAAAGCGTACTTTGCTACGATAGTAAATTTAGGCGATTTTGGCGTTCAAAACTACACTAGAGATATCTACGCTATGGCTTATCCGCTAGGCATAGACAACCTAAAAATGATAATTTGCTCTTATTTTGTTTTTATCAAATCTCCAAAAAGATATAAAAATTTTGGTGTAAATTTACACTCGATGATGGAGTTTAATGCCAAATTTCTATCTGACTGGAGCAAACTTTTAAACTATCTTGGGCTAAAAAATCAAAAAAATTTGTTTCTAGCTGCCTACGCGCTAATTTTGCTTATATTTTGCGAGCTGATCTTTTTGAAGTATCCACACTCGCTTAAACATATCGTTGGCTTTTCTGATATGAGCTTTGATAGGATCTTGCAGCGAAGGTTTGATATCTCGCTATTTGGAGTACTTTTAAAGCTTGCGGGATGGGATAGCGACAGGCTCAATAGAGAAGAAGTTTTGGTTTTAAAATACTTTAAAATTTTGCTCTCTTATGAGGCAAGCACTGCTAAATTTTTTGACTTTGGCATAGATAGGATCACTGATGTTAGCGTCCATGCTTCGGCTGATATGGTTATAAATTTAAAAAAGGCTCTTAGAAAATGAAAGTAACTTTTGAGGGCTCTTTGGCCATTGTTAGGCCATTTGGATTTTTAGAGGTTAATATCACCCCTTCAAGTATCAAAAAGGCCGATATAGAGCAAATTTGCGCAAGGCAGATAAGTGCCATTTTGCTTTCATTAAAAAATGTCACATTTTTTAGCCCACTTTGGCTAAATAGCACATGCGAGCACCTCTCAAGCATCGCTAAGCAGATAGGCGCTGAGTTTGCAGTCTGCGACTATGACGATACTTTTTACGAGCTTGTCGCAAAGACTTCAAAAAATATTTTGAGATTTTCACTCTTTGAAAATGAAAAAGTTGCGACGCTATTTTTAAATGATACGCTAGCAGATAGCAGCGAAGCCATCGTGATTTATAACAAAAATGAGCAGTATAAAGACTACATCAACTCGCTTTTGGAGCAAAAGTGTTACAAGTGTAAATTTGTAAAAAGTGTAGAAGAATTTAACGCTGCCAAACAAGCCTACAAATACACCATCAGCACCTTAAATCACATCGTTTTAGGCAAAAAAGAGTTTAGCACCTTTGTAAGAGGCGACGTTGTCATTTATAAGGCAGCAGGGCTTATAGATAGCTCTTTTGTGCAGAAATTTGACTATAAATTTCACGAAAGATTGCAAAAGATAGGCTTTAAATTCTTTGTTTTTTGGTCTGATTCGGTTGGCGCTTTAAATACCATAGGTGCTAGTTTTTTGATAAAGCTATCTGAGCTGAGCCAAAAAAGTGGCGCTATATTGGCAATTTGTGGCTTAAATGAGGGCAATATCTCAGAGACACTTGCGTCAAATTTAAAAGCAGCAAAGATACTTTTATATAAAAAGATGGATGACTTTTTCAAAGATGACTCGACGCTCTATTTTAAAAAGCGCCTTATCGACATAGAGCCTACAAAGATGAATAAAAACTTGGTTGAGTTTCTGCCGCTTGTGATCTCAAGCGTCACAGACGTGCTCTCACCTTTGATAGAGAGTGAAATTTTATGCCTTGATGCAAAGATCAGCAACTTTAATGTAGAGGGCGAAAACGACTATTTGCGGGCTTGCGTGCTCTTTTATGGCGACGTACAGATGAGAATTTTGCTTGGTGTTAAAAAGGACAAGCTTGGTAAAATTTGCTCTATTTTTTCAGATAATGGCGATCTGGAGTGTGGCTGTTTAAGCGGATTTTCTCAAATTTTTAGTATCATTGCAAGCAAAATTTTAGATATTTTCATCGAGAGAAATTTAAAGGTAAAACTTAGCAACTTTAAATTTTTCGAAAATGAGATGTTTTTTGACAGGGCAAGCAGTGGAATTTTTGCCACATTAAATGCAAAAGAGAGCCAAACTGGCGTGATTTTTATAAGTAAATAAGGATTTAAAATGTACGTTGCACCTAGTATTTTGTCGGCTGATTTCGGAAATTTAGCAGCTGAGATAAGAGCCATTTGCGAGGCTGGGTGCGATCTGGTGCATGTTGATGTTATGGATGGGCATTTTGTGCCAAATTTAACCATCGGACCAGTCGTGGTAAGTGCCGTTGCAAAGGCTGCTACAAAGCCACTTGATATTCATTTAATGGTTGAAAATAACTCTTTTTTTGCTGACCTTTTCTTGCCGCTAAAACCAAAATTTCTAACCTTTCACATAGAAGAAGAGAAGCATCCAATGAGGCTCATTGATCACATCAGAAAAAACGGCGTAAGTCCTGGCATCGTGCTAAATCCGCACACGCCAGTTAGCGCGATCGAGCATATCATCGATGAAGTCGATATGGTGCTATTAATGAGTGTAAATCCTGGCTTTGGTGGTCAGAAATTTATGCCAGTCGTGCTTGAGAAAACAAGGGCGCTAAGAGAGCTAATAGAGCGCAAAAACGCCAAGTGTCTCATCGAAGTAGATGGCGGCGTAAACGGACTAAATGCGCCTGATCTTGAAGAGGCTGGGGCTGATGTCTTGGTGGCTGGCAGCTATATCTTTTCATCAAATTCTTACGAACAAGCCATTCGCGCCATAAAGCTTGAGTTTTGAAACCAAAAAAACAGCGTTTAGAAAATAGCATTGAAATTTTAGCCAGGCAAAATTTAGGCTATCACGAGTTTATCTTGAAATTTAGTGATATCGAGGAAATTTCATCGCTCATTGACGTGCGTGACCTTGATATGTGGCGAACTCTCGGGCTTGACATCACTAGAAATGAAAGCAACGAGATCGAGCTTGGCACGAGATTTAGAGATATTAGCGAGCAGGAATTTTGCGTCGTGGATATCGAAACGACTGGCGGCACGACAAATGGCCAGATCATAGAAATAGGCGCTATAAAAATGAAAAATGGCACCGAAATAGGGCGCTTTGAAAGCTTTGTGGCAGCTAGTGTGGTGCCTGAAAATATCACAGAGCTAACCGGCATAAGAGCGAGCGATCTAGTTGGTGCGCCAAATTTACTAAACGTGCTGGAGCGGTTTAAAATTTTTCTTGGAACTAGCGTTTTTATCGCGCACAACGTAAATTTTGACTACGGATTTATCTCGCATAGTCTAAATGAGATCGGCCTTGGCATACTGCTAAACAGAAAACTCTGCACCATCGATCTTAGCCGCCGCACCATCGCCTCGCAAAAATACGGCCTTGGCTCGCTAAAAGAACTCCTTGGCATAAACAACACCCATCACAGAGCCCTAAATGACGCGATAGCAGCGGCTGAAATTTTCAAAGTCTGCTTAACTCGTCTGCCATTTAGCATACAAACGACAGAGGATCTCATAAGTTTTAGCAAAAATGCTCCAAGCGTGAAGCTAAAACCAGAGCCAGTTTTAAAAGCTTTGGAGTAGGGCTGGTTTAAATTTAAGTCACTTGGCTGGGAATTTAGAAATTTGATTTAGTTGAGGGCTTTTAAACTAGACTTTATGTCCTTGTGTAGTTTGTGGTCATCATGCTTTCAAACGGCGCGTTCAATCGCCCTGCAAGCGCCGATCTTTGCAAAAGCCCTAAAACAACGTTGCCATTGTGATAAATTTCTCGTGAATGCCAGTTTCGTATGTATAAAATAGCTAAGCCGTCGCTACTGATGACGCAGTTTTCTAGGCGGTTTTTGCTTTTGTAGTTAAATTTAGAGCTTGTGCCAATGTGAAATTTTACTTTTGCTAAAATTGCTAGCTAAATTCGGAGTTAAATTTAGCCTTTTAAGTGATGATAAACTTTTGGCTAAATTTCAAAGCGTTGCGCCAAATGTTAAGGAGCTTAGGCAGTTTAAAAAGCAGAGTAAAACGCCTATTTACGCGGTGAAATTTGGCGCGTGACAAATAATATCGAGGGTGAAAATTTCTGCGTGGATGCGACTAGTAAGAGTGAGCTTGAGGGCTATAAGCGTGGCTGGCCTATGCAAACAGACTGTGAGCGCGAAGTGGTGGCTAAGCTTATTAGGGGTGGCGTTGTAAAAGATGAGCCAGAGCTTTTTCATAAATTTGAGATATTTGGGTAGGGTTTGGCTGCTGTAATGTTATAAATTTAAAAATTAGGCAAGCATATAGCTTGCCAATACTACGAAAGTTTTTTGATCGCTTCAACTATGAGGTTACACTTTTTAACGACCGAGTTTATCTCTAGATATTCGTTTTTCGTGTGCATGTTGCCACCAGTTGGACCAAGGCCGTCTATCGTAGGGCAACCAGCTGATGCGCTGATGTTGCCATCGCTTAGTCCGCCAGCATCGACCCAAGTGACCTTTGTGTCAGTGGCCTTCGCAGCCTCGTCAAAGACTTTTTTGATATTTGGTAAATTTACCTCGTCTATCATCGGCCCTTCTTCGTTTATGAGGATGCGCTCACAGCTCACTTCTGGCACTATCGGATGAGATAAAATTTCGTCCATTTTCTTATGTAAAAACTCCACAGAACTAGCGTGGCGATATCTCATCTCAAATGTCACACTGGCAAAGTCTGGCACGACGTTTTGGGCGTCGCCACCTTTTGTCATTATGCTATTAAATGTATGACCCGCCTCAAAATCAGTGAGTTTTGAGAGCTCAACGATGAAATTTGCAGCCTCCACTACAGCCGAACGACCGCGCTCTGGGTGGTTACCAGCGTGCGCGCTAACGCCACGGAAATTTAACACATAAGAGATCACGCCTTTTCTAGTAGCCACCATCGAGCCATCCTCTCTTGCAGGCTCGACAACTAGGGCATAGCGAGACTTTTTGGCTAGCTCTCTTATGGCGTCTTTAGCGAAATTTGAGCCGATCTCTTCGTGTGAGTTTAAAAAGAGGCCGATCTTTAGCTTACTAAGATCAAGCTCTTTGATGACGTAGAGCGAGAGCAAGCTGCCACCCTTATCGTCGATTGCACCAAGTGCGTTTATGCGCTTATCTATCTTGCTAAATGGCACATCAGCCTTTGTGCCCACAGGAAAAACGGTGTCCATGTGACCGATAAATAAAAAGTCGTAGCTTTTTGCCTCAAGGTCGTTTGAGATAAAAAGGCAAGGAGCGACCTTGTCGGTGCCAAGCTCTATGCTCCTGCTTTTTAAGCCTAAAATTTCGGCTCTTTTTTTAAACCAAGCTGCAACTTCATTTACGCCGTCGATGCTTGAAGTTGGGCTTTCGATGTCGGTTATCTCCTTTAGATCGGCCAAATATTTGTCTATTTCACTATCTTTCATCTTTGATCCTTATACGAGCAAGCTCATCACAAACATCGCCAAATAGGCATTTAGGATGCAAATTCCAAAAAGTACGAGATAGTGTCTGCCTGGTACTTCAAGCACGCCTAAAACTCGTCCCATGTACTGTACAGTCGAGCCAACTAGCGCCATGCCAGGAAGCAAGACAGCGATATCGTTTGCATTTAGCGTACCATCTCCCACAAGTGCGACTAGCACGCCTGCTGAGCCGCCCCAGCTCAAAAATGCAGCCATGAAAACGGCTATGGACTCACCTGGAAGACCAAGTGGGAGCATGATAAATCCTAGAAATTTGCCTATCACGCTAAGCGCACCAGATACTTTTAGGATGTGGATGATGACAAAGGCCATAAGCACGTTTGGGATGGTGTTTTTTACGGCGATGTCCCAGCCTTTTCTAGCGCCCTCTACAAATACGTCGGTTATTAGTTTATTTTCAGTCATCTCTTACTCCTCATCATCTTTGACAAATTTTTTAACATAAAGTCTCATCAAATTTGCTCCCAAAATTTTAAAGACAAAGACTATGCCAAGCACCATGGCTATGGTAGCAGGGGCTGTATTGCCAGCTTTGTCAGTCACAAGTAGAACAGGTGCAAATGAAGATAAGAAATTTGTGATCATCGCACCAGCGCTAAACTGAAACGCTGCAAAGATGAGAAGCTCTTTGTGCGAGATGAGGCCATCTTGACGCAAAAATTTAGCAGTTGAACTACCTGCGTCAGTGCTTTGTGTGCTTGCTATCAAAGAGATAGAGCAACATCCTGGTATGCCAATAAGTGGCTTTAAAACAGGCGTTAGCAGTCTTGAAGCTGCGTAAAGTGCATGGTATTTCTCAAAAATAGCGACAAAACCAAGTGCGAGCATAACGGCAGGGGCGAGGCTAAGGGCAAATAAAAAGCCGCCTTTTGCGCTAGTGCCACTTCCTGTTTTAAACCATTCTGGAAATTGACCAGCAAGTTTGCTAAAGTCAAAGATGCCACCATAGGTGTTTTGTAAAAAACCTCCAAAGAAAACGATCGCAATTACAAGTGTGATCGTACCGATGACGAGTTTTTTAGTATCACTACTCTCTTTCATAAAGCTTCCTTTGATTTGGAATTTGTTTAAATATTATAACGCCTATGCTTATGTAATATTTAAAATATAAAATTTGATAATTAATTATGAAATTTTATGAGTAATTTATATATAAAAATTATTATGCGATAAAAGTTAGCATTTTAGAGGCTTGCAATGTAAATTTAAAGTATATAAAAATTTAGAAATTTGGATTTAAGATTTAGGATTTAAGGTAAAAATGGCTTCTAAACTTAAATTTAAAAGCCATTTATCTTTTAGCTCTCTTTTAAAAGCTTGCTTGCCAGCATATCTGCTTTTGCTTTGTCGGTGTCTTTCTTGACGGATTTGTAAATTTTAGAGATGTAGTTTTCTAAAACTTCGTGGCAAGAGATCACTTTTTCGCCCTCGCGTCTAGCTACTTTTGTGTATTCGCCGTTATTTTGTAGCTCAAATGCTAGGTCGTTATCGCTTAGCTGAAGCTCTAAAATTTCAAGCAGTCTCTCTTGCAGTCTTGGCTCAAAGATAGGCGTCATGAGCTCCAAGCGGCGCTCTAAATTTCGTGGCATCCAGTCAGCGCTTGAGATGTAAATTTTTGGATTAGCGTGTTTGAAATATAAAATTCTAGCATGCTCCAAGTATTTGCCGATGATCGAGCGAACTCTGATGTTTTCGCTTTTGCCTTTTACACCTGGCCTTAGTCCGCACACACCTCGGACGATTAAGTCGATTTTTACGCCTGCATTTGAGGCGCGGCTAAGCTCGTTTATCACGTCTTCGTCTATTAATGCGTTCATCTTGGCGATGATCCTGCCCTCGCTACCTTTGCTGGCCTCCACTCTTATCTTTTCGATGATGCGCTCTTTTATCTGAAAGGGCGACATGCTAAGGGCATTTAGACGGCGGTTTTTGTTATATCCTGATAGGATGTGAAAAAACGAGGTCGTATCTTGGCTAAATTCCTCTTTGCTCGTAAATAGGCTCACGTCAGTGTAAATTTTTGCTGAGCTGCCGTTGTAGTTGCCAGTGCCAAAGTGCATGTAAAATTTGAGTTTATCGCCGATCTGGCGGATCACTTGGCTAACTTTTGCATGCACTTTAAATCCTGTGATGCCATATATCACGTGTGCGCCAGCATCTTCAAGCGCCTTTGCCCAGTGCAAGTTATTTTCTTCATCAAACCTCGCTTTTAGCTCGACCATCACAGTTACTTGCTTGCCGTCGCTTGCGGCATCTATTAGGCTTTGGATGATCGGTGAGTTTTTATCGACCCTGTAAAGTGTCATGCGTATCGAGATCACCTTTGGATCTTTGCTAGCCTCTCTTATGAAGCTAACGACTGGATCAAAGCTCTCAAATGGATGAACTAGCAGCACGTCCTCTTTATCTATGGCGTCAAAAACTGAGATGCCGTTGCCAAATGGAGGCAGTGTTTTTGGGGCGTAGGGCGGGTTTGCTAGGTGGCTGAAGTTCTTGCTCCCAGCTATCTCCCAAAGAGAGCTAAGCGTGAGCGGGATGCTTGAAAAGTAGATATCTTTGTGAAAAATTTTCATGTGAAAATTTAAAAACTCTAAGATATCAGCGTCTGCGTCTTTATCTATCTGCATACGCACAAAAGCCCCTTTTCTACGAAGCTTTAGCCCTTGCTCAAGTATCATCATAAAATCATCCGCCTCTTCTTCTTCGATGACGATATCAGCGTTTCTTGTCACTCTAAAGGCAGCCGAGCTAATGAGCTTATACCCTGGGAAAATTTCTTCTGCGTGGCGGTGCACGATCGTTTCAATCGGCACAAAAACGTTGCTACTTGGCTGGGTAAATCTTGGCAATACCCTTGAAATTCTTATCATGCCGTATTTTAAAATTTCAGGATGCTCGATATCAGCAAGTTTAACGGCGAGTGAGAAGCTAAGGTTGTTTAGGTGCGGAAATGGATGTGTCGCATCAACAGCGATAGGCACGATGACTGGCAGGATGTTTGAGAAAAAATATTCGTCGCATTTTTGCTTTAAACTATCGTCAAGCTCGTCATAGTTTTTGATAAAAAGACCCTCTTTACTAAGCGCATCAACGGTGCTTTTGTAGTGAGCTTCGACCAAATTTTGCTCATCTTGCAGATACTTTCTGATCTCTCTTAGCTGATCGAGCGGGCTCATGCCATCGCTGCTACTTGTCGTCACTCCAGCTGCAAAAAGCTGCTTTAGACCAGCCACTCTGATCATGTAAAACTCATCTAAATTTGTCATATAGATCGCTAAAAATTTTAGCTTTTCAAGTAAAGGTATATCCTTTTCACACTGAGCGAGCACCCTTGAGTTGAAGCGTAGCCAGCTTAATTCGCGGTTGATAAAAAGAGTTTCGTTTTCGCTCATCATTTTCTCCTTATAATTTTTGATTATTTTATGATATGTGCGGTTATAAAGTTCTTATTTTGTTAAAAATTTAGTTACAATAGTGCAAATTTTAAACGTAAAGGTTTCTTATGTCGGATTATATTATTTTAGTTGGCATTTTTGTTGTGGCGGTTGTTGTCTTTGCGCTTATCAAAAAGGTCTCTTTTTAGCCTTTAAATTTCTCCCACCACAAGTAGGCAAAGATGAGCCCAAAGCCCTTGACCTTGCTCTCGTCAAAGGCAAATTTCATCATATCTTCTCGTTTTATAAAAACTAGCTCGATATCCTCGCCATCGACGCCGCCGCCTGCATTTACCCTCATGTTCTCATCGATCTTTGCGTAAAACATCGTTTGCATATTGCCACCAAAGCCAAAAGCGCCATACGTCATCGTTATGCGCTCCATCTCTTTTAGCTCGTATCCGACCTCTTCGATTGCCTCTTCTCTAGCAGTCTGCTCTTCGCTTAGTCCCTTATCCATAAGTCCTGCGCAAAGCTCATAAGTAAAGCCTTGCTCACTTGTTTTGATGCCTTCTTTTTCTTGCGAGTACCAAACAGCTGGGCGAAACTGCTTGACAAACAAAAATGCATCTTTTTGCTCGTGATATAAAAATATACTGACGCTATTCATCACTTTGACGCAGTCCCAGTCTCTTTGCAAGCCATTTTGTTTAAATTTCATCTTAAATGGCTTTAGGTATTTTGACTCACCAAGAGGTAAAATTTCTAAATTTGTTATAGTAGTATCCATTTTGCAAGTCCTAAAAAGCTAAAAAATCCTATCGCATCGGTAAATGTAGTAAGAATGACCGCCGAGCCAACGGCAGGATCGATGTTAAAGCGCCTTAGTGTCAAAGGTATGATCGTGCCAAAAAAGCCAGCAAAGAATAAATTTGTAACCATACTAAGGCTAATAACCACGCCAAGCATGCCTTTGTCAAACCAAACAGCGGCTATGACGCCCATGATAGCGCCAAAGATGAAGCCATTTACGAGTGAGATAGTCACCTCACGCTTTAAAACGCTCTTTGCATCTTTAAATTCTATCTCGCCAAGTGCCAAACGACGAACCGTAACAGCAAGTGCTTGCGTGCCAGTGTTGCCACCCATTGAAGCAACTATTGGCATAAGCACGGCAAGTGCGACGTAAGCTGCGATCGTCTCGTCAAAAAGTCCGATGATAGATGAGCTAAAAAGTGCTGTTAGTAAATTTACACCAAGCCAAACCGCACGGCCACGACCAGCTTTAAATAGCGTATCGTCCTCTTCTGACTCGTCATCAACGCCAGCTAGGTTATAAATTTGCTCTGTTGCGCTCTCTTGGATGTAGTCGTGGATATCATCATACGTGATACGACCAAGCAGTATGCCAGTGCTACTTGTAACTGCGATAACGTTTAGATCGTACTCTTGAAACATATCAGCGACATCTTGCATGAGATCCATATCGTTTGCCATGTGAGGCTTGTAGTGGTCGATCTGGGTTGATTCGATATTTTGTTTTAGCGTCTTTGTAAAGTCAAAAAGGATGAGATCTTCAAGCGGGATGGCGTATTGCAAGACGCTATTTTTATCGATGATGAAAAGCTGTGAGACGTTTTCTAGTTTGCCTTCTTGCTTCTCTTGTCTTAGTCTTGCGACTGCGCTGCCAAGCTTCTCTTCAAGATGAGCTGAAAATAGCTCTGTTTGCATGTGCGCACCAGCTCTATCTTCGTCATAGCTTCTAAGTCTTAAAATTTCATTTTGATTTTCTTTATCTAGCTCGTTAAAAAGCTCTCTAGCCTTGTCCTCATCGATATCCTCGATGTATTGAAGTAGGTCTGTCGCATCGTCACTCTCTAGCTCTTCAAGCGCTTCTACGATCTTTTCAGCTGGGAGCGTGTCGATCACGTCTTTTAGCATGTGATCAGGTAGTTCTATCGCCACATCACCCAAAATTTCAGGATCTAGCTTTTCAAGGTACTTGGCAAAAAGCTCTTCATCGTGCTTTTTAAGTGTTTTAAGATGCTGGGCTAGCTCGTAAGCAGAGAGCTCACCGTCTTCTAAATTTTCATCTAAGTGCTGATCTATCAGCTCTTTTGCTTCTTCTAGTTCTTGGCTCAAGTTTTACCTTTAAAAATCTATTACGTTAGGGAAAAATTCCACCTTGTGATACTCTTTGTCGTTGCTTAGAGCTTGTCTTATCAGCTCATCATTTCTATTTATGACTGCTTTAAATTTAGCCGACTCTTTTTTATCTTCTATATTTTTTACGACCTTGATGGCGCTTTCTGGATTGATCGGCTTGCCGCCCAGATAGAGGCCAAAGTGTAGGTGAGGGCCAGTACTCATGCCACTTGTGCCAACGTATGCTATTAACGTGCCTTGTTTTACTCTAAGACCGCTTCTTATGCCCTTTGCAAAGCCATTTAGGTGCGCGTAAAGCGTCTCGTAGCCGCCAGCGTGAGAGATGATGACGGTTCTGCCGTAGCCACTCTTTTGTCCGACAAATTTGACCGTGCCATCGCCTGCGGCCTTGATCGGTGTGCCTTTTGGAGCACCGTAATCAACTCCAAGGTGTGCTCTATATCTTTGAAGGATCGGATGCCATCTTTTTAGGGTGAAATTTGATGTAATCCTAGCGTTTGCAAGAGGGCGAACGAGCAAAAATTTGTCATTTTTCTTGCCGTTTTTATCATAAAATTTATCTTCAAATTTATACATCACGTAGCGTTTGTTTTTAGTCTCTATCATCGCTGCGTAAATTTCAGGTGTGCCAAAAGAGCGCCCCATGCGTAGTTTTTGGTTATAAACGATAGCGATCGTATCGCCTTTGTTTATCTTTTTAAAATCAATCCCACTGCCGCTAAAAACCTCTTTAAAACCAAGCGCTAGCGTGCCAGAACCAGTGTAGTCAAAGATATCTTCAGAGACTGATTTATCTACTTTTAGGGCTAAAACTTTATCTTCGCTTTGGTATAAGATCGGGATAAACTCAAGCTGAAATTTGCCCTTGTCATCTCTATAAATATGTATCTGAAGCTCGTCACTAACGGGGATGAGAGCTTGTTTAACCTCACCGTTATCGTCTTTGTAAATTTGATATTTTGTGCCAGCGATGATCTCTTCTGTTAGCTCTTGATCTTCGCTTGCTAGGTTGTAGTAAAGTGAAAGTGGGATTTTATTTGTTTCAAGGAAATTTAAAAAGCTGCTGCCATTTGGCCAACTAAGCTCATCGACAGTTGGTTTTATAGCATATAAATTTATACATAATATTGCAAAAATCACAAATATACGAGGCATCGATATCCTTTTAAAAAGCTGGAGGGGATTTTAACTAAAACTTGCTTTAATTTTGCAAAAGATAAAGCATTTTAGGCTATAATCGCTCTAAAAATTTAAACTTAGGAGATATTTTTGAAACGTATAATCGTGATTTTATCGCTGTTTTTTGGCTTTGCTTTTGGGGCTGATTTTTCTTTAAATGAGTATAGAACTCCTCTTATTAGCGTCGAGAGTGACGGCACAGCAACGATAGTTGATAGTCCTGAAATTTTGATCGGATCAAGCGGCGTTGTGCTTCATAAATTTGACACTGATAGCTCTATCATCGCAAGAGTGAGCGTTGTTTCAAAAAATGCCGGCTTTGCGAAGGTTAGATTTGAGGTGTTTGACCTGCTTGAGCAAAAGGCTCTCCCACTCCCTGGCATCGCACCTGCAAGTGGCGATATAGTCGTGCTAAACTACCTTTATAATCGCTCGCTAATCGTCGTGCCAAATAAAGAAATTTATGAAGAGGTTTTGGGCGCATTTCCTAATATGATATTTATCCATCCAGACCTTGTCGGAGCATACTTAAGCTACGAATACAAGCCAAATCCAAGCAGAGATGACTTTAGAAAGATGTGCGCTCAAAGTGCAGCTGGCCTTATCTTTGTCGCGATGGATGGCAGAAGCGTTTTTGCTGATTGCCAAAGCTTTAAGGTGCTAAAAGAGTTTAAAACTGGCGAGGTTGAGTATTACCAACTACCATTTTATACAAGAGTTAGCGACATAGACACTGTGTTTTGGAAGCTAAATAGCGAGCACATCAACAACTACGACGCTCACTACGAAAAACTTTTTGAAGAAGACAACTGATAAATGAGCCGTTTGTCCTTAAGCAAGAGCGATTTAAAGAGTGGTTTAAATTTGCTAGCTGCTCTTAAGGACAAAGAGCTCTTTCACTACGCAGCAAGCCTTAGTTTTCACACGATCTTATCGATCATACCGATACTTCTTATATCGTTTTCTATCTTTACAAAACTTCCTAGCTTTGAGGATTATTACGCCAAAATTCAAGACTTTGTCTTCTCAGCTCTTTTGCCAAGTAACCAAGAGATCATCTCAAACTACTTGCAAAATTTCCTCCAAAATAGCGGAAATTTAGGCATAGTTGGCTTTGTGGCGATGATATTTACTTCAGCTATGTTTTTTAGCGATTATGAATACGTAGTTTTAAAAGTGACAAGAGCTAGCAAGGCTAGGGGCTTTTGGTCGGCACTTAGCTCGTACTGGACGCTCATCACGCTTGCACCACTCGGACTTGCTGGCAGTTTTTACCTCTCAAGCCTTGTGCAAGAGATGCTAAACTCGACTAAATTTACAAGCTGGATAAATTTCTTAAGTATCGTGCCATATCTCATCATCTGGGTGATATTTTGTGTCACATATCTCATCTCAGTAAATGACGAGATAAAATTTAAAAGCGCGTTTTTTAGCTCATTTGCTGCCTCGCTCGTTTGGTATCTTGGCAAGTCAGCCTTTGTCTATTACGTCCTTTACAACAAGACCTATCTAAGCGTATATGGCTCGTTTTCAGCTGTGCTTTTCTTCTTTGTATGGATATATATCTCGTGGATCATCTTTTTATATGGGCTTAAATTTTGCGCCTATCTCTCAAATAGCTCTAAATTTAAAGGATAAATTTATTGCCAGCTGGCAATTTTAAATTTACCAGCTAGCAGAATATGTAATATTTTATGTTAAATTTTATGTATTTAGCGTTTAAATTCGCAAATTTCTATCTTGATATCAAGCTCTTTGCTAAATTTGCTAACAGCCTTTTCAAGCTCGTCTTTATCAAAGCAGATAAGATCAACATAAGAGTGCTTAGTGCCAGTCGCTGCGCCCATACTCTCGCAAAAAGTGCTCCCTTCAAGCTCATCTTCTATCTTGTTTTTGCTATCAACACCAAATTGCACATCGCCGCCGTGATACAATACTAAAAAGCAGAAATTTATACCAAGCTCGTAAGCTTCATTATAGATATCACTTTTGCCGTCATAGTATTCATTTAGTAGCGAGGTTAGGCTCGTATATCCCATAAATACATCATCTCTTAGTGCGTCTGAGCGGGGTTCAGGCTCATAAAAGCTAAACTGCTTTAGCGGTTCGCTCGAGGCCTCTTTGCCAAATTTATCATCTATAAGATCGGCAAAGTCGGTAAGCGCGACGCCTTTTTCTCTTGGCTCATCTACGATCTCAAAGTCGCCAAGTGTGTTTATCATCGCTGTCTCGCCAACAACATTGTCGCAAAGTATAAAAGCTAGTGTGTAGGCTTTATTTTCATCTTCGCTTTTAAGCTTGCTTAAAGTTTCATTGTATAGGCACATATCCACGCTTTTTTCTTCAAAATTTGCATAGACCATGACCTCGTTTGCATCAACACTCACGCCATACATCTGTATAGTGGCTACTTCGCGCGGTGCACGTGGTTTACCAAGCGTGCAAGTAAGCTTTGCCTCATACTCTTTTGGCATGCGTGATTTGATAAATTTAAGCCAAAAAAGCCTATATTTCATCCCTTCTGGTGTTAGCACTAGATCGATCTTATTATCAACAAGGCCTATCATAAAAGTTGGATCTACTAAACATAAATTTAGCGCCTCTTCGGTCATTTTGCTTGCAGTTTCGTAATTTTTATCCTCTAAATTACGCTTGATAACGTCTAAATTTTTACCAAGCTCGCACCAAAATTTATCAACCCTGCTAGCAAAGCTAGAACTCTTTTTAGAAAACCACATTTTTATCCTTTTTGTTAAAATTTTCAACATTTCTTTGCGTATAAATTTTCATCGATGGAAATTCTAACGCACTTAGTTTGTCATAACCAACTTCGTTAAAAACGCAGCCTGTGTCGATATCTGCGCTATTTTTATAAAATTTTACCTCTCTTACTGGCGTGTGACCATAGATGTTAAAGATACCACTAACTTGCATCTCGTCACCTCTGCCTGAGAGTAGGTGCCTTTTAAACTCTTCGCTAGCATATTTGTCGTTTCTTAGCTCCCACATATTGCCAACGGCTGAGTGAGAGACGACTAGATGCTCGCCATTTTGGGTTTTATAATCTTTAAATTCCAGATAAACTGGCCTGCTTTCTAAAAAATCCACATGCCTTTGCTTAAACTCTACGCTTTGTCCAAGATAAGATCTATATGTCTCTTCGCCGCCGTTTCCAAAGAACCAGCTCCTGTCAAATGGAACTTTGTTGTTTAGAAATTCAAATTTATTGCTAAGTAGCCTTCGCTCGTGATTTCCCATTACCATTTTATAGTCATTTTGCATGATAAGCTCGACCACGTCGCAGCTAAAAAGCCCCCGATCTATCACGTCGCCAACAAAGCAAATTTGAGATCTTTCTTTGTTTGGAAACTGCTTGATAAGCTCTAAAAGCGTGTTAAAACAGCCGTGAACGTCGCCGATAATGTAAATTTGCTCGCTCAAATTTTCTCCTTTGCGCCAAATTTTAGTCTATTAAACTTAAAAATAAAGATTGTTATTTGCTGATAAATTTAGAAAGAAAAATTATTTATGAAATTTAAAGCAGTAGGGGGCAAAACCCCCTAAAATCATTGTGCGTAAAAGCCGCTAACCTTGCCAGTAAGGTCAATCATGATGTTTTTCATCTGAGTGTAGTGCTCAAGGATGATCTTGTGTGTCTCACGGCCGATACCTGAGTTTTTATAGCCACCAAATGGGCTTCCTGCTGGAATTTGGTTGTAAGTGTTGATCCAAACCCTGCCAGTCTCCATAGACCTTGCAACGCGAAGCGCTTTTGTGATGTCTTGTGTGAAAATTCCGCCACCAAGGCCGTATTCGCTGTCATTTACCATTTTGATAAGCTCGGCTTCATCTTTAAATTTGATGACAACGCCAACTGGTCCAAAGATTTCCTCCTGAGCCACTCTCATATCGTTTGTCACATCAACTAGCAGCGTTGGCTCGACAAATGCGCCCTTGTCGCAACCATTTGCGGTGTAGGCTTTGCCACCGACTGCTACTTTTGCGCCTTCTTTTTTGCCGATCTCGACGTAGTTTAAGATTTGCTCAGCTTGTTTTTTATTGATCTGAGAGCCCATTTGAGTCTTAGGATCAAGTGGATCGCCAACTTTTATAGTACTAAATTTCTTAACCGCAGCCTCTATAAATTTGTCATAAAAGCTCTCTTCTACGAAAATTCTCGATCCCGCGCAGCAAACTTGACCTTGGTTAAACAAAATTCCAAGCTGAAGGCCATCAAGCGCCTTGTCTAAATTTGCGTCGCTAAAAAAGATATTTGCGCTCTTGCCACCAAGCTCAAGTGTAGCTGGGATGATACGGCGAGCCGCAGCTATGGCGATATCGCGGCCGATCTCGGTTGAGCCAGTAAATGCTAGCTTGTCAAGGCCTGGGTGGTTTTTGATCCACTCGCCGCTCTTGCTGCCTTTGCCCGTTACTATATTTATCAAACCTTTTGGCAAAATTTTATCTATCAGTCTAAATAGCTCAAGCACGCTTAGGCTTGTCTCGCTTGAAGGCTTAAATACGCTCGCGTCGCCTGCTGCGATCACTGGAGCTAGCTTCCAAGCTGCCATTAGAAATGGAAAATTCCAAGGCACGATCTGACCCACGACGCCTATTGGCTCGCGTAAAACGATAGAGAGTTGCTTCTCGTCAAGCACGTTTGCGCTGCCTTCTTCGCCCATGATAACGCCAGCAAAGTACCTAAAATGCTCTGCTGCAAAAGGGATATCGACATTTAGCGTCTCACGGATTGGCTTGCCGTTGTCCATACTTTCAACTTTTGCGATGTGCTCTTTGTGCTCGTCGATGATATCAGCGATCTTGTTTAGCAGCTTTGCGCGCTCGCTAACTGTGGTGTGTTTAAATTTATTAAAAGCCTCACGTGCAGCACGAACTGCGTCATTTACATCTTCTTCAGTAGCGTCAGCGATCTTTGCAAGGTGCTCGCCGTTTGCTGGATTTTTGGCATCAAGTGTAGCGCCGTCTTTTGCGTCACGCCACTCACCATTTATGAAAAGCCCGTATTTTTCAAGTAGTTTCATACTTTTCTCCTTGATTAAGATTTTGTAAAAGGATTATAATATTAATAAAATTTATCAAAAATAAATTTTGGACATAAATTCTCTTTTTTAATAAATTTTATTATTTAAAGTAGGGTGATTTTAAATTTAACTCTGCCAAGATAGCAAAAACGTAGTCTCGCCATCAAGTTCGCTTTGGCATTTTACGGTGATGCCATTTTTCTTGCAGCACTCTTTGACTAAATTTAGTCCTATGCCAAAGCCGCCTTGATCGTCGTTAAATCTCGTGTAGCGATCAAAAATTTTCATCTGATCCTCTTTGCTGATGCCACGTCCAGAGTTACTTATGCTAAAGAAATTTGGCTCTAAAACGATGCTAACCTTTGAATTTGGCGCTGCGTATTTTGAGGCGTTACTTAAGAGGTTGTCTAAAATTTTACTCACATCCTCAAGGTCTGCGTTTATGAAGCTTGGCTTTAAACTAGCCTCTATCTTAAGTCCGCGTTTGGCAAAAAATGGCGAGAAGTAGCTAAGTCTTTGCGTGGTTAGTAAATTTAGATCGATTAGCTCTTTTTTGCTTGGTTTATCGAGGTTAAAGCTTAGATGAACGAGCGCGTCATAGATGCTACCTAGGCTCTTTGCAGCAAGGCTGATGTTGTTAAAACGCTTTAAATTTCGCTCATTTAGGTTTTCAAGATCGGCCGTTTCTATACTCATCGAGATAACGCTTAGGGGCGTGTTTATCTCATGAGTTGAGTCTTTTATGAAGTGATTTAGCGTATCTATCTTTTCATAAAGTGGCTTTAGGCTTAGTTTTGCTAAGTAAAAGGCGATGAAAAGTAGTATAAAAAGGAAAAATATAGCATCCACAACGCTTGAAATTACAAGTGATAAGATCTCTTTTTTGATGTCCTTGCCTACCAAAAATATCTCAGCGCTAGATAGCTCATCTGTTATGTCGTTATCCATACTTTGGATGTTTTCAAAGATCGTGACCTTTCCGTTTATCAAATTTATATTTTTTTCTTTATCTATATTTTCGCAGGCAAAGTCCTGATAAATTTTCGCTCCATTTTTTGAGATGATGCAGGCTTTTACCCCTTTTTCTTTTGTTAGGCTTGAAACCGAACTAAGACCATTTGTCCTTGCTTTCATGTAAATGCCCATCTTTATCTCTTTTAGCATTTTGACCTCGTTTAAGATGAGCGCATTTTTTTTATTTTTGTAGTCATTTATGAAAAAATAGCCCAGAAAGAGCACGGAGCTAACAAGATAGAGGGATAAAATTTTAAATAAAATTTGCGTCTTTTCAGACATAGATATAGCCATCTCCACGCCTGTTTAAAATGGCATCTTTGCCTAAAATTTGACGTAGATTTTTGATATAGACACGAAGGCTAAGCTCGCTTGGCTCCTCGTCAAATTTCCAAATTTTATTAAAAATTTCATCTTTGGTTAAAATTTTGCCTTTGTTTTGCAAAAATAGGGCGAGCAGGTCACTCTCTTTGCTTGAGATACTTATCTTTTCGCCATTTTTACTTAGAATTTTACTTTGTGGATGAAAGCTAAGCTCGTTTGAAATAACGACCAATTCGTCGTTGTTGTGCGAGAAATTTCTCTTTAGAAGCGCTTGTATGCGGATAAGTAGCTCTTTTAGCTCAAATGGCTTTTTTAGATAGTCATCGCAGCCGCTTTTGTAGCCTTTTTCAAGGTCGTCTATGGTGTTTAGCGAGGTGGTAAATATGCTAGGTGTTGTGACGCCAAGCTCACGTAGCGATGAAAGTAGGGAGAAGCCGTCGCCTTGCGGGAGTTTGACGTCTAGTATAAGTAGGTCAAAATTTCGCTCGTATGCAAGATCTAGTGCGTCTTTGGCATTGTTTGTAGTGGTGACATCGTAACCATTTTCGCCCAGATACTCGCTTATTAGATCAAGTAATGTTTCATCATCTTCAACAAGCAAAATTCTGACCATCAAGTGCCTTTACATGCCTTTTTTCATTTCGTCTTTCATGCCCATGTCGTCTTTTTTCATACCCATGTCGTCTTTTTTCATACCCATGTCGTCTTTTTTCATTTCGTCTTTCATGCCCATGTCTTCTTTTTTAGCTTCGTGTTTTTTGACAGGATGTTTTTTAGACATATCATCTTTCATCATCTGCTCTTTCTTCATCATCTCATCTTTGCCCATCTTGTCCTTTTGCATCATTTCAGTAGCATTTGCAAGACCGCCAAACATAAACATAGCACCAAGTGCAACTAAGATTAACTTTTTCATAAAGTCTCCTTTAAATTAAATTATGTTGCAATTGTAGTCACTTAGTGTGAAATAAGTGTGAATTTACGCAAATACAAAATAGATAACTGGAAGCGTGATAAATGAAAAAAGCACGCCAATAGCAACTGATGAGATGGCTAGTGAGCTATCAAGTCCAGCTTTTATGACCATCGCACTTGCAAGAGCTGATGTTGGCATCGCACATTGAAAGAGACCAACGACCCAAGTTTTGCTCATCTGGATGCCTGAGACTTTTAATATGATGAAAAATACGATAGCTGGCAATATCATCTTACACAAAAGCACGACGCTAACGCCTTTATATGAGCTTGTGATACTGCTAAAGTTAAGACCAACGCCGATCGCAAAAAGTGCCACTGGGGTGACGCTACCTTCAAACATCCTAAGTGGCGCAAAGATAAAATCTGGAAGCGGGACTTCTTTTAAGACAAGACCCATAATGAGCGCGATAAATGGTGGAAATTTTAAAATTTTCATCGTATTTTGAAAGAGCGAGACCTTCTCAGGTGCGGCAAAAGATAGGATGAGTGGTCCAAGGATCGAAAGTGGGATACCAGTGGCTATTTGATCGTAAAAGATGACCTCATTTACCATCGCATCGCCAAAGAAGCCCTGAATGACAGGCATACCGACAAATAGTGTGTTACCAAAAAGGCTTAGCATGACCATACTGACGGTTGTTATTTTGGTAAATTTAAAAACCTTACCTATGACAAATGCCAAAGCAGCGCTAATGGCGGTTGAGGCAAAGCCGATTAAGATCGTATTTATAAGCGAGGCATCGACATTTACGTGGTAAATTTTATCAAAGATTAGCGCAGGCATTGCAAAACAAAGGACAAAATCCACAAATGGGATCGAGTGCTTTTGCTCAACAATGCCGACTTTTTTAGCAAAAAAACCAGTTGCGATTATGAAAAATATTGCAAAAAGTGGTGTGAAATTCATAGCAGTCTCTTTTAAGTTTGGAATTTACAAAGAATTGATTATATGCCCCAAAAGATTAAATTACAATAAACTTTTTTGGATTTTACCCTTAAATTTAAACCCTAGTATCAACCTTTTTGTAAAATTTATCTCTTTCATCTATCTTTTCTTTATTTTTTAGATCGTTTTCAAGATAGCTAATATTATAAATTTCTCTTGCAGATATACTTTTGCCGCTATTTAGGCTGATTAAAAATTTACTCTCAAATTTATTTGATAGGTTGATGATAGCTATTGCTCCAGCATCTTTTAGACTTGTGATCTTGCCATTTTGCATGACGCCGATATCATTGAAATTTAGGCTATTTAGATGCGCATTGTCCATCTTTTTTGCATCTAAATTTACGCTAGTTTTTAGCTCGCTTGGAGTATTTAGTTTGCCAGTGTCATTGTAAAGCTCATTTACGTCTAGCTCTCTGCCGCTATCAAATTTTAGTCTTATCGTGCCATCTTGATTTAGTTTCATAGCTATAACACTATCGCTATCTCGCAGTGCAGTGGCAGCTGTGGCTTCATTTGATGTAAAAGCCTTTTTTACCTTTTTTAGATTTGAGATGCTAAAATCAAGCCCAGTTGCTTGCTTAAATTCATTTTCCATTGCGATCATTTTGGCGGATTTTGTATCTTCAAGCTTTGATATGTAAGCGTCTGCATTTTCGTCAAATTTCTTTAAATTAGCGCTAAGATTTTCTATCATCTTTTCATGCGCATCAAGCTCAGCGTTGTAGTCATTATAAAATTTCATAAAACTATCTTTTTGAAATTTTGTATATGAGAAATTTTCATCTTTTTTGTGCTCTTTGCTTGACTCGATGATCGGGTTAAACTCGCTTAGTCTTGCGCTCTCATCAAAGCCTATTTTTGTGTAAGCAAAATTTTTAAAAGAGCTATCCTTGCCAAAGATATTATTGTGCCTTAGATCGACCCAGCCGTCATTTTGAGCATATTTTTTAAAGAAATTATTTATATCATTTTTGCCTATCTTTTCATATCTATTTTCTGCAGCAAACAAGGTATTTGGATCTGAGGCGTAGTAGGAGTGCCTGTGATCGATCTCTTTTGTATCTACGTAAAGATCGGGACTATTTGTGATTATTGCTTTATGGTTTAGCTCTTCTCTTGCTATTTGGTTGTGATTTACGACATTTGTGCTGATAAACTGCCTAAGATCAACTCTAGTAGTTACGTCACTTAAATTTGCTATTTTTTCATTTCCGTCTTTGTCGTATCCTCTTACTTTTAGCTTGTCAAAGAGCATATCTTTTTGATCTAGCATGCCGTCATTATTGCTATCAAAGCTAAAAAGTGCGCTGTTGTTTTCTAGCTTTCCAATGCCTAGCTCGTCGTTATCGCCATAAATGTCTAAAAAGACTTCCACTTCGCCATAATTTGTCTTTAGAGTGTTTGAGTAGGCGTAGTCGTTTAAGTTTTTAAATTTTGTGTTTTCCAAGTAGCCACTTTTTAAGACAGGCAGCATGGCAGCGTCATCTGTGGCATTTATATTTTTAAAGTAGGCGTTTTTGCTAAAGCCATTAGAAGGTTCGTCTGAGTAAATTTTATTGTTGCTGTTTATTAAATTTTGCGAGTAATCTTTTAAAATTTCTTCTGCTTTTTGTATTGCTAGATGTTTGTTGTATTCTTTGATATCAGCCTCAGTTATGTAGATGGTATCTGTTTTATTTGCTTCATAAAGCTCGTTAAACTGGCTTAAATTTACTTTTGAACTATTTTGATCACCATGATTTAAAAATCTTTTGGAGAGATTTTGCAAATCATTTAAATTTATAAAATCATACTTTTGCTGTGCAACATTCATCTAAAATCCTTTTAAAGATGTTATACTCAATATCGGCTAAATTTATAAAATGTTTAAGTTCATAATGGTGCCCGAGGTCGGACTCGAACCGACACAAGGTTGCCCTTATCAGATTTTGAGTCTGGGGTCTATACAAATTACAACTAACTATAACTTTTTATAAAAGCCCTGTATATCGCATTTTAAAAACTGTCATAATTTTTTTGTAAGTGATAAATATATATAATATGCTATAAAAGTGTGTACCCTAATGTGTACCCTAGTAAAATTTTAGGCGAAATAAAATGGCGGATAAGCTTATAAAGATAGACCTTGATAATGCAGATTGTAAAAATATATACTTTGTGAATAATGATGATTTGTTTAGCGGTAAGACGATAAGAAAGGCTCCGACTTATATCAATAGGGATTATAAAATAGTTTTAAGAATTACTATCGTAAATATAAGTGGTATGCGAGTTCAAAACAAAAAGACATTTTCATTTAGTAAAAAGATTACATTTTTACAGGCTATAAAAGAGGTGGCTTCAAAAAGGGAGGGGTTATTAGCGAAGCTAAAAGAAGGTAAGCATAAAGAGGTAAAAGTGCGAATACCTACGCTAAGTCAAGCGTGGGACAGATATATGGCTATGAAGAAAAATCAACTATCGGCAAATACGCTCGCTTCTTATAATCTCTTTACGCAAAAGTGGCTTCTGTCTGATAGCAATCTAGCTAAAAAGCCGATAACTCACATCACGACTGAAATGTTGCAAAACATCGTAAATAAAATGCTAGATATGGGTAAAAGTCCTAGAACATCGCAGTCTGTTAAAGAAACCCTAAGACCGATGTTTAATCTATATGTTTTAGATGGCACGCTTAAAACAAATCCAGCCACGCTTATACAGATACCAAAATTCGACAACCAAATCAATGTCGAACTAGATGAAAACAAGCTAAAAGAGCTATACGATACGCTTTATAGCTATCCAGTTGAGCCGTTTAGAAGTATTTTCGTGTGGCTCTCACACGGTAGGCGACTAAATGAAGTTCTTAGTTTGGAGTGGCGAGATATAAATTTTAGTAGCAAAACATATAATATAAGGTATGAGAATAATAAGGTAAGAAAGCCGATGACTTATAAGCTAAGTGATGAGCTTATAAATACGCTTAAAAATATCAGTAGGCGTGATAGTGGGTTAGTGTTTCACGCAGTAACTGATAAAGATAAAAAGATGGATAAAGGCACCATCAGGGGCCATTGGCAAAAGCTTATAAAAAAACTTGGGATAAAAATTCGCATTCACGATTTGAGACATTTGATAGGTGGAGTGCTTGTTTCAGAAGGCAAGACATTAGAACAGATAGCTTCTATCTTGGGTCATACGACTACGAGCGTAACCAAACGCTATTCAAAAGTGAGACGCGAAGTGGCGGCTGAGAGCCTAGATGAGTTTTTTAAAAGGGTAAAAAGCAATTAAATGCACATATCTCTTAAAAAATTTAGCAGTTTAAATATTTTTTTATATCACTTTTCTTGCTAATTAGGTAGGATATTGAGCCATAATAACACGAAGCACTTTGCACAAGTTGTTCTATATTTATAGGAATAAATGCAGATCCGTGTTTATCCCCAAGCTCTTCTTTGTGA
Source organism: Campylobacter concisus (assembly GCF_003049065.1). GTDB lineage: Bacteria > Campylobacterota > Campylobacteria > Campylobacterales > Campylobacteraceae > Campylobacter_A > Campylobacter_A concisus_BE. The sequence continues at coordinate 95,194 of NZ_PISC01000005.1, read as the reverse complement.
TTTAATTTTAGTGTTTTTATAATATTTGGTATATTGCTGTTTAAATATCCTAATAAATCATCTCTCTTGATGATTAAAATTTTATCTGGCATACTATTGTCTTGTATTAATTTATTATTATAAAAAAGAATAATTACGGCATCTAAATAATCGACCTGAAAGTATTTACCTACTTTATCTACTTTAAAGCCATAAAACGATTCAAAATTTTGAAATATTGTATGGTTATGATAAAAATTATTTCTACATCCAATGGAATATGCTGAAACAAAATCTATTCTTAAATCACCATATTTTAAAAAATCCTGTGAATACTGAACATCAATTCTAATGTTTTTATCGCCGGCTAACAAATCTACATTTGTTATATTATTAAGATTGTTTGGCTTTGCTACTATATCAAGTTTTTTTAAAATTTCTATTGCTAAGTTTTCAGAATATCTTGTGTTGCTTACCATATAATTACTCATATGCTACTCCTATACTTTTAAGAATATTTTTTTTATGGTTATTTTAAGTTCTCATATACTTTTTGAATTAAATAATCTTTATCGTCGCTTTCGAATATAAGACTAGCAAATTCTAAATTGTGCTCATTTGCATTTATGATATTTTTAATTAACTCTTTTTGGTATTGTTTGCTTGCTTTGCCACGCCCTAAAGCCCTATGGCAAGTTGGGCATAATTTTGTTAAATTTTCTATAACATCTAATTCTTTTTCTTTACCTACTGATACGAAATGGTGAATTTCTGTATAATATCTCTCTGGGAATTTTCTCAGTAAGAAACTTCTGTCTGCAATGTTGTATTTGTTTTTACAAGCAGCACATTCATCTTTTGTTTGGTATCTTACGATTTGTGTTATATTCATATTTCTTTTAAAATCATTGCTTATATCTTCGTCAAAGTTTAGCTCTTTTCTAAGGTTGTTAATATCTCTTTCCGTTAAGTCGTTATCCAAAATACGAGTAGAGTAGAAGTTTATTCTCTCTTGAAAACTATTTTGGTTAAATGCTGGCGCTTCACAATCAAATTTATAGTATCCTTTTTCACTATCTACATAATTAATTCCAAAATTTTTCTTTACGATTTCTGCTTTATAAATATTCATAAGCCCCATTTTTTCTAAGTACCAGTACAGATTTACTCTTAGCTGGGTGTTTCTACGATTTTCGCCAGAGACATATTGAGCTTGTAAATTTCTAAAATTTATATTTAAAACATTTATAGATAAACCTATATTATCTAGAAATAGACTTATTCTTTTTAACTCTGGAATGCTGTTATAAAAATAATCCTGTGCTAATAATGGTCTTGTTGTGTCAATGCTTCCCCTTAACTCGAAAAACGCTCGTGTAAATTTTTGTCTATCTTGTAAGGCTTTATTGTTGCTTGTAAAGTCGCTTAATAAAATTTTAGTATAAAGCCTAGCAAAAAATTGGTGCTGGGTTAGCCCTAGGTCATTTTCTAGAACAAATACAAATTCTGCTCTCTTTATATTTTTATTGTTATTAATGTGCCACTGAGAGATTTCACTTTGAAAATTTAGTCGCTCCAAATAGTCAATTTTGCTTTTTTTGTAAAAGGCTTCATCTGGTACATAAGATGATGTCTTGTATGTGGATAGAGTATATATAAGAGTATTGTCATCTGTAAAGCAATACCTGCCATAAAAAGCACCGAGCAAAAATGGCATTTCTGTTTTAGATGTTAAAAAATCCGATACTTTTAAATATTTCATATTCTATCCTTAGTTTTTTGTAATTGTTGGATTTTATAAAAAATAAAGAAAATATACAATAAAATTGAGGGACAAAAAAGTTATCCCTCAGGAGTATGGCAGTGTATAGAATTTTGGATTTGTTCTGCGGAGCTGGTGGTTTTTCATATGGTTTGGAGCAGAATAACGGGTTTAAAACTGTTATAGGTCTTGACTTTGAAAAAGCAGCAATAGATACATTTAGTTATAATTTTAAAGAAGCGGTTGGTATTTGCGGCAATATAACAAATAAAGAAGTTAAAAATAGGGTTGTAAATTTAGCAAAAGAGTTAAAAGTAAATATGATAATAGGTGGTCCGCCTTGTCAAGGTTTTAGTTTAAAAGGTAAAAATTTAGGTCTTGATGATGAGAGAAATTTTTTATTTTTAGAGTATTTAGAGCTAGTAGAGAGAGTAAATCCAGAAATTTTTATAATAGAAAATGTAAAGAATTTATACAATGCAGTAGGTGGTTATTTTAGAGAAGAGATTATAAACAAGATTAAAAATATGGGCTATGCAGTAAATTGCAAAATTCTAAATGCAAAAGATTATGGTGTTCCTCAAAATAGAGAAAGAGTTTTTTTTATAGCACATAAAGAGTTATTTTTGGATTTTCCAAGTAAAAGTAGTAGCTTAGTAAATGTAAGAGATGCCATTAGCGACCTTAGCTATTTGGAAAGTGGAGAAGGGGCAGTGGAAACAGACTATAAAATGAAGCCACAAAGCGAATATCAAAAGATGATGAGAGCAACTAAATTGCAGTATCATATAGCATCTAATCACTCTAAAATGGCAATAAACAAGCTAAAAATGATACCACCAGAATGCGGTAAAGAGCATTTGCCACAACATCTACACGGTAAGCAAAAATTCTCTACAACCTGGGGTAGATTAGTCTGGGATGATGTTAGCCCTACGATAGATACCAGATTTGATACTCCAAGCAACGGTAGAAACTCGCACCCAGTGCTTCATAGAGCAATAACACCAAGAGAGGCTGCAAGAATTCAGAGTTTTAGCGATAATTTTTACTTTAAAGGGACAAAAACACAAGTGTGTAAGCAGATAGGAAACGCAGTTCCGCCGTTACTAGCCAAGGCATTAGCAGATAGTATTGCAAACCAAGTAAATCAAGAACAGCGTATAGAAAAAAACTTCACTATATACAATTCAAATGCCTACTCTATGGTGGAGAGTTTTATAAAACAAGGACTTAAAGTAAATCATATCATTACAGACCCACCTTATAATATCTCAAAAGATAATAACTTTTCGACTATGAATAAAGCAAAACGACAAGGGGTTGATTTTGGAGATTGGGATAAGAACTTTGACCTTTTTAGTTGGATAAAAAGCTATTCTAAAATTTTAGACAATAATGGTTCTTTTATAATTTTTTGTTCTTATAGGTTCTTAAGTCATATTTGCGATACTCTTGAAAATAGCAATTGTGAAGTTAAGGATATCTTGGTATGGCAAAAAAGCAATCCAATGCCTAGAAATATTGACAGAAGATATGTTCAGGATATGGAATTTGCCGTTTGGGCGATAAAAAAAGGTGCAAAATGGGTTTTTAATAAACCAGATGATAAAAAATACCTACGTGCAATATATACAGCACCTGTTGTCAGTGGCTCTGAGAGAACAGAGCACCCAACCCAAAAAAGTTTAAAGGTTATGCAAGAAATAATGCAGATACACACAAACGAAAACGACTTGGTGCTAGACCCTTTTATGGGGAGTGGCAGTACAGGTGTTGCCGCTATTAACAATGGTAGGAAATTCTTAGGCATTGAACTATCTGAAAAATACTACAATATAGCTTTAAATAGATTAAGTAATCAATCACTTTTGGTATATTAATAGAAGCACAGCAGACTACGTACGGCTTTGTTTTATATATCGCTTGCACCTTGTTTTACAAAACGTCTAGGTCTGCCTTTGTTCGTCTTTTTAGGTATTAAACCACGTCTTAAAGCTTTAATACTACTGCCGTCAGGTGTGGTTATGCTTTGTTCGCCTTTGCAAAGATAGCTAACTACATTTTGCTTTAAGATTTCTATCTTTTTATGGTCGTCGTAGTTAATCCTGCCTGTCGCATTGTGTTTGTATTCGTTTAAGTTACAGTTATGATATGCACCTTTACCTTTGGTAATGACATCGTTCCAGTATCTGCCTATCTGATTGGCTTTATTTGCAGCATTTTGCTCTTTGTGTTTTTGTCCGTTAATGAAAAACAAAGCGTGTGCGTGTAGGTGGTTGTTTCCTTTATCACCTTGTTCTATCTTAATGATATATCCTTTGATGTTGTCAAATATGGCATTGCTACGCTTGTTAGAGTTAAGATGATTTATATCATTACTAAAACTTTCTAAGCTTATCTCATCTCTGCTTTCTTGTTTGTAATATAAATCAAGTCTAACTATGTCTAGTCTAGAGTTAGTCTCTATCATCTTATCTATATATCCGTTTAAACTCTCTTGTCTTCTTTGTATCTTTCTTTTCTTAGACATCTTATATCCTTTATATTTAATTTATATTTAAATTAAATAATATTTATTAAGCTAAATTCTAAACTCTTGACAGGGTGGAGCAGGTGTATATAAAATGAAGCTTAAAATATTGATGTTTTAAATATCAAAGATATACAGAGTTATGACAAAAAATAAAATGGAGATACAAACTGGGGTATTTACCCCAGTTTTGAGTATTTAAAATTTCAATATAGTTAAAATCTTTTTCATTGTTTGTGATAAGCGTTAGATTATTTGCTATGGCGGTTGTTGCTAACTGCATATCTATCTCGCCTGCGTTTCTATTTTTATCTTTTACTGCTGTGGACTTTTGCGTAGGCTTTGGCATGCGTATAGCCATGGAGCCACCACTTTTAAATATCTTTGCTGTTCGCATTTTAAGTCTTTATATATATTTTTAAAAGTATATACAAATAAATATAAAATTTAACGAAAAAATAAATACACTCAAAGCCTTTTTAGACTTTGAGTGTATTGCCTACGCGGCATTTGCGATGGTTTTATACCATTGCTTTGTGCTATTATCCCACTTAAAACCAAGTAGCTTTATCTCGTCTCTTTTGGCAAACACATCTTTGCCATTTAGTAGTAAAAAGCCGTCTTTTTCTATCGCTTGTAAGCCTAAATTTCGTAAGGCTATTTGGTCGTTTGCTTGTCTTTGGGCTTGTATCCTTGCGCTTTGAGTTGGCTGTGTTTTGTTTTGTTGTGTTTGACTTTGTCTGCTTTTGTCGTAAAGCGAGTTACCAAACTGATTGCCAAAGGTTCGTAAGCTCCTTTTTAATGCATCTGTTACTGCTTCTTTGGCAGCGTTTTCGTGTGCGTCCGCTGGGCTTCGTGCCACACCAGTACCAAAGCCTACATCTTGACGGACTACAAAACTAACGTGGTCTATGCTAAAAACTTCAACTTTTACTATCGCTTTATAGCAGATAACTAAATTTTGATTATTGTTTATTTCCTGCGATACTTGTTCTAGTGCCATGATACTATAATTCCAATTACCAAAGCCAAATATGGCATTTGCACTCTCTATAACATCAAAGCCTTCTAAGTATGAAAGGCTTACGTTGGCTTTTTGTCTAGTTTTTATCCTGCTGGTGTCTAGCTTGCTGGCTAGAATTTCACTCTGCTTTTCGTTAAACATCTTTGCTCTCCTATACTGCCACCGCAAATGGCTCATCTAGTGGCGAAATCTCAGTTATTTTAGTCTTTGTTTCTCGCTTTTGATTGATTTTAACCCTAGCTGGTGTTATGGTTCTAGTGCTTAAAACTTCGGCAAATTTGCTTATCTTGGATCTTTTATCGCCTTTTAAAGCTTGCTCGACGGCTTCTAAGTCAAGCTCATGCTTAACATAGCCAAGCGTTAAAAGTGCGTTTTCGTCTATAATTTTTACTTCGTCCTTGACCCTTACACTCTCTTTTGTTAAGGTTAGTGATGATATGATATTACCGTCAATTCTGTCAATGCCATTTTCCATAAAAATCTCAGCCGTGATTTGTTTAGCGATATTTAAGGCTTGTGCTAAGTTTCGTTTTAGTTCTCCTAGCTCTTGTATATCGCGTGATATGCTGTCAATTTTATTTTGCACTTCGGCTAGGGATAAACCTACATAGTCGCACTTTTTAAAGTAGCTTGTGCTTGTATCTTGTAAAATACTTCTAAGATGCTCTTTAAAATATTGCGTTGGCTTGTCTGGACTTAACCGTTCTATATCGGTTTGTAGTTGAAAATTTAGTAGTTTCACACTATTTCCTTTTATGCTACTTGTCTGTTTGCTGTTGATTTTATCTTGGCGATATTTTCTGCTAGACTCCAAAGTCTTTGATTTATCTGCGTATCAGTGCTGATAGACTTTATTTCCTTACTTGTAAAACGCCTATTTGTCTGCGTATTTGTGCCGCTTAGATTACCTCTGATGAGGTGCTCTTGTATGGTGTTAAACGTAGTATATAAGTCGTCTTTTTCATCTTCTACCCTATGTGGTACTAACAAATCGTTAAAATCAACTTGTAAATGACTTTCAAACCTAAGCGGTATGACTGCTTTTGCAAAACTAGCTTTGTCATCTTTGCTTAACTCTATTTTGCTAAACAAATCTATCTTATCTAAAATTTGATGCTTAGCTTGGGCTATATGCTCAATGGCAAATGACACGTCATTATCTCTTTCGCCCAAATGCCTAATCTGATACGAGCCAAAAATTTCATCAGCTACCACCAAGCCATTAGCACACACAAACCTAAACACACCCAAGCTTATACTAAAACTTTTGCTTCTATCGTGAGAGTTAAAGAGCAAAAGCTCAACTGAATTTTCGCTAGGCTTTAAAAGGTCATCTAGGTGGCGAAACCTAACGCAATGTTTTTGAAAGCCGTCTTTTTTCTCGTCTCTCACACTTGCTTCGCTAACACCTACTGGATACCACGAATGCTCTCTAATAGCTTCTATAACATCAATTGTAGATATAAAGTGATACTTCTCACTTGCTTCAAAATATGGCTCGTCCGCAAACAAAGACGGAGCCAACTTCTCTAACTGCTCGTTACTTAATGCTTCGTTAAAAATTTTCATATCTTATCTCCTGTGTTCTTGTCCAAATTTTCTTTTATAATCTCTGCGACAGCTATCGCTATTGTTAAGATTAAACCCATTTTACACTCCTTGTATATTTATTTTTGCCTTTTTGTTAAATGAAAAAATTCCAAAACCTAAAACCCTAAAATTAGCCACTTCTAGCTCGACAACGTCAAAGCTCATATCTGTTGTCTCCACATATTTTGCGTACTAATTTACAAAACAGCTCTTTAAGCCAAGATCTTCGCTTTCTCGGATAAAAGCAACCCTTTTTCATTTTTGCTCCTTTTAAAAGATATTTGGCGTATGCCTATATAAATAATATATAATTGAAATTTTTTCACTTTGCAGTTTTGCACCACTCCTACGGCAAATAACGCCGCAGGAGTGGATCTGCACTAGGCAGAAAATACTTTTGTAATGTAATATGTTTGGGATTGTGTATAAAATTAGGTTATGAAAATTTTGGTTTAGTTTAGGGCGGCTATGGTATTTTTCTCTAAAAACATTATAAGCACCTGTCTGCTTATAAAATTCTTAGTGCCTATCTTGACAACTTCTATCTCTCTATTGTAGATTAGCTTTTTTAGCATATCAGATTTTATCAAGCTCATGTCTTCAATATCCTTTATGCTAAATAGCAAACCCTTTGGGAGTAATAAATCATAGTCTGTGTAGTTTTCCATTTTAAAATCCTTAGATTTGATTTTATCAATGGAAGTGTGTTTGTAAAAATAAAAAAAATATATAACTTTTATTTACGTTATATATTAATATAACAATAGTATTGTATTTTATATTTAGATAAAATATGGCTAAATAGTTGTATTTTTATATATATTTTATGCTGTGATATATTTTTATAAAAATAGAAACAAAAAATAATAAAATTACTTATACATAGATATTTACAACATATTTCTATTTAATTTCTTAAATATTTCTATTTTAATATAGAAACAAAATTTTTGTTTCTATTATATTTTTAGAAACTATATAAAAACAATCAAAAAACACCATAAAAAACAAGACAAATTGTTTCTTATAATGTAATATCTTATAAATATTTGTTTAATATAAAATTACTAGCTGCTTAGTTAAATTTTCAAAGTATAAAACATTTTGCTCCGCCAGGAGCTTTAACTGTCTCAAAGGAGATTGCGTCTATTTGAGCCAAATGTTTATATAAAGCAGTGGCACTAATATCGTAATCGTATCTGTATTTAAAAAGTTGATATATATGTTTTCTTTCAACTTTTTTGTGTCTTTTGTAAAGTTTTGCTATTTTTATATAGTCTTTTTCAGAGCACAACTCTTGTAGCTTGGTAAATAAATTGTGGTCATTTTTAAGTTCATCTGCAAATTTGGCAATACTATCTTCCAGACCTGGTTTTTTTGTTATATCTATGTCTTTTGGTTTTGTAAGTGCAGTATAATCTGTTAGGATATAGGCTCTTAAAATATTAGCAAAGTTACTTACATCTATAAAAGTTTTCGTTTCCAATTCTTCAATTGTGCTGATGCCAAAATTTGGTAAAAAATCATCTATACGATTAGAAATTTTAAAAGTAGCATACTCCCATTTGATATTATAAGGCAAATAATTTTCTTTGGTAATAATAATTTTGAGATTATTATTAAAAAAAAGATTATCAGGGCAGATAATTTTTTCTAGCAGTTCCTTCTTGTTTTTATTTGCTATAGTTTTTTGGCTTATATCTTTAATAATATATAAAATTTTATTTTTTATTTGTTCTTTTGTGTCTTTTTTGCTTATTGTGTCATCGTTTATTTCTACACAATTATATTCCCCGAACAGGGGAATTAAAATTTTATTTAGTAATATTTCTATTCCAGTATATTCATTTGCAACAAAAATCAATATATTATTTGTAGGATGGTCAGTAGGTGTATCCGTTACCATACTTATGCGTTTAACAAAATTAGATAGCCAACTCATAATATGATTAAATTTGTTTATATTACGATTAGAGATATAATATAGATATTCTATAATAATCGAAAATTGTATATCGCTTCTTTTGTTTGTATTTAGATACATAGAACGTATAAAAATATTTCTAGAATAAACATTATTTACAAAAATATTATTTATAAAGCCTGAGTAGTTATCAATAGTAAATACATATTCATCTACAATACGAAGAGTAGACACAAGAAATATGCTGTTTAACGGCAACTGTTTCTTTCTTGCTTTGTTTTCTAATTCCAGCTTATCTCTAAAAACATATATATCCCTACCGAGAAGCGACGACAAAAGCTGAGATAAGTCATTTTTATTAACGATTTTAACTATATTATTACTGCAATGGCATATCTTACCTGCCTTATCAAGCCAAAAAATGCTAAATTTTTGTTCTAATTCCATTAAAATATTGTGGCTCGCTTGAATAGCGTCAATCAGTGTGTTGTAATATGGAAAATTATAAAGTGGTACAGAGCTATATACTATTGTATTATTGTTTGTTTTCAGTTTGTATCCAGTATATTCTACCGAGTGTGATTGCATATATTTTCCTTAAAGCCAAAACATAAAATTATACAACATTTATTTTTAATCATTATAGCCAAAATTAGAAAATACCAAAAAAAAGTGTACCCTAATGTGTACCCTAGATTAATTTTTAGAATTTTTAAAAGTTGCTGAAAACATTTGGAAGCCGATTTTATCGATGGTGCCCGAGGTCGGACTCGAACCGACACAAGGTTGCCCTTACCAGATTTTGAGTCTGACGCGTCTACCAGTTTCACCACTCGGGCTAAGTTAAGATTGAAATTTTAAATTTGTGAGAAGAAAGAAAAAGGGGAGACTTGCCCCCCCCCGAAAAAGAAAATTATTTCTTTTTACCTTTTTTAGCAGCACCAGCAGCAACTGCTTCTTTAAGTTTTTTGCCAACTTTGAATTTGACTGCTTTGCTAGCAGGAACGTCGATTACTTTTTTAGTTCCTGGAACTCTAGCTTTCCTTGCAGCTCTGTCAGCAGTACCGAAAGTACCAAAGCCTATAAAGCTAATTGTATCGCCTTTTTCAAGAACCGCTTGGATTGTCTCCAAAGTAGCATCAACAACTTTTAGAGTATCTTTTTTTGAAAGACCAGCCTTGTCGGCAACCGCTTGAATAAATTCAGCTTTTTTCATGAACCATCCTTTTAAGAAGTTATGCGGCAATTCTACACTCTTTTAAAAAAAAATACAATACTTTTTCCCTAAATTTAGCTCTTTTTTTGCATTTTTTTAGTAAAAAAGACCAAAATTTGAACTTTCACTCACAAATTTCAAACGTAAGCTCATTTTTTAGCCCTATCTTTTTCATATCTACAAGCTTTAAATTTTCAAAATTTAGAGCCATTAGCTCATCTTTGTTTGTCACTTTAGCATTTGCGATCTGGCGCAAAACCTCACCTCTATAAGCTTTTGCGTGGTGGCTTAGTATCTTTTTGTTTTTCAAAAAGCAAAATGTCGTAAATTCTTTTTTTACCACATAAAATTTCTCATAAAATTTAGCTCTAAGATCTAAAATTTCATCATTTTCTAAAAAGCTATCGACTGCCTTGCTAAAATTTTGCTCATAAAATTTACAAATATCAAAGCCAGCTAGCTTTTCGCCTTGCTTTAGTTTATACTCGGCTATCTCATCTTTTGCTAAAATTGGCCCAAATAAATTTGAAAATATCAAAACATTATTATCTATATATTTTTGAGCCTCAACACTTAGTCCGCGGTAGTTTAGGTGCTTATAGGCAACGCCGTCATATCTTAAGATAGCTTTTATGCTACCTTTTTTAGATAGACTTTCTCGCAGTTGCTCGCTATCCTCAAGCTCTTTTAGTCCAAAAAGCTTTTTTATCTCGTTTAAATTTGCACTTTTTAAAAACTCATCATATCTTTTTAAAATTTCAGCCCTTTTGTCAAAAAGCTCAGAAAATATCAAATTTTTACCATCAAATTTATCATTTGTATTTAGAGAAATTTTGCTTTCGCTTGGTGAGAAGAGGATTTTTAACGCCATTTTCTTTCCTATTTATATATGTAAATTTTGGCAGATTATACAATAAAACTTTTTTGCACTAAAAAAAATCAAATTTTCACCGATATATCACAAAGCGGAATTATTCTTGCTTAGAGTGAATAAAAATTTAGGGAAAAATTATGAGAATTACAAATCAACTACGTTTTAGTCAGACTTTGCACGACTATCAAAAAAATATGGTTGGCGTAAATAAAAGCTATCAGCAGCTCTCAAATGGACTAAAAATTCAAGATCCATACGACGGTGCTGCGATTTATAACGATGCGATGAGGCTTGATTATGAAGCGACCACTCTCACTCAAGTGGCTGATGCTACCGGTAAGTCAGTAAATTTTGCAAAAAACACAGACAATGCGCTGAAAGAATTTGAAAAACAGCTTGAAAATTTTAAAACAAAAGTCGTTCAAGCAGCCAGTGACGTGCATAGCACAACATCTCTTGAAGCTTTGGCAAACGACCTTCAGGGCATCAAAAACCACCTTGTAAATATCGCAAATACCTCTATAAATGGGCAGTTTTTATTCTCAGGTAGTGCTGTAGATACTAAGCCGATCGATGGCTCAGGTAAATATCAAGGCAACCGCGACTATATGAAAACTTCAGCTGGCGCGCAGGTTGAGCTACCTTACAACATCCCAGGATTTGATCTTTTTTTAGGAAAAGATGGCGACTACAACAAAATTTTAACAACAAACGTGATGCTAGCTGATCAAACTAGAACTGACATCGCTTATGCGCCAAAATATCTTGATGAAAATAGCAAGATAAAAAATATGATCGGTCTAAACTACGCAAGCGACTCAGTTGTGGGCAGTGACGGCTCTTATAAAGGTACGATCGAGCCTGATTTTGACTTTTTGGATACTTCAAATGTAAATTTCCCTGACACATACTTTTTCATGCAGGGCAAAAAGCCAGACGGGACGACATTTACTAGCAAATTTAAGATGAGTGCTGATACGTCAATGGCTGGTTTGATGGAGAAGATCGGTATGGAATTTGGCAACACAAAGACGACAAAAGTTGTCGATGTGAGCATAAATAACGACGGACAATTTAATATAAAAGACCTTACTAAAGGCAATCAAACGATAGACTTTCACATGGTTGCAGCTACTTCTGTGGCGGCAAATCGTGGTGCGATAGCTCCAAACAATACTCTTGATACGATAAATTCTCTACAAAGCCTTGAAAATATGGCAAATGCTGTGCCAAAAACGGTTCATATAACTGAATTTACAAAGAGTAAATACCTTGATAAAGATGGAAATTTGACAAACGCATTTGACTACGACAAGGTTAGATTTGAGCGAAAGGATAATGAATTAATAGCAAATTTACCACAAGTTGCTAGAAGAACGGGCGAGTTTGCAACTGATCAGACAAAGCTAAGCGAGGTTTCTGGCACAAAAGAGAGCTATAATAGAAATTTATACCCAAGAGATGTCGATGCTAGAAAGAGGGAACTTTTTAATATCGATGGACAAGAGATAGGTATTCAAGTAAAATCAATTACCGGCACAATGTATGACATCAAAGTAAAAATGGGCGAAGCAGGTGGCACAAATACCCCAGTGCAGTTTCAAATAACATCTACAACAGCTGCTGGCGTGGTATCCCCAACTAGAAATTTGACCGTCTATAACTCAGATGAGTTTGGTAGCTACAGAACCTATGCAAGCGACTTTACATATCGTCAGTTAATGGATATCGTGGCGATGGCTGCAAGCGATAATATCCCTGATCCTCAAAACGTAGAGAATGCAAATTTTGATACAGATATCGAAAAGGTAAGAAGAGATCAAAACTATAACGCCTATAAAGACGCCTTATCAAAGACTAAAGGTGCAGTAGAGGTAAATTTAGACGATAAAGGCAGGATGGTTTTAACTGACAAGACAAAATCTGTCACAAATATAGAGCTAACCATGTATGATGCGAAAAATGGAGATATATTTGACGGAGATAGCACTGGCATAAACACCGCTGGTGCTGCAAGCCACCCTCAAGGCAAGGGCTCAGTATTTAGCTTTAACGAAAACAATGCTTTAACTATCGATGAGCCAAGCACAAGTGTCTTTCAAGACCTTGATGATATGATATTTGCCGTTAGAAATGGCTATTATAGAGCAGATGCTAACAATCACGATCCGCGAAATACAGGCATGCAAGGCGCTTTAAAAAGGCTGGATCACTTGATAGACCACGCGAACAAAGAGCTTACAAAGATAGGCTCTCAAACAAAGCTACTAACTGCGACAAATCAGCGTGCAGAGGTTATGAAAGTAAATGTGCTAACCGTTAAAAATGACGTCATAGACGCAGACTATGCAGAGTCATACCTTAAATTTACACAGCTTTCACTCTCATATCAAGCAACACTTCAAGCAAGCGCCAAGATAAATCAACTAAGCTTGCTAAACTACCTAAACTAAAATGATAAATCAGCAGGCCTAGCTTGCTGATTTTTTAAAAATTAAACTCAAGCGTGCTATAATAAGCCTTTTTAACAAAAGGATCTAAAATTTTAAGACATATATTATTTACTATTTTTGTTTGTTTTTTTGTATATTTTGGTATCGCTACGGCTGCTCCGACTGCTGATTTTGTAGGCTCACTTGGACAAAGCCTTGGCATTTTTAATATTAAATATTTTGGCCTTATAGCCTATGTTTATCCATTTTTACTTATCGTTCTAGGCTATTTTGTATATAAAAATTTTAAGAAATTTGACTTTGATTTTGCCCAGTTTGTAGTTGGGATTTTTCTATTTTTTATCGCATTTTTGATGTTTCAAGCGCTAAGTACTTCTGGGGCAAATAGTGGTGTGATAGGTGGCTTTATAGTCTCAGCGCTAAAAGAAGTCATCGGCGCTATCGGCACTGCGGTTGCTATACTTATGATATTCATCATCTCGCTTGGACTTGCTTTTAGAGAAAATTTTATTATCGTTTTAAGAAAGGCTTTTGTAGATAAAGAGCCAAATGGCTATGAAGAAAAAAGCGCAAGCGTAAAAGAGGTAAGGGCAAGGCAGATACCAAAGATAGAGCGTAAAAAGCCAAAAGCCGACGAGATAAAAGAAGAAGAGCTTATAGACGCTCAGGTGCTAAATGATGATGAGCCAAATTTAGAGAGCGAGTCAGAATATGAGCCAGAGATGGAGCCGGCACAAGAGAGCAGACCTGCAACCATAGGCGGGGTTGAAATTTTAAACGAAGTGGCTGAAAACAAAAAACTTCTTGATCAGATAGAACGCGGCAAGGTCGAAAAACCAAAAGACTTTGTCTTGCCGCCGCTTAAATTTCTAAACGATCCACCAAAGCGCTCGCACAATATAAATGAGGCGGAGATCGATCAGCAAATTTCAAATTTACTCGATAAACTGCGTAAATTTAAGATAGATGGTGACGTGGTGCGAACCTATACTGGTCCTATCGTCACGACATTTGAGTTTCGCCCAGCCCCACATATCAAAGTGAGTAAAATCCTCACTTTGCAAGATGACCTAGCGATGGCGCTAAAGGCTCAAACTATCCGTATCCAAGCGCCGATCCCTGGCAAAGACGTCGTTGGTATCGAGGTGCCAAATCAAAATTTAGAGACGATCTATCTAAAAGAAATTTTAGAAAGTGAAGTCTTTAAAAACGCGAGCAGTCCGCTAACCATGGCTCTTGGCAAGGATATAGTGGGCGCTCCTTTTGTGACTGACCTCAAAAAGCTCCCACATTTACTAATCGCAGGTACAACAGGATCTGGCAAGAGTGTGGGCATAAACGCGATGCTTTTAAGCTTGCTTTATAGAAATAGCCCACAAACTTTGCGCCTAATGATGATCGATCCAAAGATGCTTGAGTTTAGCATATATAACGACATCCCGCACCTTTTGACGCCTGTTATCACAGAGGCTAAAAAGGCGATCACAGCACTTTCAAACATGGTCGCTGAGATGGAGCGAAGATATAAGATAATGAGCCAAACTCGCACAAAAAACATAGAGAGCTATAACGAAAAAATGAAGAGCGAGGGCGGCGAGCAGTTTCCATATATTGTCGTGATCATCGATGAGCTAGCCGATCTTATGATGACTAGCGGCAAGGACGTGGAGCTTTACATCGGTCGCTTGGCACAGATGGCAAGGGCTAGTGGCATACACTTGATAGTGGCGACCCAGCGTCCAAGTGTCGATGTCGTGACTGGCCTTATAAAGGCAAATTTACCAAGTAGGATAAGCTACAGAGTAGGGCAGAGGATCGATAGTAAGGTTATCCTTGATCAAATGGGTGCTGAGAGCTTGCTAGGACGAGGAGATATGCTATTTACGCCTCCTGGAAGCCCTGGCGTGATCAGGCTTCATGCGCCATTTGCGAGTGAAAAAGAGATCGAGACTATCGTAAATTTCTTAAAAGAGCAACAAGATGTGATCTATGATGAGAAATTTCTAGCAGAAGAGGGCTCTAGTACAGGCTCGGCTGCTGGCGTGCTAGGCGAAGATGAGCTTGATGAGCTATATGAAGAGGCAAAAGAGATCATCTTAAGCGAGCAAAAAACATCGATCAGCTACCTACAAAGACGCTTAAAAATAGGCTACAACAAAGCTGCAAATATAATCGAACAGATGGAAAAAATGGGCGTTTTAAGCCCTGTAAATGCAAAAGGCCAAAGAGAAATTTTGGTTTAAATTTATAAGCAATGTAAAGATAAAGGAATAAAAATGTTTAAATTTGGAGTTCTCGTTTGTATTCCTTTTTTAATGCTAAATTTTACCTTTGCTCAAGATATGAATACGAGTAATGTAGGGAAAAACTCAACATCTATGCTAAAAACTCTAAAGCAGATGAACATACCTTTTTCTGGCGATGAGTATGAGATAGAGAATTTATCCAAGCTAGATGATAAGATGCTAGCGGCTGTAAAAGTATCATTGCCAAAACAAACTACGCTATACGATGCCACCAAGGGTGATCTAAATAAAGATGGCATAGAGGATGTAGCTGTGGTAACTCAAGAAACATTTAAGGATAAATTTTTACCTTTTAGTGATGGTTGTGACGAGAGCACTAAAGATGATAAATGGTGTCAAATAGTAAATAAAAATCGTCGTGGTATCGTGATCTTGCTCTCAAATGGTGATAAATATGAGGCCGTAGTAACTAAGCGAGATATCTTTGAGAGCCCACATGAAGATGGTGGCGCTTATGATCCACCAGAGCTTGCAGTAGAGATAGAAAATAGTGAGCTAAAATTTTTTTATAGACATGGCAAGTATGGATACTGGGTGTATGTTTTTGCATTAGATGGAAAAGATTTTAAACTTATAAAACATTTTAGTAGTGATAATAACGGTCCTAAACCAGAGCATATAGTGCAAATAGACTTTATAAATCATAGGCTAGAAAAAAGTGCAAATTTGCTATACCAGGGCAATGAAGAGTATAAGAGATACGAAGAGTGTATAGAAAAGTACAGATCTTTTGATGATGCGCAAGAAAAGGATGATTATGATGCAATATTGATTAGAAAAACTTACGAGCTAAAAACGCAAAAAATTCTACTCTCAGAAGTTAAAAAGGTTGATTATATAGATGGTCGTTGGCTGGATGATTTGCAAAATTCAAAAGAGTTAGTAAAAATTTTGAAGATTGATTTTTGGGGTGATGAATATCTGGGCGATAATGCAGATGAACTTGCTAGATGTGTCGCGGATAAGATATAAAAAGCCCTGTGTTAATTTTTAAATTTAAGTACTAAATTTAATGGATAATAAAAGTTTGCAAATTAAAACTATCGTTAAAAATTTAAAAATAAATTTTAGAAATAGCTAAAAACATAATCAAAAATATTTAAACTCTTTAGAGTAAAAATAGTGGCGCGCCTCATATACACGCTATTTAATACCTATTATAACTGCAAAAAGCAATGCCTTACTGCCGAAATAAATTTGATACCTTAAATTAACTTTATTATAGATACAAAGACCTACCACTTGATAAGTGTCCTATAACCCACCTAAATCACGATACAGCAAATCGTATGTGGTGGGCTGTGAGAAACCATCTTGGATATTTAGGGACTAGCAACACTCACGGACTTTACGTATTACGCCATACAGTGGCTTCTAGGTTAGTGAGTTTGAAGGGATTTAATGCTCATAAACTGATGGCTTTTATGGGTCACACAGATATTAAAAGTAGCCTGCATTACGTGCATCTAAATGTTGATGATATACGTGATGGTGTAGGAGTTGGTGTTTAGTTAAAAGGTGGTAAAAGTCATTGGTATTTGGTTGCGGAGGACGGATTTGAACCGCCGACCTTCGGGTTATGAGCCCGACGAGCTACCACTGCTCTACTCCGCGATAAGAGTTGTTTGGGATTTTTAAAAGTGGATGGGGTAAGAGGATTCGAACCTCTGAATGACTGGACCAAAACCAGTTGCCTTACCGCTTGGCGATACCCCAATGTTTTTAAGAGTTGTAATTATATAGACTTTAATGCCATTTGTCAAGGTTTTTTAAAAAAATATGTAAATTTATTTTATTTTTCAAAGTAGCTTTTTAAAAATTTAAAAATAAATAAAATACTTTTGTAGCATATAAAATTTAACTATAGCTTTTAAAACCCATGCGAAAATTTACATGGGTTTATCTAGTTTTATGCCAAAAGTTCTTTTGCGATCACGCTTATGCGTTTTGCTTCAGCGCTCGCTCCGATCTCATCTTTTGCCATTTTCATCACAGCGCCCAAATTTTTACCGACCTTTTCAATAATGCTTTTAATCTTATCTTTTAGCTCATCATCACTTAGCTGAGCTGGCAGATATGCCTTGATTAGCTCGATCTCGCTCTGCTCTTTTTTGGCGAGGTCCTCTCTTGCTCCCTTTAGATAGAGCTCAACCGAGTCAGCTCTCTTTTTGATCTCTTTTTGAAGTAGCGGGAGCACGACCTCGTCGGTCATCTCGATCCTTTGATCGACTTCAACCTGCTTAAGTGCTGCATTTAGCGTCCTTAAGGTGTCTCTTTTAAACTCATCTTTTGCTTTCATAGCCTCTTTTATGTCGGCCAAAATTTGCTCTCTTATGCTCATTTTCTCTCCTTTAAATTTTTGAAATAATAACTAAAATTTTGTGATAATTTCTTGAAATATGCCTTTTAAATAAGTCGCCCCAACGCCCTCTCTAAGCCCATCGTCTATTACTATAAATTTCGCTTTTTGCCCGCTTAAAAGCTCTTTTAAAAGCAGCGTTCCAGCGATGAGCGGATACTTTCTGCTTCTTCCAACCGCCAGGTCAGCGCTTTTGTCATCCATCTTTAAAAGCTCATTTACAAACCAAGTAAGATCATCATTTTTAAGCTCATATCCACTCACTTTTTTGGGATCGTAGCTTTCGTAGTTTAGCCCAAGCTTTAGCGCTGCGATAGTGGTCGGCACGCCAGAAGTTAGCACGATAAGTCTATTGTTAAGACTTGTTAAAAATTCCCTTGCCTCTTTTGTATAAATTTTTGCATTTTCTTGCATCAGATCAAGCGCTTTAAACCTCTCGTAAAAGGTGATGATGCCAAATTTAAAGCTTATAAATTTTCCATCTTCGCCTATCTCTGAGCTTGCACCGCCGATGTCGATGATGCTAAATTTATCATTTATGCCAAGCTTTCTTAAGGCATTTTGCACGCCTAAAAATGTAAGTTTTGCTTCAGCTTGCCCGTCAATGATATGAAAATTTATGCCAAATTTCTCTCTTATCTCGCTAAAAATTTCTTCGCTATTTGATGCCACTCTAAATGCCTCGGTCGCAACCGCCACGCATTTAAATTTAGTAAAGTCAAATTTACTTTTAGCCTCCGCTATCGCTTCAAAAAGCCTATTTTTAGCCTCAAAGCCTATCTTGCCACTTTCGTTTAAGCCCCTTGCAGCTCCAACTATTTTTTCATAAATTTGCTCGTTGCTAAAGCCATTTTGCACCTTTTTTATAAGTGCCACACGAAAGGTGTTTGAGCCAAGATCGATCGCTATAACCAAAATTTATCCTTAATATTTTTGCCAAATTCTAACATATGATAATTTAGTATCATTTAAAGTGAGAAAATTCTAAAAACTTTAATAATTTTCAAGATATAATTTTGCCAAAAACTCTTACAAGGGGGCTTGATTGCTTCGAGACAACTTCTTGGCGTTAGTTATTTTTGCGATTTGCAGCGTTGGATTTTTTGTTTGGGGCTATCAATACATCCCGGCAAATAACTACTTTTTATTCTTGATCGCTGGTATGTTTGGTCTTTTTATGGCGTTTAATATCGGCGGAAATGACGTTGCAAACAGCTTTGGCACAAGCGTCGGCGCAAAAACACTCACACTAAAACAAGCTCTCGTCATCGCCGCCATTTTTGAGCTTAGTGGCGCGATATTTGCAGGATCTGAGGTTACAAATACCATTAGAAACGAGATCGTGAAATTTCCAAGTGATCTAAACCCGATGAAATTTGTCATTATAATGATCTCAGCTCTTCTAAGCTCAGGTCTTTGGCTATTTTACGCGTCCAAAAAAGGTCTGCCAGTCTCGACCACTCACTCGATAGTTGGTGGCATCGTTGGCGCAGGACTTGCTATGGGTTTTATGATAAAAGATCCTGAGCCATTTAATATGGTCTCTTGGGGTGAGATCGGCAGGATCGCCGTTAGCTGGGTCATCTCGCCACTACTTGGCGGCGTGATGTCTTACATTATATTTGGCTACGTAAAAAGCAAAATAATCGAGCCAACGCATGAACTAAAGACAAATTTAAAAGCGTTAAAAGCTGAGAGAAAAGCCTATAAAGAAAGCTTCATAAAAGCACTCAAGACAAAGCCAGCTGAGGAGCAGATAGCCACTCTTTCAAAGATCGCAGTTATCGATGAGGACGAGATCGAGACCACTGAATACAGCGAATACCGCTCAAAAATTCGCATCATGAAAGATAGCGAAAAAGAGATAGATACTTTTAAAGCGATGAAAAAGCACATCCCGATCATCGCTGGATTTGCCGCGATGGTCATCTCATCGATGATGCTTTTTAAAGGGCTTGAGCATATAAATTTAGCCTTTAGCATCATCCAAACAGTCTGGATCATATTTGTCATCGGTGCTCTAGCGTATCTTGCAAGCCTTGCTATTATAAACGTCATGAGCAAAAACGATAGCGAAAAGAGCATCAATAGAATTTTCTCATGGTTTCAAATTTTTACCGCTTCATCTTTTGCATTTTCACATGGCGCAAACGACATCGCAAACGCAGTTGGACCATTTGCTGCTGTGCTTGATGTGCTAAAGACTGGCTCTATAAACGAAAGCTCGCCGATACCTAGCATCGCAATGGTAACCTTTGGCATCTCACTTGTCGTTGGACTTTGGTTTTTAGGCAAGGAGGTGATCACTACTATCGGCTCAAAACTAGCTGAAATTTTACCTACGACTGGCTTTAGCGCTGAGCTTGCCTCAAGTATCGTCATACTTCTAGCTACAAAGCTTGGCATACCAGTTAGCTCGACGCATATCCTAATAGGCGCGGTTTTAGGTATCGGTATCGTAAATAAAAACGCAAACTGGAAAATGGTAAGACCTATCATCCTAGCTTGGCTCATCACGCTTCCAGCAGCCGCGATATCATCGGCTATATTTTACTTTGCCCTTGCTAAATTTCTAGGCGTTTAGAAAAACACTTTGCTTGTAAATTTAAAATTTGCAAGCAAATTTCATTTAAACTAAAATTTCTAATTTCTACGGATAAAAACTATCAGAAAAATAAAATTTTACTTACATTATTTAATAGATTAATTTATTAAAGATTAATCAATTTAGGCTAAAATACGACCATTTCAACAAAAGGACAGCTATGAAAAAAGATGTAAAAAAAGTTGTTTTAGCATACTCAGGCGGACTTGACACAAGTATTATTTTAAAGTGGCTTCAAGACGAATACAAATGCGAAGTAGTCACATTTACAGCTGATATCGGACAAGGCGAAGAGCTAGAGCCTGCACGTAAAAAAGCCCTAGCACTTGGTGTAAAACCTGAAAATATTTTTATAGAAGACTTAAGAGAAGAATTTGTACGTGATTATGTATTTCCAATGTTTAGAGCAAATGCCATCTATGAAGGCGAATATCTACTTGGCACATCAATCGCACGCCCACTTATAGCAAAACGTCAAAGCGAGATCGCAAGACTTGTTGGCGCTGATGGTGTGAGCCACGGAGCAACAGGCAAAGGCAACGACCAAGTTCGCTTTGAGCTTGGCTACTACGCACTTGGCGACAACCTAACTATTATCGCACCATGGCGCGAGTGGGATCTAAACAGCCGTGAAAAACTCTTAGCATACGCTGAGAAAAACGGCATAGATATCACCAAGAAACCAGGCAAGAGCCCATACTCAATGGACGCAAATTTACTTCACATAAGCTATGAGGGTCTAGTGCTTGAAGACCCGAGCCACGCACCAGAAGATGATATGTGGAGATGGACAGTAAGCCCAAAAGATGCTCCAGATAAGAGCGAGATCATTGAGATAGGCTATGAAAAAGGCGATCCAGTGAGCATAAACGGCAAAAAAATGAGCCCAGCTGAAATTTTAACCGAGCTAAATCGCCTTGGCGCAAAACACGGCATCGGCAGACTTGACATCGTAGAAAACCGCTCAGTTGGTATGAAGAGCCGCGGTTGCTACGAAACTCCTGGCGGCACGATAATGCTAAAAGCTCACAGAGCAATAGAGAGCATCACACTTGACCGCGGTGCAGCTCACTTAAAAGATGAGATCATGCCAAAATATGCCGAGTTAATCTACAATGGCTACTGGTGGTCACCTGAGCGAAATATGCTCCAAGCTCTCATCGACAAGAGCCAAGAGCACGTAAATGGCTCTGTAAAAGTTGAGCTTTATAAAGGCAACGTGACTATCCTTGGCAGAAGCAGTAAAAATGATAATCTATTTAGCGAGGCATACTGCACATTTGAAGAAGATAGCGTTTATGATCAAAAAGATGCAGCTGGATTTATCAAACTAAATGCGCTTCGTTTCATCATCGCACGCAAAAATGGGCGAAAATTTGACTAAAAATAAAATTTAAAAGGATAAAAATGAAAGTACTACTAATAAAAGATGTAAAGGCGCTTGGCAAAGCTGGTGAGATAAAAGAGGTAAAAGACGGCTATGGCAATAACTTCTTAATCGGTAAAGGCTTTGCAAAAGCAGCCACTCCAGATGTCCTTCGTCAATACGAAGCAGCTCAAAAGAGAAAGGCTGAAGAGCTAAAATATGAGATCGCAAATTTAGAAAAACTTAAAGAAGAGCTTGCAAAAGTGACAGTCGTCGTCAAGAAAACTCTTGGTGCAAATGGCTCACTCTTTGGCTCAGTTTCAAAAGAGGAGATCGCAGCAGAGCTTGAAAAGACACATCATTTGGTAGTTGAGAAAAAGGCTATCGATCTGGATACACACCTAAAAGCAGTTGGTCTTTATGATGTCTCTATAAAGCTTGGTCACTCGATAAATGCGACCTTAAAGGTTGATGTGCAAGGAGAGTAGATGTTTCATGCGACAACCATCTTAGCCTACAAAGGCAAAAATAAAGCGGTCATCGGCGGTGATGGACAGGTTAGCTTTGGCAACACCGTCTTAAAGGGCAACGCCGTAAAAATTCGCAAAATTCACAACGGCAAAGTCCTAGCTGGCTTTGCTGGCAGCACCGCTGATGCGTTTAATCTCTTTGATATGTTTGAGAAAAATTTAGAACATACAAAGGGCGATTTGCTAAAGGCGGTGATAGAATTTAGCAAAGAGTGGCGCAAAGACAAGTATCTAAGAAAGCTTGAAGCGATGATGCTTGTGCTTGATAGGGATAAAATTTTCTTACTTAGTGGCACTGGTGATGTGGTAGAACCAGAAGATGGCAAGATAGCAGCTATCGGAAGCGGCGGTAACTACGCCCTTTCAGCGGCCCGTGCCTTAGATAAATTTGCCGATATCGACGAAGAAGAGCTAGTCAAAGAGAGCCTCAAGATCGCCGGCGAAATTTGCATCTATACAAATACAAACATCAAAACTTATGTTTTAGAATAAGAGAGAAAATGAACTTAACACCAAGAGAAATTGTTAAATTTTTAGATGACTATGTGATCGGTCAAAAGGACGCCAAAAAAATCATAGCGATCGCACTTCGCAACCGCTATCGCCGTATGAAACTTGAAAAGAGCTTACAAGATGACATCATGCCAAAAAATATCTTGATGATCGGCTCAACTGGCGTTGGTAAAACCGAGATCGCAAGGCGACTTTCAAAGATGATGGGGCTGCCATTTATAAAGGTCGAGGCTAGTAAATATACCGAGGTTGGCTTTGTCGGTCGTGACGTTGAAAGCATGGTAAGAGACCTTGCTATGGCATCATATAATCTCGTAAAAAACGAGCAAAGCGAGAAAAATCAAGATAAAATCAACGCCTACATCGAAGAAAAGATCGTTTCAAAGCTACTTCCACCACTGCCAAAAGGTGCAAGCGAAGAGAAGCAAGCAGAATACGCTAAGAGCTATGAAAAAATGCTAAATAGGCTAAGAAACGGCGAGCTTGACGAGCTAAGCATCGAGATAGAAGTGCAGCAAAACCCACTTGAAGCTGGCTCAAACGTGCCACCTGATATGGCGCAGATGCAAGAGAGTTTTATAAAGATAATTGGTATCGGCGGCAAAAATATCAAAAAAGAGATGAAGGTAAAAGACGCCAAAAAAGCTCTTCAAAGCGAGGCAAATGATAAAATTTTAGACCTTGAGAGCGTAAAAACAGAAGCTTTAAGAAGAGCTGAGAACGAGGGCATCATCTTTATAGACGAGATCGATAAGGTAGCCGTTGGCTCAGGTAGCTCAAACAGGCAAGACCCTAGCAAAGAAGGTGTGCAAAGAGACTTGCTACCTATCGTTGAGGGCTCAAATGTAAATACTAAATTTGGAAATTTAAAGACAGATCACATTTTGTTTATCGCAGCTGGCGCCTTTCATATAAGCAAACCAAGCGATCTCATCCCAGAGCTTCAAGGCCGTTTCCCACTAAGAGTCGAGCTTGATAGCCTTGATGAGGACGCGCTTTATCAAATTTTAACTCAGCCAAAAAATTCGCTTTTAAAACAATACATCGCACTTCTTTCAACTGAAAATGTCGAGCTAGAATTTGACGATGAAGCGATAAAAGAGATAGCAAGGATCGCTCACGCAGCAAATGAAAAGATGGAAGACATCGGTGCTAGACGCCTTCACACGGTGATCGAGCGCGTGATAGAAGATATCAGCTTTGAAGCTAGCGAAAAGAGCGGCGAGAAGATAAATGTGACAAAAGAGCTTGTAAAAGAGCGCCTAAAAGACGTTGTTGAGGATCAAGATCTAGCGAGGTATATACTTTGAAATCAGGCTTTGTTAGCATCATAGGACGCACAAATGCTGGCAAAAGCTCGTTTTTAAATGCCTTATTGAACGAAAAGATCGCCATTGTCTCGCACAAGCAAAACGCAACTCGCAGAAAGATAAATGGCATCGTGATGAACGGCGAAGATCAGATCATCTTCACCGACACGCCAGGGCTTCACGAGAGCAACAAGGCGATAAATCAACTACTAATAAACCAAGCTATAAAATCGATGGGAGACTGCGATCTCATCGTATTTTTAGCGCCTATTCATGATAGTACAAGCGACTATGAGAAATTTCTAGCTCTAAATCCAGAAAAACCACACATCTTAGTGCTAACAAAAGTCGATGAGAGCTCAAATGCTAAAGTGCTTGAAAAGATCACTAAGTATCAGAAATTTCAAGATAAATTTGCAGCACTTCTTACTTTTAGCACCAAGCAGCCTACCTATAAAAAGCCGCTTCTTGATGAAATTTGCAAGCTTTTGCCAGAGCATGAGTACTTTTACGATCCAGAATTTCTCACACCGACAAATGAGAAGGAAATTTTTAGAGAATTTATACTTGAAGCGATCTATGAAAATTTAAGCGACGAGATCCCATATCTTAGCGATGCGATCATAAAAAGCGTAAAAGAAAAAACTGGCATAACTGAAATTTATGCTAGTATCATCACGGAGCGTGAGATCCATAAAAGCATGATCATCGGAAAAAATGGTGAAACTATTAAAAGAATTGGAATTTTTGCAAGAAAGTTAATACAAAATTTAACCAACACAAAGGTCTTTCTAAAGCTCGATGTAGTCGTTAAAAAAGGCTGGAGTAAAGAAGAAAAGAGCCTAAATAAGATAATCGGCTATTGATTTTTTATTTTAAAGATATTAAAATACTCAATATAAGCGTTTAGGAAGGTTTTTTG
The DNA here is from genome assembly GCF_003049065.1 of Campylobacter concisus. Classification (GTDB taxonomy): domain Bacteria; phylum Campylobacterota; class Campylobacteria; order Campylobacterales; family Campylobacteraceae; genus Campylobacter_A; species Campylobacter_A concisus_BE. The sequence goes on along the minus strand of NZ_PISC01000005.1, from coordinate 69,928 downwards.
ATTCATGATGAATATTAAAAAAAATAGTGAAATTTCTATAGTTGCACTAGATCCGTATGACTATAAAGGATTTCGTTATCACAACAGCAATGTAGAAGCTTTTAACTTTTCAAAAACAGTCAATAAACGCGACTTTTTCATCTCATACATAAAATTTAAAGACTTAAAAACAACAACATTTTTTATCCCTAGAAGTGTTGATAACGACGCCCTATATGAGGAGCTTTATTCAAAGACCTATGCAGAGCTCTCACTTGATCCAGCACTTGACAATAAGATATTTTTCTCAGAAGGCACTACAAAAGCTCAAGAGAGAATTTTCACCGTTTTTGCTATCACAAATGAAGATATAAATTCAACCTTTAAAGCGGTTGCAAAAAAAGTCCCATATATCGACTATCTTGCGCCTGAGCCTTTGATCTACTCTGCTATTTATAAAAAGGGCTTGCTACCTAGCACACAAGCAGACTGCTTTATAGCACTTAGAAAAGATGAATCATTTTTAAGTATATATTTAGATGGTGATTTCTTTACTACTAGAGAAATTCGCTATAACTTAAACTATCTTAAAGATAAATTCTTAGAGCAAAGCGGCGATCGCTTGAGTGATGAAAAATTTCTCGAAGTTTTATCTCAAAGAGGGCTTGTAAATAAAGATGATGATGGCTTTAACTACGATCTAAACACAGTTTTTGAAGATTATATCTTTTACTTTAACGATATTTTAAACATTATAAATAGCCAAAATGGCATAGCCATAAAGAAAATTTATATAGATTGTGACTATGAGATCAAAAATTTTGCAAATTTTATCTCAACCAAACTTGGTTTGGATGCCGAGTATATAAACATAAAAGTTGCGATAAACAACAAAAACTATACCATAAACGAGCGTTATAACGTTATGGCTTTATTTGGTAGATTCTATACCAAAGAGCCATTTTATGAGAATTTTAACCTCTCAAATATGCTTCGTCCAGATCCATTTGTCAAAAGAAAAAGTGGTAAATTTTTGCTCACTTGCGCTGCGGCATTTGCGCTAAGTATGTTATATCCAGCTTACAACTACATAGCTGGTCTTGTTTTAGAAAAAGACAGCGCAAGACTAAATGACGAATATAGCGTCCTAAACGCACAAGAGATGCAGATAAAAGAGACGCTAGCTAAAATTTCAAGAGAACAAGAAGCGGTAAAAGAGCAGACTCAAAAAGAGAATGAAAAGCTAAATTTCAGAAAAGGTTTGCTTGCTGAGATCGAAAATAAAAAAGATAATTACGCTATGAAGGGTTTAAATCTTTTTAAAATTACCGATATTTTAAATCTAAACGCAGTTCATATCACAAACATCGTAAATAACGATAGAAATTTGACCATAACTGCAGTTAGCGATAATGAAAAAAGGATAACCCAGTTGATCAAAGATATCAGCAAAGATGAAAAATACTTGGTAAATACTAAAAAAATTCGCTCCGATGACGCTAAACACGAGTATGAAAGTAATATAAGCATAGAGATTAGACAATGAGACAAGATATTTTGAGCAAAATAGATCAATACTTTGATAGCAAAAAGCCAAACGAAACAAACCTCATTTTTCTTGGCTCAGCGCTTATCATAGCCTATCTTGTCTATATGCTATGCTTTGATCCTGCGCAAAATTTCTTTGACGAAAAGCTTGATAAACATACGAGAATTTCTACAAAGCTAGAAAACACTAGAAACTATCTAGCCTCAGTAAGCTCTCCTGATGGCGATAGAAATTTCAAGATAAATGAAGAAAATAGAAATTTAAGCAATCTAAAACTTCGCTACACGAATATTTTGAAATTTAATACCTATTTTGACTCAAAGCTTAAAGAGCTTTCATTTTTGCTTTTTGACAATCAAAACTGGGCAAATTATATAGATAGTATCGTGCTTTTGGCAAAACAAAATAATATAAAAATTTTAGAGCTTAAAAGCGATATAAAAGAGCCAAATTTCCAAAAGATAGAGCAAATTTTAAATATAGATGTCACTTGCCTTGGAAATTTTAAAGATATGCTTAGCTATATAAACGGACTTGAAGAGTCAAAACTCGTAGTAGATCTTCACAAGATGGATATAAATTCCACCCAAAAAGATCTAGGAGCTAAGCTCTCTATCTCAGTGTGGGGTATGAAGTACTGATGAAAAAATTTGGTTTATTTTTAATTTTAGCTCTAAGTCTATTTGGCAATGAGTTTGAAGGCGAGATGAAAAACTATGATGAAGTTTTTGTTAAGATAAAGGAGCAAAGAAAAGGGCTTAATAGCGGTGAAATTTCTAGCTTGCAAGATCCTTTCAAGCTAAATTTGCCAGTTGCTCCAAAAGGCGATCAAAACGCTACAAAATACTCTTCTGCAAGGGGGTTTATGCTAAAGGCCATTTTGTTAAATAAAGCAAACATAAATGGCAAATGGTATAAAGTGGGAGATATGGTTGATGATTACAACATCACAAGTGTTCAAGGCAGCAAGGTTATCATCGTAAAAGATGATGAAAAACAAGAACTAACTCTTAAAAATGGAAGTAAAAATGTTGGTATCAAAATTAAGTAAATTTATTATAATTGCGGCGTTAGCTTCATTTTTAGCTACCCCTATAATGGCAAAACCAAGCACATGCTTGAGTAAAAATTTTAGTATGAAGATCACAGATGATATAAGCCTTGGAGATGTTTTAAATCAGCTCTCTGAAATGTGTGACTTTAGTATCGTTGCAAAAGATGCTTATAGCAAAAAAGAGCTTGATGATAAAGTCTTTGGCGTAAATATAAGAAACATGAGCTTAAGCGAGGTCTTTGATCTGCTTTTAAATGAGAAAAATTTAAGCTATGAGTTTTCAAATAATGTCTTAAAAATCTCATCGCTTCAAACAAAAATTTTTAAAATAGACTATATCACCTCTATCCGTGAGGGCACAGCCATCACAAAAGCTTCGGTTGATGCCTCTCCGTCAGAGGTTGGCAATAGTTCAAGCAGTGACACTAGCTCAAATGACATAAAAAATGAAAACAACTTGATAAGAACAACAGAAAAATTTGACTTCTGGGAGAAGCTTGATGCTGAGCTAAAAGCTATCTTGAATAATAGCAGTGAGCACATCACAGCGCCAGATCCTATCATAAACCAAAATGCTGGACTTATCACGGTTACAGCTACCCCATCACAGCTAAAACGTGTTGAAAAATATATAGCTGAGATGCAAAGAAGACTTAAAAAACAAGTCATCATCGATGTTTCTATCATTGCAGTTGATCTAAATAATGAGTATAAGCAAGGTGTTGATTGGAGTAAATTTGAGCTTGGATTTAACTCATATATAGGCAACCAAGGCTCTAGCACCGGCTCAAGTGCAAGCTGGACAAACAAGGGCAACAGCTTAAGCGATGGCTTTGGTCGCACACTAAATATCGCTGCAAATTTAAACTTTAGCCTTGATGGTATGATAAATTTCCTTGAAACAAATGGCAAAACAAAGGTCGTTTCAAGTCCAAAAGTAACCACTCTAAACAACCAACAAGCGCTAATCTCTGTGGGTGATAATATAAACTACCGCGTAATGGAAGAGACAGATAATGGTAGCAACAATAACAATAACAACAGGCTTACAACAACTTATAAGCAATACTCTGTATTTATCGGTATCTTGTTAAATTTACTTCCAGAAGTCTCAGATAACAACAAGATCATGCTTCGCATCAACCCAAGCTTGAGCAGCTTTAAGTATGCAGAAGACGACACAAGAGGTCAAAACACCTCTATTAGAGAGATAGCGCCTGACACCGTTCAGAAAAAGCTCTCAACAGTTGTTCAAGTAAATAGTGGCGATACTATCATACTTGGCGGACTTATTGGACAGACTAAAAATAAGCAAAATACAGCCGTGCCACTTTTAGCTGACATACCTTTGATAGGTAGCGTCTTTAAAAGCACAAGAGATGGCGTAAAAACGACTGAACTTATCTTTGTCATCACGCCAAGAGTTGTTGATCTTGAAGATCCAAAACCAGTTCAGCAGTCGCTAAAAGATCTAGGATTTTCTAAATCGATCTATGAGTAACGAAAATATTTATACGCATATAAAAGATGTTTTCATAGATGAAGACGAGAGTTTAAATTTCGTAAATTTAGACAACTCTATAAGCTGCTACAACAAGATAGTTTTAGCTTTAAAAAAGCCACTTAAACTCATCTTGTTTTATGGCAAGCCAGGTAGCGGCAAGACCTTTTTGCTAAACAAGATCGCAAATGATCTAAAAGAGGATAAAAGCCTCATCTTTTTCCCACATCCATTTTTTAGCGAGGCAACATTTATCGAGGCACTTTGTGAGCAAATTTATGGAAAAAAGTTTGAAGATATAAACAACTTCGAGAGCTTTATAAAATTTTATTCAAAAGACTTTAGCAGTAAAGATGAAATTTTAAAAAATCAAATGACGGTTATCCTAGATGAAGCGCAGCTCTATCCGACTGAACTTATCGAGAAGATAAGGCTTATGGCTGATACTAGGATGTTTAAATTTCTCTTTACGATACATAAAACCGAAAACGAAGATATTTTGGCAAAAGATTATTTTCAGACTAGAATTTGGGAGAGCATCGAGCTAAGTAGCGCTGATGTAAATGAGATCATCATCTACTTGCAAAGAAAGCTTAGTCAAAAAAACTATGACAAATATCTTAAATTTGAGAAAAAAGATTACGAGTGCGCCTACTCATTTTGCGGTGGAAATTTAAGAACGCTAAACAAGATCATGTATAAATTCTATGAAATTTGCGAATACTACGAGCAGTATCTGCCTTCAAAGCTTAGCGGTGATAAGGCAAATACCATGATACTCACCATGGCTGCACTTGATGCGGGGCTAATCGATGCTTGAACCACAAGAAATTCAAAGACTAGAAAAGCTTTATGAAAGCTACAAGAAAAAAAATGGCGGTTTTTTACATAAAATTTTTAATGCCAAAAACTCTAAAATTTTAATCATAGAGCTTTTACTTATAATCATTTTGCTGGCTGCATTGATAGCGCTAAGCATAGAGAAAACTCCAAGTCTTGCTAGTAAAAGCGATAAATTTTTAGCCAAAAATGCAACCGCAGTAAAAATGGTAGAAAAAAACGAGACAAATGCAAGCGTTCTTAGCGAGCTAAAGCAAAAGAGCGAGGTTGCTAAGGCTAAATTTGAAGAAGGTAAAAAACAAGACGAGCTAGCTGACAAGATAGCTAAAAAGCTTGAAGAGGTCGTAAAGATAAACGAAACAAACGATACTTCAAAAAATGACCCAAAAAGGCAAAGAAGCTCACAAGGTTGGCTTAAGCTAAATATCCCTGATGAAGAGCCACTTAGCGAACAAAATGGCATAAACGGCATGAGCGTGCCACAAGATGAAGTGATAGATCTTGAGTCAAAACCAGCTAGAAAGCGTGTAAATATACAAGTAACTTCAGCATCAAATGAAGAGAGCGTGCTAAGAGAGCAGTTTCTAAAAACAAACAATCCAACTATCGCACTCGAGCTTGCTAGATTAAATTTTAGAAATAATAATTTCAAAGAAGCTATAAAGTGGTCGCTTGCAGCAAACGATATAGATAATAGCTTAGAGGAGTCATGGATCATCTTTGCAAAGTCAAAATATAAGCTAAAACAAAGCGATGATGCCGTCAAAGCTCTAAGGGAGTATAATAAAAACTTAAACAAAGCTTCGATAAATGAGCTTATAAATAAGATAAAAAGTGGAACATTATGAAATTTTTTGTTATTTTTTTGGTTTTTGTTTGTGAAGTTTTTGCTGTTAGCCTAACTGAGATAAGAGATGACTTTAACAGCGCAAACTATGCAAAAGTCTGCAACCAAAAGGTTGAGGAATTTTTAAAAACACAAAATAACGAAGAGCAAATTTCTATGTTTGGCATCGCTTGCATAAAGATGAACGATCTAAACAGGCTAGCAACTCCGATCGATAAGCTAGTAAAGAGCGAAAAATCAAGAGAAAATGCTGCCTATTTTGCTGATATCTTATTTAAGAAAAAGCTCTTATTTCACGCTATGATAGATGGCGTTGATATAAGCTATATCAGGCTTCCAAAGAGTGATTATATACTTTCATTTTTGTTTGATAAATTTGTAAAAAAAGAGTATGTTGAAGAGCTTGGCACATTTATCTTTGAAGAGCCAAATTCTGACACAAGATATGAGATAAGTCCAACAAATGGACAAATACCAAAGCTAGTGCTTAAAATTTTTAAAAATAACGACCTGAAATCACAAATAGAGTATAGATAATGAAAAATGTAGAAAATGTAATCTTAAAAAATATAGAACAAAACGGCAAACTAAGCACATCAGATATAGAAAAGATAAAGCAGATAAGCGAGCAAGAAGGCAAAGGTCTTGTTAAAATTTTAAGAGATGAAAATTTACTAAATGATGAAGACTTTATGGAAATTTTGTCTGATATCTATAGAAGAGGGCATGTAAATATCGATGAAATTTCAAACGATCTTGAGCTTGATATAAAGGCTTTTGTTAAATTTATAAGCGAGAAATTTAAGGTTTTATACTTTGACCTTGATGATATCGATATCGACTACCGCATCAGCGAAAAGCTAAGCACCGCTCAGCTAAAGACATATAGCGCGATCCCAGTAAAAGAGGATGAGATAAGCGTATATGTCGCTTTTAAAAATCCATTTGACGTTATGGCTCAAGATAAGGTGCAAAATTTATTTAATAGAAAACTACTAAAAGTTGCCATCGCTCAGCCAACCCAGATAGAAAAATATATAAGCAAGCTAGCGCTAAATGAGAGCATAAAAGATGTGATAACAGAGATCAGAAGAGAGCTTTCAAGCTCAGCTAGCCAAGGTCAAAACACTGAAAACTCTGGAATTTTAAAGCTAATAGAGATCATCTTAAAAACATCTATCCAAAGCAGAGCCAGCGACATCCACATCGAGCCGACCGAGACAAACTGTATCGTAAGAAGCAGGATCGATGGCATGCTAAGCGAGACATTTATATTTGATAAAGATATCTATCCGCCGATGGTTAGCCGTATGAAGCTACTATCAAACATGGACATCGCAGAGCGCCGCCGCCCACAAGATGGTAGATTTTCTGCTCAAATTTTAGACAAAGAGTATGATTTTCGTATCTCGACGCTACCCATCTTAAATGGCGAAAGTATAGTTTTAAGAATTCTTGATAAGTCAAAGGTCATTATAAATTTAGAAGATCTTGGCATGCATCCAGATAATTTCGCTAAATTTAAAAAGAGTATGAAAGCGCCTTATGGCATCATCCTAGTCACTGGTCCAACAGGCTCAGGTAAGACAACGACGCTTTACGGCGCGCTAAATGATATAAAAAGCGTAAAAACTAAGATCATCACAGTTGAAGATCCGGTCGAATACCAGCTAAATATGATCCAACAAGTGCATGTAAATGAAAAGGCTGGACTTACCTTTGTCTCAGCTCTTCGCTCTATCTTGAGGCAAGATCCAGACGTCATAATGATAGGCGAGATCAGGGATCAAGAGACGCTTCGCATAGCGATACAAGCGGCACTTACTGGTCACCTTGTCTTTTCTACGCTTCACACAAATGATGCCATTAGCGCACTTCCTCGTATGATAGATATGGGCATCGAGCCTTATCTAGTAAGTGGCGCGCTCGTTTGTATAGAGGCTCAAAGACTTGTTAGAAAGCTCTGCCCACACTGCAAACAAAAGATCACTCTATCTCAAAAGACATTTGACGAGGTTAAGAAATTTGTCCCTGAAAACTACCAGTTTTATAAAAGTGTCGGATGCCCACAATGCTCACAAACTGGGTATCTAGGACGTGAGATGATAAGTGAAATTTTACCTATTAGTGACCATATAGCAAGTATGGTTGCAAATGGCGCTTCTAAAGATGAGCTTAAAAGCGTAGCCTACGAAGAGGGCTTTATAGATATGTTTCATGATGGCGTCATAAGAGCAGCAAATGGCATAACCACGCTTGAAGAAGTTTATAGGGTTGCTAAGATATGAAATACTTTGAGGTTGAGTACATCCAAAACGGCAAACGCCACAAGATGAGCCTAAGAGCGAATAATAAAAGCGAGATCAAAGACAAAGCAAATGTTACTGGCATGATCGTCAAGATCAAAGAGACGCAAACTTCTAGCATAAATAACTTTGAAAATTTACAAAACGTGATCGCAAAAGCTTTTACTAATCCAAAGGTGAAAATCCCAAATTTAGTAGCCACCATAAGGCAGCTTAGCGTTATGACAAATGCTGGAATTTCTATCCACGATAGCATTAAAGAGGTTGCAAACTCCACCGAGGATAAGCGCCTTAAATTTATATTTCAGACCATAGATGAGGAGCTAAATCAAGGCTCAAGCCTTACAAATAGTATAGAAAATTTTAAAGAAGAGCTTGGCGACGTGACGCTAGCGATGATAAGACTAGGGGAAAGCACTGGTAATATGGCTGACGCGCTTGCAAAGCTTGCCTCTATCTTGCAAGAGGTCTGGGACAATCAGCAAAAATTTAAAAAAGCTATCCGCTATCCGATAACAGTCATCTGCGCGATCATCATAGCCTTTGTCATCCTTATGATACTTGTTGTGCCGCAGTTTAGAGAAATTTTTGAGCAGTTAAATGCAGAGCTACCACTGCCAACTAAAATTTTGCTAAATATCGAATACGTCATGACAAACTACGGCTTTTATATCCTTGGAGCACTTGCATTTATCGGATATTTGCTTAGAAAATACTATCTTGAGAGTGAAGAATTTCAAGATAAGGTCGATAAATACCTTTTGAAAGTCTATCTCATCGGCAAGATCATATTTTATTCGAATATGAGCAGGTTTAACCTCATCTTTACAGAGCTTGTTCGAGCTGGTTTGCCTATAGCAGATGCCCTTGATACGGCTGTGATAACAGTCTCAAACAAGGATATCAAAAAGAAGCTAAGTGGCGTTAAGATACTTGTTGGTAGGGGTGTTAGCCTAACGGAGGCTTTTAGAGATACAAATTTATATGAAAATATGCTCATACAGATGATAAGCGCTGGCGAGCAAAGCGGTAGCTTGGATGATATGACCGGAAAAGTAACTGACTATTACAGGATGAAATTTAACGATATTATTGATAACATCTCAAACTATATAGAGCCTATCTTGCTCGTTTTTATAGCAGGTATGGTGCTTTTACTAGCTCTTGGTATATTTTTGCCGATGTGGGATCTATCAAAAGCCGTTAAAAACTAAAATAATTAAAATCTTAAAGGAGAGAAGATGTCTGAAAACAAAGAACACATGGTCGAAGAGAGCGCCTTTTTGGTCTCAAAGACCGACTTAAAAGGACGTATTACATATTGTAACGAGCCATTTTTAAAGATAGTTGGAGCCAAACAAGCTGAAGTCTTGGGTAAGCCTCACAACATCATAAGACACCCAGATATGCCAAGAGCTGTTTTCAAGCTACTTTGGGAGCGCATAAAAAATAAAGAAGAAATTTTTGCTTATGTTAAAAACAAAAGCTTTGATGGTGGATACTACTGGGTATTTGCAAATATCACAACTTCGCTTGATGTGCAAAATAATCCAGTTGGCTACTACTCAGTTAGACGCAAGCCAAATCCAAAGGCAATTGAGGTGATAGAGCCTATATATCAAAAGTTGTTATCGGTAGAAAAGAGCGGTGGCATGGATGCTTCGATGAAATTTTTAACTGAATTTTTAAAAGAAAAAAATATAAGTTATGATGAATTTGTAAATAACCTACAAAGGCTATAAGATGTTTGGAAAAAAACTTGACTCTATAAATGAAATTTTAAGCGTAGTAGGCTCAGCTAGAAACGGCATATTAGAGCCTAGGATAGTAAATGTAAAAGAAAATGACCCTCTTTATGAAGTAGCACTTGGTATAAATGACTTGCTTGATCAAGTAGAGGCGCTCCAAAGAGAAATTTCAACCTCAATAGACGCTGCTCAAAGCGGACTAACATATAGAAATATCTTTACAGAGGGATTTCGCGGTATATTTAAACAAAATGCCATCTCTATGAGCAACGGCGTAACTGGTATAAAAGATAGTCACAAAAGTAAAGTAAGAGGCCTACTTTCAAAAGAGCTCGACACACTTGGCAATGGCAATGACGGCATAGAAGATGTTAGAAACGATCTAAATGAGAGCATCAAAAACCTAAGCCAAATGGCACACATGGCACAAGATACAGCTAGGATCGCTGAGGATACGACGCAAAGCATAAATGAGCTAAGCGTAAATATGAGTTCACTTGAGGAGCTGATAGAGGGCTCAAGCCACGCTATAAGCACGCTAAATAGCAGAACAGATGACATCACTTCGGTTGTAAATTTGATAAAAGATATAGCTGAGCAGACAAATTTGCTAGCTCTAAACGCAGCTATCGAGGCAGCACGAGCAGGCGAGCATGGACGTGGCTTTGCAGTTGTCGCTGATGAGGTTAGAAAGCTAGCTGAAAATACCCAAAAAGCGACACATGAGATCGGTGTAAATATCCAAACACTTCAGCAAGAAGCCAAAGATATAGATGAAAATTCTAAAAAGATAGATGAAATTTCAAAGATCGCCACAGCAAATGTCGAAAATTTCAAACAAACTTTAGCTAGCTTTAACCAAAATGCAAAAGAGACAGCCCAAAGATCAAAATATGTAGAAGACAAGACCTTTGGCATCATCGCAAAGATAGCTATCATCGTCTATAAAGTGGGTGTTTATTCAGATACGGTAAATGAGCAAGGTTACGGCGACGATATAGCAAAAGACGCAGACGATCTTGTAGCGTGGTATGAAAATGAGTGTGCAAAGAGCTTTAGCCACACTAAAACCTACGAGAAATCACGCCATTTAGTGGATGAGTTTAACAAAAATATCAAAGCCATCTTGACAGAAGCTGGCAAGGGCTATAACGAGAAAAATTTAAAACATTTTGTCACTGAGTTTAGAAAGCTCGAAGATCTTAGTAGAGAGATATTTAACTCATACAACGAAATGGTCGCTTCAAAATAACTTCAAATTTGCTAGACTCGCTTTGAGTCTAGCTCCTCTTAGATTGATTTAAATTTTATTTTCATAAATTTTTTCTACATTGTTGTTTAAAATTATGATAATTAATATTGTTTTTATGCTTGCTTTGTTAAATTTGCGTTTCGCTTTCATTATCAAAGATTAAATTTAACAAAAGGATATCCGTGAATAGATCAAAATTTATCGCCATTTGCCTTAGCGCTTGTGTGGCAAATTCTCTCTATGCAGTAGAGAAAGATAATAACGAAACTAAGCTAGATGGCGTCGTAGTAAGTGCGAGTGGCTTCTCGCAGCAGATAAAAGAAGCCCCTGCAAGCATAAGCGTGATAAGCGGTGATGAGCTTACAAAAGATAGCTTTACCTCACTTCACTCAATCGCGCAAAAGGTACCAGGCGTAAATGTCGTTGGCGGCGAGGATGGTCCAGCTAGTGGTATCTCTATACGTGGTATGGAGAGCTCTCAAACGCTAGTTTTGATTGATGGCAAAAGAGCAAATTCAAGCAGCGCAAACCCAAAGGGCGGAGCAGGGGATATGAACTCAAATTTCATCCCGCCAGCCGAGGCGATCGAGCGTATAGAGATCATCCGCGGCCCTATGAGCTCGCTTTATGGTAGCGACGCGGTTGGAGGCGTTATAAATATCATTACCAAAAAAGACTTTTCAAAATTTAGCGGCAACGTCGGCATCTCAACCACGATAAACACGCATAAAGGCATAGGAGACGGCAGACAGGGCGACTTTTATCTAAATTTACCTCTTTATAAAGAGTTTTTAGCGCTTCAGCTTTGGGGTTATAAAAAGCTAAGAGATGAGGATAGTTATGTTGGTGGCTATCAAAAAAGCGATAAGAGAAATTTAAGTGCGAAACTTTGGATCACGCCAGATGAACACAATAAATTCTTCATCCTTGGCTCAAACGAAAAACACAACTACTCACGCTCCAAGGGCAAAACAGCCGATCCAAATCCAAGAATGAACGTCTTAAACGCTTACGACTACGAGAAAAAGAGCTATGGTGTGGGTTATCTTGGCGAATTTGATAACCTAAATGCTGATCTTAGCTACATTTATGACCAGACGCAAAGAAGTAGTCTTTTTGACAAATTTATACCAGCAAAAGCTAAAAATCACAACTTTAACTCCAAATTTATAACATTTTTTGGCGCACACACTCTAACTTTTGGCTATGATTTTAGCAAGCAAAATGTCGGCACGACCTTCATCATCTCAAACGCTTCAAAAAATGGCTTAAAAGACCCAAAGACCTACTCGATGAGCGAGCATGCTGGTTTTATCGAAGATGAGTGGCAAATTTTAGATGAAAAGCTCTTTTTAACGCTTGGATCAAGACTCACGCACAACGAATTTTTTGGCAACCACATCTCGCCAAGAGCCTATCTAGTCTATAACGCCACAGATACGCTAAGCCTAAAAGGCGGCGTAGCAACTGGCTATAAAACACCTAATGTCAATCAAATTTCGCCTGAAGTAGGCACTATCCAACGTGGCTGGACGATAGTCAATTTTGGCAATAAAGACCTAAAACCAGAAAAGAGCACGACTTATGAAGTTGGAGCATATTATGACAATCAGGCTGATTTTAGAGGTTCTGTAACGCTTTTTAGAAATGAATTTAAGGATAAAATCCTAGACACAGACGGCAGTAATGTCAATAAAATTCCAGCCTTTGGCGCTTGCCCAGCAGGTGTGCGGATCCAAAGTGAGGGTTGTCCTGGCTGGGGAACTTACTTTAACATAGAAGGTGCGACCGTTTGGGGAGTGGAGCTAAGCGGAGACTATGACATCCTTTCAAATCTAAATTTAAGCTCAAACTACACCTATAACAAATCAAAGATAAAAACTGGCAACCCAACGATAAACACGCCAAGAGGCCCTATGAAATTTAGCGAGACAAATCTTGCCAGACTTGACGCAAAGAGCCTTACCGCAACGCCAGAGCACGCACTTCACGCCACGCTTACATATAAGCCTGTAAAAAGCGTTAAAACATTTTTTGGTGCAAACTACGAGAGCAAGCTAACAAGCGTACAATTTGGCCCTGGTAACAGAGTAAGAGAAAATGAGAAAAATTTACTTACATTTGATACAGGCGTCAGCTGGGACGCAAACAAGCACCTAACGCTTAGTCTAAACGCCTACAACATCTTTGATAAGGTAAGATACGAAGAAGCGCAAATAAATGACAAAGACTACTACTGGTATCCGCAAGAGGGCAGGAGATTTTGGTTTAAGGTCGCTGCAAAATGGTAGGAGTGTTTAAATTTTTGCTTTTTACGCTTGGCGTGACGCAAATTTTACAAGCAGCTCCGCAACAAACGCCTGAGCCACTTAGCCAAAAAGCTGCTAGTAAATTTGAAATTTCAACCTTTAAAATGAGTGCAAATGATGAAATTTATAAAATTTTCACAGCCAAGCTAAAGGGGCAAGATAAGTTTAAAAATGTGCTTTTCTTGCTTGATGCAAACGCCCAGTTTAACATGCTCTTAAATGAATTTGATGGCAAGGCTGCCCCACTAATAATAGGCATAGGATATGACACAAACAAAAGCTACGAGGTAGAAAAACGCACAAGAGATCTCACGCCAAAAGCAGAGGGCGAGGAGTTTAGCAAGGGTGGTGGCGCAGATGCGTTTTACCACTTTTTAACTAAAAATTTAGTGCCGCTAATTGATGAGAAATTTAACGTGCAAAGCAGCCAAAAGAGCCTTTATGGACACTCTTTTGGCGGGCTTTTTACGCTCTATGCTTTGCTTAAAAATGATGGCGTATTTTCAAATTTCTTTATCGCTTCGCCATCTCTTTGGTGGGGTGAGTCTGAAATTTTAAAGCAAAATGTGAGTGAGGGTAAATTTAAAGAGAAACTAAAGGCTAAATTCGTCTTTCTTAGCGTTGGCGAGCTTGAAAAGAGAAAGGGCAAGACAGATAAAGCTGGCATTTTAAAGGCGAGCGATTTAGCCCAAATTTTAAAGCAAAGTGGCGTAAATTCTCACTTTGAGCTTTTTAAAAATGAAACCCACGGCAGCGTCATACCTCTAAATTTAAAAGAGCTTTTAAAATATCTGAAGGATTAAAAATTTAAGGCTATTTTTGTTAAAATCCGCCGCATGAGAGTAGATAAATTTTTAAACGTAGTAAATATCACCAAAAGGCGTGCCGTTAGCGAAGATATGTGCAAAAGTGGCGTTGTGAGCATTAACGGCGTGCAGGCAAAAGCAGCAAAAGATGTAAAGATAGGCGACGTTATCACTATCAAATTTCTAGCTCGCGAGGCGAGATACGAGGTGCTAGCGATCCCAACTACAAAGAGCATACCAAAAAGCGCTCAAAGCGAATATGTAAAAGAGCTTTGATGGTTTTTGAGCTTTTAGAAAATGAGCTTGATCGGCTTGTGCAGGTGCTGCCAAAAAGTGGCGTGGTGCTGCTAAGTGGCGATCTAGCAAGTGGCAAAACGACGCTTGTAAAGGCGATCATCAAGGCTCATGGCATAGATGAGAGCGTGACGTCGCCGACATTTTCTTTGATGCAAATTTATGGTAAAGATATCTATCACTACGACATTTATCAGATCGGATTTGACGGGATGGCAAAAAATGGCCTTTTTGAAAATTTATTTGAAGATGGGCTTCATCTAGTAGAGTGGGGCGATGAAAATTTAGAAAAAGCTCTAAAGAAAAACGGCGAGAGCTATACGTTAGTAAAAATTTCTCCTAGCAAAAATGGCAGAAAATACGAGGTTATAAGTGCATAAACTAGAAGTAAAAGATCTAAAAAAGACGATTAAGAAAAGTGAGATCATAAAAGGTATATCTTTAGAGGTAAATAGCGGCGAAGTGGTAGGGCTTCTTGGGCCAAATGGCGCTGGAAAGACGACCACTTTTTATATGATCTGTGGGCTCATCTCGCCAACTAGCGGAGATGTCTTTTTAAACGACGAAAAGATCACAAACGTCCCGCTTCACAAAAGAGCGCACCTTGGTATTGGCTATTTGCCGCAAGAGTCAAGTATATTTAAAGAGCTAAGCGTTGAAGAAAATTTGCTCCTTGGGGCTGAAATTTTAAATCAAAGCAAAGAAGAGATCTCTAAAAGAGTAAATGAGATGCTAAATATGCTAAATATCGAGCCTATCCGCCTAAGAAAGGGCGTTAGCCTAAGTGGCGGCGAGCGCAGACGCTGTGAGATCGCTAGAAGCCTCATTATAAAGCCAAAATTTTTGCTACTTGATGAGCCATTTGCAGGCGTCGATCCTATCGCAGTTAGCGACATCCAAAGCATCGTTAGAGACCTTAAAAAGTTAGGTATCGGAGTTTTGATAACTGACCACAACGTCCGTGAGACACTAGCCATTTGCGACAGAGCCTACGTCATCAAAGATGGCTCACTGCTAGCAAGCGGCAGTGCGAGCGAAGTGGCAAACAACAAGCTCGTTAGAACGCACTATCTTGGCGAAGAATTTAAGCTACTTGAGTAGATGATGCTAAGGCAAAAGCAAACTTTAGCGCCAAAGATCAAACTAAACCAAACGCTAAGAAGCTGGCTTCCTATCCTTCAAAGCGGGCTTGACGAGCTAAAAGAGACGCTTGAGCCTTTTATAAAAGAGAATCCATTTGCTACGATAGAACACAAAAATTTAGAAAAAAGCGAAAAAAAGCGAAATTTTTTCGAGCAGGTTAGCAAAAACTCGGTTAGCGAGAGCATCGAGGCTTTAAGCATCTATAAAGAAAGCCTCTATGAAAAGCTCGTTAGCCAGATAAATCCACCACTTTTCCCCACGCAAAAGTCCCAAGATATCGCATATAAAATCATCGAGTGCTTAGATGATGAGGGCTATTTTTATTATGATGATGAAATTTTTGCTGGTTTTAATGAGAATGAGGTGGAGCGGGTTAGAGCGAGATTTGCCTACCTTGAGCCATGTGGCGTGGGCGCAAAGGATGTTAAAGAGAGCTTTTTGTTTCAGTTAAGCGAGGCAGAGGCGAGTGATGAGATCATAGAGTGCGCAAAAAAGATCATCTTAAATTTTGAAAATATTGAAAAGCTTAGAAAGCTTAAATTCTATGACGACGCGCTAAAGATCATAAAGAAATTTAAAAATCCCCCAGCTATTGAGTATCTTGAAGATGAAAAAGAGGCGGTGCCTGACATCTTCGTGCTAAGCACAAGTAGTGGCATAAGCGTGCAGATAAATGACGATTATTATCCTGAAATTTCTATCGACACCGAGGGACTAGACGAGAAAGAGGCCTTTGTAAGCTCACGCATAAAAGAGGCTAGCGAGCTCATAGACGCCCTTGAGATGAGAAAGGCGACACTTTATAAGATAGGGCTCATGATAGTTGAGTATCAGTATGACTACTTTTTGGGCGGCGACATAAAGCCTATGAAGCTAAAAGACCTAGCTGACGAGCTTGGGCGCAACCCTTCAACCATCTCAAGAGCGATCGCGAACAAATATCTAAGCTCCCCAAGAGGCACGGTCGCACTTAAAAATTTCTTTGCCACCGGCTTTGACGAGGAGACTTCAAATGCCGCGATAAAGGAATTTTTGCTAGAGCTTATAAAAAACGAAGATCACAAAAAGCCACTTTCTGATCTAAAAATCCAAGAGCTAATCCAAGCTAAATTTAACATCCAAATCGTTCGCCGAACTATCACCAAATACCGTAAAATCCTAAACATCGGCAGCTCAAGCCAGCGAAAAAAGATCTATCAGATAAACGGCTAGCTACCACTCATTTATGGCAAAAAGCGTGGCTTTTCGCATCTGCGTAAAAAGCTCGCTGCTAAGCTCATCGTACTCTTTTCCGCGTCTTTTATGCTGTGCCAAGCCTGCTGCGTCGTCGTTCCAAGAGCCCATACCACCAAAGACATCTGCCGCACTTGCCGCAGTAAAAAGGGCTAAATTTAGCTTTGGCATAAGTGGCGCGTTTAGGATATTTTGCTCTATCTTTTCTGGCTCATTTAGCGCTTTTAGCCCTTTTCTAAAGCAGTCGCCAAAGTTCTCACACTCTATCTCATCTGCAAATTTAGAGGTCCTAGTTAGGATATCTTTAAATTCCAAAGTGTTGTCACTAAATTTTTGAATTTCTGGCGTGTCATTTAGGATAAATTCTTTATAGACTATGTCCCAGCCCTTTTTATCTTCTTCAAAGCTCCAGTGCGGTACGAAGTAGCTCATCTTATCTTTATAAATGCAAAGGATTGACTTGTGGCTTACATTTGAAAAGCCTTGTAGCGAGCGCTCCTTTGATGAGATGGCCAAATTTGTAGCAAATCTCACGTCGCTTAGCCCAAGCTTTTTGGCGTGCTTAAACCACTCATTTATGCTAGCTTGCTCTCTTTTTTCTTGCTCATCCTCCAAAATATAGTCAAAAACTAGGCTTTTTATATATTTTTCGCCTTTGTAGTCTAACTCTAAATTTGACCTTAGAGCTTGCTTTATTGAGGCTACGATAATGCAAGTGTTAAAAACTTCACCATTCATTTTTGCTCCTTTTTTGAGATATTTTATTAAAAGAAGCATAAATTTATCTCTTTAAGGGTTGCAAGCGAAAACTTCAGCTTTTTATAGTAAAATAGCCAAAAATTTCAAAGAGGCAAAATGGATTTTAATGAGATTGAAAAGCTGATAAGCACGCTTAAGAAAAACTTGGAAGTTATCGAAAACAACGGCGTTGTCGAGCCTGAAACAAAGATCGATGCGCTCACTTTTAATAAAAATGTCGAAGAGATCAAAAAAAGACTTTATAGCACAACAGATGAGGGCAGTTTTTTTAAAAATGTCTTTAATACTGAAGATTACTACGAAAACATTAGCTCATACCTCGAGCAGACAAATAAAAGCCTATACTACAAGATAGAAAAGGCTGGCGTGAGCCTAAAGACTAATCAAAATTTGCAAGAGAGCCTGACAAACATCTCAAATATCATGCAAATTTTAGTCGCCGAGTATCAGATACAAAATAAAAAAAAGAAAAAGAGTATCTTTTCAAGAAGTGGCGACACAGCGATGATAAGAGGGCTGCTTGCAGAGCTTATGGAGCTACAAAATAGGATGAATAAAATTTTACATCTCGACTCTCAGATCGTCTCAAACGTAGTTTTGGAAAATTTTAAAACTATCTACACATTTTTTTACAACTGCATAAGAGTGGCCAAACAAAGGGGCGACGAGCTACTTTTGGTTGAGATCGCAGGTATCACAGATAGGATCATCGAGATGATAAGACCTGTGCTTTCAGGCAAAAGCCTAAAGACAAATGAGCTTATCTATCACTACCTCATTTACGAGCTACGAGAGCTAAAAGCCTACGCCATAGGCGAAGATTTAGCTTAAAATTTTATCCACTATCTCTTTTGCCCCATTTGGCAAAAGGATATCTTTTAGAGCTTTGCTGCTTTTGTTTAGATCAAAGCTCTCGATCATTTTTATGACTTCATCTTTGTCTAAATTTTCGCCATTTTGCAGGCAAATTTCAGCTATACCTTTATCTTTTAGAAATTTAGCGTTGTAAAACTGGTGATTGCCAGCGGCATAAGGAAATGGCACAAAGATAGAGGGCAGGGCGTTTGCGCAAAGCTCCCAAAGCGAGCTAGCTCCAGCTCTTGATATGGCAAGATCAGCCTCACTCATCTTTTTTTCTATCTCTTTGCTAAAGTCAAAAATTTCTAAATTTGCCTCGCTAAATCCAAGCTCATCATATCTTTTTTTAAGCTCATCAAGGCTGTTTTTGCCGCATTGATGAATGATCTTTATACCTTTTTCTTTAAGATATGGGGCTAAATTTATAGCCAGCTCGTTTATCGCTTTTGCACCTTGTGAGCCACCTAAAAATAGTATCGTTTTTAGCTCGTCTCTTGTTCTTTGGCTTTCAAAAAATTTATTTGCCACAGGGTAAGGGCAGGGCGAGAGCTCATCATAAGAGCTAAAAAAGCCCTTTGCATACGGCTTTAAAATTTTATTTAGCTTGCCAGTTACGGCATTTTGCTCATGGATGAAAAGTGGCGTTTTTGAGATGATGGCCGCTATGGCTGCTGGCGCTGCTGAGTAGCCTCCCACGCTGATGACTGCTTTAACGCCATTTTCTTTAAAAATTTGCCTGCATTTTAGAGCTAGGCTTATGATATTTGTTATTGATTTTAGCTTGGCAAGGCCTCTTTTATTTACGACGCCACTGCTTGGTAGAAAAAATTTCTTTGCAAATTTATCATCATTTTCAAACCAAAATTTATCCTGACCGCTAGTTGAGCCGATAAAAATTGGCTTTATGCCTCTCTCATTTAGCTCTTCGCAAAAGCTTCTAGCGATCGCCAAATGCCCGCCAGTGCCGCCACCACAAATAACTATCATAGTTTTGCCTTTTTACTAACCATCAAGACCATGCCGATGCCTATGCATATAGCAAGCACGGAGCTACCGCCATAGCTTAAAAATGGCACAGCGATACCTTTTATCGGCGTGATCGACGTGATACCGTAGCTATTCATCAAAAACGAAAACGACAAGATAAGGCCGATACCAAGTGAGAATAGGTGATAGACCTTGTTTTCGCTCCTAGCTGAAATTCTAAATATCCTATAAAGTAGCGTGATAAAGATCGCTGTGATGCATAAAATGCCAAAAACGCCGACCTCTTCAGCTATGCCAGCTAGCACGAAGTCTGTATGCACCTCGCTTAAAAAGCCAAGCTTAAATATCCCAGCTCCAAGCCCCTCGCCAAAAAACTCGCCGTGTTTAATTGCATTTAGTGAGTGAGAAATTTGATATGGCTCTGGTGCGTCTGCCACTCTAAGCACGTTTGCCACGCTATCTGGCAAGAAAGAGAGAACCATATTTTGTATCGTGCCCCACCATGACTTTATACGCAAAATTCTGTGCTCAGAGCTAACTATCGCCACCGTCATGACAAAGGCAGCGCCCAAGATACCGATACCAAAGAGCCTAACACTAGCCCCTGCAAAAAGCGCCATCGTCACAAAGGTAAGTGCCAAAACTACAACCTGACCAAGGTCGTTTTGCATAACGGCAATAAGAAAGATAGCGATACCAAAAAGAATGATATAAGGCAAAAGTATCTTTAGCTCAGCCATCAAAGTCCTCTTGCCGTCGCTAAATTTTCTAGTAAAACTCCACGCCAGAAAATAGACAAAACCGACTTTGAAAAACTCAACAGGCGCAAGTGAGAAGCCAGGCAGCCTGATCCAGCGTCTAGCACCTCCAGAGTCAGTCACCATCGAAGCTGGCAAGGCGTGCATGAGTCCCATAGCGATACCGCACGAGATAAGCAGTCCAAAGCCTATCCAAACAAGCGCTTTGTCGGGATTTAGCCTTGAGAGCCACCACATGAGAAAAATTCCTATGCAGCCGACTGCAAACTGGCGGATAAAAAAGTGAAATTCGTCGTAGTTAAAAAATAAAACTGTAAAAACTGGCAAGGATAGTGAAAAAATGATACTTATGGCGATCAAAGTCGCGCAAAGATAGAAAATAACCTTATCAACTGCCAAATTTAGCTCCAACTTTAAAATGAGCCAAAGTATAATAAAAAACGGCTTACAAAGATATTATTTGCTATAATTGCAGGCTTTAAGGATGGGCATGAAGATAGGTATATTTGACTCGGGGCTTGGCGGGCTTAGCGTCTTAAATGAAGCTTTAAACAAGCTTAGTGAGCATGAATTTTTATATTACGCAGACGTAAAAAATGTCCCATACGGACAAAAGAGCAGGGATGAGATCTTAAAATTTAGCTTTGATGCGGTGAAATTTCTTGTTAAAAATGGCGCAGAAGCCGTCGTGGTAGCGTGCAACACTGCAACAAGCGTGGCGATAAAAGAGCTTAGAGCAAATTTAAGCGTGCCGATCATCGGCATGGAGCCAGCTGTAAAAAAGGCTCACGATCTAAGCCATGATGATGCCCTAAAAACGCTTGTCATCGCCACTCCAGTCACCGTAAATGGCGCAAAACTAAAAGAGCTAATTACAAATTTAAACGCAAAAGATAAAACCGAACTGCTTGCTCTGCCTCGCCTTGTAAATTTCGCTGAAAAGGCTGAGTTTGAGAGCGAAAACGTTAAGTCGTATCTAAAAGATGAGCTAGGTAAATTTGATCTAAGTAAATTTGACTTTTTGGTGCTTGGCTGCACGCATTTTAACTATTTTAAAGATAGCTTAAGAGAAATTTTGCCCTCAAATGTAAGCATAATAGACGGCAACGAAGGGACTATAAAGCGCCTTATAAGCGAGCTTGGACTTGCGGTTTCAAGTGTAAATTTAACTCCAAATGTGAAATTTTTCTACTCAGGTGACGAGGTTTGCGAGCAAAACGAGCTAGAGAAAATTTCAAGAAATTTAGCTAGATTAGAAAAAATGAGAGCTATCTGTTAGGTTAAATTTAGCTAAAAATTTGAGCCAAATTTAGTAAAATACATTAAATTTTATGTATTTTTATGTGTATTATTTCTTTCTTTGCTTTACTATATAGATAACACTTATTATCGCAACCACTGCTAAAAGAGCGATCGTGATCGTTAGAAGTGTCTGTTTGTCAGGATTTGAGCCTAGAAAGTAGCCAACTCCAAGCAAAACCGCGCACCAAATCCCAGCACCAAGTGTGGTAAATAGGCAAAATCTAAAAATGTTCATCTTAGCAAGCCCGGCTGGCAGGCTGATGTATTGACGAATTCCAGGGATGAGGCGTGAATTAAAGGTTGAAATTTCGCCATGTTTATTGAAAAATGCTTCAAATTTATCCATCTTTTCGTGAGTGATGCCCACAAATTTGCCGTATTTTAAGACGATCTCGCGTCCAAAAAAGTAGCAAAGATAGTAGTTGAAAATGGCTCCAAGCAAGCTGCCAAGCGTGCCTGAGATAAAAGCAAGCGCTAAGCTCATCTCGCCTTTGTGAGCTAGATATCCAGCTGGTATCATCGCCACTTCGCTTGGAAATGGAAAAAATGAGCTCTCCAAAAACATCATCACAAATATGCCAGCATAGCCCCAGCTGCTCACGCTTGAGACTATAAAATCAATAATGTCATGTAGCATTTTTACTCCGAGATTTATCTTAAAACGAGGCATTGTAGCAAAGCTTTATTTACTAATAGTAACTAACAAAAGCGATAAATTTTAAAAAAGATAGTTAAAACGAAAAGCTATAAGGTTTAAATTTAAAGGCAAAAGTAGGGCGAAAGCTCGCCCCGTTTTTAAAATGCAGGTATGACCTCGCCTTTGTAGCGAGTGATGATGAAATTTTTAGTATCAGGGCTAAGTACCGCATCGACTAATGCTTTGATCTTAGGATTGTTCTCGTTGCCAGCTCTTGTGACGATGATGTTTGCATAAGGGCTGTTGGCGTCTTCAAGCAAAAGTGCGTCTTTTGCCACGCTCATGCCAAGATCAAGGATGAAATTTGTGCTAATAGCAGCGATATCGACATCATCAAGCGTTCTTGGGATCTGAGCGCCTTCTAGCTCGACAAATTGTAAATTCTTAGGATTTTTAGTTATGTCATTTACAGTTGCAACTTTTACGTTTTTATCGATCTCTATAAGACCGGCTTTTTCTAAAATTCTAAGCGCTCTGTTGCCGTTTGACGGATCGTAAGCGATCGCAACTTTTGAGCCATCTTTTAGATCTTTTATGCTTTTTATCTTTTTAGAGTAAAAGCCAAGTGGCTCGACATGGACATTTGCAACGCTTACAAGATGCAAGCCTCTAGCCTTGTTTTGCTCCTCAAGATATGGCAAATGCTGAAAGAAATTTGCGTCTAAGCTGCCATCTTCTGTGGCGACATTTGGTATCGAATAGTCTGAAATTTCAGAGATAACAAGATCATAGCCTTTATCTTTTAGCTTTGGTTTTACAAATTCTAAAATTTCAGCGTGTGGCACTGGTGAGACACCAACAATGATAGTATGATCCTTGTCGGCTGCGTGAAGGCTTAGAGCAACTAAAGATGCGGTTAAAAGTTTGATAAATTTCATTGTTTTTCCTTTTTTTTGTTTTGGTAAAGCGACGCTAAAAAGGTAAAAGCTTTTACGTCGCTTTTTTGAAAATTTGATTAAAACGCTGGGATGATAGCGCCGTTATATTTTGTCTCGATAAATTTCTTAACTTCTGGTGAGTTGATCGCTTTATCAAGCGCTTTAGTTTTAGGGCTGTTCTCGTTGCCAGCTTTAACAACTACGTAGTTTACGTATGGGCTATCTTTGCTCTCGATCACAAGCGCGTCTTTTGTTGGATTGAGATTTGCATTTAGCGCGTAGTTTGTGTTGATAACTGCGATAGTAACGTCATCAAGCGTTCTTGGCACTTGAGCAGTCTCGATCTCTTCAAATTTAAGCTTCTTAGGGTTATCAACTATATCAAGCGGAGTTTTTAGTGGGTTGTTGTTTAGCTTGATAAGTCCGGTACTTGCTATGATGTCAAGTGCGCGGCTCTCGTTTGTTGGGTCATTTGGGATAGAGACAACTGCGCCATCTTTTAGCTCTTTGATATCTTTGATCTTTTTAGAATAAACTCCCATTGGCTCGAGGTGCACGCCAACTGTTTTTACAAGGTGAGTGCCTTTGTTTTTGTTAAATTCTTCAAGATATGGGATGTGCTGAAAGAAGTTTGCGTCAAGGTCGCCGTCCTCTGTCGCAAGGTTTGGCGTGGTGTAGTCGTTAAATTCTTTGATCTCAAGTGTGTAGCCATCTTTTGCCAAAATAGGCTTTACAACCTCTAAAATTTCAGCATGTGGGATAGGCGTAGCACCGACGATTATTGTTTTTGACTTGTCAGCAGCATTTGCGCTAACGCTAAGGCCTAGGGCAACTAAAGAGGTAAGAAGTAGTTTTTTCATTTGTTATCCTTTTTTAAAATTTGCCAAGCACCAAAAAAGGATAAATTTAAGCTAGAAGGTTAAATTTCTTTTTAAGCGCTTAAGCTATTTCTAAGCACTTAAAAAGAAATTCTGTGCTTAGAGATTAGTCTTTCGACGACGCATTTTTTAGTAGGCGGCACATCTGGCACATATCTGATTTCATCTTTTGTCCTTTCAGCTAAAATTAATTTTGCAATTTTAAGGAAAAAAGCTTAAAATCAGATAAAAAATGTGGCCTTATTTTTTTGAAATTTTATAGAGATAGTTGCCTAAAACTTGAAAAATTTGAACCATAATGATAAGAATAACCACGGTGTAGAGCATGATATCTGGGCGAAATCTCTGATATCCGTAGTTTATAGCGACAGATCCTAGTCCGCCACCGCCAACTGCACCAGCCATCGCTGAAAAGCCGATATTTACGATAAGCGTTAGCGTAAATGCCGAGATGATGCCAGGAAGAGCCTCTACAAACATCACGCGAAAGATGATCTGAAATTTCGAGCTACCAAAGCTTTGAGCAGCTTCGATGATGCCTTTATCAACCTCTTTTAGGGCATTTTCAATGAGCCTTGCCACAAACGGAGCCGCTCCAATAGTTAGCGGAACGATCGCAGCTGTGGTGCCGATGCTTGTGCCTACGATCATTTTTGTGACCGGAAAGAGCACGATGATCAAAATGATAAACGGAAAGCTTCTAAGCACGTTTATAACGATATCTAGCACAAAATAAAGCTGCTTGTTTGGCTTTAGCCCGTCTTTGTCTGAAAGTATTAGCAAAACCGCAGGTATGAGGCCTATGGCAAAGGCGAGCATGGTAGAGACTATGCTCATATATAGCGTCTCGCCGATAGCTGGCAAAAGTATCCTAGAAAAAACATCTGGAAATTTAGAAAAATCAATACCAAACATCAAGCAACCTCCCACAAAACGCCACTTTGCTTGATATAGTTAAGCACGTTTTCTTTATCTTTTTCATCTATGTTTATGACAAGCGAGCCAAGGACGTTGTCGTTTAGCTTTTCAAGCTTGCCCCAGACTATGTTAAAGTCGATATTTAGGCTTCTTGCCATATGCGTGATCACGCTGTTTTGAGCCACTTCTTTTGGGAAAAATAGCCTGATATTTGTGCCAGTGCTTGGCAAAATTTCAACTTCACCCAAAAACTCTTTCATCTTCTCATCTGGTTTTAAAAATAGCTCTTCGATGCTTCCAGAGCCTATGATCTTGCCGCCTTCTAACAAAATCGCTCGTTTTGCGATCGATTTTACAACCTCCATCTCGTGCGTGACGATGACGACGCTGATCTCTAGCTCTTTGTTTATCTTTTCAAGCAGCTCTAAAATTTGGTTTGTCGTGTTTGGATCAAGAGCCGAAGTCGCCTCGTCGCTTAGTAAAATTTTAGGATTTAAAGCAAGCGCTCTGGCGATCGCCACACGCTGTTTTTGACCGCCACTTAGCTCACTTGGATAGCTTTTTGCCTTGTTTTCAAGACCGACTAAATTTAAAAGCTCTTTCACTCTTTTTTCAGTTTCATCGCTTTTGTAACCCCAAAATTTAAGCGGAGTGGCGACGTTTTCAAAGACGTTTTTTCTAGCCATCAAGGCAAAATGCTGAAATATCATCCCAACATCTCGCCTTAAATGTCTCTGCTGCGTCTCATCTAAATTTTTTATCTCTTGATCAAAGACTTTTAAGCTGCCACCTTGATAGCTTTCAAGTCCGTTTATGCACCTTAAAAGCGTTGATTTACCAGCACCGCTGTGCCCCACGATAGCAAAAATTTCACCCTTTTTAACCTCCAAATTTATATCAAAAAGGATCTGGGTATCACCGTAAAATTTGCTTAATTTCTCTATTTTTATCACTAAATTTTCCTTATTTTTAAAAGTGCGTCATCTTATAAAATTTCGCGCCTTAGCTCATCTGCACTCTTTGGCGAAAGAAGTGCTGGAGCTATGTCAAATACACTAAATGCGCCACTCTCGCCTCTTTGTGCCAAGCGATATGCTGCACGGGCATAAGCTACGAGTACACTTGCGGTAAATTCTGGATTTGAGTCAAGTTTTAGCGAAAACTCGATCAAGTGTTTATTTTCGCCATGCTCTCCGCTCACTCCACTTCGCAGTACAAATCCCCCATGTGGGATACCGCCGTGCTCTTTTTTAAGCGTCTCAATATCTATAAAATGCACGCTTGTGTCGTAGTCGGCAAAGTAGTTTGGCATCGTTTTTATCTCATGCTCGATGCGTGCCTTATCAGCGCCGTCCTCTGCCACGACGTAGCAATCACGCAAGTGTTTTTCTCTTGTGGTTAAATTTGGATTTTCCCCATCGCGTACTCGCTCTAGTGCGCTATCTATGGGCACTGTGTATTGACGAGCGTCCACGACGCCTTTTATCCTGCGGATAGCGTCTGAGTGGCCTTGGCTCACGCCTTTGCCCCAAAATGTGTAGCTGCTGCCATTTTCAAGCACGCTCTCGCCAAATAGTCTATTTAATGAAAATAGCCCCGGGTCCCAGCCAACAGCGATGACGCCTACATTGCCACCTTTTTTAGCAGCAGCATCCACTGCGGCAAAGTGCTCTGGGATTTTAGCGTGCGTGTCAAAACTATCGACGACATTAAACTCTTTTGCAAACTCTGGCGTCTGCGTTGGAAGGTCAGTTGCGCTGCCACCGCAAAGTACTAAAACGTCAAATTTGCCCTTGTGTGATAAAATTTCATCCACGCTAAATACTGGCGCGCCACACGTTTTTACCTCGCTTGGATCTCTGCGGCTAAAGACTGCTGTTAGCTCTAAATCCTTGCTATTTCGCACCGCAAGCTCGACGCCGCGACCTAAATTTCCATATCCTAAAACTGCTATTTTTATTTTTTCACTCATTTTTTTATCCTTTAAATTTTAAATTTACATGCAAGATAGTGCAGGGCGATAAATTTCACTTTAATAAGACAATATATTAGCGCCAAGGGTAGCGTGGCAACTACAAGCTGCCAAAGATAAAACGCTACCCTTCAACTTTTGCCGCAAAACCTACTCGCCAAGAGCTTCTAGCTCTTCGCATACTTTTTTAAATTTAGCCTCGGCGCTCTCTAGCGCCTCTTTGTTTGTCTCTATGACCTCTTTTGGTGCGTTTGCAACGAAATTTTGGTTTTTTAGCATGCCTGAGAGTTTGGCTATCTCTTTTTCAAGCTTTGTCTTTTGAGACCTTAGCCTTGTGATGATGCCGCTCATATCAAGCCCCTCAAGCGGGACAAATGCCTCTAAATTTTCGCTTACATCTCTTATTGAATTTTCGATTTTCTCATCTACAAAGCCGATCTCTTCGCATTTTGCAAGCAGTTTGATATACTCTTTAACCTCGTCAAGATCTATTTTTTCGTTAAATTTAACAAAGGCTTTTGTGATCTTTGAGTTGCCAAGATCTATGGTCGCTTTTGCACGGCGAATAGCCACGATCGCTTCGATAACTAGCTCAAATTTCTTCTCAACCTCTAAATTTCGCTCTTTTATCTCTGGATAGCTCATCACCATTATTGATTTTGCATTTTCAAGCTGTGTGCCGCTAAGCTCTTGAAATAGATACTCTGAAAGAAACGGCATGAAAGGATTTAGTAGTTTCATCGCCTCTTTAAATATACTTCCAAGCTCTTTTACGCTCGCTTTGTCAGCCTTGCTTAGCTCAATGCCCCAGTCGCAAAACTCATCCCAAAGGAATTTATAAAGCGTGTTTGCAGCGTCATTGAAGCGGTAGGCGTCGATGTTTTCGCGCACCTCTCTCACGCACTCGTTAAAGCGGCTATTCATATAAATTCCAAGCTTTGTTTGAAGCTTGATATCCTCTAAATTTGCAAATTTGCTCTCATTTAGCATGAGATATTTGCTCGCGTTATAAAGCTTGTTGGTGAAATTTCTTACCTGCTTCATCTTAGCGTCACTTAGCTTGATATCGCGTCCTTGAACGGCTAGAAGCGTTAGTGTAAAGCGCAATATATCGGCGCTATACTCATTTATGCTATCAAGTGGGTCGATGACATTGCCAAGGCTTTTACTCATCTTTCTGCCAAACTCATCTTTTACAAGCGCATGCAGATAAATGTCGTCAAATGGCAGCTTACCAAGGGCGTTTTCACCCTGAAACATCATCCTAGCAACCCAGAAAAATAATATATCAAAGCCAGTTATGAGAAGGTTGTTTGGATAAAACTCAGCCAAGTCGCCTTCAAACCATTTTTCATTTTTTAGCTCATTTTCATTGCCCCAGCCAAGCGTGCTAAATGGCCAAAGACCAGAGCTAAACCACGTATCTAGCACGTCTGGGTCTTGGTGGAAATTTTTACTTTTACACTTTTTGCACTCGCATGGCTCGTCCTCGTCAGCCCACATATGACCGCAATCATCGCAGTAAAATACTGGAATTTGATGTCCCCACCAAAGCTGGCGTGAGATACACCAATCTCTTAGCTCTCTCATCCACGCGTTAAAGCTGTTTATCCAGTGTGGCGGGTAAAATTTAGCAAGGCCTTCAGAGACTTTTTGTATCGCTTCGTCCGCGATCTCTTTTTTGACAAACCACTGCTTTGAGATGTATGGCTCGACGACGTTTTTGCAGCGGTAGCAGTAGCCTACTTGATTTTCGTAGTCTTCTATCTTTTCAACATTGCCAAGTTTTTCAAGCTCGGCTACTACGATATCTCTAGCCTCAAGCCTCTCAAGACCTGCAAATTTATCGCACTTATCGTTTAAGATGCCCTTTTCGTCAAAGACGGTGATAAACTCAAGGTTGTGTTTTTTACCAACTTCGTAGTCGTTTTGATCGTGCGCAGGTGTGACCTTAACAAGGCCTGTTCCAAACTCCATATCAACGTGCTCGTCTGCGATGATCTCGATCTCTCTATTTATGATAGGTAGCACCACTTTTTTGCCGATTAAATTTTTATAGCGCTCGTCGTTTGGATTTACCATTACCGCCGTATCACCGAAATATGTTTCAGGACGAGTAGTCGCAACCACTATATAAGCGCCTTGTCTCGCATGCGCCTTTGCTGGAGACTGCTGCTCGTTCTTCACTGCAACGCACGAAGAGTGCGCTTCATTCGAACTCGCATCGCAACCAGCAAATTCATCATGCGATACTTCTGCTTGATAGTTTTCTAAATTTTGTCCATCTGCAAAGTAATATCTCAAATGATAAAGCTTACCTTTGTTCTCCTTGTGCTCGACCTCGATGTCAGAGAGTGCGCCATCATGCGTACACCAGTTTATCATGTAGTTTTTCTGGACTATTAGCCCTTTGTCGTATAAATTTACAAAGGCTTTTTTCACAGCTCTTCTTAAGCCCTCATCCATAGTAAATCTCTGGCGTGACCAAGCCGGAGTGATGCCAAGCTTTCGCATCTGATGGACGATCATGCCGCCGCTTTTTTCTTTCCACTCCCACACTTTTTCTACAAATTTCTCACGTCCAAGCTCTTCTTTCTTGATCCCTTGAGCCAAAAGCTGCTTTTCAACGACGTTTTGAGTAGCGATACCAGCGTGGTCAAGGCCTGGCTGCCAAAGTGTCTTGTAGCCGTCCATTCTCTTGTAGCGAGTCATGATATCTTGAAGTGTGAAGGTTAGGGCGTGTCCGATGTGAAGCGAGCCAGTCACGTTTGGAGGTGGCATCATAATGCAAAATTTACGTCCATCTTTTTGGATATCTTTGTTTGCGTCTATCTCGAAATATCCGCGTTCTTCCCAAATTTTATAAAATTTATCTTCTATCTCTTTTGCATTGTAAAATTCTGCCACTTTTGTATCCTCTTTCGTTTAAAAAATGCTTAATGTTATCTAAAATTTGTTTAAAAAAATCTTTGCAAAAGTGGGGAAATATGGGCTTGGGGCGGTTAAACGCCCCGAAGTTTAAATAGCTATTTGACGTTAAAGCTTCGCTGAGCTAGGTCGTAATCGTTTTGTCTTTCGTTATACATATTTTCAGTTGTGACTGCGCCAAGAGAGCATTTGCCACCAAGTCTTACGCGATAAGGCGTGTAAAGCACGGCATCTTTTTCGTCGCTACTTAGCGTGTAAAAGCTTAGCACGCGGTCATCTTTTACGCTTTTATACTCAACTTGCAAGCTGTTTTTTAAGCTCTTGCTAAAGTTGCTTAAATTTTCATTTATCGGCTCAAAGCAGCTACTTACGATCTCGTTTATAACGCCATTTTTAACCATTGTTTTTGAGTTTATCACTACTTTTGAGTAGATGACGTCATTTACTTTTAGGCTGTCAAGACCTAGCTCTTTGCCTTTTTCATCGACAAAAACGCGGTAGATGTCAAGCTCTTTTGGCTCGATTTTATGTTTGATCTCAAGTGGCAAGTAAGCGTAGCTTAAGATAGTTGCATAAAGCTTATTTGAGCCTAGTGGAGTGATGCTAAATTCGCCATTTTTTGTAGTAAAAGAGGTGCTTAAAAGACCGTCAAATTCTTTACTTTCGCCGTTGTAGCTAAGCTTAAATTTATTATTTTTCTCGCCGCTATCTTTGCCAAAGTATGCGTTTAGCGCTCTAAGCGTAAATGCACGCTCTTGCGTTGAGCTTAGCTCATTTAAATTTACTATCAAGAAATTTGCAAGATCGTCTGAGTAGTCGTTTTTCTCAAAGTATTTTGCGTGCAGATATAAGATAAATGCGTTATCTCTTATTTTTGAGCTAAAATCAGATGGATTTTCTTCGCTTGTTTTGGCATTTTTGATATCTTTTAGCGCGACTTTTGCCTCGTCATTTAGGCCGTTTAGCTTTAAAGCTGCTGCCATTAGGTATTTACTTAGTGCTGTTTTATTGTAGGCTTTGTCGTCATAAATTTTATTTAAGATTGATCTATCGGCCATATTTGCACGTGAGCTTACATAAAGAGCGTAAAGTGCCTCAAGGTCGTTATTTGCGTATTTTAAGAGCGAATTTAGAGCATTTTGTTTGATGCCTTTACTTACCTCATATCCAGCCTCTTCAAGGTCAAGAAGCACGTCTGTTGCAAAGATGCTTGCAAATGCGTTTGTCTCGCCTAGATCGCTCCAGTAGCCAAAGCTGCCGTCTGGCTTTTGCATCTTAACTAGCTCATCTATGCCGCTAACGATAAATCTCTTTTGATCGCTTTTTTCAAGCTCATCTTTTGGTTTTAAATTTAAAAGCGCAAGCAGTCTTGAGCTCCTTTGCTCCGCGCATCCGTAAGGATACTCTACTAAATTCTTTGAAGCTGCTAACAGCACACTTGAGACCGAGCTTGACGCATCAACGCTTACATCGTGATAGCCTTTTGGTAGTGAGATCTTGCTCTCTTTGTCAAAGACGCTGCTTTTTGCGTAGGTGCTGATCGTATAAGGGCTAACGACGTCTAGTAAATTTTGAAGCGTTTTTGAGCTATTTTTGTCGCTTATTGTGACATTGTATTCGCCAGCACCTGTTTCAAGGGCTGAAATTTTAAGCACAAATGCCTTGTTTTCAAATGGCTTTAGGTTAGCATTTTCTTGCGTTTTGATGTTTAAATTTTTGCTCGATGCTACATTTATAGTAAGGTTTTTGTCGGCATTTGTCGTATTTATAAGCCTTAAATTTGCGCTTAATTCATCGCCTTTTAAAAGATAGATCAAAGCACTTGGCTTAATGATCACATCATCTTTTACTTTTATCTCGCTATTTACGGCGTTCATTGCAGTTGCGTCATTTGCCACAGCATCTACTCTAATGGCACCGTTAAAGCCATTTGGCGTTTTAAACTCGTATGAAATTTCGCCTTTGTCGTCTGCTTGAAGGCTCACTAAATTTGCATAAGTTTTTACATTTTTGCTATCAACTGGGCTTGCGTGTTTTGCCATTTTTGCAGCCACAGCCATCGCCGCAGCATCACCGCCAAAACTTAACGTTTTGCCCTCGACCTTGTAGTTTGTGAGCATATTATAGATGTCGTAGTCAAAGACGCCATCAGGTAAAATTTTGTCAAAAAACTTAAGCGGATCGGCTGGTTTTTGCGATGTGATATCAAGCACGCCAACATCTGTGATAAATAAATTCAGATAAGCTTTTGGCTTTGTTTTTAGTGAAATTTTGATATTTTCATCGCTCTTTGCGCTTTTTGGCGCTTCTAAGCTAAGCTCTATCTTTCTTGAAGATTTATCGCCATTTGCATAGACCTTGCCGTATGTTCTAAACGGAGTTAGCCCAGCGTCAGTCATGCGGTAGATATTTGCGCTCACGTAAAGGCCATTAAAGTCAAAGTCAAGTTTAAATTTAACGTTTGCTGAGTTGTTTTTGATCTTGACGACCTTGTAGGCTTTAACCCCTGCGTCTTCAAGCGTGACAAGCGCGATGCCTTCTTTTATGGCTGAGCTTATGTCCGCGCTTAGCTCGTCGCCTTTTTTATAGACGCTTTTGTTTAGCTTGATCTGAGACTTGCTAAGCTCTTTTGTAGGCGCTAGAGTTGAGTAGTTGTAGCCGCTTACGTCGATGTCTAGGCTCGTGCTTGCGCCACTTACTAAATTTGTAGCAGTGATGACGTATGAGCCACTTTGCGTAAATTTATAGCTAAACTCGCCACTATTTTTATAAAAACTATCCACATCTTCAAGCGTTTGGATCCATTTTATATAGCCGTTTGCGTCCCTTTGATACTGCCATGTGACACGTTTTACATCAAATTTCAAATTTGACTTCACTGCCTTTTGGCTTGGCATATCAACAACGACTGTTCTTATCTTTACATCTTCGTTTGGATCAGCAAATGCCGTGCTAGCAGCGATGCCAACCATATCTTTATAAGGATAGAGTGTAAAGCTTTTTGCGTCACTTACGTTTTTGCCATCGTCATTTACGTTGAAATTTATGACACCTTTTATTATTGAAGGTGCGTTTTTGGTGTTAAAGCTAAGATCTATCATCTGGCTTGATTTGCCATCTTTTGAAAGAGTTAGATCATTTTCTATGCTTGGATAAGCAGCTGCTTTTAGGGTGTCATTCTTAAATTTATACTCTTTGAATTCGCTATTTTTATACTCATCATCAAAGAAGCTAACCTGCATACTGCCAGCTAGGTCGCTAGCTGCTCCGCCAAAGAGATAGCTACTTGTTAAATTTACCTTTACTAGCTCATTTGAAAAGAATTTATCCGCGTCTATGGTTATGTCATTTTTTATCTTGTTTGGCACGAAGCTCTCGACGTAAAATGGCACGCTTGCTATTACCTTGCTAGCGTAGATTATCTGCATGTTAAATCTACCGCTTAGATCGCTTAAAATTTCTTTTTCAAAATTTATCATGCCAACATCATTTGTATTTTGCGTGATCTGGGCGCTGCTTTTGCCTTGTGGATCGATAAATTTGATCTTAACTGGCATATTTTTAAGCGGGTTAAAGTCCCTATCTCTTAGATAGATAGCTCCTTTTAAGCTCTCGTTTGGTCTTATGATATTTGAGGCAAAATGCGTGTAAGCGTCGATGCTCTCGCTTGGATTTTGGCTGATGAGCTTTGCCTCATTTAGCGCTTCGCCATCTTTTATGATGAGGAAATTTTGCTCCTTGCCAAGTGAGACGACGATCGATGAGATCTCTTTGTAGATATCTTTTTTGTTAAATTTAAAGACGCCGACGTCATTTGTCGCGCCAACTGCGATCTCTTCATTTCTTTTGCCATAAATTTTTACATTTGCGTTTGGTAACATTGTGTTTTCGCCAAGGCGGTTTGCAAAGACGAAAATTTCATCCTTGCCAAGCTTTGCATTTATGGCGATGTCGCTTAGATAGACGACCTTTGAGACGCTCTTGTCTTTGCCGTAGTTTAAGCTTATCTTATAAACGCCATCTCCTGCTCCTGCAAAGTCAAGCTTGATCTTGTTTAGTGAAATTTCGTTTAACGCACCCTCTAGCTTGTAGCTTTTGCTTGCTACTTTTGAGCTAAAATTGCTTAGATCTTCGCTATTGTCGTTGAAATTTAAAAAGTATCTAAAATTTTGATCGCTTAACTTTTCAACGCTCACATTTAGCTCAGGCAAATTTGCACTTCTAATGCCGATCTCGCCCACACTTGAGATGTAAGGCTCTTCGTTTGTAAAATTTGCAAATGGAGTGAAGTTGCTAGCGACCACCTCGCAGGTTTTGGCCTCTCTTACGACATTTCTGTCATCTCCAAAGCCCGGTTTTATCGTGATCTCGTAGCTATTTTGTGGCTTAAACTCATCGCTTGTGATATCGATGTAATAATCATACCCCTCAAGCTCAGAATTTGGCGCGCCAGCCTCATCGTCATTTTTATATGCCACGTCGCTTATGCTAAAGCTTTTTACGCCTTTTATCTTTATAAATTTCTTTAGATTATTATCATCGCTTAGCCACTCTTTTAGATAAATTCTAAATGCCAAGATGCCGTTATCAAGGCTTGTCGGATAAATTTTAGCTATCTCAAAGCTTTTAGCTTCAGCGTTTAAATTTACGCTCTCGTCGCTTGCTTGCTCACTAAATTTCACCATGCTATCGCCTGCAAGCTTAGCGCCAAATTTACTCTCAAAATTTTCTCCAAGATCAAAAGTAGGCTCGCTTATATTTTTATCAAGATCAAGCTCAAAACTGTTTTGAGAGAGCTGCAAGGCATTAAAGCTAGCGCCTTTTACGGCTACTTTTTTCACAAGCTCATCACTAACTTCGTCATTAAATTTAAGGATAAATTTGCTATCAGAGAGCTTTTCTATCTTCTCAAGCGCAAATTCTTTCGTCTCAAAGCTAGCGCTACTGCCATTTTCTAATTTGCAGTTATACTCGGTGCCAGCATGCATATCTTTTGTAAAAAGCGTAAGGCTTTGAGCGTTAAATTTCACCGTGCCACTTAGCGCTGGCTCACATGAGATGAGTTTTTTCTCGCTTAGAGTGTCTATGAGATTTTTGCTAACATCATCTTCTAGTCCAAATTCCACGCTTAAAGGCGACTTTACCTCGACATTGCCATTTAGACTTAAAGCATATAAATTTACTGCTCCTAAAAGTGCTAGAACTAGCGCTTTTTGCTGCATTTTATCTCCTTAGTTTTATTGTTATTTCACTTTGATTTGAGTTTTGATCAAGACATTTTAAAGTGTGCTCGCCAAGAGTTAGATCTAGCCTTTTTTCGCTTGCATTTTCTATCTTAGAAAAGTTCAAATCATCCACTTTTAAGTAAATTTCATCACCTAAAAACGCGTAGCATTTTAGCATAATTTGTGTTACATTTTCATCTGTCACGATCTCTTCGCCGTTATATGGGTAGGCAAAAACTGGCTTTTTGTCTTTAAAAACTTCAGCACAAGGGCTATTTTTGACCTCGTTCTTGTCTAAAAAGCCATTTTTTATCAAAAACTCAAGCTCCTCGCCTCTTAAACTCTCGCACTTATCTTGCAGTTTAACCCCAACTATCCTATCATCAAGCGCCGTTTTTTTGCATGTTTCATAACTAAAAGCATCAAGGCAGGTTGGCACTTTTTCAATGCCCTCTGGCTCGCTCATAAAGCTTAAATTTCTTTTTTGAGCGATGAGCTTAAACATATCAAAAACGATCTTTGAGACGTCATTTAGCCCAGTTAGTTTGTCAGTTTTTTCGGCGTTAAAGTTGCCCACCCAGACGGCTATTGTATAGTCCTCATCAACTCCAATAGCGTAAAGATCGCGTGAGTTTGCACTTGTGCCTGTTTTAAAGGCGATTTTTGGCGTGTTTTGCGCATATTGCCAAGCATTTTTTAGATATGACCTTGAGGCCTCGCTCATCATTTTGGCGGTTAGATATGCGCTTTGAGACGAGATGAGGGTTATGTTTTTGTCCTCATTTTTGTAGTTTTTGCCCGCAAACTCAAGTGGTCTATAAACCCCGCCATTTGCGTATATCGTATAAAGATGTGCAAGATCAATCAGGCTCATCTCAGCACTGCCTAAAACTATCGAAGAGCCGTAAAATTCCTTGTTTTCATCAACTAAATTTACCTTTTCAAGTAGCTCATAAAGCGAGTTATCTTTTAGCTTTAAGTCTAAATTTATAACTGGGATATTGAGGCTAAAATTTAGAGCGTCCTTTGCGCTTACAAGCCCCAAAAAGTCGTTACTAAAGTTTTTTGGTACATATTCATTTAGATAAATTTGCGTGTCAATTAACTGCGAGCTTGGCGTGATGAGACCACTATCAAGGGCTAGCGAGTAGATAAAAGGCTTTAGCGTGCTGCCGGTGTTTCGCTTCATATTTAGGGCTGAGTTTTTGCCATCACGTGCGCGCTCATCGTGTGAGCCGATAAATGCAACAACGCTCATTTTTTTATTGTCAATGACCACGGCTGCTGCGTTATTTGCGTTTTTAGCCTTTAGCGAAAACATCGCATCTTTTAAAATTTTAAGCATATCTTTTTGTAAATTTAGATCCAAGCTCGCCTTTGAAATTTGGTTTTTAAAAGCGACATTTGCGTAGTCGCTAGCATTTACGACGGCTCTTATCCTTACATTTTTAAATGGCTCAGCCTGCGCTCTTTTAAAGGCGCTAAGATCGATTAAATTTGCCTTATAAAGCATCTTTATGACCCTGTTTTTTAGGGCATTTATGTTTGAAACGCGGTCAAGCCTATTCTTATTTGGATTTTTAGGGATCGTGCTTAAAAGTGCGGCCTGAGCGTAGCTAAGCTCGTTTAGCTCCTTGCCAAAGTAAAAGAAGCTTGCTGCCTTTGCACCCTCGATATTGCCACCATACGGGGCTAAATTTAGGTATAAATTTAAAATTTCATCCTTGCTAAAGTGAAGCTCTAGCTGAAATGCTCTAAAAATTTCTCTTATCTTATTTTTATAGCTCCTATCACTTGGCTCAAGCATTCTTGCCACTTGCATAGTGATAGTGCTAGCGCCTATGCGGTTGTCGCTTCTTAGGTTGTGGAAAAATGCCCTAAAAATGGAGGCAAAATTTACGCCAAAATGGTAGTAAAAGTACCTATCTTCAAAGAGAACGACGCATTGTTTTAGCGAGTTTGGAAAGCTTTGCTCGTGAAATCTCCAAATTCCGTCGCTACTAAGCTTCATATTTATGATCTCGCCATTTTTATCAAGCAAAATTTTGGCTTCGTCTTTTTTAAGCGCATCTAAATTTAGTGGATAAATTTGATCAAGTATCAAAAAAGTAGCGACCACTAAAGCCAAAAATAGGGCAGGGAATTTTAAAAATTTAAACTTTTTCATCGGCGTGATTATAGCTGTTAAAGTTTAAGTAGCTATAATTAGGCCTTTTTAAAAAAGAGGAAACAATGCCCTTATCTAGGTTAAACAAAGAACAATACACCGCCGCAACTGCGCCATTTGGACACAATCTCATCATCGCTTCAGCTGGCACTGGCAAGACTAGCACGATTGTCGCGCGCATCGCTCATCTTTTAAATTTAGGCGTAAAGCCAGAGAAAATTTTGCTTCTAACTTTCACCAACAAAGCAGCCAGCGAGATGATAGAGCGTTTAAATAGGTATTTTGACAAACAAATCACCTCCAAAATCACCGCAGGCACTTTCCACTCGGTCTCATTTTCGCTTTTAAAAAGCCTTGATAAAGGCGTCACGCTAAAGCAGCCAAGCGAGCTAAAGACGCTTTTAAAAAGTCTTGTTGAGAGGCGTAAATTTTACCATTTAAGCGACGTCAAGCCTTATGGCGGAGCCTATCTATACGACCTTTACTCGCTCTTTCAAAACAGCGAACAAGGCACAACATTTGGCAAATGGATAAGCGATAAGAGCGAAGAGCAGGGCGTTTATGCTGAAATTTATGAAGATGTCTTAGAGGAGTTTGAGGCTGAAAAGGCTAAATTTGCCTACGCTGATTTTAACGACCTTCTCATAAAGATGCGCGACGAGCTAAAAAAGGGAGCAAATTTATCTTATGATGAAATTTTGATCGACGAGTATCAAGATACAAACACGCTTCAAGGTAGCCTAATAGACGCATTTAAGACAAAGAGCCTCTTTTGCGTGGGCGATTTTGACCAGAGCATCTACGCATTTAACGGCGCAAATATCGAGATCATAGGCTCGTTTAAAGATCGCTTCCCAAACGCAAATATCTACGCTTTAAATGTAAATTACCGCTCAAGCTCGAGCATACTTGCCCTTGCAAACAAGGTGATAAATAACAATCCAAGGCTTTATGAAAAGCACCTCACGGTTAGTCGCGAGGGAAATTTCAAACCTCCAAGGCTGCTTGTCTATAACGAGCTTTTTGATCAGTATCAAAATATCGCTGATATCATCTCACTTTCGCCATTTAATAGAGAAAATATCGCCATAATTTTTAGAAATAACTCATCAGCTGACGGCATAGAAGTCGCGCTAAAAGAGCGAGGCATCGGCTCAAAGCGAAAGGGCGGGGTGAGCTTCTTTGAGAGCCGCGAGATCAAGGCACTCATCGACATCATGGGAATTTATGTCAATCCAAAAGATATAATGGCATTTATTCACATCTGCGAATACGCAAAGGGCGTTGGCAGCGCAGTTAGCAAAGAAATTTTTGACGCGTTACTGAAGCTTGGACATGGAAATTTGATAAAAGGGATAGTTGAGCCAGATGAGAGCGTAAATATCTCATCAAATAAAAGGCGAAACTACCAGCTAGGCCTTTTTGACGACCTTGACGAATTTGCCGAAGTTTCGAGGTTTTCTAAGCTTGGCTTTAGCGATAAATTCCTAGGACACCCTGTGCTAAAACTACAAAAGCTAAGCGAGAGTGGGGCGCAGTTTTTATATGAAATTTACAACTTTTTAAGAGGCATGAGAAATATCTCAAAGCCAGCCACGATGATAAATGAGATAAAAACTAGTAAAATTTACTCGTTAATCGTTGAAAATCTCAGCACAAAAAGGGCAACTCTAAAAAATGGCAACGTCGATCTAGCTCTAAAAGAAGAGGTCAAAGAGCGCATAATGGCAAAGAGCGTGGTGCTAAGCGAGCTAGCTAAAAAGTATCAAGATATCAGTAAATTTTATAACTTCTTAGCTCTTGGCAGCAACGAGATGAGCGAAGGGCAGGGCGTTAGCTTGCTTAGCGTGCATGCGAGCAAGGGGCTTGAATTTGACCAAGTCTTTATCGTAGATCTTGCGCAAAATCGCTTTCCAAATTTAAAGCTAATGAGCATGGGTGGCAGCCTAGAAGAAGAGAGGCGGCTCTTTTATGTGGCAGTAACAAGGGCTAAAGATGAGCTATATCTTAGCTATGCAAAATACGACAAGATAAAGAAGGTGAATTATCAGCCAAGTAGGTTTTTGATAGAGGCTGGCATGGCAAAAGAGGAAGCTTAAAGAGTATTTACTCTTGTGAAGTAGAATTTACCAATTTTTTACAAAGAGAAGCGATGAAAAAATCTAAAATTTTAATAATCCTGCTTATTTTAGGCGTTGGCGGATACTTCGTCTATGATAAATTTTTCAATATAAAAGATGAAAAGGTGGAGTTTATCACCAAAAAGGCAAAG
This sequence comes from Campylobacter concisus, assembly GCF_003049065.1. GTDB lineage: Bacteria > Campylobacterota > Campylobacteria > Campylobacterales > Campylobacteraceae > Campylobacter_A > Campylobacter_A concisus_BE. The sequence continues at coordinate 30,468 of NZ_PISC01000005.1, read as the reverse complement.
AAGGGCTCATTTAGCAAAAAGGTCGATGCAACTGGAGAAATTTTCGCTACCGAGCTAATCGACGTGGGAGCTCAGGTGAGCGGTCAGATAAAAAAGCTATATGTTAAGCTTGGAGATCAGGTAAAAAAGGGCGATATGATCGCAAGCATCGATAGCTCGACCCAGCAAAATAGCATAGACAATAAAGAGGCTCAACTGGCCATCTACAAGGCTCAGCTTGAAAGTGCAAAAGTGGCTCTAAATATCGCTAAAACGCAGTTTGATAGAGAAAACGCGCTCTTTTCTAAAAACGCCACCTCAAAGCAAGAATTTGAAAGCGCAAAAAACACATATAGTACAAATAGTGCCAAGATAAAAGAGCTTGAAGCGCAGATCAAGCAGACAAATATCGAGCTAAGCACCGCTAAGATAAATTTAGGCTACACAAAGATCACCGCTCCAAGAGATGGCACGGTTGTAAGCGTGCAGGTTGAGGAGGGTCAGACTGTAAATGCCAACCAAACTACGCCAACTATCGTAAATATCGCTGATCTTAGCCGAGTTAAGATGAAGATGCAAATAGCCGAGGGCGACATCACCAAGATCAAAGTCGGCACACCAGTTGAATACTCGATCCTCTCTGAGCCAACGAAGAAATTTCAAACGACTGTTAGCTCGATCGACCCAGGGCTTACTACGCTAAGTGACGGCAGCTACGGCTCAAGTAGCAGCAGTAAGTCTTCATTAAGTAGCTCAAGCAGCAGCTCGGCGGTTTATTACTACGCACAAAGCATCGTTGATAATAAAGATGGAATTTTAAGAATAGGCATGACCACACAAAACGAACTTTTAATAGCAAATGTCGAGGACGCCATCATCGTGCCAAGCATCGGCATCAAAAAAGATGAAAACGGCACTTTTGTCTATGTGCTAAAAGATGGCAAGCCAGTAAAAACAGCGGTCAAAACCGGCATAAAAGACAACCTCGATACGCAGATCATCAGCGGCATAAACGAGGGCGACGAGATCATCACATCTCAAGGCTCATCAAGCGAGATCGCTAAGATGATCGCAAAAGAACATAAGAAGTTTTAAGTGATAAGCCTAAAAAACATCACTAAAAGCTTTAAGCTAGGTGACAATGAGATAGAGATCTTGCATGGCATAAATTTAGAGATAAAAAAGGGCGAGTTTATAGCGATCATCGGTCAGTCTGGCTCTGGTAAATCTACCCTGATGAACATCCTTGGTTGCTTAGACAGCCCAAGTGGTGGGCAGTATCTGCTTGATGGCAAAGAAATATCAAAATTTGATAGCGACGCACTTGCCAAGCTTAGACGAGATAAATTTGGCTTTATATTTCAAAGATATAACCTGCTTAGCACGATGAACGCCCTTGAAAACGTAGCGCTACCAAGCATCTACGCAGGTGCAAACAAGAGCGAGCGAGAAAAAAGAGCTAATGAGCTTCTTGGCTCACTTGGACTTAGCGAAAAAGCGAAAAATTTACCAAACAAACTTTCAGGCGGACAGCAGCAAAGGGTATCCATAGCAAGGGCGCTGATGAATGGCGGCGAGATCATCTTGGCTGATGAGCCAACTGGCGCGCTTGATAGCAAAAGTGGGCTAAGGGTGATGGAAATTTTAGTTGATCTTTACAAAAAAGGCCACACCATCATCATCGTCACGCACGACCCAAAGATCGCAGAGTATGCGAGTAGGGTGATCGAGATAAAAGATGGCAACATCGTAAGCGACAATGTCAAAAATAGCAAAATTTATGAAGCTAGCAAGCAAACTCAGCCAGAAAAGAGCAAATTTACCTACTATAAAGACCAGCTAATTGAGAGCTTTAAAATGTCGGTAAATGCGATGCTAGCGCACAAACTAAGATCGCTTTTAACGATGCTTGGCATTATTATAGGTATCACCGCGGTTATTAGTGTCGTTGCCCTTGGTAAAGGCTCGCAGGAGCAAATTTTAGCTGGCATCAGAAAGATCGGCACAAACACGATCGACATCATGCCAGGTAAAGGCTTTGGCGATATGCTCTCAGGCAAGGTAAAAACGCTCTCCATAAGCGATGCAAACATGCTTGCTAAGCAGTCCTTTTTAGACTCAGTCACGCCAAATACAAGCACTTCAGGCGTGCTAACCTATGAAAATATCTCGCTAAGTGCGAGCCTAAAAGGCGGTGGGGTAGGGAGCTTTGATGTAAATGGGCTAAAGCTAGAAGAGGGCAGAATTTACGATGAAGACGAGGTTTTAAACTCCGCTTCAGTCGCACTAATCGATCAAAACACTAAAAATAGCATCTTTAAAAATGATGATCCTATCGGCAAGATCATACTTTTTAATAAAAAGCCACTTCGCATTATCGGCGTTTTGCAAAAGGATGATTTTAAGATGGGCGATTCAAGCACGCTTAAAATTTACGCTCCATACACGACCGTGCTAAACAAGGTCACTGGAGATAAATTTATAAGCTCAGTCACCGCCAAAGTAAATGAGGGCGTCAATGCGCAAATCGCCGAAAAAACACTAACCGAGCTTTTAGAGATCAAGCACGGCAAAAAGGACTTTTTTACAAGAAACTCAGACAGCATCAAGCAAACGATCGAAGAGACCATCTCGACCATGCGCCTTCTCATCTCAAGCATCGCCGTCGTCTCGCTCGTAGTTGGGGGCATAGGTGTCATGAACATCATGTTAGTCTCAGTCACCGAGCGCACCAAAGAGATAGGCATAAAAATGGCGATCGGAGCTAGACAGAGCAACATTTTGCAGCAGTTTTTGATAGAGGCGGTGCTGCTTTGCCTTATCGGCGGAGCCATCGGCATCGTCCTATCCTACGCGATCGGCTACATCTTTAACAACTTCTTAAACGGCTTTAGCATGATCTTTTCAAACGGCTCGATCGTGCTTGCACTTGTCACGTCGATGGCCATTGGCATAATCTTTGGCTACATGCCTGCCAAAAACGCCTCAAAACTAAATCCAATAGATGCGCTTTCAAGGGAGTAATATGAAATTTCTAAGCCTAGCTTTAGTGCTCGTTTTAAGCGGCTGCGCTGTTAAAAATATAGATGAAAACTACAAGCAAATTTTACTTGAAGATAACGCCAGTGGTGAGCTAAATTTAGACACCTTTTGGTGGAAGCAGTATGAGCAAAGCTACCTTGATGAGCTTGTAGAACTTGCGCTTAAAAACAATACTGATCTTGCAAAAGCGGCAATAAATGTAAATAAAGCGCTCGCTCAAGCTGGCGTTTTGCAGGCAAATTTAATCCCAAGCTTTAACGCTGGTTTTGAGGCTGGAAGTAGCAAAAATATAAAAGAGGGCGGCGCGGTCACTAGAAGTTTTGGCTCAAGCATAGGGCTTAGCTACGAGCTTGATCTTTGGCAAAAGCTAGCAAATAGCAAAGACGCAGCGATGTTTGAGGCAAGGGCTACTAAATTTGATCTAGAGGCTGGCAAACTAAGCGTGATAAACTCCGTGGCAGACGCTTACTTTCAAATTTTATATCTAAATGAGAGCATCAAAACTTATGAGCAAATTTTAGAAATTTATAACAAGCTAAATGAGATAGTTGGGCTTAAATTTAAGCTTGGCAAAGAGGAGGCGTTAAGCTTAAAGCAGATAAACTCACAGCTTTTAAGCGCTCAAAATAAGATAGAAAGTGCCAAAAAAGAGCTTGTGAGTGCTAAAAAAACGCTTAGGATTTTGCTAAATGAGAGGCCAGAATTTGAGCTTAAATTTGAAGGCCTCACGCTAAGCCCTGTAAAAAGCGTGGGCGTTGATCTAGATGTGCCAACAAGCGCCATAGCAAACCGCCCTGATCTAAGAGCGGCCATTTTCCGCATAGAAGAGGGCATCTTAAACTACAAAGCGAGCCAAAAAGAGTTTTATCCAAGCATCACGCTAGGAGCCAGCCTCAAAAGCAGCACCGACAAAAAAGAGGAAGCCTTTAGCCTTAAATTTCTAAATGGCAATGTCGCTCTAAATTTACCATTTTTAAACTACCACAAGCTAAAGTCAAATTTAAAGGTTAGCGAGACAAATTTCGAGCTTGCAAAGCTAAACTACATAAGCACTTTAAATAGCGCATTAAACGAGATAGACGCATTTTACAAAGGCTACTTAAATGATGAAGCACTACTTACAAACTACCAAGAGCAGATAAAAAACTACGAGGAAATTTCAAAAATTTACGAGCTAAAATACTCCTACGGCAAGGTCGAGCTAAAAGAGTTTTTAGAGGCTAAAAATAGCGAGCTAGAGGCTAAAATAGGGCTACTAAAGGCAAAATACACGCTTTTACAAGATGAGCTAAATATCTACAAAGCCATGGCAGGCAAATTTAATAGGTAAATTTATGAGCTCGGCTTGGGACTACGAGGCAAACGCATGCAGCAGTGATGGCAAATTTAGCGCCAAATTTGAAGGCTGCGAGGTCGCTATGGGCGCTCCAACCCTTGGCGAGCTACGACTTTTTATAAATAGCAAGCACTATCTAAATTTAAAAAATGAGCTTTCAAACCACGAAAAAAGACTATTAAATTTGGATCAAAATTTAGTTAAAGATGACGATGTGTTTCAAATTTTACTTAGCGAGAGAGCAACGGCTTGTTTTTTATTTTCAGACGACTCTAAATTTCTAGCTTTTTCTGAATGGACGGCAGATAAAATGCAGATCATAAAGGTAGTGCGGCTAGCTGATATGAGCATAAAAACCGCCGGAAAGCCAAAAAGAGTAGTGGAATTTCTCTCATTTAATGATGGCTTGCTTGAAATTTTAGACTCACCGATATTTATGCCCAAAAACTACACACTAGATATCCGCACGCTTTTTGACGATAAAATTTAATTACGCACTTTATCTTTAAAAATAGTTTTCAGGCGTGTTTTCATAGTAAATTTAACTCCTTGCTCTTAAATTTAACACGCAAGATCGCTCAACTTTAAAATTTTACGTAAATTTTGATTTTATAGTTGCTTTTGATTGCTAAATTTAGCCCATTGCTTCAAAATTTAACACGTAAGATCAATATTTGGTGCACAAAAACAGAGATATCCACGCATTTATTCTATTTTATGCTGCTCTTAAATTTTATATGCATAAGATCGCCTTATTAGCTTTTTAGAAAAAATAGCTTTGGATTAAATTTGTCTCCAAAGTGCCAGCTCAAGTAAGCCACTTTATTTACATTTATCGCGGCTTTTGCAAGGTCGGTGCTCTGCGTTTAAAAGCAAGAACCACAAACTCCAAAGATAGCTCTTGCTCACTTTTTCAAAATAGGGTAGATCAAATTTTAAGTTACGTATAAGATAAATGCAAATTTCACAATTTTTGAAAAGTGTAAAATTTAACTAATTTTCTTACAAATATTTTTACACCAAATTTAATGGATAAATTTAGATCACACAAAAGATAAAATGCAAAACATAGCCAAATCTAGCCATTTAAAACTTGTAAAAGTGCAGAATAAAGATTTTAAAATATCAATTTGAAAATTATAGTTTTCAATACAAAATATATAAAATACCTTGCATTTTACCTTTTGTCATATTTTGGATTGCAATTATGGTTGATTTTAAATTTGCTTTTATGCTTGGTAATTTAAACTTGAAATGGTTAAATTTTAAAAATTGGTGATTTGAACTTGAAATGGTTAAATTTTAAAAAACTAGAGTGATAAATTTTTAAAAGTAGAAAATATTTTTTGGTTCAAAAGCAAAACTTGCATTTGAAAAATAAAATAAACAGATGTCCTTTGTGTCTGTCAAATTGCAATGAATAAATTTGCGGATTTTTAATAAAACTTACCTTTGATGTTTCTTTGGGTGGTCAAAGAACAAAGCTTTTGCACTGCCCTCTTTTAGCTCTTTAAATTTACACTCAAATTCTATGCAAAAAATGCCTGAAGTTGGGATATTGTCAATCGATGAGTCGCTTAGGTATTCGCAAATTTCAGTCACACTTGGATTGTGCGTGATGATGAAAATTTCATCTAAATTTTTGTCTAAATTTCTTACAAACTCCAACAGATCTTCAAAGCTTATATCATAAAGCTCGTCTTTTAACTCTATGGATTTTTCTTTAAATTTTAAAGTTTTAGCGATGATTTTTGCTGTTTGCTCGCATCTTTTGGCACTACTTGAAAAGATAGCTCCAGGCATCACATCATACATTTTTAGCCTGCTAGCCATAAATTTAGCGTCCTCTTTGCCTTTTGGACTAAGCTCTCTTGAAGCGTCTTTTGCGCCATCTTTGTTCTCATCAACTGCTTTTGCGTGCCTTATGAAGTAAATTTTGCTCATGATCTCTCCTTTGAGAAATTCTTTATCCAACTAAGCTCTTCCTCGCTAAATCCAGCCTTTAAGCGGTCTTTTTCGTTGATCTCTCTAATGCTTTTAAAGGAATTTGGATATAAATTTAAGATGATGTCAAAGTAGCTTTTCTCATCGACGCCCTCTTTTTTGCAAGCAAATTTAAACCACTTATCACCCTTATAAACGTGAGAAACTTCCTCTTTTAAGATGACTTTTAGGCACTCAATGAGCTCATCTTGCCCGCCCTCAGCTTCTAGCCTTTTGATGATGTGAGCGTTTGCATCAAGGCCGTTTGCCTCCATATATCTTGGCAGTAGCGCCATGCGGCTAGTAAGCCTATCTGAGGTCTTTTGAAGTGCGATAAATAGGCCATCATGCACACTTAGCTCGCCGTATCTGCCGCCCTGCTTTGTGAGCAAATTTTCTATCATACAAAAGTGCCTGATCTCATCCTCAGCCACCTCCAGCCAGTCCTCGTAAAACTCCCTTGGCAGCTCTCTAAATCTATAACAAGCATCAAGCGCGATGTCAATGGCGCTAAACTCGATGTGAGCGACTGAGTGTATGAAATTTAGGTTTTTATCTTTTGGTTTTACCTTTTTGTTTAGCTCTTTCATACTAACGACGTCACAAAATTTAGCGTAACACGGGGTAGTTAGCTCATTTGGCGCAGAAATTTCATCAAAATAAATACCCAAATTTGATCTAAATTTCTCATAAAACAGCTCAAATTTTAAAAATTTAAGCCCCACGTCGCCCTCGTTTAAAATGTCCCAGATCTCATCAAAAAATCTCATCTGCTCTCTTTAAGTAAAATTTAGCATACAAACAGCCGATAGCCCAGCCTATAAAGTGCGCGTACCATGCGACATTTATACCCATAAATAGCGGCAAAAAGCTCATGGCAACAACGATGGCAAAGTAGCCAAACCACGCCTTTTTATCAGAGTAAAGCATCGAGGTCGCCAGCATGCCAAAGAGCATACACAAAGCGCCGCTTGCACCTACTAAATTTATAAATTTCTCATTTTCAAATGCAAAATATATATAAATAAAGCTTAAAATTTGCGTCAAAACGCCGCCAACGATATAAAAAATGATAAATTTTTTCGTGCCAAGATATAGCTCGCTCATCGTGCCAACTTGATATAAAAAGAGCATATTTATGAGCAAGTGACCTGCGCCCGCGTGTATAAAGATAGATGTGAGGGGCTGAAATATATAGAGCTTTTCTAAAAAATAGATGTTTAAGCCAAGCGCGAGCCATAGCTCACGCGAGTGCAGAAAGGTAACACCAAAAAATGCAGCTAAATTTAAAAGGATAAGCGCAAATGTAGCTGGGCTACTTAGCTTTGCCATATCCAGCAAATCTGTTTGCCGCTAGGCAGCTAGCGTTTGAACATCTTACAACGTAGCTATTTATCTCTTTGTCGCCCTTTAGGTGTGTGTTTTTTTGTTTTAAATTCATATAGCTGTGGATTATCCTGCCGCCAGAGTTGTGGATAAATTTGACCGTCTCATCTGGAAGTATGGCCGTTACGATGCCAACGTGAGTGACGTTTTTCTTGTCTTTATTTTTTTGTATGCCTTTGCCAAGGGTGTTTGAAAAGAAGATAAGATCGCCTTTTTTTGGATTTTTATGAGTGATCAAATTTTGGCTTTCATAGAAGTTGTAGATCGCTTTTGACTTTCTGCCACCCTTGCTGTAGTAGTTATTGATGGTTTTTTCATCAAAATACATATTTTTATATTTTGCATTTACGATAGATACAAAGCCTGAGCAGTCGCCCCCTGCTCTAGTGTTTAAGTATTTTTTAAAAAATGAACCAAATTCTTTATCTGCTCTGCCGTCATCTTCGTCTAAAAGCTCACTTGAAGTTTGTCTGCTAAAGTCACCATTTGTAGAGGCGGTTTGATTGTAGTCATTTTGTGGGATTTTAGGCTCATTTGAGGTGAAAGAACAACCTGTAAAAAGCGCAATACAAAGTGCAAAAAATATTCTTTTGTTTATTAAACTTAACATATTTTTATCCAAAATAATTAATTTTCGTAATTTTAACTCTTAAATGTAAATAAAGCGAAAATAGCGCCCTGTTTTCTTTACTCTAAGTTTAAAAACAATATAATCGGCAAAAAATATATTTTCTTAAGGCAAAAAATAATGATGCACTATCTAAAAATAGAAGGCAATGCCAAATTAAGCGGCGAAGTAAAGATCAGTGGAGCCAAAAATGCCGCCCTACCTATCATCGCCCTAACCCTACTTGCTAAAAATAAGATAAATTTAACAAATATCCCAAATGTCGCTGACATAAAGACACTTTGTCAGTTGCTAGTTAATCTTGGAGCAAAGTGCGAATTTAAAGATGAAAACTCACTAAGTATCGACACGAGCAGCGTAAATTCGACCACGGCAAACTACGACATCGTTAGAAAGATGCGCGCTTCTATCTTGACGCTTGGTCCGCTTCTAGCGCGCTTTGGACACTGCGAGGTGAGCCTCCCTGGAGGCTGTGCGATCGGACAAAGACCAATAGATCTGCACCTAAGTGCACTTGAGAAAATGGGCGCAAATATCGAGATAAAGCAAGGCTACGTCGTCGCAACCGCGCCAAATGGTCTAAAAGGCGCAAAGATCGTTTTTGACAAGATCACTGTAACTGGCAGCGAAAATATCATCATGGCAGCAGCTCTTGCGCATGGCACGACAGAGCTTTTTAACGTCGCACTTGAGCCTGAAGTGGTGCAAATTTGTGAAATTTTAGCAAGAAGTGGCGTTAAGATCGAAGGCATCGGCACGAGCGAGCTAAAGATCACTGGTAGCGGTCAAAAACTGCTTGAAATTTGTGATATCGAGGTTATTCCTGATAGGATCGAGGCTGGCACGTACCTTTGCGCTGGAGCTATCACAAATAGCAAAATTTCGGTCACAAAGGCAAATGCTGCGCATATGACAGCCATTTTAAATAAATTTGAAGAGATGGGCTTTGGCATCGAGATCGATGGCGATAAGATCACGATATTACCAGCTAAAGCCATCAAACCAGTCGAAATAAGAACGACTGAGTATCCAGGCTTTCCAACCGATATGCAGGCTCAGTTTATGGCGCTTTGTCTAGCAGCAAATGGCGTTAGTACGATAGACGAGAGGCTTTTTGAAAACCGATTTATGCACGTTAGTGAGCTAGCTAGAATGGGCGCTGATATCCGCCTAAATGGTCACATCGCAAGTGTTTATGCCCCTGCAAATTTAAATGCAGCTGATGTCATGGCGACTGACCTTAGAGCAAGCTCAGCGCTGATACTAGCCGCTCTTATCGCAAATGGCGAGAGCTTGGTGCATAGAATTTACCACCTTGATAGAGGTTATGAGAGGCTGGAGGAGAAATTTAAAAGCCTTGGGGCAAAAATTGTTAGGCTTGAGGAGTAAAAATGCTAGTAAATGACGCACTTGAGGCTTTAAAAGCTAAATTTAAACCAAAAAATGAGAGCGAAATTTTACCCATTAGCGAGGCTCTCGGTAAGACCTTAGCAAATGACGTGATAGCGGTCAAAGACCTGCCCTGCTTTGATAACTCAGCACTTGATGGTTTTGCTGTTAAATTTGATGAAAAAGATGAGCCTTATAAGATAATCGCAAGTGCCTTTGCAGGCGATAAAGAGCAGCTAGCTATCGGCAAAAACGAGTGCGTGAAGATAATGACAGGCGCAAAGATGCCAAAAGGCTCTGACACGGTCATGAGATTTGAAGATTGCGTCGTTGAGGGAGAGTTTGTAAAAGCGCCAGCCAAGCTTAAAAAAGGCGAGGCTTACCGCTTTAAAGGCGAAGAGACAAAGGTTGGTGAGATTTTACTAAAGAGTGGCGAAATTTTAAACACAAGAAGCGTGATGATGCTAGCGGCTCAGGGCATAAGCTTTATAGAAGTTAAAAAGCAGCCTAGTGTTGGAATTTACTCAAGCGGAAACGAAATCATCGAGCCTTGGCAAAGAGCGAGCGAGGATGAAATTTACAATGCAAACGCACTTGGCATCGCTGCACTTCTTAGCTCAATCGGTCAAAAAAGCTCATATCTTGGCATTATAAAAGATGAGCTAAATGCTGTAAAACAGGCGTTTTTAAACGCTGCAAACTACGACATCGTTATCTGCTCTGGTGGAGCAAGCGCTGGCGAGGCTGACTTTATGAAGATAGCCCTAAGCGAGCTTGGATACAACGAAATTTTCTCGCACCTTGACATAAGACCTGGCAGACCTTGCAAGGCTTATGAAAAAGATGGCAGGCTTGTTTTTATCTTGCCTGGCAACCCTATGGCTGCTTATCTTTGCACGATGATGCTTGTTTTGCCACTTCTAAAAAGTGAGTGTTTTGTGACGCAAAAAGCTATAAATAGCGAAAATTTAAAGGTAAAATCAGGTAGAGCAAATGCGGTTTTTGGCAATATAACTGATGGCAAATTTATAGCAACTGACGGCGGAAAATATGGCTCAGGCATGATAAATCATATATTAAAGAGTGATTTTGTGTTGATAACTAGTCCTGATCAAGGTGAAATTTTACAAAATAGTGAAATTTCACTTATAAAACTTCCATAATCCTTGACAAATGAAAAACAATCTGATAAAATGCGGACTTCATTTTGATTGCGGGAATAGCTCAGGGGTAGAGCACAACCTTGCCAAGGTTGGGGTCGCGAGTTCGAATCTCGTTTCCCGCTCCATCTTTTTTATACTAATTTTTTTATTTTCCACAAAACTTTTAGCAAATGAAGTCAGCATCTATCCGATGTATTGCGTCGTAAATGATCAAATTTCACTTAGCACTTTTGGCTTTGAAGGCGAAGACAATGAAATTTTAAACCTAGAGGGCAAAAGAGCTGCCAAGATAGATAGTAAAAAACTCTATGAAATTCTAACAGCAAATTTTAAAACATATAATGACAAAAGCGGCGGTAGCGTAGCTTTTGTGAAAAACTGCTCTATCATGGATGAAATTCAGATGCAATTTCTAAGAGAGATCAGCAACGAGTACCCAGGCATCAGCGTGAGCGATCTTAGTATCAGTCCGCAAAACAAACTCCCTGCAAATTTCAAAGACTTAGTTTTTAAAAATATATTTTTAAACGATCAAAATAGCCAAAAAGGCGTTTTTAGAGCCTCATTTGAGGACGTTGATCTAAGCTTAAAGAGTCTTTATTTTAAATTTAGCTTTAACGCCAAAATGCCAGTTTTTATCGCTATAAATTCAATGAATACAAACCACATTTTAAGCTTGCTTGACTACCAACCAACGATGATCGAGTTTAGCAAATGGCCGCGTGACGCACTCTTTGGACTTAGCGCCTCAACTCTTGTCACAAAAGTGCAGATAAGAAGCGGAGAAATTTTAACAAAACGTCAGTTTAACGCTATTAGTTTAGTCAAAAAAGGTCAAATGCTAAACGCAGTTTTGAGCGAAGGTGGCGTTAAGATAATCGCCGAGGTAAAGGCGCTTGAGGATGGAAATTTAGGCGATATGATAAAGATAAGAACAAAAGAAAATAAAATTTTACAGGCCACAGTTTCAGGCAAAGACGAGGCAGTTATCAGATGAAAAAGGTAGTTTTTGCAGCCACTGGAGCAAGCGGGGCTGGACTTTTTCTAAAGCTAGTAAATGCTGCCAAAGATAGCTGTGAGGCGCATGTCATAGTTAGTAAAAATGCTATGAAGGTTTTAGAGGCTGAAGAAAATTTGAGGCTAAATTTAAATGATCTTGGCGTAAAAATTTATGATGATCAAGATCTTAGTGCTGGTCCAGCATCTGGCTCGTTTGGCGTTGAAGCAATGATCATAGCGCCCTGCTCTACTAATACTTTGGCAAAGGTCGCAAACGGCATAAGTGACACGCTCATCACAAGAGCTGCAAGTGTCGCGCTAAAAGAGAGGCAAACCCTAGTTTTAGGCGTTAGAGAGATGCCTTTTTCTACGATCACGCTCTCTCAGATGCAGCTGCTTGCATCTCTTGGAGCTACCATCGCTTCGCCAGTTTTAGGCTACTACGCAGGCATAAAGAGCCTTCTTGATATGGAGAATTTCATCATCGGCAAGTGGCTTGATGCCTTAAAAATCGAAAATAATCTTTACAAAAGGTGGCAAATTTGAAAAAATCTTGCATCTATCCAGGGACCTTTGACCCCATAACAAACGGCCATTTAGACGTTATCATAAGGGCTACAAAAATTTTTGACAAAGTAATCGTCGCAGTCGCAAAAAGTGACAGCAAACAGCCGATGTTCGCACATGAAAAGCGCATAGAGATGGCAAAAGAGGCAGTTTGCGAGCTAAAAAATGTAAGCGTGCTTGGCTTTGATAACTTGCTTGTTGATTTTGCTAAATCGCACGGCATAAACACCGTCATCAGGGGACTTCGCGCGGTTAGTGACTTCGAGTATGAGCTACAAATAGGCTACGCAAACGCTGCACTTTGGGACGAATTTGAGACGGTTTATCTTATGCCAAGCTTAAATAACGCCTTCATCTCAAGCTCTATCGTCCGCTCAGTCTTGCGCCACGACGGCGACGTGAGCAACCTAGTGCCAGCAAAAATTCTTAAAAATTTAAAGGCGTAAAATGTATGTTTTGTTTGAAGGCATTGACGGCGTTGGCAAGAGCACGCAGATAGAAATTTTAGCTTCTAAATTTAGTGATGCCATCGTCACAAAAGAGCCAGGCGGCACGCAGCTTGGTGAAAATTTACGAGAAATTTTACTAAGCTCAAGTATAAAAATAGGCAAAAGAGCTGAAATTTTACTCTTTTTAGCTGACAGGGCTGAACATTTTGAAAAGCTGATCGCTCCAAATTTAAGTAGGCTCATTTTAAGCGATAGAGGCTTTATCTCAGGCATCGCCTACGCTTTGGCAAACGATGAAAACTTAGATGAAAACGTGCTTTTAGAGCTTAATAAATTTGCGCTAAATGATAAATTTGCAGATAAGATCATCTTTTTTGAAGCAAGCCGTGAGCTTATAAGCTCGCGATTAAAAACAAGAGGTACAAGCGATAAGATCGAGGCTCGTGGGCTAGAGTATCTTTTAAAAGTACAAAGTTTGATGAAGCAAATTCTTATCAAAAATGGCTTTGAAACGCTTTTTATAGACGCATCTAAAAGCATAGAGCTAATTTCAAAAGAGATAGAAAATTTTATAAATTTTAAGTAAAATCACAAAAAAATAAAAAGGATAATGCGATGATAACGGCACTTCGTGGCATGAAAGATATGCTTCCAGCTCGCGCAAAACTTTACGCACAGATAATCAAAACCTGCGAGGAAGTCGCAAAAAACTACGGATATGAGCAAATTTTGACCCCACACCTCGAGGAGACGGCGCTTTTTAAAAGAAGTGTCGGCGAGAGCAGTGACATCGTTGGCAAAGAGATGTATCAGTTTGAAGACAAGGGTGGTAACGACGTTTGCTTGCGTCCTGAGGGCACAGCTGGCGTAGTTAGAGCCTTTATCGAGGCAAAACTTGACAGGGCAAATGTGACAAAACGCTGCTTTTATCATGGCTCGATGTTTCGCTACGAGCGCCCACAAAAAGGTCGTTTGAGAGAATTTCACCAGTTTGGCTGTGAGTGCTTTGGCGAGGGCAGCGTCTATGAGGATGCGAGCATTATCTTGATGGTGAGTGAAATTTTTAATAGACTAAATATAAAAACAACCCTAAAAATAAACTCGCTTGGCGACGAGAGCTCGATGAAGTCTTACAAAGAAAAGCTTGTTAAATTTCTAGATGAAAATGACGATAAAATTTGCGAAGACTGCAAAAGACGCAAGCTTTTAAACCCTATCCGCGTGCTTGACTGCAAGGTTGAGAGCTGCCAAGAAATTTATAAAAATGCTCCAGTTATCACTGATAGCTTAAGCTGCGAGACGCAGGCTGATTTTGCAAAACTGCAAGAAATTTTAACGGCAAATGGCGTTAAATTTGAGATAGACACCAAGCTCGTTCGTGGGCTAGACTACTACTGCAAGACGGCGTTTGAATTTATCAGCAATGAGATCGGCTCACAAAGCGCAGTCGCAGGCGGAGGCAGATACGACAGGCTCGTTGAATATCTTGGCGGTAGAGCAAGTTACGGTGTTGGCTTTGCGATGGGCGTTGAGAGGATAATGGAAATTTTAGGTGAAGCTGATGATGAGCGAAACGGAGTTTATCTTTGCGCGCTTGATGCGACGAATGTTGATTTTATCTATAATCTTGGCTCAAAACTTCGCAAAAAATATCAGGTTGAAATTTCTTATGAAGCTAAAAAACTTCAAAAACATCTGCAAAATGCCGACAACAAAAATGCAAAAATTTTCCTTTGCGTAGGCGAAAACGAGATGAAAGAGAATAAAATTTGGTATAAAAATTTAGAAACCAAAGATGAAAAAACGATAAATTTAGATGAGCTTGAAAAGGAGCTGGGATGAATGATTTTGGACTTAGCATTTGGGGCAATTCAAATTTTGTGATAGAAGATGGCAAAGTCTGCATAAACGAAGCTAGCAAGCCAGCGATCATCGACATCGTAAAAGAGATAAGAGATGATGGCTACAGAGGACCGCTACTGCTTCGCTTTCCGCACCTTATCCAAAAGCAGATCGAGCAGATCCACGCGAGCTTTGCAAAGGCAAAGAAAGAGTTTGCCTACAAAGGCAGCTTTAACGCTGTTTTCCCACTTAAGGTCAATCAATATCCAGGCTTTGTAAAAAACCTAGTTCGCCTTGGCAAGCCCTATAACTACGGCCTTGAGGCTGGTAGTAAGGCTGAGCTACTCTTAACGATGGCTTATAACAACGACAAAGCGCCTATAACGGTAAATGGCTTTAAAGATAAAGAGATGATAAACATAGGCTTTATCGCCGCTGAGATGGGGCATAACATCACGCTAACGATCGAGGGCTTAAACGAGCTTGAAGCGATAATCGCCATCGCAAAAGAGCGCTTTAAACCAAAACCAAAGATCGGACTTAGGGTAAGACTGCACTCGACAGGCTCAGGACTCTGGGCAAAAAGTGGAGGCATACACTCTAAATTTGGCCTAACATCAACCGAGCTAATAGAAGCTGTAAAGATGCTAAAAAAGGCAAATTTACTTGAAAACTTCACGATGATACACTTTCACATCGGCTCTCAAATAAGCGAGATCCATCCGCTCAAAAAAGCACTCATCGAGGCTGGCAACATCTACGCTGAGCTTAGAAAAATGGGCGCCTCAAATTTAAAAGCAATAAATTTAGGTGGTGGTCTAGCGATCGAGTACTCGCAGTTTAAAGAAGAAAGCAGCAGAAACTACACACTAAACGAATACGCAAACGACGTTGTTTATATGCTTAAAACCATAAGCGAGCAAAAAAAAGAGATCGAGCCAGATATTTTCATAGAGTCAGGTCGCTACATCGCCGCTTCTCACGCACTTTTGGTCGCTCCTGTGCTTGAGCTATTTTCTCAAGAATACACCGAAGAGAAGCTAAATTTAAAGAAAAACAATCCAAATTTGATAACCGAGCTAGTTGATCTTTACAAGTCAATCAAGCCTTCAAACGCCCTAGAGTACCTGCACGACGCCATCCACCACACTGAGAGCATCCTCACACTCTTTGATCTAGGCTATGTCGATCTGCAAGATAGGTCAAACGCAGAGGTGCTTTTAAGGCTCATTAGCAAAAAGGCTGTCGTGATGCTTGGCAACAAGAGCAACTCAAGCGATCTAACTAAAATTCAAAAAGAGGTTCAAGAGAGATACCTGCTAAATTTCTCAATCTTTCAAAGCTTGCCAGACTTTTGGGGGCTAAAGCAAAATTTCCCTATCATGCCACTTGACAGGCTCGATGAGCGCCCTACTCTGCCAGCTTCGATCTGGGATATCACATGCGATAGCGACGGCGAGATCAGCTATGATGACGAGAAAAACCCACTGCTTTTGCACGACGTGGATGTGGAGAAGGAGGATTATTTCTTGGGATTTTTCCTAGTTGGCGCATATCAAGAGGTGATCGGCATGAAGCATAATCTCTTTACTCATCCAACAGAAGCTACCGTGGAGATAACAAGCGATGGCTACAAGGTCACAAATTTACTAGAGAGCCAGTCGATCCTTGATATCATGGAGGACATGGACTACGATATCTACGAGATCCAAGACACTCTAAATGAGCGCTTAGAAAAATCAACTCTGATAAACGAAACACAAAAGAAGCAAATTTTGGGCGAACTTTATCTATTTTTAAATGATAATAGCTACTTAAAGACAATCAACTAAAAAGGACGAAAATGCAACTAGCAAACAGAATGCAAACATTAAGCGAATCAATCACAATCGCGATCAGCACAAAGGCCAAAGAGATGAAGGCTGCTGGTATCGACGTGATATCGCTTTCAGCTGGTGAGCCTGACTTTATGACTCCAAAAAAGATAAGAGAAACTGTAAAAAACGCACTTGATAACGATAGCAAAAGCGGCAAATATACGCCAGTGCCAGGTTTGCCTGAGGTTATAGACGCCATTAGAGCAAAGCTAAAAAGAGATAACGGACTTGACTACAAAGCAAATCAAATCGTCACAAACATCGGCGCAAAACACTCACTTTTTAATGTATTTCAAGCGCTTATCAACCCAGGCGACGAGGTCATCATCCCATCTCCATACTGGGTGAGCTACCCTGAGATCGTTAAATTTTGTGGCGGCGTGCCTGTCTTTATCGAAGCAGACGAGAGCACAAATTTCAAGATCACAGCCGAACAGCTAAAAAAAGCGATCACGCCAAAAACAAAGGTCTTTTCGCTAAATCACCCGACAAACCCAACTGGAGCTGTATATACAAAAGAAGAGATCGTGGCTTTTGGCGAGGTTTTAAAGGACACTGATATCATCATCACAAGCGATGAAATTTATGAAAAAGTGATCTATGGCAAAGAATTTCACGCAGTAGCCTCAGTGAGCGAGGATCTTTTTAAAAGAACGGTCACGATAAACGGACTAAGCAAATGTGGCGCGATGCCTGGCTGGAGATTTGGCTACATAGCAAGCTCGATGGACTGGTTAATTGCTGGCATCAAAAAGCTTCAAAGCCAAAGCACAAGCAACATCAGCTCGATCGTGCAAATAGGTGCTATCCCGTCACTTCTTGGAGAAACTGATGAAGACATCGAAAATATGAGAAAAGAGTATGAAAGAAGACGCGACGTGGCAGTTGAAATGATAAATGCTATCGCTGGGCTAAGCGTAGTTAAGCCTGATGGCGCGTTTTATCTATTTGTAAAATGCAAAGAGGTAGATAGCGACTCACTTAGATTTTGCAAAAAGATGCTTGAAGAGGCAAATGTAGCGACCGTGCCAGGCGTGGGTTTTGGCATGGAGGGATATTTTAGAATTTCTTTTGCGACAGACATCGAGAGCATAAAAAAAGCGATCGAGAGGATCGCAAATTTTGTAAAAAGCTACAAAATTTAATGATCAAATTTAGAGTAAATGGCAAAATTTTCGAGCTTGAAAACGATATAAATGTTTATGATTTTTTAGCTCAAAATGGCTATGAGCTTAAATTTATAGCCCTTGAGCGAGACGGAGAAATTTTGCCAAAAAAGCTTTGGCGTGAGCGCTTCATGAGCGAGGGCAAAGCTTATGAGATCGTCACTTTAGTTGGCGGTGGATGAGGAAAAAATGATAGAGATAATACTAAATGGCGCAAAATTTAGGGTGCCAGTAAAAAGCCTTAGAGAGCTAAAAGAGCTTGCGCTTGGCGATAAAGAGAGTGAAATTTATAAATTTTTAGAGAAATTTAACGCGACAGAGCCAGACATTTTTATCGTTGATGGCTTTGCTATAAAAGAAGATAGCGAGCTAAAAGATGGCTCAAACGTCGTATTTATAAGGCGTGGTGTGATGCCTGAGCGTGAAGTTTTACGCGCTATGATCGCTTCACGAAACAGCCCTGAGCTAAATTTAGCCCTAAGTAAAGCCGTGATCGGCGTGGCTGGACTTGGCGGCCTTGGCTCAAATATCGCGCTAAGCCTTGCAAGGGTTGGCGTAAAAAAGCTAGTGCTTGCCGACTTTGACGTCGTTGAGCCAAGCAACCTAAACCGCCAGCAGTATTTCGTCCGCCACATCGGCTTAAAAAAGACGCAGGCGCTCAAAGAGCTGATAAATGACGTCAATCCCTTTGTCGAGGTCGAAACACACGATATATTTTTGGACGAAAAAAACGTGGCTAGCGTCTTTGGCGAGTGCGAAATTTTATGCGAAGCCTTTGACAACGTCGCTGGCAAGGCGATGATACTAAACGAAGCTGGTGCCAGCTTAAAAGATAAAAAGATCATCGGCGCCTCTGGCATGGCAGGCCACTTTAGCTCAAATCTCATAAAAACCATAAAATTTGCCAAAAATGTCTATCTTTGTGGCGACCTCACAAATGAGGCGAAGATCGGTCAAGGACTCATGGCGCCACGCGTTGCGATCTGCGCAAATCACGAGGCAAATTTAGCCATTAGACTACTTATGGGCTTGGAGGCGTAAGTGCAAAGTGATAGTTTGATCCTTGGCGGCAAGGAGTTTCAAAGCCGCTTTATCCTTGGCTCTGGCAAGTACTCACACGAGCTCATCGACTCAGCCATAAACGAGGCTGGAGCGCAAATTTTAACCCTTGCTCTTAGGCGCATAAACGAGAGCAAAGAGCGAAATATACTTGACTTTATCCCAAAAGGGGTGACGCTTTTGCCAAACACAAGTGGCGCTAGAAACGCCAAAGAGGCCGTTCGTATCGCTCAGCTTGCACGTGAGCTTGGATGTGGCGAGCTTGTTAAGATAGAGATCATCACTGACTCTAAATTTCTCTTTCCAGACAACGCCGAGACGATAAAAGCGTGCGAAGCCTTGGCAAATGACGGCTTTGTGCCAATGCCCTATATGTTTCCAGACCTAAACGCCGCAAGAGCGATGCTAAGTGCAGGAGCAAGCTGCATAATGCCTCTAGCTGCGCCCATTGGTTCAAACCAAGGGCTAGTTTTTAAAGATATTATTGAAATTTTGATAAACGAGCTTGATACGCAAATCATCGTTGATGCTGGCATCGGTAGGCCATCACAAGCGTGCGAAGCGATGGAGATGGGAGCGGCTGCTATCATGGCAAACACAGCCATCGCCTCATCTAAAAATATCCCGCTCATGGCAAGAGCCTTCAAAGAGGCCATCATCGCTGGTCGCAACGCCTATCTAGCAGGCCTTGGCACAAAGAGCAAAAGCGCAAACGCCTCATCTCCGCTCACTGGATTTTTAGACTGATGAAATTTACAAGAACCGACCACATGCAGCTGCTACCTCACATGCAGGATGTTGGCAACGATATTATGGATGAGATTTTAAAAGAGCGCGCTAGCTACAAGCCAGAAATTTACAGCGAAGCAGACGTAAAAGCAGCTCTAAACGCAAAACACTGCTCGCTTGAAAATTTAAAAGCCCTACTCTCGCCTGCTGCAGCGCCATTTTTAGAGCAGATTGCCCAGCTAGCTCAGGCTAAGACAAGGGCAAATTTTGGCTCAAATATCACTCTTTTTACCCCACTTTACATAGCAAACTACTGCGATAATCTCTGCGTTTATTGCGGTTTTAACGCTAAAAATAATATAAAAAGGGCAAAGCTAAGCGACGAGGAGATCACAAGGGAGTTAAGAGAAATTTCAAAGAGTGGCTTAGAAGAAATTTTGATCCTAACTGGCGAGAGTGAGACTAACTCAAGTGTCGCTTATATCGCAAACGCCTGCGCTTTGGCAAAGAAATTTTTTAAAGTCGTTGGGGTTGAAATTTACCCGCTAAACTCAGACGGCTACGCCCTGCTTCATAAAAGCGGCGCAGACTACGTGACCGTCTTTCAAGAGACCTACAATCCCACAAAATACGAGAAAATCCACCTTGGCGGCAATAAAAGAATTTTCCCATACCGTTTAAATGCGCAAGAGCGAGCGCTTCTTGGAGGCATGAGAGGGGTTGGCTTTGCCGCACTTCTTGGCATAGATGACTTTAGGCTTGACGCCTTTGCGACCGCACTTCACGCAAGTTTAGTTCAAAAAAAGTATCCGCACGCCGAGATCGCATTTTCATGCCCAAGGCTTCGCCCCATCATAAACAACGACCGCATCAATCCACGCGACGTGGGCGAGCGCGAGCTTTTACAAGTGATCTGCGCTTATAGAATTTTTATGCCAACAGCTAGCATAACGATCTCAACCAGAGAAAAGGCGAAATTTCGCGACAACGCCGTAAAGATAGCTGCAAATAAGATAAGCGCTGGCGTAAAAGTAAGCATCGGCGCTCACGGCGAAGAGAAAAAGGGCGACGAGCAGTTTGAGATAAGTGATAGCAGAAGCGTAGATGAGATAAAAGCAATGATAAAAGCAAACGGCCTAGAGCCCTTGATGAGCGAGTATGTCTATGTTTAAAATTCTCTGCGTGGCCGACTTTGAAAGCTATGAGGGCGATGATTTTTTAAAGAGGATAGAGCTACTTTGCAAGGCTGGCGTGGATGAAATTTTGCTTCGAGCAAAGGGGCTAAATGAGGCTAATTTTTACGATCTTGCTAGGGTTGTGGCTCAAATTTGCGAAAACTACCGCAAGAAATTTATCATTAATCAATTTTTTGACGTAGCTTGCAAGCTAAAGAGCGATTTTTGGCTCACTTCGGCACAGCTTGATTTTTTTAAAAATCACAGCATTTTTTTAGAAGAATTTAGAAAAACAGCTAAAATTTACGCCCCAGCTCACGACCTAGAACAGGCTAAAATTTCAGCCTCTATCGCTGACGTGCTCGTTGCTTCACATATATTTGCCACCTCTTGCAAGGCGGGCTTAGAGCCAAAAGGGCTAAATTTTATAAGTGAGCTAAAAAGCTTAGACAAAGAAATTTACGCACTTGGCGGACTAGACAGCGGGAACTACAAAGAGGCCATAAAAGCTGGCGCAAACGGCATTTGCTTCATGAGTTTATCAATGAACGGCGATATGGAGCTTATAAAAAAGATAGTAGAGAGCAAAAACGAGCAAATTTAGCTTTATTTGCATAAAATTTTACATATTATTTTATATATAAAAATACATAAATTTTAAATTTATAGACTATTCTTAGTCCTCTCATAAATCAAAATAAGTTTTACAACAGATCAACTTGCACGCCGTCTTGGATCTCTACAAAAACGGTATGCTTTGAATTTATTGTGTTACCATTGATAACTTCTTGGCGATTAAATGTTGCTTTATAGACTTGATTTACCGCGTCACCATCGCTTGTGACATCTACTTTGTTGTACGTATCGCCAACGACGCTATGTTTATTATTTAGCGTGGTGATATCTGCTTTTGTTGCTTTTACAAAATCATGTGTAAGCTGCACCAGGTCTTTGCTATCGCCTATAACCTTTAGCACGGTATTTACGCTCTCGCTGGCTGCGCTATTGCTCGCATCTCTTGTGTTTCTACTATCTATGATGTCAAAGATGCCATTTGGGCTAAATTTTATAGATACAGCCTGATCTGCGCTGCCAAGTTGCACTTTTTCAAAGTTATTTATCTTTTTAACATTGTCTAAATTTGAAAAATCAACATCATCAACCACTATAAGCGTATCTACGCCGCCTTTGCCGTCTATCGCCCTGCCCTTACTATAAACAAAAGCATCATCTAGGTTGCCTCCCTTTACGTCGCCTTCTTGTTTTAGATAGATTGGGTCTCCAAAATTTGCCTCGCTATATTTGCTTGTGTTTATCTCGTAAGAATTTGTAGCTCCTATCTTTTTTATAAAATCATTTTGAATGAGCGCTTCAACGTAGTTGTTGCTAAAGAGGCGAGTACCACTATGTTCTGACCCCACCAAAGTATCTGATGGATATGGTCCACTAGCTGGTGCACTATTTTTTTGCATTATATACAAAGATAAATTCATCTCACCAGTTCCGTCCATATACTCCATATCAAATTTATAAAAGCCAGCCTTATTAAATGTAAAATCCCTGCTCCACCATTGACCATTTTTGCCATATGATACTTCTGTGGATGGATTTATAAATGTTGTTGCACTTCCAAATTTTTGTGTATTGCCATTTATAGTAAGCTCTACATAGTTGTGTAGGTCGGCTGCTCTTACTGAGTATGTCCCAGGAGCATTTACATATATCCAACCATCCATTTTCATAACAAGGTCAGAGCCAACAGGGTTTGACTCTCCAAGCGTGTAGTTGCCAGGCTTGCCTTTTAATGTGCCATTTGCAAAGCTTATATTTTCTCCCGTGCCAGCAGTCGTATCTACGCCGTTTATAAATTTCTTTGGTGCGTATGGATTAGATGCGTTATACAAGGCATCACTGCCATATCTACCCACTCTTGCTAGATCTTCTGCATGCATATTGCCCTGATCAGACAGTGTCTTATAGTGCGTCCCAGAGGCAAACTGCACAACGTCATATGTAGTAGAGGCGCTTGGAGAGTAAATTTTGATATAGTCTTTATAGATGGATTTGCCCCCTCGCTGCGAGTAAACACCAGAATCGCCACCAACTCTAGCCCTCCACGATGGATCTACGTAGTTATAAAACCACATATCAGCATCAAGGCCGCTATTGCCGATAAAAGTTACTGTGCTAACAGAGACATTTCCTGCGGTGTCGGCATTTTTTATCATGAAATTTGCTCCAGTGCTGTTTGCTGGCAGGGCAAAATTTTCAGAGTAGCTGTGCGTATCATCAAGAGCTGAGCTTTTATGGACGGAATTTAGCAGATCATAAAGATCTACTTTGTTTATGGTGTTTTTATTTAGCGTGTTATTGCCACTAGCATCGGTGCCAACACTACCTGAGATATCTACACTAGTTACATGTGAAGTTGCCGTTGGAGTGCCGATCGCATCAGGGGTGGCGTCTAGATCTACGTGAACTATTAGATCATCATCCTTTGTGTCATCACTCTTTAAAACGGTCGCTCTTATGTTTGAGTATCTCTCATCTAGCTTTATACCAAGGGCCTCAAAGTCCATATTTACACGCTTATCTGCACCGACTGTTAGATCTATATATGTTTGTCCGCTTGGTAAAATTTTGGCATTACCATGATCATCCTCAAGCGCCAAACGAAGCTTGGTGCCAGGGTCGCGGTCCACGCCAAATACAATATTTGGTTGTTCGTCATTAGTAAGTGAGATGTTGTACTCTTTTATGGTTTTGGTCTCATCATCGAAGTTATTTTTCTGGATAACCTTCTCGTAGTCCTCTACCCTAAGGTATTTAGCGATATTTATAGCTCCGCCATCTATCTGCGTGGCAAGCTTGACGTCATCTATGTAGCTTAAAATTCCAAAGTCAAATAGCCTACCGCGAACGCCATCTGTTGTAGTGACCTCGTTTGGTGTCGTGATAGTGGCTCTAACAGGCGTAGAGTGATCGACCGAGATAGGGACATTTGGTATGCTAAATTTGCCATCCACGATAGGAAGTGGCGCTGAGCCGTCATTTGGCAAGGCAGTTAGTCCATCGTCGCTTATTGTGTATTTGACAGTTGTAGTTACAGCTGGTATGGTCGGAGTTGAGATAGTGACGCTTACATTGCTTCCTGGTTTTGCGTTGCTAGGCACGTAGATATCAAGGTCGCTTTGGGTTGATGGTGAGCCAGAAGGCGTGGTGATGCTATCTATTAGCCCGTCTCCGTCATTATCCCTTGCAAACTGCACCTTTATGCTGTTATCTACAGTGATCTCGTCTGTGACCGGGTCTGCTTTGTTGCCAGCTTTGTCGGTAAATGTGGTCGTGAAATTTGTCGTAACGCCATAAAGTTTTGTCGTGGTCTCTATGGTGCCATTATTTACACTAATAGCTATGCCATCATCTCTTGTGGCACTATATGCGCCAGATGCGTTTTGAGAAATTTTAATGGTTATCTTATCTGTTTTGCCGTCGCTTCCTGCGATATCTATCTCAAATTTATCGCCATCTCTTGCGTCGTTTGGAATTTTCATCTTTATAGAGGTTTTCACACCATCAGGACTAAAACCGCTCTCTTTACTAGTTAGCACGCCGTCTTTATTGCTATCTTTTGCAAACTGCACATGCGGAGACCTAACAGGTGCGACCGTATCGCTTGAAATTTCACTCACACTTAAAGCTTTTAAAGCTCCAGTCGTGCCATCAATGATCGTCGTGCTTAGCTTTTTTCTGCTTGGATCAGTTGAGCTTGTAGGGTCAGTAACTGTGATCTTGCCATTTTGGATAGAGATAGTCTCACTACCTCCATCAAGCGTGGCAGTAAGTCCGTCAGGTGCGATAGTATAGGTCTTTGTGACGCTTGTTGGTGTGCTAGCTGGATCATCGACCTTTATGCGGATCTTGTCGCCAACTGCGGCGTTGTTTGGCACATAGATATCGATAAGCGACGCCGTGCCGCCACTTTTAGCTAGTTCGGCTGCATTTATAATGCCGTCTTTGTTCTCATCAAGGGTAAAAACAGCGATCGGATCGTTATTATTTGCGATGGTTATCGTATCTGTCGCACCTGGGTTGCCTGATTTGCTTATCATTTGGATATTTACATTTGTTGGCGTTGATGATGAAATTTTAACAGCGCTTGCCACGTTAAAGCCGACATTTCCGCCGCTCTCACTTGTGAGTGGATAGCTCTCGCCACTATCTTTATCTACAAGCGTGCCACTAGATGTTTTAACAAGCGTCTTTTCATGCAAAGTGCCGTCAGGATCAGTGGTAGCGAGCTTTATCTTGTCGCCTATTTTCATATTTGGTGATAAAACGATCTTCGCATCATCGCTTGGCGTACTGCTGGCTGGATTAAAGCCATTTTCGCTAGCGTCTATCACGCCATCGCCATTTAGGTCTTTGCCTAAAACCACCTTTGTAAAGCTAAGAGCTGGCGTAACGGTATCAACGCTCGCGGCCGCCTTTGCTGGAGCCGAGCTAGCGCCACTTGCTAGCGTGATGCTAGAGCTTACATTAAACGGAGCATTTGGCGTTATAGCAACGCTTGGGATGATAAATTCTTTTTGATCTGGATTTGTTGCATTTGGCGTGATAGGCAAAATTTCGCTTGGATTGTTTTCATTTATCACGCTTGTGCCTGCAGGATCTACTTTGTAAGAAAGTGTGGTCTTTGTGCCGTTATTTACAACTTCTAGCGTCACTTTGTCGCCTGGCTTGAAGTCATTATTAAAAGTAACAGCCATGCTTGTGTGATTAGGATCACCGCCTGCTTCTGCGATATTGATATAGCCGTCACCATCAAGGTCTTTTAAAAGTGCAATGCTAGGCGCTGGTATAGCTGGAGCGCTCTCTTTTTGTTCAGCCACCACTGGCGCTGCTCCGCTAATAGAACTAGCTGGCATTGCTGGCTCGCTTGAGATGATAGCTGGTAGCTCTAATGTACCACCATCAAACCAAACTACGTTTGAGATGTGTCCTTGCGTGTCAAAATTTGATCCATTTATGCTTGCTGCGTCGCTACCATGACTTGAGCCATGAGAGTGGTGGCTAGAGTCTTGAGCGCTTTCGTCGCTGCTTTTGCTACTAGACTCTTCGCTCTCGCCAAAAATCCTTCTCTTGTCTTCTTCTACTTGCGCTTCATTGCCTTGGGCGTCAAATTTTGCATTTGATAGCTCTTTTGTGATGATGATATTTTGTGGTTCAAGTAGTGTGATAGGCGCAGCGTGGTCGAAATTTATAACGATAGTGTCGTTGCTGCTTTGCGTGATGATCTCATCGCCCAAAAATATCTCGTCGCCCTGCTTTAGCAAGATCAACTTTCCGTTTCGTTTTACAAAAACTTTTCCACTTATCTTTGCGACGACACCAACGCTTTGCATCTTTCATCCTTTAAATTTAAAACTAAAACATCCATTTAAATTTTCACGCGATTATAGCCAAAAGTATTACAAAATAAATAAAGTGATTTTATATAAAAAATTGTCATTTTGTCGCTCTTTTTTATATCTAAAATTTAGTGTGATTACCTGATAGTGCGCTATTTTTGCAATGATATAAAAGAGCAAATTTAAATAAATTTTAGCAGTAAGAAAATTTTTATGTCACAAAGTAAATTTTAAAACTATTTTGTTATCAAATTTTATTTATTTTGAAAAATTTATGTTTGAAATTTCCCACGCCAAAAAGACGTGGGATAAAATTTACGCTATCTTGCTAGCGTCGATGATGTTTAGATCAAGACCTAGATCTTCGACAGATAGACCAAGTGCAAGACCTACAAGCTGAGAGAGGTGGATGATAGGTTTTCTAACATCTGAGTGGTTCTCATCTTGATATCTCTCTTGATAGATATCAAGTTGCATTTGGCAAAGTGGGCATGGAGTGACAACTACGTCTGCACCATTTTGATCAGCGTTATTTACGATCTGGCTTGACATTTTTCTTACTGATTTTCCAGCTGGATAGCTAGCGTGGAAGCCGCAGCAGTCAAGTCTTTTCTCAAATGGCACGATAGTAGCACCAAGTGCGCTTACAACGGTTTCAAAGCTCTTTGGATTTACTGAACTTTCTCTGTTGTGTAGATCTTTTTCAGGTCTTAGGCTGTGGCAGCCGTAAAATAGCGCTACTTTTAGACCGCTAAGTGGCTTAACAACCTTTGCTCTTAGCGTATCGACATTTTGGTAAAGCTCCCATAGAAGGCTTGTTACCTCTGATGTACCATTATATTTCATATTGCCTTCAGCTAAAAATGTATTGATACGATCTTTTGCGCCCTTATCAAGTGTGCTTTTAGCTCTTGTTAGAGTTAGCATACAAGTTGAGCATGTCGTAAGCATCGGCATATTCATCTGCTCTGCAAGCGCTATATTTCTAGCATTTGCCACAAGTGCTGCCATAGGATCTACGTCTTGTGCTTGTTGAGCACCACAGCAGCTCCAGCCCTTTATCTCGTGAAGCTTCCAGCCAAGTACTGGAGCGATAGCTTCAAGCGACATCTTAGCCTCTTTAGCTGCCTGAGAGAGTACGCATCCTGGGAAAAAAGCGAATTCATTTTGCATAGTTACTCCTTACTAGCAGCTTTGCGAGCCGCATTTATCATTTTTACTAGATCATCATGTCCTTCAATATCCTCTTCACCAAAAATATGAAGCGGATTCATCTTGCCTGCGAGCATTAAATTTGCTGCGATATCCATTTTGCCAATATTTTTGATAACGCCTTCTGAACGAAGTGCAAGTCTAACCTCATTTAGTCTGCCTGAGCCATCAACTAGATCAGTTAAAAACGCCTCAGCGTGATCTGGCCCCATGCCCTCATTAAAGCCTTTTTGTATAGCCATGATACGAAGATCAGTTATGTCGCTGCATGCACTTATGCCTTTTGGACAGCGGTCAGCACACTCTTGGCACTTTACACACATCCAAAGGCCGTTATCGATAGCTGGTTTTAGGTGTGGCATAGGATCTTTGCTACGTGAGTCAAAAGCGGCTCTATAAGCATGAACAAATACAAACGGTTGCATATAGTCACTCGCATCTGCTTCAAGCTTATTACACTCGCTAGCACACGCACCACAAAGTATGCAGTCCCACTCAAGCGCTACTTTGTCATACTCTTTTTGGCTTTGCTTACAGCCTTTTGCAGCGCTAAATTCTGGCTTAGCAGTGATGCTAGGCCTAATCTTGCGTAAATTTTCTATACTTGGCTCCCAATCCACCATAAGGTCTGAGATAACCTTAAAATTTCCAAGTGGTGAAATTCTAATAGTATCTGGGTTGCCATACTCAGCCAAAAGCTCGTTCATCTTTGTATCGCAAGCTAGATATGAGTGACCATTTACTCTAACAGCGCACGCACCGCATATCGCTGAGCGGCAAGATGCCGTGAAATTTAGCGTCGCATCTTTTTTTTGTTTGATATCAAAAAGCACTGTTAAAAGAGTTTTGCCTTTGACCTCTTCATTTGTTAGCTCATAAGTTGATTCATATTTTTTAGTTCCGTCAAAACGGTCGATAATAATTTTCATCCTAGCTCCTTACTCTGGCTTCTTGCCGTCAAGTGAAAATATGCCTGTCACAACGTCTTTGTAGCTAAGTTCAAGCTTGCCGTCTTTTAGTGTGACTATGCTGTGTTTTAAGAAATTTGCATCATCTCTTTTTGGATAGTCCTCTCTTGTGTGAGCACCACGGCTCTCAAGACGATTTTGCGCTGCAAGACATGCTGCACGAGAAAGAAGTATAAGGTTGCCAAGCTCGACATAGTCAGTAAATGCTGTGTTCATGACTGGATTTTGATTTGGCACTTTAAGGGTGTCATATTTTGCTTGGATAGCTTCTAAATTTTTAGAGAGCTGATCTAGTTTTGCACCAGTTCTAAAGATACCCATTAGATCCCAGTTGTTTTTACCAAGCTCTTCGCGAAGTGCGTACATATCATTTACGCCACCCTCGCCTGTTGCTATGGCTTTAAATTTATCTTGCCACATTTTTGCTAGCTCAGAAGTTTTCTTACCGCTTGCAAATTTTGCATTTTGAGCGTAAGCACCAGCACCTTTGCCAGCTAGATCACCAGTTACAACTGCGTCAGTTAGGCTGTTACCACCAAGGCGGTTTGCACCGTGGATAGATACACATGAAGCCTCGCCACCTACATAAATTCCAGGGATTTTTGTGCTCATATCATCAAATTTAGCTACCTCTATACCACCCATTGAGTAGTGAGCTGTTGGGCGGATAGGCACTGGTTGCTCGATAAGGTCGATGTCTTGGAAAAGCATAGCAGTGTGGCGAATTTTAGGAAGCTTTTTCATGATAGTATCTTTGCCAAGGTGACGAACATCGCAAAGCACATAAGCGCTCATACCCTCGCCAAAGCCTCTACCCTCGCGAATTTCTGTCTCGATAGCACGAGCGACGACATCACGAGGAGCTAGCTCCATCTTTTCGTGATAGTTTTTCATAAAGCGCTCGCCCTTGTTGTTTAGCAAGTATCCACCCTCGCCACGAGCTGCTTCTGTGATTAGCGTGCCGCCATTTTGAACGCCAGTTGGGTGAAACTGAAGCATCTCAGGGTCTTCAAAACCAAGACCTACTTTAAGCGCAGCAGCGATGCCATCGCCTGTTGCTATAAATGGAACTGATGTACGGTTATAGAAAATTCTAGTGTATCCGCCAGTTGCTATGACTAGAGATTTGCAAAGAACTGGGTAAATTTGACCATCTTGGATGTTACGAAGAACAACGCCTTCAACTTTGCCGTCCTCAAGACCGATCTCAAGTAGCTCGTGATCCATTAGAAATTTAACGCCAGCTGTGATAGCGTCGTCAAGACAGGCGTGCATCAAAACGTGGCCGGTTTTATCAGCTGCGTAGTTACAGCGTTTTTTGCTAGCGCCACCCATGAAACGAAATGCCACGTCGCCATTATCTTTACGAGAAAAGAGCATGCCGTTGTAGTCTAGCTCGTGGATGACTGCGCCTGCTGCCTCGCAAAATTTCACAACTGCATCTTGATCAGCAAGATATGCTGCACCTTTTACGGTGTCATAAGCGTGAAGCTTGAAGCTGTCGCCGTTACTAAAGTCAGTAACGCCGTTTATACCACCCTCTGCCATACAGGTCGCGTTACGTGATGGCATCATCTTTGTAGCGACAACGACGGTTGAGTTTGGATATTGCTTGCGAACGGCTGTTGCTGCACGAAGTCCAGCACCGCCAGAGCCGATTATTAACACATCAACAGATGGCAAGCCATTTTCATTGCCTTTTGGCAACTCGCCAGCAAAAACATTGGTCGCACCAGCTGTTGTAGCTAGCGCACCTACGCTGATACAGGCGCTTTGTAGAAATTCTCTTCTGGTAAATTTTTCACTCATTGATAACTTCCTATTTTAATAAGTTTATTAGCGTCAAAAAACGCACCGCCAGTTCATTTCTTAATATTTTTTAAAACAACTATATTAATAAAAAAATTAATAATGAAACTTTACATAAAATTTACTTAAAAGAAACATAAAGATTTATTTTAGGTTATATAGTGAGATTTGATAGCTAAAATCATTTAGTAAAAGACCATTTTATCGTATTTGTAGCAACTACTTATAAATTTATTATTTTGATAAAAATGAAAAATGATATTACCACGCAATATATACTAATAAAAATAGATAAAATG
>NZ_PISC01000004.1:0-211732 GCF_003049065.1 Campylobacter concisus | reverse complement strand
ATAGACATAGGTTTATATGAGATATTATTTAATGCGTAAGCTTCATTAAATTTATATGTATATCTTGTGTGCATTATTTCGTTGTAGTTCTCTTCTA
The DNA here is from genome assembly GCF_003049065.1 of Campylobacter concisus. Taxonomy (GTDB): domain Bacteria; phylum Campylobacterota; class Campylobacteria; order Campylobacterales; family Campylobacteraceae; genus Campylobacter_A; species Campylobacter_A concisus_BE. The sequence continues at coordinate 211,635 of NZ_PISC01000004.1, read as the reverse complement.
GTTTTTCATAGGATGTTTTCCAAAGTTCTACTATACCTTTAAGAAAAGCTACTCCTACATCTTTGCCTAGTGATTTACCATATCCTTTTAGCATGTTTCCCATAGCTTCTACATCTTTTGGGTTAAACATATAAGTTTGTTTCATAAAAGCAAAGCTTCTCATGCTATTCCAGATGATACTTATGTTATAACGACCTATTAAAAGACGAAGTTTTACAGAGTTAATAGCCTGTTTAAGCAAATTTCCTTTTGATTTTCTTAGGATTTCAACATTTGTTTTAGAATTTGTTACATACTTTATAAATTTATCAACATTTTCAGTATTGTTCATAGTAAATAGCTGTCTTACAATGTTTAATACACCAAGCTCATCAAGAAGCTCATCTGTTGCCTCTTTTTTATTTGGATCAAATACAAATGAACCAATGGACTTATAAATTTTTGATTGACCATCTTCACTAAAGTACTCTGCAAAAGGAAATAACCCCTCTATAGCAGTTTTTACTATAAGTGTTGGAGCTTCCTTTTTCATATCTTTTTCTATGGTTTCATAAGGGATATCTTGCATTTTTAAAGTCTTTTTCAAGATAGCATCGTCCTTTTTCCAACAATCCTCTATCTCTTTTGCTTGTTTATCAAGTAGCTCTTCTATCTGCTTTTGCTCCTTTAGTCCTAAGATAGAAGTGTCTATGACTTCATGCTTATTCTCACTATTTGCTTTTAAAAGCTCTTCCACACTTACTACGTTACCTTTTTTTGAGTGTTCCATATAGTCTCTTAACTCTTCGATGCAAATATACTCACCAACCTTTGCATTTATACTATCTTTGTAAAAAAACAAAGTTTGCTCTTTTTCGCCAAGTTTTATTGTTGCGTTTTTATGGATAACCTTTATCTTTTTTTCTGCTATCTCTATATATTCCCCATCGTTACTAATAGATTTCTTTACCAGGTCTCCTGGGTAGCTTTTAGTTATTATAAAGTAAGCCACAGCAATAGAGAGTACTTCTGTTAAGGAGTAGTGATTGTTTGGCATACGATCGATTATTTTAGTTGCAAGTTCTTTAGCATCTTCTATATTCATTTCATCTTCGTATTTTTTCATATTAGCTATATCATCTACACTAGGATAGCTTTGGCCAAAACTTCTTTCAAAAACGTTTTTATTTATCTTTTCAAAAATATCTTTAAAAGTTAGAGTGACCTTATCCATATATGCTTTTTCATTTTCTTTTATCTTCTCCATATCATTTGGCTGTTTGGCATAAGCATTTACATGTACAAAATTTGTATTATAAAGTTCGTCAATTTTTAGTTGGTCTGGTACATATGCAAAAAAAGTTTTGTTTGCTTCTTTATCACTTGCCTTTTTTCTCTCTACGATATTGTCTATATAACCCTTATCTATCCTTGCAAATGGGGATAAATTTAAGACAAGAGTTGATTTATTGTTACCTTTATTGATATCTATACTATATTGGCTATAGTCTTTTATAGGAGTTAAGGTCTTTATATCATCAAATTTTTGTTTTACTACATTGTCATTGTTTGATCTGTTTATTCCATCTTTTATCTCTTGATCTAAGCTCTTGCTTACAACCTCTTCTCTTAGCCCAGCGCTTGATCTAAAAGGTGAGTTTGAAAGAACGATGTAGTTTTTATTTAAATTTGAAAAGTCCTTGCTATTCATCTCGTCGTTTGTAGATTTGCCGTTTTTGTTAGACTTATCTGATATTAGATTGGCTAGTTTTACAGAGTTGAAATTTGAAGCGCAGATGAAATTTAGATTTGCATTTAGTCCTTTTATCTCTTCTTTTAGTCTGTTAAAAAGCGTATCTTCACTTGAGCCAAATCCTAAGTTTTTATTTATGATATCGTAAGAGCAAGCATCTTTAGTATATTCAAATACTGATACATCATCTAAGTATCCATATACGCTATATCCTTCATCTGCATTGCAGTTTATCTCCTTTGTGCCTGAGTTAATCTGAAAAGGAACATAGTCTAAATTTAAATGTGTAAAGTCTATAAAAAATCCAGACTTAGAATTTTTATCATTCTTAAATACCAAGACATTGCAATTTGAGTTTATATTTAAGGTATTTATAATAGAAGCAAACCTAGATGTAAAAAATCTTAGTATAGGCAAAGATACTCCATAAAGTGCTTTGTTGGCATCATACTTGTATATTTCAGTGTAAAAATCAACAAGTTCCCAAGCAACAGTACCCCATCCGATTAATTTTTTCCCTACCGCTTTTGTGCCTGAAAGATCAAAAAGACTTAATACAAAAAGCGCAAACTGCTTTATGATAAATTCTCCGTTATCCTTGTTTAGATCTTTTAAATTTTTGTCTAGTTCATCAAAACACTCTTTGACACTTCTTTCAAATTTAGCTTCGTTTAACTCCTCATTAGACATTAAAGGTTTAGCATCATTTATTAGATCGTCTTTTAAAGTACTTAAGCACTCTCTTAAAATATCTTTACTTTTGTTGTAATAAGATATTATAAAATCAAACATTTCAGCAAAATTTTCTGCTGGTCTAGCTTGATTTTCTCTTCCTGGACCATACTTTATTTTTTCTGTTCTAATTTTTACAGGATCGATCTTTTCCTTTAAATTTACAAAGAATTTATCAACTGCACTCTTTTTATGAACTACTTTTACTGGTATGCCTCTATATTTAAATTCTCTTGTTCTACTTAGATTTTTATCCTTAAAACTCTCTTTATCTATATAAAAGTCAGTTACAATAGATATTTCCCCATCATTTTCTTTAGAAAATATTGATCTTCTTGTATTTAAGAATGTTGTCATCTCGTTGTTTATCAAACTTGCCATACTACCAAAGAGATTTGACCCTAGAGAATTCAAACTAGACGTATAAAGAGTTACACATTTTGCATCAGCCATATACTCTTTTATCTTTTTTAACGTCTCTTCGCAAGAGTAAGTTATTTTTATTTCGTTGTTTTGCATATTAAGCCACCACTACTGTTTTAGTTGTATTTATATCATCATTATATTTACTATCAAGCCCACAAGCAAATTTTATATCCACCGTCTTAGCCTTGCTTGGTGTGACATAGATAAGATTACTCTCATCGCTTATATCATCCACAAACTGAAAAAATCCTATACCACTTTTTGGAAGTGTTGTATTTTTATAAATAGATTCTATATATTTAGGTGTTATAAAGATAAAATTCTTATCCATGAGCGAGTATTTGAAGTTAAATGATGAGATGCTAAATTTATCCTCTCTAAAGCGAGAGCTTAGATATTCTTTTAGTTTCTTATCTTTTACATCGCTACCCTCATCTAAATTTAGCTCCATCTCTTTAAATCCCTCTTGGTTTTTATGCTCCACATCATTTAGCTTATATATACAAACAGCAAGGTTATCTGCTTGATTAAGGGCTGATTTTACATGCAGTCTTATGTGAGCGCTATTTAAATTTGGATTTAGCACCGCTGCATTATCGTTTTCAGATGTTGGGCTACCTATGCTATGAGCTAGCTTTATCCTGTTTTCTTTTTTGATACATCTTAGCGGTGAGCTGGTGTTGCTTAGGCACGCTGGCACTAGGTCTTGCATAACAGCATAGTGGTTATTCATACTTTTTAGACTAAGAGCCGCTCTTGGCACGTATGCTACCTTGGTGCAAGGGTTTTTAGCTGAGCAGCCAACTATCGGTGAGTTTATAAAGTCAACATCAAGTATCACACCTTGATCATCTGACCTTATGCTTTTGCCTGCTCTACTTTTTAAGATCACATGGCCACCATGTGGGCAAACTACCACGTCATCTTCTATTATTGGATTAGCAAAGGCAGTACCGCCAGCACTTACCGCGCTACTTTTCTTTTCTAAATTTAGCCTCTCACTTGCCCGCTCAAGCGACTCTTTTGTCTCTTTGTTTGTTGGTTTTAGGTCTATATTTAGGCTTTTGTTTAGTAAAGAGTAGTTTAGCACACAAGCTCGTTGATTTTTATAATCGATAGTTAGTCTTCCCTTGTCTTTATCTTCATCTCTTGGCTGATGAGTGAAGCTTAGCGGGTTAGAATTTGACCCCTCCCCGTCCTCTTCTTTTTTAAAGTATAGTGGATAGTCTGATTGCTCTGTGGCGGTGTTTAGTGGCTTATCTATGATATAAACCTGCGTTTTTAGCTTTGTAAAGTCTATATCTAGATCAGAGCCAACTTGATTGATATCAAATATACTCTTATCTCTTAAAAGTATATCCACCTTGCCCTCACTGATATGCATTAGCTCGTTTGGCTCTAGCCTTATCACATTTAAGTACTCTTTTGCCACGTCGTTTTTAGCATCTTTTGCCACATTGTCTATTAGCTTAAAGTTATGCGTTAGCACTATGCCTCTTGTTATCTTTTTATCAGTATTTGTTTTAGCTATTACCACATAGTGTTTGTTATCGTCCGCATATTTAAAGCTCTCAAATTTTAGCTCATAAGCACTTCTATAAATTTCTAGCCTTGTGTTTATATACTGCTCTAGCTCTTTTTCGTTTGAGTTAGAATTTGCATGCGAGCTTGCTATCTTAAAGAAGTCAGATATATAGCTCATACGGTCCTTAAATGCCTTCAGATCAGCCTTTTTACTTAGCATAAAGTATCTGACCGAGTAGATAGCAAAGAAAAGATTTAGATCGCCGCTTTTTACCTTGCTAGCTATATCTTTAGCATCTAGCGCCTTTACCTCCTCTCTATCTATCATATCTACAAATTTATCTTTCTCTTTGTAGTACAAGAGCGAGCTTACAGGGTCTTCTAAATTTGGCGCTTCATTTTCATCCTCAAAACCAAGAGAATTTACATATAAAGCCACAGGATATATCACACTCTCAAGTATGCTAAGCCTTTTTTTATCCTCGCTGCCTAGCTTTGGTAGATAGCCTAGAGAAATTTTATAAAAGTAGACATTAAAGCTTAGGCTTTGTATATAGTCATTTAGATAGTCCAGAGCGGCTGGCACGTCTTTGTCTTTTATCTTTGCCTCATTTTTTTCATTACTTAGCAGATACTCCATCAAGTATAGGCTCTCAACTATCTGCTTCATAAAGTGCGAGGCAACTAATATATTTATAAGATGAAGTTTCTTTGTATTTTTATAGTCATACTCTGCCAGATACCCATCTAAGCTTTCAGCCCCTAGCCCATATCTAAATCCAAGGTCAGATATCACCGAAGTGCTTGGCTCATAGAGTTGGTTCCACTCTCTTTTAAGGCTATCCTCGTCACTATCATCACTAGCATCAAATAGCCCCTCGTCATTTTTATCATAAATTTTATGTCTGACGCTATCGCAGTGATGTACCTCTATCTCAGAGCTTCCTTTGCTAGACTTGTTGATATTAGAATTTACATTCTTATCTCCTAGCTCCTTGCAAGCTTTCTCGTTATCTTTTGTTAAATTTACGCAGTCTTCTACTGTGCTCTTGTCGTCTTTAAAGCCAAACATATTTTTTATCTTTTTAAAGACTGAGCCTACTATCTTTCCTACAAAGCCATTTGGGTCAAGTAGTCTTGCTATCCACCTTACGCCTTTCATTATTGCCTTAGCTATAAAGCTTACAAATCTTAAAGATATAGTTATAAGTGAGGCATATATACCGCCAAAGCCAGGGGCATTAAAAGTATATAGCTCCTTTACATCTTTAGTATATAAAAAGGCAAATGACTGAGCTAGGTGGCCACCTAGCGAGTGGCCTGATAAGACTAGGTTAGAAATTTCGCTTGTATCGTTTGAATTTGCCTTGTGCTCTTTTATAGCGTCATACATATCGCTCTTTAGTATAGCCATAGAGGCTATCTGGTTTAGTCCTGCACCCAAAAGGGCTATCATGCCGTCAGTAAATACTAAGTCCTTAAACCCTAGCTCTGTTCCTCTAAAGCCTATGATGTAGTTATTAAATTTACTATCATAAAAGACCGTCGAGCTAAAGCCAGTGATAGATGTATTTTTGATGTGATGGACTAGCTCATAGCGATTGACAAAAGCTTTTGTGCGAAGGGAAATTTGGTGGAAGTTTGGCTCGCCTACAAAAATTCTATGCTCTTTAGTTGTTTTATTTACTTTAATAAAATTTTGAACTTTATTTTCAATGGTTCTTATATCAGGTTTATCTTTTGGGTCCTCGTCACTATCCTGTGGTACCTCAATTACCATATCTTGATTAAAACGTGCTTCGATTGTTAGGGCATAAGCAGTGGGATCGCCTAATTTTCTGCCGTTATTGCTTGCCTCTTCTGAAAGCTCTTCTAATGTATCACCTTTTTTTATACCATCTGCATATCTCCAAACAGGTTTTTCAACTTCCTGTTTTTTATATGAATTTACAATCTTTTCAGGAGCATTATCTTTGCCAACCCTACTATAAAGATCATCTAAGCCATTTTTTTCATTCTCGCTTACCCAGTGAAGCATTGCGTAACTTGCGTCAGCTATATCTGCATAGTCTTTAAATTTGATTATCTGTTCTTTTGTTGAAATTTGACTCATTTTTATTTCTCTAAATAGAATTTATTATTATCTATAACATATCTAGTTTCAGTATCTTTTAATCTAAAACCTCTACCCTCATCACCATACAATCCATAGTTGGTTACTTTATAACTATAAGAAACTCCCATTGTTATAGGTACAGCTTCATCGTTATCATTTATATAAAAATATTCGGTATTTATACTAGGTGGATATTTATTAAAATTCTCTTGTCCTATAAATTCTTTTACTCTATTGCTATAGCCTTGAGCTATCTTGGGTTGTTTTTTAAATTTCCTAGCATAGTCGCCCTTGTCTGTATAGTATAGCTTGCCATTTGAAAGAATTTGTGGGAGTTTTTTATCCATAATAGCTAGATCATCTCTTTTAAAATTTCTTTTATTATTCTTAAAAAAATCCTTCATATACAAACTTCTTTCCTTTTCTCTTTTTTCTATTTCCTCATAGAATTTCTTATTAAATATATAAACTCCGCCATATTTTTTACCAAGCTCTTTTATTTCAGAGTTGTTTATATTATTACTTGCTTGATTTGCAGAGCAAGCTATTAAAAATATGCTTGTTAGTAGTAGAAGTATAATTGCAACAAATTTCATCCTATATCCTTTTAGAAAATTTCTTTTGCTTATTTTATTGTCTTTGAAATTATAATATTATTAATTTATTATGTTTTATTTGTAGATTGTTAAATTTTTTATTAATTGAGGTTATTTTTATCTATATTATTGTCTAGCTCGTTTTTTCATTCTTGCTTACCCAGTGAAGCATTGCATAGCTTGCATCAGCTATATCAGCATAGTCTTTAAATTTGATTATCTGTTCTTTAGTTGAAATTTCACTCATTTTTATTTCGCTTTTTCAAATTTGTTGTTGTTAAGGATAAATTTATTTCCACCTCTAGCAGTATGTATTTCTCCTTTTGATAAAGAAAATCCTCTGCCCTCGTCACCAAATAAACCATATTTTTTGACTTTGTAGTTATATGTTACTGTTAGTTCAATAGGTACTATGTTATTGTTATCATCAACATAAAAAGACCAAACATTAATATCTGGCGTAAATTTATAATAGTTCTCTTGTCCTATATAGTCTATTACCTTGTCAATATATGTTTTTGACAAATTTACAGCTTTTTGATATGTATTAATTGTGTAGTATGGCTTGCCGTTTGAGAGAATTTGCTGCATTTCAGGATTATTGTAAAACTCAAGCTTTAAAATTTCTCTCATTTTTTTATTTCTATCATTTTTGTTAGGTATTGCTTTTATTCTTTTTAAAATCTCTTTTCTCTTACTATCTCTTATTTGCTCTTGTTTCTCTATCTCTTTTTCAAATTTCTCATTAAACACATAAACTCCACCATATTTACTAGCCAAATTCTCTAGTTCAGAGTTACTTATCTTACTGCTTGCTTGGTTTGCAGAGCAAGCTATTAAAAATATGCTTGTTAGTAATAGAAGTATAATGCCTATAAATTTCATCCTATATCCTTTTTGTTTGGTTTATCATTTAGATCATCTAAGCCGTTTTTTTCATTTTCATTTACCAAATGAAGCATTGCATAGCTTGCATCCGCAATATCAGCATAGTCTTTAAATTTGATGATTTGTTCTTTTGTTGAAATTTGGCTCATTTTTATTTCACTTTTTCAAATTTGTTGTTGTTAAGGATAAATTTATTATTTCCACTTATATCTTTTATGTCTTTTCTAGATAGTGAAAATCCTCTACCCTCATCTCCAAATAAGCCGTATTTTGTATAACCCTCATAAAAGCTTACATCTAAAGAAATAACCTTTAAATTTTCGTTATCAAAATAAAACTCATCAATCATTATAGATGAAAGATTGTAGGCTATTTCACCCATAAAGTTTTTTAACTTTACAACTACGTCATCAGGTATTACTACTTTTTTAGAGTAGTTTCTTCTTTGATAATATGGCTTGCCGTTTGAGAGAATTCGTGGGAGTTTCTCGTTAATGGGTTTTGGATCAATCGCATAAAGACCATCGCCCAAATCTCTACCTTTCATTTTTTTGCTTAACTCTTTTCTTTCAGCTTCCCTTTTCTCTATATCCTCAACAAATTTTTGATTAAATATATAAACCCCACCATATTTACTAGCTAAATTCTCTAGTTCAGAGTTACTTATCTTATTGCTTGCTTGATTTGCAGAGCAGGCTATTAAAAATATGCTTGTTAGTAGTAGAAGTATAATACCTATAAATTTCATCCTATATCCTTTTAGAAAATTTATTTTGCTTATTTTATTGTCGATATATTTACATTACGATTAATCACCTCGTTTTTAGATTTTTAATCCTTAAGAAAAAGAATTAATATTAAGAGTAAAATAGGCTTTTTTAAGCGGAATTTCGCAAATGGCGTATCTACCAAATATTGATAAAGAATTTCAATATTTTTTACTATCAAAATGGGCCAAATATTGAAAAAACTAAAGCATTTTTTTAAACTTGCTTTTAACTTTTTTGTTATAATATCCCATCAAAAATAAAAGGGATATTTTTTATCCGAATTAAGGTTTTAAATTTGAGAGTATATTTAGACAATAACGCCACAACGATGGTTGATCCAGAAGCTTTTGAACTTATGAAGCCGTTTTTTTGCGAAAAATACGGCAATCCAAACTCACTTCACAAATTTGGCTCAGAAACCCACCCAGCGCTAAGAACAGCACTAGATCAGCTCTACACCGGACTAAATGCAAAAGATAGCGATGACATCGTCGTTACCTCATGCGCAACCGAGAGCAACAACTGGGTTGTAAAAGGCATCTACTTTGACAAAATCGCAACTGGCGAGAAAAAACGCATCGTCACCACCGCAGTCGAGCATCCAGCCATTTTGGCAACTTGTAAATTTCTAGAAAAATATGGCATGGATCTTACGGTCTTAGACGTAAATAGCGATGGCATCGTCACTCCAGATCAGCTAAGAGCCGTCATGGACGAAAACGTCGCGCTTGTCGCCATAATGAGCGCAAACAACGAAACTGGCATGATCTTTCCTATAAAAGAGCTTGCCAAAGTTGCCCACGAATACGGCGCTTTATTTCACACTGACGCCGTGCAAGCAGTCGGCAAGATAAAGATAGATGTTCAAGACTTAGACGTTGATTTTTTAAGCTTTTCAGCGCATAAATTTCACGGACCAAAGGGCGTTGGAGCGTTATTTATAAAAAATAGCATGCCACTAAGCAGCTTGCTTCACGGCGGCGAGCACATGGGCGGACGCAGAAGCGGCACACTTGATGTACCAGGCATCGTTGGCATGGGCAAAGCGCTTGAACTAGCAAATAAATTTATGGATTACGAGCATTCGCACGTTCGCCGTTTGCGTGACAAACTTGAAGACGCGCTACTGCAAATTCCTGACGTTAGCGTCGTTGGCAAAAAAGAGCAGCGCGTGCCAAACACCATCCTAGCATCTATCAAAGGTGTCGAGGGCGAGGCGATGCTTTGGGATCTAAATAGAGCTGGCATAGCGGCCTCTACTGGCTCTGCCTGTGCGAGTGAGACGCTTGAGAGCAATCCTATCATGGAGGCGATCGGCGCTGATAAAGAGCTAGCTCATACCGCACTTAGGCTCTCTCTTTCGAGATTTAACACCGAAGAGGAGATCGACTACGCGATAGAGCAGATAACAAAGGCTGTAAATAGACTAAGAGGCATATCAAGCACATTTGCATACGCCCCAGAGTGGCATAAGAGTGGATTATAAAATTTAAAGGAAAAACATGGCAAAAAATAACTTAATCGGCGGCTCTATCTGGGATGAATACTCAAAGGTAGTGCAAGATAGGATGAACAATCCTAAATTCATGGGCGAACTAACCGAAGAGGACGCCAAAAAAGCAAACGCAAAACTTATCATAGCTGACTTTGGCGCAGAGAGCTGCGGCGATGCGGTCAGGCTCTACTGGCTCGTTGATGAGAAGACTGACAAGATAATAGACGCTAAATTTAAAAGCTTTGGCTGTGGCACGGCGATAGCTAGCTCTGATACGATGGCTGAGCTTTGCATCGGCAAAACAGTCGATGAAGCAGTCAAGATAACAAACCTCGATGTCGAAAGAGCTATGCGTGACAACCCAGACACTCCGGCTGTGCCACCTCAAAAGATGCACTGCTCGGTTATGGCTTATGACGTTATCAAGGCAGCTGCTGCAAGCTACAAGGGCATAGACCCAGAGCACTTTGAAGATGAGATCATCGTTTGCGAGTGCGCTAGAGTGAGCCTTGGCACGATCAAAGAGGTGATAAGACTAAACGACCTTCACACGGTTGAGGAGATCACGCAATACACAAAAGCAGGCGCATTTTGTAAATCATGCGTTAGACCTGGCGGACATGAGAAAAAAGACTACTATTTGGTTGATATCTTGCGCGATACTAGGGCTGAGATGGAGCAAGAAAGGCTAGAAGCTCAGGCAAATGCTCAAGCAAACAACACGCTTAGTGACGTTAGCTTTGAGAGCATGACGATGGTTGGCCAGCTAAAAGCGATCGAGTCGATCATCGATAAAGAGATCCGCCCGATGCTTATGATGGATGGCGGAAATTTAGAGATCATAGACATCAGAAACGATAACGGCGAAAATATCGACGTTTATATCCGCTATCTTGGCGCTTGCTCAGGCTGTTCAAGCGGCTCGACTGGCACACTTTATGCGATAGAAAATGTCTTACAAGAGAGCCTAAGCCCAAAGATCAGGGTAATGCCTATATAAATTTATCGAACAGCTTCTTTTGGAGCTGTTCGCCTCTACTAAATTAAATTTACCACCCAGACAATCTAAATTTAACCTTTTAAAAATTTCAAAATTTCACTTCTAGTCTGCGCCAAATCGCCCACAAATTTCTTCTCAAACTGCGAGCGGTTAAAGGTTCTTTGACGCTTAGCAAGCTGGGCTGTGTGCGTGGCGATGAGCGTTTCTAGCTCACTTTTTGAAATTTCACCCTCCAAAAACTGCTTGCACTCTTTTAGACCTATCGATTTTAGGGGTTTTGGCTCGCTTTTATACTTGTCAAATAAAAACTTCGCCTCATCTATCAAGCCCTCATCTAGCATATTTTTCGTCCGCTTTGTGATGCGAGCTCTAAGCTCCTCTTTGTCCCACAAAATTTCAAATATCGCAAGCTCTTTTATGACGCTCTCTTTGGTGTTTTGCTTTAGCCAGATGCTTGGGATTTTGCCGCTAAATTTATGAATTTGATACCATTTTTCGAGGCGGTAAGAGTCGTTTTGGCTAAATTTACTTGCAAACTCGGGGTCGTTTTGTAAAGCTAGCTCGTAAATTTCTTCGTTGCTTAAATTTATCTCGCATTTTGGCACATCTGGCGCAAGACCGCTAAGCATCGCCTTTAGATAAAAGCCACTGCCTCCTGTGATGATGAGCGGGCAGCCTTGTGAGCGCGCAAATTCCTTTGCATTTTTATAAATTTCAAAAAATGCCCCAACGCTAAACTCCTCATCAGGGTAAATTTCATCCACCCCAAAGTGCCTCACAGTCTCCAGCTGCCAGGGCTTTGGCTTTGCGCTGGCGATATCTATCTCTTTGTAAAGCGCAAGCGAGTCAAGGCTTAAAATGACGCCACCAAATTCCTTTGCTAGCTCAAAGGCTAGGTCGCTCTTGCCGCTTGCCGTGGTGCCAATTAGTGCTAGCTCGCCAAACAAGCTTAACCTTCGTAAAATGAGCTAAATAGCAAAATTTCATCGCTTCGCTCGTTGCTTTTGCCCTCTTTTATGAGATCAGCCAAAACGCCTGCAAAGTGTGGTGCAAAGCTTAGTTCGTTTAGCCCGTACGCTTGGTTATAGAGTAAATTTTGATATGTCTCATCGCGTCCGATCGCTGGCTTATCGTTTGAGCTAAGAAGGACGAAATTTGCCCTAAAACTAGGCTCTTTTAGCTCACTTATACCAAGGTGTCTTTTTAGCTCGTTTAAAAATGCGTTGATCTTTTCTGTTTTTACAAGCGTATCGATCGCGCCCACTTGTAAATTTGTGATGATCGTGACACCATTTTTCGTTGGATAAATTTTGGCAAACATATCATTTAAAATGATCGGTTTTTTAGGGATCTGACCCTCGCTTAGCACAATATCGATCGTGTAAAATTTAGCCAAAATGGCGCTTAAATTTGTCCCAAGCTTACTTGAAAGCTCCAAATTTCTACTAGCCACGACAAAGCTATCAGCCTCGTACTGGCCAGCACTGCCAACAGCCTTTTGCACGGTTTGCCCCTGTGTTTTTAGCTCATAAATTTCATCGTTTATAAACTGCACTCCAAGCTCGTTTAGCTCACTAACAAGCGCCTTTTTTAGCTCTCTAGCGTCGATACTTGCGTTTTTAGCTAAATTTAGTGCACCTTTTATGTTTTTATTTATCAGACCAAAATTTGCTAGCTCACTATCCACGCTTAAAATTTCTTGCTCGCTATCAGCGACTTTCATCTCATCAAGCCTCTTTTTAAAGCTCTCATCCTCGCTAAAAACAAGATAAACGCCGCTCTCATCAAAATTTATCTGCGGATATTTTTCGCTTAGCTCTCTTAAAATTTCAAAGCTCTTTTGTCCAAATTTTTTAAACAAAATTCTCATCTTTTTATCGTGAGCCTTTGTTGATTTAAGCGTGAAATTTGCCATCCAAGCTCTAAAGTTTTCATTTAAGCAAAGCGCTATATCAAGCTCGCTTTTTTTACTAACAAGCCCCAAAAATGAGCTAGATATCGCTCCATCTCTTGCAAGTGCTGGGGTGTTAAATGGGGTTAAAATTCCGCTTTCAAACTCATCTTTTTGGTTACTAATAACTAAAATTTCCTCGCCCTTTTTAGCTAGCTCAAGCGCCGTAAATAACGCACTAAAACCATCTCCGATAATCGCTATTTTACTCATCATAACCCTTCATTTTAAATTACTCTCGCAATGATAATATAAATTTAGATTTAAAGCAAAATGGTGTAAAATCAGACACTTTTTAAAAAGATGGAAATTTATATGATCAAAAAGCTAAAAGATATCGCAGAACTCATCGTTTTTAAGCACTCGGTTTTTGCTTTGCCCTTTATCTTTGTGGCGATGATAGTTGCGAGCAAGATAGAAAATGGCTCGGCTTGGTTTGGCTTTAAACTGCTTATTTTAGGCACTCTTTGCGCGGTCAGCGCTAGAAATTTTGCTATGGCGTTTAACAGATACCAAGACGAGGACATCGACAAGCTAAACCCACGCACTGCAAGCCGTCCAAGCGTAGATGGGCGCATCGGCAAGGGCAATATGCAGCTTTTCATCGCAGCAAACGCGCTTATCTTTATCATCTGCGCTTATTTTGTAAATTCGCTCGCATTTTGGCTAAGTTTCCCCATCCTTGCCGTGCTTGGCGGATACTCGCTATTTAAGCGATTTAGCGAGCTAGCGCACTTGGTGCTAGGCCTTAGTCTTGGACTTGCCCCCATCGCTGGCGTGGTCGCAGTGAGCGCTGCTATACCGCTTTGGAGCGTGCTACTTTGCCTTGGTGTGACATTTTGGGTGGCTGGATTTGACCTGCTCTACTCGCTTCAAGATATGAAATTTGACCAAGAGAACAAGCTCTTTAGCATACCAGCCATTTATGGCGACAAGGCGACACTATTTTTATCAGCCATTTTTCACGCTCTAGCTTTTATACTTTGGCTACTTTTTGCTTGGGCGGCTGGACTTGGAGCGATGGCATTTTTTGGCATTGTGGTAAGCGGCGTGATATTATTTTTCGAGCACAGGATCGTAAGGCGCGACTTTAGCAAGATAGATCGGGCATTTTTCACGCTAAATGGCTACTTGGGAATTTTATTTTTCATCTTTGTTTGGATCAGTGTATTATGAGCGAAGTAAGGCTTTTTAAAGCGCCTCTTAGCATGGTTTATGAGTGCGACAGAAGTGGGGATGAGAAATTTTTAAGAGAATTTAACTCTATCTTGCCAGGCGACGAAGATGCGCTTGGAGCGTGGCTAAAGCGAGCTAAATCACGCGGCGAGACCAAAGAGAGCGACCAAGTCTTGCTAACGCTTGTCATCGAGCTTCATAGAAAGATAGACGCGCTTAGTGATTATATAAAAAATGAGCACAAGCAATACTTGCCGCTAAAAGAGAGCGCAGATATCGATGAGATCGGCTTTACGCATATAAAAATAAGCGAAGATAAATTTAAAAAAGATGAAATTTACTACGCAAGGATCGCGATGCCCATCTTTCCAAAGAGAAATTTGAGCCTTTATCTAAGGGCGCAGGACGAGAGGCTAGCAAAGATAGAGAACATGCACGAAGAGGACGAGGCCGACTGGAACGCTTACGTGACGGCTAGAGAGCGTGTGATGATAAGAGAGCTTAGAGCGAATTCGTAAAGGAAAAATATGGAAATTTACATTTTTTTAGGTTTTGGCATCGTTTTAGCGATAATAATAGCTTTGATATTTATAAAAGATAGCGAGACAAATAAGAAATTTACAAGGTATGAGCGTGCCATAGAGAGCGCCATACAAGAAAACTATAATCTCAAAAAGCAGCTAGCCGCACTGGCGAGCTTTAAGCCTGATGATGACGAGCAGCTAAAAGATGTAAAAGACGAGCTAAAAGAGCAGATAAATGAGCAGATAAATGAAAAAATCGTGCCGATAATCCGCGCTATAAAGAGCATCGAGCGAGTGATAGATGACTTTGCAAACGAGCAAAAAGATAGGATGTTTAACCTTGAGGAGCGAACAAGAGATATCAATAAAATCGCCCCGAGTGTTATAAACGAAGAAGAGCAGATCCTAAAGATGTTTAAAGATGGCAAAAGTGCAGCCATGATCGCTAAAGATCTTCACGTGGGTATGGGGCGAGTTGAATTTGTGCTTAAATTTCATAAATTAGCCTAAATTTGGGCTAATTTTAAAAGACAAAACTACTCTTAAACTACAAAAATTGGCTTAAATTTTTATTTAAATTTAAATCTTTTAACATATAATTGAAAATTAAAAAAAGCTCTAACCAAGCTTAAAAAAGGTGCTTTATGCTAATAGATAAATATGGTCGGGTTGTTGATTATTTAAGAATTTCTGTGACGCAGCGTTGCAATTTTAGATGTAGATATTGCATGCCTACGACGCCATTTAGTTGGACGCCAAAAGAGAATTTACTGACATTTGAAGAGCTATTTTTATTTGTAAAAGTAGCTATCGATGAGGGTGTGAAAAAGATCAGGATCACAGGTGGCGAGCCACTCGTGCGCAAGGATCTGGACGTCTTTATAAAGATGATAAGCGATTATAAGCCAGACATCGATCTAGCGCTTACGACAAATGGCTTTATGCTGCCGCACTTTGCCAAAAGGCTAAAAGACGCTGGTCTAAAGCGCATAAATATGTCGCTTGATACGCTAAATGAGCAAAAGGCTAAATTTATCGCTCAAAAGAGCGTCTTACACGAGGTTTTAGCTGGCTTTGAGGCAGCACTTGACGCTGGACTAAAAGTCAAGATAAACACGGTCGCTCTAAAAGGCTTTAACGACGATGAGCTAGTAAATTTGCTTGAGTTTGCTAAATTTAGAAACTCTCAGATCAGATTTATCGAATATATGGAAAATTCGCACGCCAAAGAGGATCTAAAAGGGCTAAAAAGCGATGAAATTTTAAAGATCATCTCGCAAAAATATAATGTCACAAAAGATGAAAAGTTGCCAAACGCACCTGCGTCTATTTATAGGCTCGATGACGGCTATAAATTTGGCATCATAGACCCTCACAAACACGACTTTTGCGAAAGTTGCAACCGCATCAGACTAAGTGCTGAGGGGCTTTTGATACCTTGCCTTTACTTTGAAGATGCGCTAAGTATCAAAAAAGCAGTCGCAAATGGCGACATCGTCGCAGCAAGCGAGATCTTAAGGCAAGTGCTAGCTAACAAGCCAAAAGAGAACAAATGGGCTCTAGGAGCTGAAAATGAAACCTCTTCAAGGGCCTTTTACCAAACTGGTGGTTGATGAGCAAAGAGCTAGAATTAGTTGAGGCATTTTTAAGCATCCAAGGCGAGGGCGCTTATCAGGGCAGGCTCGCTGTGTTTTTACGCTTTTTGGGCTGCAACCTAAACTGCTCTGGCTTTGGTGTAAAGACAAGGTCTTTAAAAACAGGCGAAGAGCTTTTGGGATGCGATAGCATAAGAGCCGTTTTTAAGGGACATTTTCACCACAAAAGATATAGCGCAGATGAAATTTTAAGCCTAGTTGATGGGCTTTGTAAAGGCTTGGAGCAAAAGCCGATCATCGTTTTAACAGGCGGCGAACCACTCATCTGGCATCAAAATGAAAATTTCATAAATTTGGTAAGAAATTTGCTTATAAATTACGAGGTGCATTTTGAGACAAATGGCACGATCTTGGTTGATTTTGCTAAATTTGAAATTTATAAAAACTGCCATTTTGCACTTGGCGTAAAGCTAGCAAATAGCGGAGTTAACGAGCAAAAACGCATAAATTTAGATGCCATCTTAGCTATCAAAGATAACGCGAAAAGCAGCTTTTTAAAATTTGTCATCTCGCGCTTTGATAAAAGCGAGCTGGATGAAATTTTATATATAAAAGATAGAGCAAATTTGCCAGTTTGGTGCATGGCGATGGGCGCAAATGAGGACGAGCTGGGCAAAAATGCTCTAAAAACAGCGCAATTTGCCATAAAGCATGGATTTAACTACTCAGAGCGTATCCACATCAGGCTTTGGGGCGACAAAGAGGGTGTTTGATGATTATTAGAAAACTTTTTAGATTTGAAAATGCGCATATTGTGAGATTTTGTAGCTCAAAGCGCTGCAGGACGAGTATCCACGGTCATAGCTACGTGGCAGAAATTTTACTTAGCTCAAATTTTCTTGATAACGCTGGCATGGTCTATGACTTTGGGCTGATGAAGCAAAACATAAAAACGATCATTGATAGCTTTGACCACGCTACGACCATATATTCAGGCGATAGTGACGAATACAAAAACGACCTTAAAAAGCACTCTGCAAGGTGGATCGAGATCCCGCTAAATCCCAGTGCAGAGCAGTTTTGCCGTATATTTTTTGTAATGATCGAAAGGCTACTTGAACTTAGCGTGATGAACAACGGCGAGCGCGAGGTGAAGCTTCATAGCGTCATCGTGCACGAGACCGACACTGGCTATGCGCAGTGCTTCAAAGAGGACGCGATAAACCCACAAATGGGCGAGATAAGGCTTAGTGATATCAAATTTTCAGAGGCTGTTATGGACGAGTGGGAAGATAAAAATTTACTTGAAAAGATGATAAATAAGATAAAAATAGAAAATCCAAAGGACGTTTAATGAAAAAATTTATAACCTCTTTTTTGCTTATAGCTGGCGTATTTTTGGGATGTGGAGATAAAGAAGAGGCCAAAAGTGACGTTAGTGAGCCAGTCCCCAGTGATGTTACGATAGCTCAGCCTGATGCAAATGTAACTATCGACGAGCAGTTGCCACCTGAGCCAGTCGTCGAAGAAAACGAGCCTCCCAAAGATAAAAAATGAACGAACACTTAAGCTCACTCTACGCTTATACTTTGCCATTTCACGTGACATTTTTTTATGCGCTACTTGCTTTAGCGGCGCTTTATCTAGCGCTTACTCAGTTTGGAGTGGGGAGTAAAAACTACGTGCTTCGCATAAGGTATTTCTTGCCTATTTATCATATGCTGCTTAGCTTTTTGGTGCTAACTGGGCTTATTTTGTGGGCATATTATAGTTACGAGCCAAAATTTAATGCCATAAAAATGCTTCTTATCTTAATAGCCTTAATCGCACTTAGCGCAGTTGGATATAAAAGGCTAAAGAGATATGCCATTGCTGGCGAGCTAGAGAAATTTAAAAAATTTGCCCTTATTAAAGGCATTTGCGACATCATTTTGATCATCATAGCAGGGATTTAGATGAAATTTTTATATGATAAAAACGCTGGCGAAGAGCGCTTAAAAATAGTAAATGAGGCATTTTTACACCTAAAAGCTAGAAGGGTTGAAGTAGGTGAGCGCATAAGTGTTAGAAATTTACGCGACGGCAAAGAGTATATCTACGAGATCGATGAGATAGAGCGCAGAAGTGCGAATTTAAGCCTCGTCTTTGCCAGCCTAAACTGCGAGCATAAATTTGACTTTACCATCGCTTGGGCGGTTGTCGATCCAAAGACGATCGAAAAGGCGCTGCCATTTTTAAACGAGCTTGGCGTTGGCAAGATCGCCTTTGTCTATACTAAATTTTCTCAAGCAAATTTCAAGATCGATCTTGAAAAGCTAAACTACATAAACGCACTTTCATGCGAGCAGTGCGGGAGAACGTCGCTAATGGAGTTTGAAATTTACAAAAATTTAGACGAGCTAATGAGCGTTTATAAAAATATCTCGGCTATAAATTTTGGCGGTAAAAATTTAAATGAAAAAAAAGATGATGAGATATTAATAATCGGTCCAGAGGGCGGATTTAGTGAGGATGAGACGGCTAAATTTAAAAATATCTACGGCCTAAATACAAAAAATATCCTAAGATCGCAGACCGCAGTCATATCAGTGGCGGCAAAATTTCTTGCTTGATTTATTTGATTTTTAGATTAGTTTTTATATAATCAGCAACTTTTAAGGTAACAAATAGCCCAAAATAATAAAGGAAAGATGATGAAAAAAGAGATCCATCCAGAGTATGTAGATTGCACCGTAACTTGCGCGTGTGGCAACACTTTTAAGACAAAGTCAAACAAAAGCGAAATCAGAATTGACATTTGCGACAAGTGCCACCCATTTTTCACAGGCAGCGAAAAGATAGTTGATAGCGCTGGCCGTGTTGAGAAATTTAAGAAAAAATACGCTCAAAAATAAGCCTTGCTCTACTTTGTTCCTACTCCAATAGGAAATTTAGAAGATATCTCGCTTCGCGCGATCAAAATTTTGCGTGAATGCGAGATAGCTATCTGCGAAGATACAAGAGTTTGCAAAAGTCTTGTAAATCTGCTAAACGAACGCTTTGACGCAAATATAAATATCTCAAATTTTATCCCGCTTCACACCCATAACGAAGATGAATTTTTCGCAAATTTAAATGATGAAATTTTGAGCAAAAATATAGCTTATATGAGCGATGCTGGCATGCCAGGCATAAGCGATCCAGGCGTTAGCCTAGTAAGATACGCTCAAAAAAATGATATCAAATACGAAATTTTAAGCGGAGCAAACGCTGCACTTTTAAGCGTGGTTGCAAGCGGACTTTGCGATAAAGAATTTGTTTTTTTAGGATTTTTGCCAAATACCGGCAGAGATAGAGCCTTAGCTATACAAAATGCTCTAAGCTTAGCCTATCCAGCTGTGATCTATGAAAGCCCAAAACGCATATTAAGCTTAGTGCAAAGCGTTGCAAATTTAGAACCAGAAAGAGAAATTTTTGCCATAAAAGAGGCGACCAAAAAATTTGAGACTAAATTTAAAAATACAGCCAAAAATTTAGCCCAAATTTTAGAAAAAGCAAATTTAAACGGCGAGTGGGCGGTGGTCATCTCAAAAAGTGCTAACATAGTCACTCAAAATATCACAAAAGATGAGATCATCTCGCTTGACATCGCCCCAAAAGCAAAGGCAAAACTGCTTAGCAAAATAACTGGCAAGGACGTCAAAAAGATATACGACGAGCTCATAAAAGCATAAATTTAAAAGCTCAAATTTCTCCAAAAAGTTTCAAAAATTCACTCAAATTTAGAAGCAAAATAAGTTAAATTTTACTTGATTTTAGCTACCATAAGCCACTATGATAATATACGGAAAACAGCTATTTTTACATATTTTGAACAAGCGCCCACAGATCCTAGAAGAGATCTATCTCTCAAAAGAGTGTGATAAAAAACTCTTCTCTAAAATTTGTGGCACTGGCAAGAAGATCATCCGCGTGGATAATCAAAAGGCGCAGTCGATGGCGCATGGCGGCAACCATCAAGGCTTCTTAGCAAGCGTTAGTGAGTTTGAGTTTTCAGACTTTAGTGAGCTAAAAAAGCTAAATTTCATCGCCGTGCTTTATGGCATAAGTGACGTCGGAAATATCGGCGCCATCGCTAGAAGCGCCTATGCTCTAGGCTGCGAAGGACTTGTTATCGTTACAAAAAGTGTAAATATGCAAGGTGTTTTAAGGTCAAGTAGCGGTGCTGCTTACGAGATACCAATAGCGATCTTTGAAGACGGACTTAGCCTTCTAAACGAGCTAAAACAGTGTGGTTTTAGGCTCTACGCGACGGCAAGCAACGGCAAAAATATAAAAGAGATGAAATTTGCTGGCAAAAGGGCTTTGGTGATGGGCTCAGAGGGCGAAGGCATACCGCAAAAAGCTCTAGCAAAGTGCGATGAGTGCGTCGGTATCAAGCTAAAAGACGGCTGGGACTCCCTAAATGTAAGTGCAGCTTTTGCGATAATTTGTGATAGGATGATAGATGAATGAATTAGAAAATTTAAAAGAGATAGGCATAAAGGAAATTTCGCGTAAAACGCACATTGAACCGACATTTTTACAATACATTTTTGACAAAAATTTTGAAAAATTATCACGCTTAAACATGAGAGGCTACGCCAAAATTTTACAGCGTGAGTATGGCGTCGATCTTGGCGAACTTCTAGCCGAATACGACGCATTTATGCAAGAAAATACCCCTGATGATAGCCATAAAACCAAGGTCAGCCCAAAGATCGCCTCATACACGCCTGATGATATAACAAACCAAAGGCAAGGCGGCGGATCTGGCTTTTTCTTCTGGATCATCATCCTAGCTATCATCGGCGGTGGGGCTTATTATTTTGACGCGTACAAATACGTCCAAAATTTCATCGCGACCTTAAATGAAGACAACACAAGCGTGAGCTACTCGCAATCAAGCATCGTCAATGAAGTGAAGAAAAATATAATCGACACAAATGTAACGATCTCTCAAAACACTCCAAAGATCGATGCAAACGCTTCAAGCGTGAAAATTTCAGCTCCAGCTGAGCAAAACGTGACTGTAAGTCCTGCTAGCGTTGATCAAAATGCCGCAAAACCTAGCATGGCAGCCCAGCCAGCTCCAAAAGTAGAGCAAAACGTGACAAAGCCGCTAAATGAGGCGGTCATCACACCAAAACAACGCGTTTGGATAGGCATCATCAACCTTGAAAATGGCCAAAAAACATCAAGCGACACAAGCAAAAGTGTCAATATAAATTTAGACCAAAGACAGCTAGTCGTTTGCGGAAATGGCAACATCGAGCTTAAGATCGGCGATAAAGTGACAAAGTATAACCCAAGCCGTCCAGCTAGATTTTTAGTAGAAAATGGCGATATGAAATTTTTAACTTATGACGAGTTTGTCGAGATGAATAAGGGCAAATCTTGGTAAAAAAACTAGCCATATTTCTTCTTTTTAGCGTTTTTTCATACGCTTTTGATCTAAATAGCAGTGCAAATGCACTAAGCAGCGGAAAAGATTTGCAAATTTCTTTAGAAAATTTAGACACTAACGGTTCGCTAAACGTCGGCGAGCTGGTCTCAAGGCTAAAGCAAAGCTCGAACTACGATACTCTCTCTTTTAGCTCAAATAGCTTAAATTTAAAATTTATAAGCACGCAAAAAGTCCCCTCAGCACTATTTGTAAAATCGATAAATTTAGCTCTTGAAGATGCAAATATAAGCGTGGCAAGGGTAAATTCTCTAAAAAATGGCAGTGAAATTTCTTATGGGATTTTAGCCCTAAAAAGTGGCGGCATAGATCCAAATTTACTAAATTTCACGCTTAGTAAAAGCGGCTTTAAGATCATGGGATTTGATAGGCTTGATGGAAATTTAGCGCTTTATTTGGATGCTAAAAATATGAGCCTTGATGCGTCAAAAGTAAATTTTAATGAAGAGACCCCACTTGTCAAAAGTGGCGGCGTCTATATCGTAGATGTAGCAGGTGCAAGTAGCCTAAATATCATCTCAAACGAGCCAAACAAATGGGTGCCACTTGTTAGAATTTATGATAAAAATTTAAACCAAATCGATCTAAAAAGAGAAAACGAGATAAAAACTAACTACACCATAAATTTAGCTAACGACGCAAAATATGCGTTAATTAGCGATAATAGCGACATAACTAACATTAAAAACGAGATAATTATCAAGCTTATAAAATAGGAGCAAACAGTGTTTGATGAGATAAGATTTAATACAATTGAGCGTTTGCCAAACTACGTTTTTGCCGAAGTAAATGCTATAAAAATGGCAGCACGCAGAGCTGGCGAGGACATCATAGACTTCTCTATGGGTAACCCAGAGGGCAGAACACCGCAACATATCGTCGATAAACTATGCGAAAGCGCACAAAAAGACAAGACCCACGGCTACTCAGCCAGTGCTGGAATTTACAAGCTCCGCCTTGCCATTTGCAACTGGTATAAGAGAAAATACGGCGTAAATTTAGACCCAGATACCGAAGCAGTAGCCACAATGGGTAGCAAAGAGGGCTTTGTGCATCTTGCTCAAGCCGTGATAAACCCAGGCGACGTGGCTATCGTGCCTGATCCTGCATACCCGATACACACGCAAGCGTTTTTATTTGCTGGCGGAAGCGTCGCAAAGATGCCACTTCACTACAACGATAAATTTGAGCTAGATGAGAATAAATTTTTTGAAAACTTAATCCAGACGATACACGCAAGCTCGCCAAAGCCAAAATATGTAGTCGTAAATTTCCCTCACAATCCAACGACCGTGACCGTACAAAAGAGCTTTTACGAGCGCCTTGTAAGCATCGCAAAGCAAGAGAGATTTTACATCATCTCAGATATCGCCTACGCTGATCTTACCTTTGATGGCTACAAAACTCCAAGCATCTTTGAAGTAGAAGGCGCAAAAGACGTTGCAGTAGAGTGCTATACCCTTTCAAAAAGCTACAACATGGCTGGCTGGAGAGTTGGCTTTATGTGCGGAAATAAGAGACTTTGCGCCGCACTTAAAAAGATAAAATCATGGGTTGATTACGGTATGTTTACGCCTATTCAAGTCTCTGCCACGGTCGCGCTTGACGGCGATCAAAGCTGCGTTGAAGAGATACGCCAAATTTATGAAAAAAGAAGAGATGTGATGATAGAGGCCTTTGCTCAGGCTGGTTGGGAGCTTAAAAAGCCAAATGCCAGCATGTTTATCTGGGCGAAACTTCCACCAAAGGTTAGCCACTTAGGCAGTCTTGAGTTTTCAAAGCAGCTTCTTACAAAGGCTTCAGTTGCTGTTAGCCCGGGCATTGGTTTTGGCGAGGGCGGAAACGACTATGTGCGCTTAGCTCTTATCGAAAACGAAAACAGGATAAGACAAGCAGCAAGAAATATAAAAAAATATTTGAAAGAATTTGAATGAATGTAGCGATATTGGGCGTTGGAACCGTTGGTGAGTCGGTTGCAAAAATTTTACTAAAAAACAAAAAGCTAATCGCAGCAAGATGTGGCGAGGAGATAGTGCCAGCCATCGGTGTGGTTAGAAATTTAAATAAAAAAAGAGACGCTGGCATCCCTTTGACTGACGATATAAATAGCGTCATAAACCGCGATGATATCGATGTTTTCGTCGAGCTTATGGGCGGCGTTGAAGAGCCTTTTAGAGTGGTGAGCGAAATTTTAAAGCGCAAAAAAGCGGTCGTCACTGCAAACAAGGCGCTTCTTGCCTATCACAGATATGCTTTGCAAAATTTAGCTAAAAACACGCCATTTGGCTTTGAAGCAAGCGTGGCTGGTGGCATACCGATCATCAGAGCCTTAAGAGAAGGGCTTAGTGCCAACCACATCTTAAGCATAAATGGCATACTAAATGGCACCAGCAACTACATCCTAACCTCGATGATGAATGAGGGCTCAAATTTCAAAGACGCGCTTAAAAAGGCACAAGATCTTGGATACGCTGAGGCTGATCCTACCTTTGACGTGGGTGGCTTTGACACAGCTCACAAGCTTCTCATCCTTGCAAGCATCGCTTATGGCGTGCACGGCGATCCAGAGGATATCTTGATCGAAGGGATACAAGGCATCACGCCAGAGGATATATTTTTCGCAAAAGATTTTGAATACTCAATAAAACTTCTAGCCATCGCTAAAAAAAGCGAGGGCAAGGTCGAACTACGCGTGCATCCAGCGCTTGTGCCGCAAAATAAAATGATAGCAAAGGCAAGCGGCGTAACAAATGCGATCAGTGTCGTTGGCGAGGTCGTTGGCGAGACTATGTACTATGGGCCTGGAGCTGGCGGCGACGCGACAGCAAGTGCGGTAATTAGCGATCTCATCGACATCGCAAGAGATAGCAAGTCGCCTATGCTTGGATACAAAGCGCCATTTGAGCTAAACACCTTAGAGCTTCTTGATCGCGACAGGATAAAGACGAAGTATTACTTTAGACTAAAAGTCGAAGACAAAATGGGCGTGCTAGCAAAGATAACAAATTTGATGAGCGAAAATAATCTCTCGATTGACAGCTTATTACAAAAGCCAAAAGATGAGAGCGAGTATGCCGTGCTATTTTTCACGACGCACACGAGCTTGGAGGCCGATGCGAAGCGAACGATAGAGCTTTTAAAAGAGCAAGAGTATATAAAAGAAGAGCCATTTATGATGAGGATCGAGGAGTAGTTTGGGGCTAAAAGAGTATCTCTTTGGCAAGAGCTCCGAAGATAGGGCTTGCGAGTTTTTGCGTAAGCTTGGTTTTGTCATTTTAGAGAGAAATTTTCACTCTAAATTTGGCGAGATCGACATCATCGCACTAAGTAGCGATAAAATTTTGCATTTTATTGAAGTAAAAGCAACTAGCAGAGGATACGAAGCAGAGTATAGGCTAAATAAGGCAAAATATATGAAAATTTTAAAAACGATAAATTTTTATATGATGAAAAATGAGCCAAACAGGGACTATCAGCTTGATCTACTTGTTGTTAAAAATGAAAATTTTGAGCTGATAGAAAATATTAGTTTATAATAAAATTTATTATTTAGCTAAAATTTAAATTTGATTTTGTATAATTGCCACATCTTGAAAATAAGGAGAACAAATGGGAAAATACATCGAACTCACAAAAGAAAATTTTGATGTAACAAAAGAAGGCGTTGCTCTAGTAGATTTCTGGGCTCCATGGTGCGGACCTTGCCGTATGCTAGCTCCAGTGATCGAAGAGCTTGCTGAAGACTTTGAGGGCAAAGCGAAAATTTGCAAGGTAAATACTGATGAAGTACAAGATCTTGCAGTTGAGTTTGGCATCAGATCGATCCCAACATTGCTATTTTTCAAAAATGGCGAGCTAGTTGAGCAAATGGTCGGTGCACAGTCAAAACAAGCCCTAACTGACAAACTAAATTCGCTTCTTTAATGAGCGAAAAAAGAAGAGGAAGTCTACTTCCTCTTACCTATATATTTGGTTCATTTTTTGGTGCAGCTATGATAGCAGCTGCATTTGCTTATAGCAACTATCGTTTTTCACAATATAAATTTGTTGATTTTGCGAAGCTAGTTTTTTACGAAAAAAGCGAAATTTTCACTCCAAAAGAGCCAAAATACACGCTTTTAATCTTCAGCTCAAATCAATCAAAATTAGACGAAATTTTACCAACCAAAAATGAAACAGTTGTGGCGATCGATATCTTTCAAAAAAGATATGAGTCAAACTCAACACTAAAATATATAAGCTCAGATATAAATACAGTCCTAGAGCTTATGCGAAATTTAAGCATCACAAAGCTACCTAGCAGTGTTGAGATAGTTCATCAAAGGGGCGAAATTTACAAACAAGATTCGTCCATAAATGTTTTAGAATAAAGGAAATTTATGCTTGATTTAGCGATCATCGGAGGCGGTCCAGCAGGACTAAGCGCCGGACTTTACGCCACTAGAGGCGGACTAAAAAATGTTGTAATGTTTGAAAAAGGCGAGCCTGGCGGTCAGATCACCTCTAGCTCAGAGATAGAAAACTACCCAGGCCAAAAAGCCCCTGGCGAGAGTGGCTTTGACTTTATGAGCACTTGGTGGAAGCAGTGCAGTGCATTTGGACTAGTTCATAAGTGGGCAAACGTCGTTGGTGTTAGAAAAAATAGTGACGGCAGCTTTGAAATTTTACTTGAAGGCGGCAAGAGCGAGCAGGCAAAGGCTGTCATCGTAGCGACTGGCTCAACCCCAAGACGTGCTGGCTTTAAAGGCGAGGACGAGTTCTTTGGCAAAGGCGTTAGCACATGCGCAACATGCGATGGCTTCTTTTACAAAAACAAAGAGGTAGCCGTTCTTGGCGGTGGCGACACAGCTGTTGAAGAGGCACTTTATCTAGCAAATATCTGCTCAAAAGTTTATCTAGTGCATAGACGTGACGAGTTTAGAGCAGCGCCAACAACCGTTGAAAAAGCTAGAAAAAATGAGAAGATCGAGTTTATAACAAGTGCTACGATAAAAGAGGCACTTGGCGATAATATGGGTCTAACAAAGATCGTGCTTGATACCAAAAATGGCGAGCGCGTGCTTGATGTGCCGGGCATTTTTACCTTCGTCGGACTAAATGTAAATAACGAAATTTTAAAAGATGAAAACGGTAAATTTATCTGCGAAATGGCTGATGGCGGACAGGTTAAGACAAACCTTAAGATGCAAACTAGCCTAAAAGGGCTCTTTGTAGCAGGCGACATCAGAGAGGACGCTCCAAAACAAGTCATCGTAGCTGCAGGTGATGGCGCTGTGGCTGCACTTAGCGCTATGAGCTACATAGAAAGCTTGCATTAATACTCAAATTTAGCCAAATTTTTTGGCTAAATTTCTTTTTCAAAATAAACCTCTTAGCAAAAATTTACATTTTAAAATTGCTTGGTTTTTAGGCTTATCAGAACACTTTTTAAATTGCATTAATAAAATAACTCTAAGGCATGTGCAATAGCCTTTTTACACAAAATAGGCAAAAGTTGGTGCGTCTAATAATTACCAAAATGATAATTTTTAATTAAATTTTAGCTACAAGTAGCCCTTTTCAAAAGCTATTTCGTAATCTCTCTATAATAAATTTTATGTTAAATTTCAACCAAAAATCAAAGGATAAATTTTGGTAAAAATAGGACTTTATGGCGCTAGTGGCAAGATGGCTCAAAGTATCATCTCTTGTTTAAAAGATGAAAAAGACGCCACTTTAAGCGTCGCTTTTAGCCAAAAAAATGAAGTTGAAAATTTAAGTAGCGAGCTTTTGACAAACGACTTTGCTAAATTTTTTGAAGCGTGCGACGTTATCATCGACTTTAGCCAAAAAGAGGCGACCGTAGCACTGCTAAACTACGCTAGAACCAACCCAAAACCACTGGTTATCGGCACGACTGGACTAAGTGACGACGAAAAAAACTTGCTTCATCTAGCATCAGGCACTATGCCAATACTCTACGCAACAAACATGAGTCTAGGCGTAGCAGTGTTAAATAGAATTGCAAGGATAGCTTCGAAAGTTTTAAGAGAATTTGATATAGAGATAGTCGAGCAGCATCACAGACACAAAAAGGACGCTCCAAGCGGCACTGCGATGACCTTGGCGGGCTGTGTGGCAGAGGCAAGGGATCTAAATTTAAAAGATGTTTTAGTGACTGGCAGGGCTGGCATGGTGGGCGCAAGAAGTAAAGACGAGATCGCAGTTATGGCGCTACGTGGCGGTGACGTGGTCGGTCGTCACACGGTTGGCTTTTACAATGACGGCGAATTTATTGAGCTTAACCACACGGCAACTAGTAGAGCGACCTTTTCAAAAGGTGCCATTAAGGCTGCCATCTGGCTAAAAGATCAGAGCAGCGGCCTATACTCGATAGATGATAGTTTGGGGCTTGATGATTAAATTTGGTCTTGATGATGTAGAGAGCTACAAGCTAGAATTTGGCGATAAATTCTACGCTGTCAGAGCGTGAAAAATGACAAAATTTAAGAGCTAATGAGTTTGATTTGAGATGATGAAATTTAGTTTTAGCGCATGTGGATTGTTATAAATGATGCAAATAACGGCAAATGTGTAGCCATTAGACAACAAGCCACTTACAAAAATTGCTTAGCGTTGGCTATGAAATTTAATTACAAAGATGAAATTTAAAAGATGAAAAGAGGATAAAAGATGTGTGCGATAGTTGGTATCATAAATTCTAAGGATGCGGCGAAAACGGCGTATTATGCGCTATTTTCTATGCAACACCGCGGTCAAGAGGCAAGTGGCATCAGCGTCTGTAACGACGGCGAGATCTCCACTCACAAGGGCAATGGCCTAGTCACCGAAGTCTTTAACGAAGAGATCTTGAGCTCACTAAAAGGCGACATGGCGATCGGCCACAACCGCTACGCAACAGCTGGCAAAAACTCAGGCCGTGACGCCCAGCCAATAGCCGCCAACTACGCCCTAGGTCAAATCTCGATCGTTCACAACGGAAATTTGGTCAATAAAGACGAGGTTAGAGACGAGCTTATCAAAGATGGCGCGATATTTCAGACAAATATGGACACAGAAAACATCATCCACCTCATCGCAAGAAACCACGACGAACACCTACAAGATCGCATCATCGCAGCACTTGATAAGATAAAAGGCGCTTACTGCCTGCTCGTGCAGTCACGTCACAAGACCTTTGCCATAAGAGACCGCTGGGGCGTTAGGCCACTAAGCCTTGGTAGGCTAAAAGATGGCGGATACATCGTAGCTAGCGAGACTTGTGCGTTTGATCTTGTGGGAGCGACATTTATAAGAGATGTTAGACCTGGCGAGATGATAGTTTTTGAGCATGGCAAGAGCGAGTTTCAAAGCTTGCAAATCTTCGAGCCAGAGCCTAGAGTTTGCGCCTTTGAGTACATCTATTTTGCGCGCCCAGATAGCGTTATAGAGGGCAAAAGCGTCTATGAAGTGAGAAAAAAGATGGGCGAGGTGCTAGCTAGAAAGAGCAAGGTAAAGGCTGACTTTGTCGTGCCCGTGCCAGATAGTGGCGTGCCAGCAGCACTTGGATACGCAAACGAGAGCAAAATTCCATTTGAGCTAGCCATCACCAGAAACCACTATGTGGGCAGGACATTTATCGAGCCAAGCCAAGAGATGAGAAATTTAAAGGTCAAGCTAAAACTTAATCCAATGTCAAGCGTACTAGCTGGTAAAAGCATCGTCGTGATCGATGATAGCATCGTTCGAGGCACCACTTCTAAGAAGGTGGTCGATCTCTTAAGACACGCAGGGGCGAAAGAAATTCACTTCAGAGTTGCGTGCCCTGAGCTCAAGTATCCTGAGCGATACGGCATCGACACACCAAGCTTTGAGGAGCTAATAAGCGCCAAAAAAAGCGTCGAAGAGGTCAGAGAGTATATCGGAGCTGACAGTTTGGAGTTTTTGAGCATCGATGAGCTTAAAGAGAGTATCGGCAACGAGAGAAAATACTCGCTTGTAAGCTTTGATGGTGATTACTTCATAAAATGAGAAATTTAGTAGTTTTGCTGCTTGGGGTGCTCTTTTTTGCGGGCTGCTCGCAAAAGACGCCTAGCAAAAAGGATGAAATTTCTATCATGGTGAGCTACTTTGAGCTAAATGGCAAAAAGCAGCAACTACTCATAAAAAGCATGCCAAGCTTAGCTGATAAAAATGCCAGCGTGCCATTTTTTGGTATGGTAAATTTTCTTGATCAAAACAAAACGACAAGTGCTTATTCTCTAGTAAATGGCGTTATAAACGTCATTGAAGCAGATAGTGCCTTTATAAATTTAAACAAAACTAGTGACGTTTTAGCTCTTAAAAAATCTAGCGAGATAAGGTTTTACGAGATAAGGCCTGATGTGATTGAGAGTGTTAAATTTAGATCACAAAATGGCGTTTGCGCTGAGTTTTTAGCTCAAAAGCCAGTTTTTGTAAATGCGAGCACCAACTACTACTTAAGAGATGATAGCTTTTTTGCAAGTTTAATTGATGCAAAATTTGTTTATAAAAAGGGCGCAAAGATACTAAAAAAGGAGTTTGCTTATAGCATCTTAGAGCCCAAAATCCTAGAAGAAGCTAAAGAATTTACACAAAAACCAAACCAGCTTTTCTTAAACGATATGCAAAAGCTTGGCAGACTGCTTGACATACTCTGCACATTTTAGCAGACACTTACACACTAAAATTTATACTTTTTCATGAGTCTGCACCCTTTTAAAATTTATTTTAAGTACGGGGGGGGGTAGAATGCCTTTTTAAATCAAAAAGGAGATATCAAGATGAAAAAGCAAATTTTAGCTTCAGTCTTAGCCAGCGTGTTGGCCACAAGTAGCGTATATGCTTGGGGCTTTGGAGGAAGTAGTAAAGAGAAACCAAATTATGATTATAGTGGGGAGAAAGAGCTAATGTCATTAAGTTCTTTCTCGGACAAAGATCTGCGAATTGATGATGCAAAATATTGGTGCCTTGATCAGGGCAATGATCTGGGTTGCATTTGGCTAGACAAACTAGAAGCTTTAGCTAGTAAAGACATTAAGAAAGTAACAAATTTTTATGAAAAAACAGTACCAGAATATTGTTATGACAAAAAATTCGCTCCAGCTTGCAATATACCAGCTCTTGATTTGATAAAATGGAAAATAGTTTATTTTGCAAAGAAAGATGGAGATACTAAATCTATTTATTCTGACTATGCAAAAGCACTTTCTGAGTCAAAAGCAGATGTAAAAATGCTTGAATATGGTTGCAATGAACTAAAAAGTGCCTATATATGTAGGGATCTACGTGACATGTATAAAAACTTAGGCGATAGAGAAAAGACTAAAGAATATAACGATAAAATGAAAAATGGTGATGAAAAGTGGAATTCTGTTCTTTATGACTATCAACACATGAGATATATTTATAAAGATGCCTCTGCGTGGAAGCTTTTAATCAATTAAGCTACTTAAATATGCAGGATAAATTCCTGCATATTTTTTAAAAATATCTATTTTTAAGTTGTAATTTCACTTTAGCTGACTTGTAAATTTAGTAAATTTTGCCATTTTCAAGTCAGCTATTTTAAATTTAAAGCTAAATTTAATCCCCCCTGCTTTTTAAATTTAGCGCTCCCCTCAAAAAATCTAGACGCCAAATTTATCCTAAAGCATCTCTATAAATGCCTCGAGCCTTGTCTTGATCTGCCCAGCGTCGCTTGTAGAAAAGTCCGTCTCAAGCGCCATATAAGGCGTATCCACATCGTTGCACGCCCTTTTTATATTGGCAGTTTCTACGTTGTAGGTGTGACAGGCTTGAAGCACAACGTCGATCACGCCGTCCGCCTTGTACTCTTTTATCATCTCTTGTAGCACCTTTTCTCTCTCTTTATTTGGCGACATGATCGAGCAAGGTATCGCCATGTAGCGCTTTGCGATGGCGCTAATTGGATCGTCATTTTCATCGACAAGGTTGCTAAAATTTTTAGTACCAGTGCAGTTTTCGTAAGCTACCACGACGCCGCCTGCCTCTTCTATAGCTGGCACGATCTTGTCATAGACCCCGCCACTTGGACAGCCTGTGATGATGATGCGTTTGGCGTCCTTATGCACGGGTGAAATTTTGTCCCTCACACACTCTTTTAGCTTATTTACGATGATCTCAAGGTCGCTTATCTGCTCCTTTTTATCAAATATAAAGCCATTTCCATATAGCAGTGCGTGCAGCTCTTTGCCATTCATCGGTGGCGGCGTTAGCTTCATGAAATTTTGTATTTCGCCCATTAGCTCGCGCTCTTTGTTAAATAGCCTAATAGAGTTTCTAAGCTCCTCGTCGCTCACTTTCACGTCAAATTTAGCCTCCAGTCGCTCCTTTAACTCCCTAACCTCATCTTGCCAAAGCTCTAGGCTCTTTTGGCTCTTGAAATGCGGCAAATGCATGACGTGCACATCTTTAAATTCGCCCATAAGCTCATACATCTTCTTCTTGCCGTCGCACGTCGTCTCGCCGATAACGATATCAGAGTTTCGCACAAATGGGCATTTGTTTGCTTTTGCAAAGCCGTAGCTTGCCTTTATGAGCGGACAGAGGTTTTTAGGCAGATACTTTTCGCCCTCAACGACCGCGTTATCGCCAGTTGCGCAGACACTGACGCTATAAGCGTTTGCTGCGTGGATGATCTCTCTTGGCGTGTAGGTGCAAAAGATAGCAGCGATCTTTTGGCCGCTATTTTTGACTGCTTCAACATTTTGGGCTAAATTTTTCTTAGCGCCATCATAGGTAGCGAAAATTTCGCTCAAACTCATACTCTCATTTATCGCCATTTTCTCTCCTTAAATTTCTTATCCCTGCAAGGCTAGCGCCTATCGCACCGCAGTAGATCGCATCTTCGTGCGTGCTGACTTTAGCTTGCAAGCACACTTCTAAATTTTCTCTCACATACTCGCTCTTACTAAAGCCACCGCTTAAGAAATAGCTCGTATTTGCCTGTTTTTTGACCAAATTTGAAATTTTATTTATAGCTGAGACGATCACCGCTTTTGCGATGTTTTCTCGTGAGATATTTTGAGCAATGAGACTTATGATCTCAGACTCCGCAAAGACCGTGCACATCGAGCTTATAGATATATCTTTGTCGCTATTTTTAGCAAGGCGCGTAAGCTCATCAAACCTAACTCCAAGGCGGTTTGACATCACTTCAAGAAATTTACCAGTGCCGGCTGAACATTTATCATTCATCGTAAAGTCAGTAACCGAGCCATTTTCAAGCTTGATAGCCTTCGTATCTTGTCCGCCCACGTCTATAACTGTGCAGTCGCTTTTGCAAAAGTAGTGCGCCCCTAGCGCGTGACAGGTGATCTCTGTAAGGGTTTTATCAGCGTATGGCACCGAAACTCTGCCGTAACCTGTCGCAGTAAAATATAGCTCGCCAAGGTCTAAAGCTAGAATTCGCTCTTT
The DNA here is from genome assembly GCF_003049065.1 of Campylobacter concisus. Classification (GTDB taxonomy): domain Bacteria; phylum Campylobacterota; class Campylobacteria; order Campylobacterales; family Campylobacteraceae; genus Campylobacter_A; species Campylobacter_A concisus_BE. The sequence goes on along the minus strand of NZ_PISC01000004.1, from coordinate 178,189 downwards.
TATAAGCATGGCCGTATCTGCGCTGCTCCAGCCAGTTGGGAGTAAAAAGAGCTCCTTTATCTCGCCGCTACTTGCCTCTATGACGGCAACCTTTGCAGATGTTGAGCCTATATCAATACCGATTGAGTGCATTTTGTATCCAAAAAAGGTCTTTCTAAAACTTAGAACTGGCGTGATTTTACTCACTTTAAGACAAATTTGTCAATAAATAAGACCCAAAAATTTATAGCCTTTTCACCTTTTAAAATTTATAATTTACCCACACTTTACAAAGGGGATGAAATTTGAAAAATTTGACAAACGAGCAGAGATTTTTCTCAAATGCCGACCTTGCAAGGCTCTTTTTCCCTATCGCCGTAGAGCAGTTTTTAGAGTATAGCCTAGGCCTTGCAAACTCGCTAATGGCAGCAAGCGTTAGCGAAAGTGCGGTGAGTGCGGTAAGCCTTGTGGAGTTTGTCATGGCGCTATTTATTAGCATTTTTACTGCCATAGCCACTGGTGGCTCGGTGGTCGCTAGCCAGTATCTAGGTAGCAAACAAAGTGGTAGCGCCAGAAATACCGCCGATCAGCTAGTTTGGTTTAGTCTAATTTTTGCCATCTTTATAGCCCTTGCCATCATAGTTTTAAAAGATCTCATCTTAGATAAAGTCTTTGGCGATATCGGCGAGCAAGTGAGGCATGATGCTAGCCACTATCTCGTTTTCTCCGCCATTTCAGCGCCCTTTTTAGCCCTCTATGCAGCAGCTGCGGCGATCTTTCGCACGATGTCAAACGCAAAGCTACCTATGTATATCATGGCGGCTGCAAATTTACTAAATGTGCTGCTAACTGCCATTAGCATCTACACATTTCACACAGGGGTGCTTGGTATCGCCATTAGCACGCTCATAGCAAGAGCTATCGCTTGCTTTGTCATCGTCTATCTGCTACTTGATATAAAGCTAAAACTTCACATAAGAAAGAGCCTTATCTATAAATTTGACTACGAGATCATCAAGAAAATTTTAAATATCGGCGTGCCTTATGGCTTTGAAAATTCGATGTTTTACGTGGGTCGCATCATCGTTTTGAGCCTTGTTTCGCTCTTTGGCACGGCAAGCATCGCTGCAAATGCCGTGGGCGGGACGATCGTGATGTTTCAGGTACTCCCTGGCATGGCGATAGGCACAGGCCTAAGCGTAGTAGTGGCTAGATGTATCGGCGCAAATGACTTTAATCAGGCTAAATTTTACGTAAGAAAATCAATGCTAAGCATCTACATCGTGCAGCTTTTTAGCACGGCTGTCGTGTTACTGCTTCTTGAGCCGCTACTTCGCGTTTATAATCTCTCAAGCGAGGCCATAAATTTAACAAGGCAGATCGTCTGGTATCACGGCATCGCGATGTGCCTTATCTGGCCGCTTGCCTACACCTATCCGACCGTTTTTCGAGCTGCTGGGGACGCAAAATACCCGATGATAGTAAATTTAGCCTGCATGTTTGCCTGCAGGATCGTGCTAGCTTATATCTTTGCGCTCACCTTTAATCTTGGCATGATAGGCACTTGGTTTGCGATGTTTGCCGACTGGGCGGTAAAGGCGGTACTCTTTGTGCGCAGATACGCAAATGGCACGTGGATGAAATTTCGAGCCATTTAAAAAAAAGTAGTAATATACACACGATTTTGTCACAAAGGATAAAGATGAAAAATGTTTTAAAATTTAGTGCAGCTCTAGTGATCGCAGCGCTTTTTACAGGGTGCGCAAGTGAGAGCTCAAGAGTGGTAGAAACTCCAAAAGTAGCAAGCTACGGCTCAGTTTATAACGGCAAAAAAGTCTCAGTTTCTATTGGCCGCTTTAATAATCAATCAAACTACGGTAATGGCGTTTTTAGTGACGGAGAGGATAGACTTGGCAACCAAGCTCAAAGCATCCTAATTACAAATTTACAGCAAAGCGGTAGATTTTCGGTGCTTGAGAGATCAAATATGTCAGTCCTCAAACAAGAGAGCGAGCTAAGCAAAGAGGCTCAAAATTTAAAAGGCTCAAGATACGTCATAACTGGCGATGTGACCGAATTTGGACGTAAGACAACAGGCGATCACCAGCTATTTGGCATACTTGGCAAAGGCAAAAAGCAAACTGCCTACTCAAAGGTAAATTTAAACGTTGTCGATACCAAAACGGCTGAGGTCGTCTATTCGGTTAGTGGCGCTGGCGAATATACCCTTTCAAACAGAGAGATCATCGGCTTTGGTGGCACCGCAGGATACGACTCTACGCTAAATGGCAAGGTGCTAAGCCTAGCGATAGTTGAAGCGGTAAATAACCTAGTAAATGGCATAGAAAGCGGAGCATGGCAAGTAAAATAAAGCTTGCCTGCCTTGGCGCTCTTGCGCTCGTGCTAGTAGGGTGCAGCAACACAAGTGGCCCAAGGTCGCTTTACTACTGGGACGGCACATATAGTAGCTCGCTATATAGCTATCTAAGCGAAGATGGCGATGCAACTGAGCAAATTTCACGCTTAGAAAATTTAGTGCAAAACTCAACTCAAAGGGGCTATAAGGTTGCCCCTGGGCTATACGCGCACCTTGGACTTTTATACTTAAATAACGGAAATTTAGGCGCTGCAAATGCAAATTTTGACAAAGAGGTGCAAAATTTCCCAGAGTCAAGAGAATTTATAAATTTCATCAAGGGCTCTAAAAATTTAACCCCAAAAAAGCAGAGCAAAAAAGAGGGAGCGAAAGATGAAAAATAGCCTGAAATTTATAGCTGTGACGCTTCTTGCGCTGTTTTTTGCGGGTTGTTCTTTCAAAGAGCCTGAGCCATACGACTACTCAGCCTTTTTACAAAAAAAGCCACGCTCCATCCTAGTGCTCATGCCAACAAACGATAGCACCGAGGTTGCTGGCTCAGCAGCGGTTTTGGCTAACTCAGTAGCTCCACTTAGCGAGGCTGGATACTATGTATTTCCAGTGGCTCTTGTAAATGATACATTTAAGCAAAATGGCATAACCGAGCCAAGCGAGATCGCAGCGGTGCCACTAAACAAGCTTGATAAAATTTTCCACGCCGATAGCGTGCTTTATATAAACATAAAAGACTACGGCACAAGCTACGTCGTGGTCTCAAGTTCTACAAAGGTAGTGCTTGAAGCAAAGCTAGTCGATATAAAAAGTGGCGCGACGCTCTGGCAGGGCGAGGCAGCAGCTGCAGAGGATAGCGGTAATGGGCAAAACAGCCTGCTTGGCATGCTAGTCTCAGCCGTCATCACGCAGGTGGCAAACACCATCTCAGATAGATCATACGACTTAGCAGTAAGGGCTGATGCTTACCTCTTTTCTAGAAACTGCCATGATTGCATACTTTATGGGCCATATTCGCCTCACTACGGCAAAGACGCCCAACTACATAAAGATAGATAAATTTAATGTCCAGCCATCAACTAGGAGTGCTTCTTACGCTAGTTGGTGGCGTTCTTTGGGGATTTAGCGGAGTTTGCGGGCAGTATCTCTTCTCGCAAGGCATTAGCGCTGATTTTCTAGTGCCTTATAGGCTCTTGCTAGCTGGTGCTTTTATCGTGCTCTACTACGCCTTTAAGGCTCCAAAGGCCGTTTTTGCGCCAGTTACTGACGTAAAACTGATGGCCGAGCTTCTCACGTATGCTCTGCTTGGGCTAATGATGACGCAGTATGCCTACTTTTACTCTATCGAGCTCTCAAACGCCGCAGTTGCGACCGTCATTCAATACACCGCTCCAGTCCTCATCCTAGCCGTCATCTGCCTAAAAGAGAGGCGAGCACCAAAACCGCTTGAAATTTTAGCTCTATTTTGCGCGATGCTTGGCGTCTTTTTTCTTGCTACTCATGCGCAAATTTCAGCCCTTGTCATCTCGCCAGAAGCGCTATTTTGGTGCTTAGTAAGTGCTGTTTGCGTCTGCGTTTATAACCTAGCTCCCGCAAGGCTAAATGCCAAATACTCAGTCACGCTCACGCTTGGCTGGGGCATGGTGATAGGTGGCGTGGTGCTTTGCCTTTATATGAGAGTGTGGGAGTTTGCAGGGCTTAGTGGCACGGCGCAGTGGCTAGCATTTCTCGCCGTCATCACGCTTGGCACGATATTTGCATTTAGCTTTTATATGACTGGAGTTAAGCTCATAGGCGCCTCAAAAGCCAGCATGATAGCCTGTATAGAGCCACTAAGTGCGGCCTTTTTTGGCTACTTTTGGCTTGGGACGAAATTTGTCTTTTGGGACTTTTTAGGCTTTGCTCTCATCATATCATGCATATTTTTACTTTCAAAGAAGAGAGATGATATACCTAGCGCAAACTGACACGACTGCTGGCTTTTTAAGCAAAGACTACAAAGAGATAAACCACGCCAAAATGCGAAGTGAAGGCAAACCTTGCCTCATCACGACGGCTAAATTTAGCGTTTTAAACGGGCTTGCTAGAGCTCCAAAAAAGTATAAAAATTTCATCCGTCGCTCGAGAAAGACGACATTTTTATATCCAAATTTAAAGGCGATCAGGGTCGTAAAAGAGTGCGAACATGAGAAATTCTTAAGCAAATTTGACTGGCTTTACTCAAGCAGCGCAAACAAAAATGGTATGAAATTTGACGAAGTTTGGGCTAGAAGCGTGGCCGATGAAGTTGTTGATGAACGATTTTTTGAAGATAGGCCGTCAAAAATTTATAAAATTTCAAAGTCAAAACTAAAAAAGATCCGCTAGTTAAATTTGCCCCCTGCACTTTTTATAAATTTAGGTAGCTTTGTTGTGGTTTGAGATGATAAATTTGCTAAATTTCACAGCCTGCAAGAGCGGTTTTAAAAGCTAGTTTTTTAGACAAGGTCTAAATTTAATCTACTAATTAGATAAATTTACAAGTATCCAAACTAAATTTAGCCTATCTATTACTATGCACCTCGCTCCAGACTACATTTTGAAATTTAAAGTCTGCCAGATGCTTTAGCCAAGCACTGGCTGATATAAATTTGCGCCAATATCTAAAGCTGCCCACTAAGACCAAATTTAAGTCATTCAAGCTCTGCCAACTCGCATAAATTTACAAATTTAGAGCAAGAAAGGACTAAATTTCATTAAATTTAGCTCATTTGTGCGGGTAAAGTAGCTATTCATGACAACGCCACTACAATCACGCAAGCAAATTCAATCAAGCCACAAATTTAAAATTTTAGCCACTACTAAAATTTGGATACAGAGATAGCCAAGTGAGTAAATTTGTCAGCTCTCAAAACCTAAATTTAACCATTTTGCAAATTAAAAAAAAGCAAATTCAGTCACCACAGCTAGTTGCTTTTTCACGGGCAAAATAGTCTTTGTAAAATGCAAACTACTCTATAAATTTCTCGTAACGACATCAGATCAGACAAATTTACTTACCAAGCATAAATTTACAAATTTAAAGCATCAAAAGCCCATTAATCTAAAAAACCAAAAATATTCTTTATAAATTTACAGCAGTTAAAACCCAAATTTGACTAAATTTAGCCAGCACCATTTGGCACAAACAGATAAATTTACAAATTAGATTATTAAATTTGGTTTTGGAGATTAAATTTCACTTGCTAGCCCTTTGGCTGGCACCAAAGGGATTTTGCTAGCAAATTTGGATTATAGTTTTGCTTTTCTTTTGCGCTCTGTTGGGTCTAGATAGCGCTTGCGAACGCGGATATTTATAGGTGTAACCTCAACTAGCTCGTCATCCTCGATCCACTCTAACGCGCGCTCAAGGCTTAGCTTTCTAGGTGGCACAAGCTTGATCGCATCGTCACTGCCGCTGGCACGCACGTTTGTTAGGTTTTTGCCCTTGATAGGATTTACATCAAGGTCGTTTGGACGGCTGTGCTCGCCGATGATCATGCCCACATAGACTTTTGCTTGCGGATCAAGAAATAGCACACCACGATCTTGCAAGTTAAATAGCGAATAAGCAAGCGTTACGCCGTTTTCCATAGAAACTAGCGCGCCGTTTGTTCTGTGCTCGACGGTACCGCTTAGTGGTCTAAACTCCAAAAAGCTGTGGTTCATAACGCCCTCGCCTTTTGTATCAGTCAAAAACTGGCTTCTAAAGCCGATAAGTCCGCGCGCTGGGATCTCAAATTCGATCCTTGTTTGGCCGTCGCCTGTTGGGTTCATAGAGACCATTTCAGCCTTTCTTTTGCCTAGTTTTTCTATGACTGTGCCTGTCGTATCATCAGGCGCATCGATCACTAAAAGCTCGTATGGCTCGCATTTTACGCCGTTTATCTCTTTTACGATAACCTCAGGTCTGCCAAGTAAAAACTCATAGCCCTCGCGGCGCATATTTTCAGCCAAGATGGTGATCTGAAGCTCGCCACGACCGCTTACTTTAAATTTGCCCTCGCCGATGTTTTCATACTTCATCGCGATATTTGTCTTCATCTCGTTTGCAAGGCGCTCATCGATCTTGTTTGATGTGACGTGTTTGCCCTCAGTGCCTGCTAGTGGGCCATCATTTACAGAAAATACAACGCTAAGGGTTGGTTCTTCGATATGGAGCGGATCAAGCGGATGTGGGTTGTTTGGATCAACGACGCTATCGCCAACATCAAGCGCGTCAAAGCCAGCGATCGCTACGATATCGCCAGTGCCAGCCTCGTTTATATCGATCCTATCAAGTCCCATAAAGCCGATAAGCTTTGAAATTCTACCAGTTGTCTTTGTGCCATCAGCTTTTGCAAGCATGACGTTTTGATTTTTAGCTATCTTGCCGTTAAAAATCCTCGCGATGCCGATCTTGCCGACGTAATTGTCATAATCAAGCGTGAAAACTTGAAGCTGAAGTGGGTTCTCGTCGCTGCCACTTGGAGCTGGTACGTGAGCTAGGATAGTCTCGAAAAGTGGCTGCATATCTTTGTTTTCATCGCTTAGTTTTAGCTTTGCGTAGCCATTTTTAGCAGCTGCATAAACGACTGGAAATTCTAGCTGCTCGTCATTTGCATCAAGTGCGACAAAAAGGTCAAAAATTTCATTTATAACGCGGTCTGGATCGCCTGCAGGCTTATCTATCTTATTTACGACGACGATTGGGCGAAGTCCAAGTGAGAGCGCCTTTTTGACGACAAATTTAGTTTGTGGCATAACGCCTTCCTGCGCATCAACAAGTAGTAAAACGCCATCAACCATCTTAAGAACACGCTCTACCTCGCCACCAAAGTCGGCGTGGCCTGGGGTGTCGATGATGTTGATCTTTGTATCTTTGTAGCGAATGGCAGTGTTTTTAGAAAGGATCGTGATGCCACGCTCTCTTTCGATGTCGTTGCTATCCATTACACGCTCGCCAAGGTTTTGATGCTCGTTAAATGTTCCTGACTGCTTCAAAAGCTCATCAACCATTGTTGTTTTACCGTGGTCGACGTGCGCGATAACGGCTATATTTCGTATCTTTTCCAAATGTTTCTCCGTTTATTAGTTTGATATTTTTCGCTTTATCAGTTTTAAAATAGGGGCAGATTATAGCCAAATTTTTATAAATTTTAAGCTGATATCAAGAAATTAATTTTTGGAATAGATTTTGCATGTAAGCGTTAAGTTTTTAAATTTAAAGGGATTAAATGCAAGCTTACACAGCGAAAAACAACGTAGATTTGCTAGCTCCTGCGGCTACTAAAAAGCCTACAGCTGCGAAGAAGTCTCAAAACAACGGCGAGTTTTTGTCGATGGTTTTGGATGCGGCTGCGAGCAAGGCAAACAGCGGTCAAAAGATCACCGAAAAGGATGTCAAAGAGATAGTAAAAACTGTTGATATCCAAAAAGAGACGATAGAAAAGGCGCAAAACGAAAGCGTGGCAAAAATTTCAGCCGCACTTGAAGAAAATTTGGACGAAGATACAAAAAATGAGCTCTATGAAAATGCAAATTTCATGCAGCTTTTGCAAGTTTTAGAAATTCTAAACGGCAATGAAAAAGTAAGTAAATTTCCAAATTTCAGCGACAAAATAGCAAATTTCTTAAGTGTGCCCCAAAACGTCGAAGAGCTTAGCAACGTTAAAAGCGTTAGCGATCTTATCGACCTTGCTAAGAAATTTGACCTTGGCCTTGAAAATATAGAAATTTCAAATGAAGATGTGCCAAAACTAAACGAGATGTTTAAAAATTTAGGCAAGCAAGAATTTTTCACACCGATAAAGACCGAGGATAAGCCTTTTTACCTAAAAGAGCTAAAAAACGAGGTCGAGCAAACTATCATCAAAAATGAGCCAAAAGAGGTCGTAAAGCTTGATACTTTGCTAAAAGAGGTGGTGGCAAATCCAACCAGCGAGGTTAAAAATTTAGTCAAAGAAGAGCCTAAAAAGCTAGATGATAATGAAGTAAAGCTTGATGATGAGATAGTGGATGTTGAGCCAGAGGAGCAGCCAAAAGAGCCAAAAGCAAAGGTAAATTTACACGAGCAAAAGGCGCAAAAAGCCCCAACTCTTGAGTCGCTACTCTTTCCAGAAAGAGAGCAGATGAGCGAGGCTGAGCCAAGCGAGGAGACCTTTAGCAGCGATAATAAATCAGAGCTAAATCAAATAGTAAAAGACATCGCAAACAGCGCTAAACACCAGCTTCAAACAAAGGCAGAGATAAAAGAGACGCTTAGCAACTTCTCTTCTACACTAAAAGAGCAGGTGCAAAACTACAAAGCGCCGATCACTCGCTTTAACATCACGCTCAATCCGCTAAATTTAGGCGAGGTCGAGATCACTATGGTAAATCGCGGCAATAATTTGCATGTAAATTTTAGCTCAACAACAGCTACGATGAACCTCTTTTTACAAAACCAAGCTGAGTTTAAAAACAGCCTTGTAAATATGGGATTTACCGAACTTGAGATGAATTTCTCAGACCAAAACCAAAGACAAGAAAAAAGAGAACAAGCAAAGAACAAATACAGCTCAAATCAAAGCGACGAGAGCGAAAACGCTCAAGCGGAACAAAGCTTGCTTGAGCTAGTAATACCAAGATATATTTAGGAGAGATTATGGCTTCAGTTTCAGATATAACTACACAAACAACGCAACAAAAAAATGCCGAGAAAAAGGCTAACTCTAGAATAGATGCGGCAAAAGGCACAGGCACAAACCCAAATTCACAGCTTGACAAAGATGCATTTATGAAGCTACTTTTAACCGAGCTTCAGCACCAAGACCCAACAAGCCCTATGGATACTGAAAAGATGCTAACGCAAACTAGCCAGCTAGCGTCAGTCGAGATGCAAGAAAATACAAACAAAGCGATGAAAGAGCTAGTAAATCAGCTAAAATCAAACGCAAATGCCTACGCTATCTCAGCCCTTGGCAAGATGGTCTCAACTGGCTCAAATGCAGTCACACTAACAGATGAGAAAAAAGATGCAAAATTTGCGCTTTACTTTAAGACAGACCTTGCAAATGGCAAAATCGAGGTCAAAAATGCAAATGGTCAAGTCGTAAGAACAACTGATCTAAATGAGACAAATGCAGGCGTTCATAACCTAGCTTGGGACGGCAAAGACGCATCTGGCAACCAAGTGCCAAATGGCTCATATACTATCTCAGCGACTTACACTGGCAAAGACGGCAAAGAGTATAAAACACAAGTAGGCAACTACCCAGTCGAGGCGGTGAAATTTGTAGATGGCAAGGCTATGATGAAGGTAGCTGGCGAATACGTTTCAATGGATAAAGTATCTGAATATTACGAGGGCTAAAAGCCATGATGAGAGGTTTTTACAACGGGGTTAGCGGTATCAAGACGCAAAGCTTTGGCATGGATGTTTGGTCAAACAACATCTCAAACATAAACAATGTCGGCTTCAAAGCTTCAATCCCTGAGTTTAAAAATTTAATCAACCAAAATCTAGTCTCAGCTGGCAGTGGCCCAACTAGCGATCAAGTGGGACTTGGAGCTACTAAGCAAACGACTGCACTTGACATGTCAAATGGTAGCTTTCAAAGCACTGATAACAACTTTGACCTTGCCATAGGCGGAGATGGCTTCTTTGGCGTTGTCGATAAAACAGGCAAAAACTACTACACAAGAACAGGCACTTTTGACATAGATGCGGCTGGAAATTTAGTAGATACTAGGGGAAATTTACTCCTTGGCACGCTTGCAAATTTCACTCCGACCACGCCAAGTGCGAGCGCTCTTAAAAAATATGGTCAAACCTCAAGCGCGCCACAAGCTTTTACCGTCTCGCAAGAGGAGCTAAGTCTGGGCGATCCTGGCTCGCAAAAGGGCATAACGCTGCCTCATTTTTTATTTATGCCAGCTGAGGCTACTACAAAGATCAGCCTAAAAGGCAACCTAAACTCAACCCGCATAACAGATAAAAAAACGACAGCGCTTGATGCTAGCCAATACGCCTACACGCTTGATAATACAAACAAAACGATCTCACTAAACGGACAGATCCCGCTAAGCACCACATCACTTGGCGCAAAAGCTGGCGACAGCGTGGTCGTAAAAGTAAAAGATGGCGATGGTAAATTTAGCGAGTTTTCTACCACTCTCGAGGGTGATGGCACTTGGCAGATAAACGACAAGAGCCTTAAATTTATGGATTTTGCAAATTTAGAGGTAAATGCTGAAGTCACCTCACTCGTTGAAGTGCCAAACAAAGAAAAACTAACCTCCGATATCTACAACGCAGACGGCACAAAGAGCTTGGTCACTATAAATTTAACCAAGCAGATCCCGCAAACTGGCGACCAGACTATCTGGGACGCGGTGGCAACGATAACTGACGCTAGCGGAGCCGTGCAAAATACCGCGATGGGCTCACTTACATTTAATGGCAGTGGCAGGCTTGTGGCAAATACGCTAACGAGCGTTGGCGGCGTAAATTTAAACTTCGAAGGCGACGGCGATGCGGACGTTTATAATGGCATGACAAGCTCAGCAAACGCTAGAAAAGACTTTAACATAAAAAGAGATGGCTACGCTGAGGGGCTTTTATCAAAATATAGCGTCGATGACCGTGGCAACATCATGGCAAATTTCGACAACACTCGTGCATTTCCTGTGGCAAAAGTGGCACTTTATCACTTTATAAATGACCAAGGCGTGGCAAAGGTTGGCGATAATCTCTATGAAGCCACAGCCAACTCTGGCGAGCCATTTTTCTACAAAAATAAAGCTGGCGAGACCGTTTATGGGGCGCAAATTTTAGCAAACAAGCTTGAGATGAGTAATGTCGATCTTGGTCAAGCACTAAGCGAGGTGATCGTCACGCAAAAGGCCTACGAAGCGAGCGCTAAAAGCATCACGACAAGCGACGAGATGATACAAACTGCTATCCAGATGAAGAAATAATCCTTAGAGTAAATTTGGGCGAGCAATCGCCCTTTAAATTTAATAATTTTAAATTTACTTTAGACCTTTCAAATCCCCTAAAATACTCACTTTTCTCTAAATATATCAATATAATTTTAAGCATGCTGGTTATAAAATTCATTTAATTTCTTTTTTTAAGGATTGTCAAATGAAAATGCTATTTTTAGCCCCAGTGCTAGCTTGTAGTCTTGCCTTCGGTGCTGATGTGATCGCAAAAGATGCAAACATAACACTTGATGGCAAGATGATCGGTAAGATCGAGGTTTTAACGCCAGTTGAAGTCTTAGAAAAAGGCGATAAAACGAGCAAGATCAAGGTTAGTGGTGTAGTGTCGGCAAACTACTTGGCTCAGCTTCAAAGAAGCGTAGAAGATCCTGAAGTCTTTGTAGCTTTTGATAACGAGAGCGAGGCAAATTTCAAAAAAGTAAAAGATCTTGAAGATGACTACGGAGAGGTTTGGTATCAAGCTAATGGCATTTATGAAGTGCCAAATGATGCGCTTGGTGGCAACCAAAAAGAGCTTTACGCAAAGGCTAAGAAAATTTACGAAGAGACCTGCTCAGCATGTCATAGGCTGCACGAGCCAAATAGCTTCACAGCTGCTCAGTGGCCAGCAAATTTATCTGGTATGGTCGATGCTAAATTTGTCGCACTAGATGAAACTGACCTAAATTTAGTGCTTAAATACCTACAACACAATGCCAAAAAAGTAAAATAAATTTTCATAAGGGAGAAAATATGAAAAGACGAGATTTTATAAAATTTTCTGCACTTGCTGCCACAGCAGCGCAAGCAAGCAAGATAGAGGGCGTGAGCAAGACCATTTTTGACCAAAACAAAACCTTTGGCGCAAATAGATTTGGGCTATTTTGGGCAAATACCAACTCAAACCAAATCGTCTCCGTCGATCCATTTGAGGGCGATAAATTCCCAAATACCATGAACAACAGCTTGCCAGACCTCATCCAAAACGAAAGCCGCGTGCTCTATCCATACGTAAGAAAGAGCTACCTAAAGGCAAAAGGCGCAGCAAAGAGCGAGCTTCGTGGCAAAGAGGAATTTGTGCGTGTTAGCTGGGAGACAGCCCTTGATCTAGCAGCAAAAGCCTTAAAAGAAAATTTCGACAAATATGGCCCTGAGAGCATCTACGGCGAGTGCTACTGGTGGGGCGGCAGCGGTAAGATCAGCTGGGGCAGGACTGTTGGTCACAGGATGCTAAAAGTGCTTGGCGGATACGTCGAAGAGAGTGGCGACTACTCAACTGGAGCTGGCCTTGTCATCATGCCTCACGTCCTAGGCAACAGCGCCGTTTATGACGCTCCGACAAAGTGGGAGGCCATCGCTAAAAATGCTAAAAACGTTGTATTTTGGGGCACTGACCCGCTTGTAACTGGTCAAATTTCATGGCAACCACCAACACATGATGGCTATCTTGGCATCAAAAAGATAAAAGAGGCAGGCATAAAAACTTATAGCGTTTGCGTCTTTAAAAACGACACCACAAGATACCTTGACTCTGAAGCTATCATCGTTCGTCCAAATACCGACGTAGCAATGATGCTTGGCATGTGCCACTATCTATATGAAAATAAGCTTTATGACGAAGAATTTATCAAAAAATACACAGTTGGCTTTAATAAATTTAAAGACTACCTACTTGGCACAACCGACAAAGTGGTCAAAGATATCAACTGGGCAAGCAAAATTTGTGGCGTAAAAGCCGAAGATATCGCTAAATTTGCAACAGCGCTTGCAAAAGAGCCAAGCGTCATCATCGCAGGCAGATCACTTCAAAGACAAGATCACGGCGAGATGGGCTTTTGGGGCATCGTAACACTTAGCGCGATGCTAGGTCAGATAGGCAAAGAGGGTCTTGGGTTTGAGTTTAACCTCTACTACGCAAATGGCGCTACAGACAAGATCGCTCCGTCATTAAAAGGCATCAGCACCAGCATAAGCGAGAAATACGACAACGTAGATGGCGCTCCTTGGAAGAAATTTAAAAACGTCACCATCCCATCGTCAAGATCGATCGAGGCTTTGCAAAACCCTGGCAAAGAGATAGACTATGACGGCTCAAAGATCAAGCTACCACACATGAGAGTGGCTTACATGGCGTCTGGATCGATGTTTACAAGACATCAAGACGTAAATAACGCCGTAAAAGCGTGGCGTAAATTTGACACCGTAATAACCGCTGAGCCATTTTGGACAAGCACAGCAAAACTAAGCGACATCGTCTTGCCAGTAGCCCTTGAAGTCGAGAGAAACGACATCAACCAAAGCGTGCCGACAAACGAGTACATCGTAGCTTACAAGCCTGTCGTAGAGCCTATGGGCGAGAGCAGGAGTGATTACTGGATCTGCTCACAAATCTGCAAACGCTGGGGCAGAGAAGAGGTCTTTACAGAGGGCAAAGATGAGCTTGGCTGGGCGAAAGAATTTTACGCAGATGCAGCCGAGCAAGCTAAAGGCATAAATGTCAAGATGCCAAGCTTTGATGAGTTTTGGAAAGAGGGATATGTTAGATTTGAGCAAGATGACGAAGCGAGCAGATACTACACAAGACTTAGCGCTTTTAGAGAAAATCCTCACAAAAATCGCCTAGGCACGCCATCTGGCAAGATAGAGCTCTACTCTCCAACTATCGCTAAATTTGGCTACAAAGACTTTGCGCCACACGTTGCTTGGATCGAGCCGTTTGAGTGGCTTGGCAGCGAAAAAGCTAAGAAGTATCCATTTAGCGTCACAACCCCACACTCAAGATACCGCCTCCACTCACAGCTAAATAACTCCGTGATCAGAAACTACGCTGAAGTATGCGCTAGAGAGCCAATGCTAATAAACGTAAATGACGCCAAAGCAAAAGGCATAGCAACTGGCGACGTGGTGAGAGTATTTAACGACAGGGGCGAAATTTTGGTCGGCGCGCTTGTCACTGACATCATCCCAGAGCACGTCATCGCCATCTGCGAAGGCGCATGGTACGACCCTGAAGTGCTAGGCGAAAAGAGCCTTTGCAAGCATGGCTGCGTCAATGTCCTAACTCGCGACAAAGGCACATCTAGCATCGCTCAAAGCAACTGCGGACACACGATCCTTGTAAATTTAGAAAAATACAAAGGCGAGATCAAACCGATCACTGCGTTTTCTAAACCAAAAATTTTGCAATCTTTGTAGAATTTATAAATTTAGCCCTCACTTGGGGGCTAAATTTGACGTATATGTGCTGCTTTAAATCTGCAAATAGCTAAAGTTTCAACCACAATAAATTTCTAGCTTCTAAAAACAAAAATATTTAAACAAGCTACTTGCTGAGCAAATTTCTCGGGCAGTTCAAATTTAGTTATCACTTTGGCTAATAAATTTGGTAGCAAGAATTTAAATCCAAGCCCGAAGCGACTTAAATTTGATCGTAAATTTCTAGATTATTTGATTTTGTAGTTAAATTTGGTGGGAAAATATCAGCACAACTACCACCACAAAAGAAATATACTTTTCTAATAGCTTAAATTTATTGCTTCTATTGCAAATTTCATCTCTTTTACTCTTTAAGTATCTCGGTTTTCTAAATTTAAGCCACAATTTTTTTGTGTTTTGAAGCTCTAAAGTTAAATTTACCAACAGCGCCTCGCCTACAACCAATATCGCAGCGTTGCCAAATATACACGAGATTATTGCTTGCAAATGGTTCAAAAATTTAATTGTTAATTTGAAATTTTGAGTCTATAAATTTGATGCGGATCATTTAATAAATGGATATTCTTACCGAATTCACAAAATAAATTTGATAAATTCAAATGAAAATCAAGTTTTTTTGAAGTTTTAAAGATGGATTTTAAAAAGATGGTGCGGATGAGAGGACTTGAACCTCCACGCCGTGGGGCACCAGATCCTAAGTCTGGCGTGTCTGCCAATTTCACCACATCCGCACAACAATAATAAGTGGTACGCCCATCAGGATTCGAACCTGAGGCCTACGGCTTAGAAGGCCGTTGCTCTATCCAGCTGAGCTATGAGCGCATAAAGTCTTTCAAGTGGCGCGCCCGATAGGAGTCGAACCCATAACCTACAGATCCGAAGTCTGTCGCTCTATCCAATTGAGCTACGAGCGCCCAAAATGGGGTGAGTGATGGGAATCGAACCCACGACCCTCAGGACCACAATCTGATGCTCTAACCGACTGAGCTACACTCACCGTTTAACATGGTCGGGGTGAAAGGATTCGAACCTTCGGCCCTCTGGTCCCAAACCAGATGCGCTAACCAGACTGCGCTACACCCCGCCTGAGTCGTGTTTGTAAGTTTATGCCACTACCTCATTAAAAAGTCGCATTGTATCTAAAAATGTTATTGTTGTCAAGAAAAAATTAGTTTTGGACTTTATTTTTATAAAATTTCAAGAATTAAGTGTAAATTTCAGACTTTAAAGCTTTTGATAAAAATATCTAGCTAAAAGACGATGCGAGCAGCGCTAAAGCTGATATGAGCTGGTAATGCTCCTTGTGCTGGCCTTATCATAGTCTGGCTAAAGCGCTTAAATTCTGGAGCTTCCCAAAGTTTTTTGCATAGGCCTTGCTCGCTGATATCTACTCCTAAGCAGCTTTGGTCTGCAGCAAAGAATTTTAATGAAATGCACTTTTCGTTTTTAGCAAAAAAGCCAAGATCACCAGAGCTACCCACGACCCCAGCATTTGTCATCTCTTTAAATTTAACTTTATTATTCGCAGTATCAAGGGCTAGTTTGCCTTGTGATATATAGTAGGCATTTATCTCTTCGATAGCCGTTCTAATCTCCGCCATAGTCTTTACTAAGACCGCATCATCTCTTGTAGCGCTGATCCTTGGGATAGCGACCGCGGCTAATATGCCGATGACAACTATAATGAGAATTAGTTCGATCATAGTAAAAGCTTTTTTCATTACTTCATCCTTGAAATTTGAAGTTGCGAGATTATAGCTAGAATTTTTATAAATGAAAGATAAATTTTGAAATTAAGTTAAAGAAGAGTGGCAAGGAATTTCCTTGCCAAAAAGCTAACGAGCTTAAATTATTCGTATTTTACGCCCATGCCGCCAAATTTAAGTGTATTTGCTGTTTTGTTATCATTGCTTTCAATGATTGTTTTTATGTTCTTTAGACCCGGTAAAGCCCAAACATCTTTACAAAGACCATTTGTTGCATCTATAGTAGCGGATATTTCACCTTTAGCATTGTCTGGTGTACCTATAGTTAGACAATTGTTTGTTTTTGCTTTAACAGGACTTGCAACATTTGACATTTTGCTAACATCGGTGTTAAAACTACCTTGTGAAGTATAGTAAGAGCCTAGGTCAGAAACAAGCGTTTGTATATTTGTAGCAGTTTTAGCTATCTCTGCATCATCCCTTGTTGCAGCTAGTCTTGGTATAGCGACTGCGGCTAATATGCCTAAAATCACGATCACGAAGATCAACTCGATCATTGTAAAACCTTTTTTCATGGTTCCTCCTTGAAATTTGTGTAATTTTTCGCGGATTATACAACATTTTTTTCAAAAGACAAATAAAAACTAAATTTTTTACAATTTAGCCGATTTGGTAGTTATGAAAAAGAATTCCGCTATAATGACGCTCAAGAATATGGAGATTTTATGAAAAAAGTTTTATTTTGGATGGTAGTATCTTTTTGTATTTTGAGCGCAAATTCATCATTTGAGCCAGTGCTTTCATCAAAATATGACGAAAAACAAGCCTACATCGGCAAGAAACTCTTTTTTGACAAAAGGCTAAGCACCACTGAAAACTACTCATGCGAAACTTGCCACAACTTATACTGGAATTTAAGTGGCACAAACTCATCTTACACCAGCCAAAAGGGCGTTATAAACCCACCTAGCGTGCTAAATTCGGCTTTAAATTTTCTATTTTTTACTGATGGTAGAGTAAGAAGCTTAAAAGATCAAGTAAAAGAGTCGATAAATTCTAGAAATGAGCTAAATTCAAACAAAGATGAGATAGTAAAAAAGGTAAAAAGCATAGGCGAGTATGGGATTTTGTTTAATGATGCATACGATGATGGTATAAACTACGAAAATATAGTAGATGCTTTGGTGGAATTTGAAAAGGCGGTTTTGAGCATTGATTCGCCATTTGATGAGTATCTAGCTGGCAATGATGACTCCATAAATAATGAAGCAAAAAAGGGCTTTGAGCTCTTTAATAAAATAGGCTGTGTGGCATGCCACAATGGTAGAAATTTGGGTGGAAATTTGATGCAAAACGTGGGCTTAAAAGATGCAGGTGAGAGCAGACGCCTCATGCGCGTGCCTTCGCTTAGAAATGTAGCAAGAACGGCTCCATATCTAAGCAGTGGCGAAATGAGCGATCTAAAAGAGGTCATAGGCTTTGTGAGCTATCATCAGCTGATCCACACACTAAGTAGCGAAGAGCTGGAGCAAATTTATAAATTTTTGCAAACACTAAATGGACGCAGACCTAGGATACTAAATGAATAAAAGACAAGCAAATATCATCTTAATCGTCCTAGCGATCGTCTTTTTCTTTAGCTCAGCTTACATCTATATGGCAAATAGAGCAGTTACTGCTGTTAGTAAATTTAACGATACGATCTTAAGCCTTATCTTGCTAGATAACGAGCTAAGCTTTAGCTTAGAAAATAACGTACTTCGCTTAAACTACGACGATGTAAATAAAAATTTAAGAAGTTTTGATCAAAATTTAACCAAGCTTGATGAGCTAAACGCGATCATACAGGTCTTTTACCAAGAGAAAAATGCCAGAACTTTAAAGGTCATAAACGACGACTTTTTAAAAAAACAAAGGCTTGTAGATAGGTCAAACTACGCTAGCTCGTCAATGGCTGCTTATATCTTATCAGGTGAGTTTGAAATAGCATCAGAGAAGAAGCTAGATGCGCTTAATGTGATATTTCACGCGATAAAAAGCTCAGCCCTAATCAGCCCCGAAACGCTAAATCAAACAAAAGAGCAGATAGAAAAGTATAAAGATACTTACAAAAACGACACAAAAGCGATCTTGGTGCTAAATAAGGCAACTTACGCGCTTGAATTTGCAAAAAACCTAAGTGCCGTAGCTCAAGACTCTGTTGATCTAAAACTTGGAGAAACACTAAGAAAATTTAGAGATGATACCCTAGCCTCTTACAAAATAATGATACGAAATATAGTAATAATGCAAGTGCTTTGCTTTATTAGTTTTGTGTTATTTTGCGCTTTAACTTTTTATCAAGCAAGGGTACTAGCTAAGCAGTTAAAACAGATAAAACTACTAAAAACGACAGTGGATGCAGGACATAGCTCGATAGTCTTTTGCGACAATGACAATAAAATTTTATATGTAAATAAAACTTTTGAGTCAAAAACTGGCTATAAACTAAAAGATGTTGTCGGCAAAAGTCCTAAAATTTTAAAATCAAATATGCACCCAGAGAGCTTTTACGCTGAGATAAGAAATGCTATAAATAAGCACATCTCATGGGAGAGCGAGGAGCTCATAAGCAGGACAAAAAGCGGCAAGCTACTTTATGAGAAGGTGCGTTTTGCGCCATTTTTCTTTGAGGGCAAGCTAGAAGGCTACATGGCTATAAAGCTTGATAGGACAAAAGAGCTTAGCATGCTCAAAGAGCTAACTCAAAAAAATGAGCAGATAAAAATTCAATCCTCAATCGACAAGCTAACTGGTTTTGGCAACTACTTTGCCCTAACTGAGATGATAGAAGCGAAAAAAGATGGAATTTTGATCAGCATAAGCATCAAAAACTATAAGATGCTAAGATTTTTCTACCAAAACAAGGTCATCGAAGCCATGCTAAAAGCGGTGGCAAATACGCTAAAACTCTGCGTTGATACCTACTCTATAAATGCTGAGCTATTTAGATTTCAAGATGATGCGTTTTACATCTGGTATCAAGGCGATGACATCGTTAGAGATATCGGCTTTATAAAAGAGTATTTTAACTTTAGCAGGATGAATATCGAGATAGATGGTAAATTTGAAAATCTACCTGGCATCAAGATAACTCTTGGTGTATCTTTATCAAATGACACGCCGCAAACAAACCGCCTAATGCAGTCAATCCTAGCCAATCAACAAGCAAGCGATAGCGGCAACGAGATCTACTACTACCTAGAAAACGATGCGATCGAGATGAGATACTACAAAAACCAACTCATAACCGAACTCATCGAGTACGCCCTAGAAAACGACAAGGTGATAGTCGAGTGTCAGGGAATTTTTAACGTGCATGAAAATGAGACAGAGGCAAAATACTACGAAGTTTTGGTGCGCATAGTCGATCAAAACGGCAAGATCCGCTACCCAGGCGAGTTTTTAGAGATCGCGATGAAAACGCAACTTTATCTTCAGATAACAAAAAAAGTGATCGCCCTAGCCTTTGATCTAGTTAAAAAATATCCAGACTATACATTTTCTATCAACCTTTCAAGCTCGGATCTAACTGATCCAGGTGTTAGAGAAATTTTAGATGAAAAGCTAGAGAGCTGCCCAGATCCTAGTAGAGTTTGCTTTGAGATGCTAGAGAGCGAAGAGCTTAGCGACTACGGCATGGCAAATGAATTTATAAAAAGAGCTAAGAAATATGGATGTAAAATCTCAATCGACGACTTTGGCTCTGGCTACTCTAACTACTACCGAATTTTAGAGCTTGATATCGATAACATCAAGATAGATGGCTCGATCATCAAAAAGCTACCAACCGATGAAAACGCAAGAGTTTTGGTTGAGACTATCGTGAGCTTTGCTAGAAGACAAGGCTATAAGATCGTGGCTGAGTTTGTGAGCAATGAAGAAATTTTAGAGTACATAAAGAAATTTGGAATTTCGTATGCGCAGGGATTTTTACTAGGCAAGCCACATCAGATGTAAATTTAAGCAGTTAATTTAGAGCCTATTAAAGGGCTAAATTTAACTGCTTTTTGCTTTTATGCTCGCGCAAAACCTCTTTTTTAAATTTTGCTAGACGTGAAATTTGATCTCTTTTTACAAAACGAAAATTTAAGAATTTGTTTTTAGAAAGCTTGAAATTTGGATTAACTAGATTTTAAAGCTTATGTGGATAAGATTTTGTCTTTTAGAAGTGGTGACCCATACGAGACTCGAACTCGTGTTACCGCCGTGAAAGGGCGATGTCCTAACCGCTAGACGAATGGGCCACGGTCGGTTATGAAGTTGGGATTATATTACTTTTTAACTTAAATTTACATAAAAGGACAAATCGTTGAAGAAATTTTCACTTGTTGTATTATCTGCTCTCATTTTTTCAGGCTGTGTTGCGACTAAAACACCGCAAAGCTCGCAAGCTTTTCAGGTCACTTTATTTTCTCCGATGATAAAGATAAATGATGTTGGATTTTTTCACATTTATAAAAATGATCTAAATTTGCAAATTTATAGCTCTGGCGTAAATACTGCAAATATCAACATAAAGGACAAAATTTGCGTAAATAGCGCTTGTTTTAAAAAGACTGAATTTAACGAGAAATTTTTTCTAGCGCCGCATTATGAGAGCCTTTTTGAAGAGATTTTGCAAAGGCAAAAAATTTATGACGGCAAAGGTCTAAGCACCACAGAGTGCGGCTTTAGACAAGATCTAAGTTCTTATTTTATAAAATACGAAGTTTGCGATAACTACGTCAAATTTGTAGATAGCAAAAATAAAATAAAAGTGATAATAAAAGAGTTAAAATGAGATATATCGGAGCTCACGTAAGTGCGGCTGGAGGCGTCTTTAACGCGCCGCTAAATGCTGCAAAAATAGGAGCAAATGCCTTTGCGCTTTTTACAAAAAACCAGCGTCAATGGAGCGCAAAAGAGCTAAGCGAGGGCGAGATAGAGCAGTTTAAAGCAAATTTAAAGGCCTCTGGCATAAGCGCTGATCACGTCTTGCCACACGCAAGCTACCTCATAAATTTAGGCCATCCAGAAAAAGAGGCAAGAGCTAAATCCCTTGAAGCCTTTATCGATGAGATAGAGCGAGCTAGCCAGCTTGGACTAAAGCTTTTAAATTTCCACCCAGGCTCGCACCTAAAGCAAATAAGCCAAAATGAGTGCCTAGATAACATCGCTAGTTGCATAAATGAAGCGCTAAAACGAACAAGTGGCGTAAAGCTTGTCATCGAAAACACAGCCGCACAAGGCTCAAATTTAGGCTTTGACTTTGCGCAGCTGGCGTATTTGATCGAGCGAGTTGATGATGAGAGCAGAGTTGGCGTTTGCATCGATACTTGCCACGCATTTGCCGCTGGATACGATCTAAGAAGCAAAGAGGCTTACGCTAAGACGATGGGCGAATTTGACGCGATCATCGGCTATAAATTTCTATCTGGCATGCACCTAAATGACGCTAAATTTGGGCTTGGCTCAAAAAAAGACAGACACGAGAGCCTTGGCAAGGGTGAGCTTGGGCTTGGCGCTTTTGAAAATATAATAAATGATGATAAAATAGGCGAAATTCCCTTGATTTTAGAGACGATTGACGAGAGCATTTGGGAAGATGAGATCAAAATTTTAAGAAACCTAGAAAAGGAAAAGCTATGAAAAGAGTGCTTTTAAGCATTGTTGCGACGTGTTCTTTATTAAATGCTGGGGGTTATAAGGTCCCTGAGCAAAGTGCTGACTCTTTAGGGCTTGCTGCTAGTAACGTAGCCTTTAGTTTTGGGGCTGATGCAGCTTATTTTAACCCTGCAAATATGATGTTTTTAGACGGGCTTCACCATTTTGAAAGCACGCTTGGTTGGTTTCATATAAATTCCATCGACTTTAAAAGCGATGATGGCAAGAGCTACAGCTCAAAGAAATTTGACTCGCTAGCTGGCACATTTAGCTTTGTAACGCCAGAAATTTATGAAAACTGGAGATTTGGACTAGCCCTTGCCGTGCCTGCTGCTGTTGGCATCTCGTGGGAGGATCCAGAGACAGCTTTTACTGGCAAGAGGTTTAAACTACAAGTTGTCGAGCTAAATCCAACCGTAGCTTACCGCATAAATGATAAACTTGCCATTGCTCTGGGCGCTAGGGGCATTTATAGCAAAGGCAAGATAGCAAGTGACTTTGGACGTTTTGGCTACAGAGAGATACAAGGCGATGGTATAAACTACGGCTACAACGTCGCTCTTACATATAGACCTATCGAGGAGCTTAGCTTTGCAGTGACTTACCGCTCGAAGGTAAATTTAGAGCTTAAAGGTAGTGCTGATGCTGATTTTAACGGGGCTCTAGCACCTATAAGCTATCATGGCAAAACAAGAGTTGAGATCCCTTTGCCTGCTCAGCTAGTGCTTGCGACTGGATATAAATTTAGCGACTTTACCCTTTTGCTAGCTTTCGAGAGGACTTACTGGTCTAAATTTAAAGATTATGACTTTGAATATGATGACAAGACGGCAGCTCATTCACACCCTATTCTAGGTAGATCCTTTAAGGCATTTATGGACGATCCAGTTGTCAAAAATGCAAAAGATACAAACACATATAGGATAGGTCTTGCCTACGATGTAAATGAAAAACTTAGGCTAATGGCTGGCTTTTCATACGATGAGGATATAACTAGCAGCGAGCACACTGGCTTAGAGCTTCCAAACACCACCTCTCAGGCATATTCGTTTGGGGCAAACTATAAATTTACGCCAAATTTAGAGCTAGGACTAGGCTATCTCTATCAGCACCGAGACAAAAAACGTGCGACAGATATAAAAACTGGCACTGGCTCAATGTCTGGCGAATTTGACGCAAGTAGCGTCCAGATAGCTGCAATGACATTTAAATACTCTTTCTAGGGCTAAAAATGCAATACTCTTATAATAATTTTTATGAAATTTTGACCAAAGTAGCAAAGCAGAGTCCAAACCAGATAGCGATCTTTGATGAAAAAGAGAAGCTAAAATACCACGAACTAAAGCAAAACGTCGATAAAGTGGCGGCTTACTTGCAGCTTTGTGGAGTAAATTTTGGCGACAAAGTGGCTATGGCGGTGGCAAATTCGAAAGAATTTATCATCTCATACCTTGCTATCATAGCTATCGGTGCGGTGGCAGTGCCGATGAACACCTTTTTAAAGACAAATGAGTTTGAGTATATATTAAACGACTGCGGGGCAAGGGTGCTCTTTGCCTCCAGCTCGCTTGCAAAGGAGCTAATCGCACTTAGCGAGCTTGAAATTTTAAGAAAGATCATCTGGATCGGTCAAACACCAAAAAAACTTCAAAGTGCCTCAAAAGACGACTATGTAAGCGTTGATGAGGAGTATGGAGAAAGCGCTTATCTATCTTCAACTCCACAAATTTCAAAAGAGGATATGAGCAAGGGCTATGAAAATAACGGCGTTGTAAAAAATGTAAATTTCAGCGAAGCGCTCAATCACAAATACACCCTAAGCATCACAAAATACCCTAAAATAGACGATCTCATGCACATCATCTACACCTCAGGCACCACAGGCAAGCCAAAGGGTGCGATGATAAGCTATAAAAATATCTTCTCAAACGTCATCGGCGCGCACGAGCGTTTTAAGGTTAAAAAAAGCGATAGATTTATCGTATTTTTACCGATGTTTCATAGCTTTACGCTCACAGCGATGGTGCTTTTACCGATATATGCGGGCGCTTCGATGGTGCTTGTAAGATCGGTCTTTCCATTTTCAAACGTGCTAAAGCAGACGCTGCTTAAAAGAGTCACTGTATTTTTGGGTATCCCAGCCATATATACAGCCATCGGCAAGGCAAAAATTCCTTGGTATTTTAGATGGTTTAACCGCATAAGGTTATTTGTAAGTGGTGCTGCTCCGCTTGCTAAGCAAACGATCGATGATTTTAGAGTGAAATTCCCGCGCGCGACGCTCGTTGAAGGATACGGCCTTAGCGAATGCTCGCCAGTCGTAGCGGCAAATTTATTTGACAAGCAAAAGCTTCTAAGCGTAGGCCCCGCACTAAATGGCTATGAGGTCAAGATCGTAGATGATGAGATGATGGAGCTTCCACTCGGCCAGATCGGCGAGATCATCGTAAAAGGCGACTGCGTCATGCAAGGCTACTACGGCATGCCAGGTGTGACTGATGAGACCATCATAAATGGCTGGCTAAAGACTGGGGACCTTGGCAAGATCGATGAAGAGGGCTTTATCTACATCGTTGATCGCAAAAAAGACCTCATCATATCAAAGGGCATAAATATCTATCCACGCGAGATCGAAGAGGTCATTTATAAGCTCGAAGCAGTCGAGGCGACCGCGGTAATCGGCGTAAAAGACGTGCACGCAGACGAAGAGGTCGTCGCTTTCATACAGGTAAAAGATGGCATGGATCTTGATGAAAAGACTGTTAGAGAGCATCTAAAGAAAAATTTAGCAAATTTCAAAATTCCAAAAAGCATTTATTTTGCCGAGGAGCTGCCTAGAAACGCGACTGGTAAGGTGCTAAAACGCGTGCTAAAAGAGCAGATAAAGGATAAAATTTAGTGAAGTATTTGCTTGATTTTCTAAACCAAGACCTCAAAAAAAGTAAAATTTACGAGCTTATAAAATGTGGTGATGAAGAGGGAGAAATTTTAAAATACCTAAGCAAAGCCTACGTGCAAGGCACGGCTAGTATGAGCGTTTTTGAGCTACTTGGAGCTGTCTTTGGCACGCAAAACGACAAGCAACTTTTATACCTTAAATTTATAAAAAATTTGCTGGGTAGCGGCTGGATAGTGCAAAACTATAGCCTCTTTAAAATGCCAGAGAACTCGCAAAAAAGCTCTAACCAAGGGCTACTCTCGCTACTTCACTCTGAAATTTCACTCTCTAGCACATTTTTAAAGATCCTTGAAGATGGCAACGCTGATATAAATTTACCAGAGCTTGCGCCTTATGAAGATCATTTGGAGTATTTAAAAGATCAGTTTTTAAAGATAGAGCTTTACTCTAAGGCTGCGATCTTTGAAGGTGGCTCAAATGACGCCAAAAAGCGCATAAACGAGCAAATTTCTGAGCTTACAAAGCGCATAAATGAGCGTGTAAAACTAAGCAAGATCAGCCTAAAAATAGAGCAAATTTTTAAAGAAAATTCGCTTGATGAAAAAGAGCAGATCATATTTTTAGCCCTTTTAAAAGAGGAGTACGCGGGCGACTTTGAAAACGGCCGCGACCTAAACACGCTAGTTGGGCTAATAAGCAAAGATGAGCTTGAACGCATCAAAAATCGCACTCTTTTAGAGGATGGCTCAAAGCTCATCGAGGGCGCACTAATCGACTACGACGAGGTTTTAAACGCTTATGGCAACGTAAGCAAGAGCTTTTTTATAAACGAAGAAATTTTGCAAAGCATAATGCACCCAAAAAATGACAAAAACAGCAAGAAAATAAAGATCGAAAGCCTAGTAAAAGAGCAAGAAATTTTTGAGCTCATTGAGCCAGTAACTAGCCTAGAAGACGTCGTGCTAAACGAAAAGACAAAGCAGCTTTTAAGCACGATACTAAAGCAAGTCGATAAAAAAGTGCTCGCTAGACTTAGCAGCTGGGGCATAAAAACTAGAAAAAATATAGACGCTAAGATCATCTTTTACGGCGAGCCTGGCACTGGCAAGACCATGAGCGCCGTTGGACTTGCAAAGAGCCTAAAGAAGCAAATTTTAAGCTTTGACTGCTCAAAAATTTTAAGCAAATATGTCGGCGAGAGCGAGCAAAATGTAAGGAAAATTTTTGATACTTACAAAGAAATTTGCAAAAAAAGTGGCAGCGAGCCGGTGCTTTTGCTAAATGAGGCTGATCAGTTTTTAAGCACGAGAGTGGAGAGCTCGAGTGGGGCTGAAAAGATGCATAATCAAATGCAAAATATCTTTTTAGAGCAGATCGAGCGCTTTGAGGGCGTGCTGATCGCCACGACAAATTTCTTGCAAAGCCTTGATGTGGCGTTTTCTAGGAGGTTTGACTATAAGATCGAGTTTAAAAAGCCTGATTATAACGGCAGGCTCGCCATTTGGCGTAAAATTTTGCCTGAAAATGCGAGCTTTGAAGATGGCTTTAGCGTTGAAAGGCTGGCTGAGTTTAACCTAAGTGGCGCACAGATCGTCCTTGCGCTAAAAAATACCGCTTTAAAAGTGGCTATAAAAGATGATGGGATCTTTACCTTTGAGGACTTCAAAACCACGATAGAGCGCGAGCTAAACTCAAGCTTTGGCGAGGATAAAAAGATGGGATTTGGCTATTAGCTTTTTCCTTAATTTATAAATTTGACTTTACGCTACAAAAAATCACTGACTTTTATAAGAAATTTGCTTTACTCAATAAAAATTTAGACGAGTTTCGCTGCTAAAATCACGGAAAACGCGAGTTAAATTTAAACTTTGGTGATAAGAAGTGCAGATGATTGCCGAGAGTGTGAAATTTTATTTTATACGGAGCATGCCCCTAAAAGCGATAGGGAAAGTGGGCTAAATTCGAGCTTTGATGAGAATGAAAGATAAATTTTGCTCTTAGATTTTTAAAGTATCTTGCAGGTTTTACGTCACCACAAAGACAAAATGCGGATATCAAAATTTGCTTTTATCTATTAAATTTACAAGAAGCCTACCACTAAAATTTATAGAAAATGCGAAACAAATTTGATCTTTGGCGTAATTCTCTTACGCTTTTTTAAATATACGCTTTGCATCACAAGACAAAGTCTAAAACATCGGTACTTGCCAAAACTAAACTAGAATTTTTACAATTAAATTTTGGCAAAAGCTACGATAGGATAGACACTCACCCATAGGCTTTTTGCATAAATTTAACTCGCTCACTTGCTTTAAATTTTGAAATTTATCCGCTCTGCAACTCCCGTTTAGGCGGATAAATTTTTACATAAGCTGTTTTATCTATTGCGGACTTTTTATATTATCGACGATTGCTGATCTAAGTGTGAAATTTTGTTTTTTTATTAAATTTAAACTCAAAACTACAGCTTGGCAGATGCCAACTTATAGGCACTAGCATAAATTTACTACCCTAGCCTTTGCAAAATGGTAATTTTTATTTATCCACTATGCCTTAAACATCAAGCGTGCAAAGCACATATCTCTAGTTGCGTATGTTTTTGCATTAAATTTTGTTTTTATCTATGCAAATTTGCAAAAACCACAAGCAAGACAAATCCCACTCGCAACCGCCTAATGTAAATTTAGCTCGCCACTTCAAATTTACTACCGCATTTTTTATTAAAAAGCCAAAAATTTTAAATTTTATCCGCCGTGTGAAGCGTGGGCGTGACTGCTTTTTATAACGTTTTATCTTTTTTTCTAACACAAAAGTCGCCCACTTCACGAAATTTAACCCCAAAAAACCCAGTAAATTTCAAACACGCTTCCGCGACTTTTATAACATCACTTTTCGCACCAAAAAATGCAAAATTTACCGGTCTTTTTAATAATAAATTTAAAAGGCTATGAAATTTTAGTAGTCAAATTTATAGAGAAATTTACTGATTGATCTTATCAAGCAGCTCTTCGACCTCTTCAAGCGCAAAGGCCTCTTCTGAGCTTTGTTTTAAGAAGCTCTCCATAAATTCTTTCTTCGAGATCGCAAGGTCAAGCTCCTTGTCGCTACCCTTTTGATATGCGCCGATGCGAAGTAGGACCTCATTTTCTTTTAAAAGCGAGTAGAGGCGCTTAAATTTCATCGCATTTAGCTTGTGTTCTTTGCCGATCACGTCGCCCATGACACGCGAGGCCGAGTTTTGGATATTGATAGGTGGGTAGATGCCAAAGTCCGTTAGCTCGCGGCTTAGCACGATGTGGCCGTCTAGGATAGAGCGGCTTTGGTCGGCTATCGGGTCGCTCATATCATCGCCCTCGACTAGCACGGTGAAAAACGCCGTGATACTGCCCTTGCCCTCCTCTTTGCCGGCGCGCTCCATTAGCTGTGGCAAGAGTGTGAGCGAGCTTGGCGGATAGCCCTTTGAGGTCGGTGGCTCGCCAAGCGCAAGGCCGATCTCACGCTGCGCCATCGCAAAACGCGTCACGCTATCCATGATAAAAAGCACGTCGTTGCCCTGCTGTTTGAAGTATTCAGCCACGCTCATCGCACAAAATGCGCCGTATTTTCGCATGAGCGAGCTATCGTCACTGGTCGCTACGATGATGACCGTGCCCTCTAGGTCGCCACCTAGGTTTTTTTCGATAAATTCAGGCACCTCACGGCCACGCTCGCCTATTAGCGCGACTACTTTTATGGGAGCTAGCGTATTTTTTACGATCATGCCCATGAGGGTTGATTTGCCCACACCTGAACCTGCAAAAATCCCCAACTTTTGCCCTTTACCGCAAGTAAGTAGCCCATCTATCGTCTTTATCCCAACGCTAAAAGGCTCGTTTATAAGTCCCCTTTTCATCGCATCTATCGGCGCTCTCATGATCGGCATATATTCAGTTGTATCGATCGCCCCTTTGCCGTCAATTGGCTTCATAAATGGATCAACCACGCGACCAAGTAAATTTGGCCCCACTGGTATGCTCATGCCCTGATCACTCTCATAGACAAAGTCGCCTATCCTAAAGCCCTCGACAAAGCCAAATGGGCTGATATAAGCGCCATCTGTCTTTATCTGAGTGACCATGCCAAGGCCATTTTTGCTCTTGTCTTTTGCTACTATGCGCACGATGTCGCCGATACTTGGGCGAAGTCCGGTGATCTCTATCGTAGTAGCTGTGATCTTTGTGATGACGCCGAAGGTATTTGAGAGCTTCATGCCCTCTTTAAGCCTTGAATTTATACGCTCTAAACTCAAAAATGCGTTTCCCTAGGCGAATTTATCAGCGAGAAAAACTCTCGCCTTGTGTCTGCGTTTTTGATAAAGCAGCCTCTAAGTGCAGAGGTTGTAGTAGTCGAGTTTATCTTCTCCACACCCCTCATCTCAACGCACATATGCCTAGCCTCGACGACTACTCCAACGCCTTTTGGAGCGATAACGTCCTCAAGTGCCTTTGCGATCTGCTCTGTCATCTGCTCTTGAATTTGCAAGCGTCTGGCGTAGATATTTACCATGCGTGGAATTTTACTAAGACCAACAACCTTGCCATTTGGGATGTATGCCACATGCACGCGGCCGATAATAGGCAACAAATGGTGCTCACAAAGGCTGTAAAACTCGATGTTTCGCATTAAAACCATTTCGTTATTTGAGCTGGTAAATAGCGCGTCACCAAGGACTTCTTTTGGGTCTTGATCATATCCGCTAGTTAGAAATTTAAAAGCTTTATAAACGCGCTCAGGAGTTTTAACAAGTCCCTCTCTGTTTGGATCTTCGCCGATGATAGTTAGCATATTTTTAACTGAATTTTCAAAACTCTCTTGCATAAATTTTCTCCATAATTTTATCGCCAAATTCTACGTTAAAACGCCTTTTATATCTATAAAAATTTACAAATTTACAATGAAATAAGGAAAATTCTGCTATATTTTGGGCTAAAAATTTGTATTCATAAAGGAATTCGATGGAAATCAAAACCAAAGCTCTAGATAGCGTAAATACCCTAGCAAGCACAACTATAAGTGCAGATGCTATAAAGTCTAGCGTAGAAAAACTAGCAAAAAAAGCAGCAAAAACTATGAAAGTAGATGGCTTTAGACAAGGCCATGTGCCAGTCGCTGTCGTGCTAAAACGCTACGAGAAAGAGCTAACAAACGACGCTGAGCAAGATGTCTTAAGAGATGTAGTCGAAGAGGCTATCAAAAAAGCAGGCAAGAAAAATGACGACCTTATCGGCGAGCCTATCGTTTCAAAATTTGATAGAAAAGATGACAAGATCGACGTTGAGCTAACAGTTTCATTTAAGCCAAGTGTCGATGTGAGCGGCTATGAGAGCTTGATACCTGAGTTTTCAAACCCACGCGTTTTGAAAAAAGATATCGATGAGAAAAAAGCTGAACTTTTAAAAATGATAGCTCCACTTGAAAAAGTAGAGAGCAAAAGAGGTCTAAAAGTTGGCGATTTTGCTAAATTTGACTTTGAGGGCTTTGTTGATGGCGTTGCATTTGAAGGTGGCAAGGCTGAAAACTACGTGCTTGAGATCGGCTCAAATCAATTCATCCCAGGCTTTGAAGATGGCATGGTAGGCATAAAAGCTGGCGGCGAAAAAGATATCGAGGTTAAATTCCCAGAAAACTATGGCGCTGCACATTTAGCTGGCAAAGACGCTGTTTTTAAAGTCAAACTTCATGAAATTCAAGAGAGAAAGATCCCTGAAAAACTAGACGAAGAGATGCTAAAAATGGTCCTTCCAAATGAAGAAAAACCAACTGAAGAGCTACTTGAAGAGCGCATAAAAGAGCAAATTCGCCAAGAGAAAATTTATAAACTTATAAACGAAGAGCTAAAACCAAAATTTGCTGAAGCTGCGGTTGAGAAATTTAAATTTGACGTGCCAAAAAACATCGTCGAGCAAGAGATCGATATGCAGTTTAGAAACGCATGGAGCTCATTTACTCCAGATGATATGAAGAAATTTAGAGAGGACAAAGACGCTCTAGCTAAAAAACGTGACGAGTATAGAAAAGACGCTGAAAATAGCGTTCGCCTAACTTTCATCATCGATGAGCTAGCTCGCGTAAGAGGCGTGAAAGTGAGCGATCAAGAGGTCGTTCAAGCGATCTATTTTGAGGCGTATAGAAGCGGCCAAGATCCAAAAGCACACCTTGAGATGTACCGCAACCAGGGCATGCTTCCAGCTATAAAGATGTCGATGATCGAAGAGAAGCTATTTAGCGAGCTTTTCAACAAAGAAAAAGACGAGAAAAAAGCAAGCAAAAAAGAGAAGGCTGAGTAATGAGTTATTACGTTCCTGTCGTAGTTGAAAGAACTAGTAGAGGTGAGCGAAGCTATGATATATACTCCCGTCTTTTAAAAGACAGGATCGTTATGCTAAGTGGCGAGATAGAGGACGGCATGGCTGCTTCTATCGTCGCTCAGCTGCTATTTTTAGAGGCTGAAGATCCAGATAAAGATATCTACCTTTATATAAACTCGCCAGGCGGCGTGATAACAAGTGGCTTTAGCATCTATGACACGATGAACTACATAAAGCCAGATGTTTGCACTATCTGCATCGGTCAGGCTGCTAGTATGGGCGCATTTTTACTAAGCTGTGGCGCACCCGGCAAGAGATATGCGCTGCCAAATTCTCGCATCATGATACACCAACCACTTGGCGGTGCTAGAGGACAAGCGACTGATATCGAGATACAAGCTCGTGAAATTTTGCGTTTAAAAGAAATTTTAAATGGAATTTTGGCAAAAAATACAGGCCAAAAACTAAGCAAGATCGTAAAAGATACTGAGCGCGACTTCTTTATGAGCTCAGCTGAAGCTAAAGAATACGGACTTGTCGATAAAATTTTGGAGAAAAGTTTTAAATAAGGCCCAAAGTGATAAAGATAGATAACGCACCAGATCCAAAAAGAAAAGCAGCCGAAGCAAAACCGGCTGTCAAAAAAGAAAAGGTAAATATCTATAAATTTTCAGAGGACGTTTTGCACGAACTAAGCGACGACAACGTCCCATCTACGCCGACAAACTACTCTATCTACTTTGAAAAGATGCTTGATGGGCAGTCAGATGAGTTTAGAAAAGAGATCGGCGATATCATCGTGGCAAATTCTGAAAGCTCAGTGCCGACAAATGGCAACATCTCTATCGAAAAAGAGGTAAAACAAGGTTTTATCCAGATAAAGAGCATGCTTCAAGCAGTCGTGCTCATCTATAAAAATTTAGGCGTTATGAGAGGCCTAGTGCAAAAGCGTATGGATGGGCTTAAAAACAACACAAACGTCCTTGCACTGCAAAATGTCTTAAGCGCCTTTAACCAAGACCTCATCAAGCTAAACGATCTCATGGACAAGCACCTTGACGTCATCAAGATGAGCTACGAAGAGGTCGGCAAGATGTTTAAGGCGATCGAAGAGCAGTCGATCTACGACACAACATACGAGGTCTATAACAAGAAATTTCTAGTGGCGACCATAAGCAGCGAGATCGAGTCTGTTAGGCGCTACGGCTATAATGCCTCATTTTTGCTAGTTAAGATAAAAGATAAATTTGCAAAACGAGTTAAAAATTTAAAAGAGCGGAATAATATGCTTAAAAGTATGTCGCAACTTCTTTTAAGAACTTCACGTAGGAGCGATATAGTCGCACACTACGGCGATGGCTGCTTTGCTATGGTGATGAAATACACCGATGAAAATGGCACAAAGCAAGCGTGCGCGAGAATTTTAAACATGCTCTCATCTATGCCTTGGAAGATCGACAACGAAGAGTGCAAACTAGACGTGCAGATCGTCTCAAGCATGATCTCAAAGACAAAGAGCACCGAAGAGCTGGTCTCTCACGCGCTTGACAAGCTAGAGACCAACCAAGACCTAAATGAGCCGCTATTTTTAGACGAGAAAGCAGAGAATTAGTTTGATCCTAGAAGTTTTATCCTATCCAAATAAAAAACTTTATGAAATTTCAAAAGAGGTTGAGGTTTTCGATGAGAAGCTTCACAAACTTCTTGATGATATGTATGAGACGATGATCGCAAAAGAAGGCATCGGTCTTGCAGCCATACAAATAGGCGTTGCAAAGAGAATTTTCATCATAAATTTAGCCAACGAAGAGGGCGTGCAAGATAAAGAAAATTTAATCGAAATCATAAACCCAAAATTTGAGCTACGTGAGGGCGAGTGCGTCTATCAAGAGGGCTGCCTTAGCGTGCCTGGCTACTACGAGGACGTTAAACGAAGTGAGGTAGTTGCTATCAAATTTCAAGACCGCTTTGGCAAAGAGCAGACCTTAAAAACTGATGGGCTACTAGCGATCGCTATCCAGCATGAAAATGACCATTTAGACGGACATCTTTTTATAGAAAAAATAGGCTTTAACAAACGCAAAAAATTCGACAAGGAATACAAAAAGCAGAAAAAAGAAAAGACATCATGAAGTCCCTAAAATGTGCTACTTACGGCGACGGACTAAAGATCATTGATGTTGAGTCGATCTTTTCTCGTGGGCTTCCTGGCTTTAGCATCGTGGGCCTTGCAAGCACTAGCATCAAAGAGAGTACGGAGCGCGTAAAAGCGGCACTTTTAGCGCTTGACTTTGCCTTTCCAGCGCAAAAAATAACCATAAATTTATCCCCCTCAGACCTGCCAAAAAGTGGCTCGCATTTTGATCTAAGCATCGCCCTTTTAATCGCCCTTCAAAAGGCAAAAAGTTTGGAGAAAATTTTTGTTTTTGGCGAGCTTGGACTTGATGGCAGTGTAAAAAGCACGGCAAATTTGTTTTCGATCCTACTTTTTTTAAGCACGCAGGTGCAAAAGGCAAAAATTTTAGTGCCAAGTGAGATAGCCGCTAAAGCCTCGATGATCCCAAATTTAGAGGTTTATGGCGTTAGCACACTAGAGGAGGCGATAAAGTTTTTTAGCGACGCAGAATTTGCTAAAAGCACGCATTTTAGCGCCATGCATGAGCTATTTTCAAATGTGATAGAAATTTCTGGCAAAAGATACGTTCCAAATTTAAATTACGAGCTTGATTTTAAGGACGTTTTAGGTCAAGATAGAGCCAAAAGAGCCTGCGTCATCGCAGCCGTTGGCATGCACAATATCTTATTTGAAGGTAGTCCAGGCAGTGGCAAGAGCATGTGCGCAAAACGCCTCGTCTATATCATGGCGCCACAAAGCCTAGAAGAGGTACTAAAGTCCGCCGCCTACCGCTCGCTAAATCTGCAAGATAGCGAATTTACAAGCACTAGAGCCTTTCGCTCGCCGCACCACACCTCGACAAAAAGCTCGATCTTTGGAGGAGGCTCAAACGTCGCAAAGATCGGCGAAATCGCACTTGCAAATGGCGGAGTGCTATTTTTTGATGAGTTCCCACACTTTGCTAAACAGGTGATAGAAAGCCTCAGAGAGCCACTTGAGGACAATCAAATCCACATCGCAAGGGTAAATTCAAAAGTAACTTATGAGACTAAATTTATCTTCGTGGCCGCTCAAAATCCCTGCCCTTGTGGAAATTTATTCTCACGCAACCTAAACTGCAAATGCAGCGAAAATGAGATAAAAAACTACAAAGCTAAAATTTCAGCCCCAGTGCTTGACCGCATCGATCTAAAAGTCGCGATGGATGAGAGCTCGCCAGATGACAAGGCTAGTTTGAGCTCACAGCAGATGAGCGAGATGGTTTTAAAAGCCTTTATCTTTCAAAAAAGGCGGGGTCAAGATGAGCTAAATGGCAAGCTAAATGACGCGCAGGTGGCTAAATTTTGCACGTTAAACGCCGAGGCGAGTGAAATTTTACAAAAGGCCGCCACAAAGTATAACCTCTCTCAAAGGGGCATAAAAAGGACGCTTAGAGTGGCTAGAAGCATCGCCGATCTTGATGAGAGCGAGCAAATTTTAAAGCCCCACATCCTAGAGGCGCTTAGTTTTAGGGCATAAAATGAAAAATTTATATTTAGACACGAGAGTTTTAGACGAGCGAGCAAGCGAGAAATTTGACCTTAGCGAAGAGCTTTTGATGGAAAATGCAGCCGCAGCCATAGCAAATTTCATCCGTAAGAAATTTAAAAAAGGCAAGAGGGTGCTTGGCATTTGCGGTGGTGGAAACAACGGCGCTGACGTGCTTTGTGCTTTAAGGATGCTAGAGGGCGAGTATGAGTGTGAATTTATCCTAGCTAGTATAAATTTAAAGCCACTAGCCACCAAACAGCTTGAAAGGGCTAAATTTGCTGGCGTGCGAGAGAGCAAAGACGCAGAAAATAGCTTAAATAGCGCAAAGTGCGTCATAGACGGCCTTTTTGGCTCAGGGCTAAATAGAAATTTAGACGAAAAGCACATAGAATTAATCTCAAAAATAAACGCTAGCCCTGCTTACATCATCTCTTGCGACGTGCCAAGCGGGCTAAGTAGCGAGGGCAAGGTGCTTGGCGCTTGCGTAAAAGCAGACGCCACCATCACTATGGGAGCTAGAAAGCTAGCTCTTTATAGTGACGCGGCAAAGGACTACGTGGGCAAGATAAAGCTCGCTACTCTTGGCATAAGCGCTCAAAACTACGAGTGCGAGAGCGACTATCATTTGCTTGAAAAAAGTGATCTCATGCTTCCAAATAGAAAAAATCAGTGCGTAAATAAGGGCGACTTTGGCCACGCATTTATCATATCTGGCGAGCACATAGGGGCTAGCAAGCTTTGCGCCAAGGCGGCATTTGCCTTTGGGGCTGGGCTAGTTAGCGTGATAGGCGAGCAGGGTTTAAATTTACCAACACATATCATGCAAACTAGTAAGATAAGCGAAAAAATGAACGCTGGAGCCATTGGCATGGGGCTTGGCAAAAAGGGCGTAGAAGAGCTTGAGGTGCAAATTTTAAAGGGCAAAAAGCTTGTTCTTGACGCTGATATCTTTTACAGCCCAAAAGTGTTTGAGCTGCTAAGAGAGAACTGCGTCTTGACACCTCATCCAAAGGAGTTTTGCTCACTTTTAAAAATTTGCAAAATAGCCGATATAGATGTGCAAACTTTGCAAGAAAACAGATACGCTTACGCTAAGGCTTGGAGCGAGAAATTTAAGGCTGTGCTTGTGCTAAAAGGAGCAAACACCATAATCGCCAAAGATGGGCAAATTTACGTCATGCCTTATGGCAAAAACACGCTTGCAAAAGGCGGTAGCGGCGACGTGCTAAGCGGTCTTGTGCTAGCACTTTTGGCTCAAGGCTATGAGCCGCTAAATGCTGCCATCTCAGCCACTTTAGCTCATGCGCTTAGTCTTAGAAATTTTGACAAAAACAGCTACGCGCTGGAGCCAACAGACATCATCAAAGGAGTAAAATGCTTACGAAAAAGATAGCCGTGCTTTTTAGCGGCAGTGGCTCAAATTTAGAAGCGATACTTAAAAAAGTTCATAATCAAATTTTTAACGGCGTAAAGATCGAAGTTTGCCTTTGCATCTGCAACAAGCCAGGTGCATTTGGCATCGAGCGAGCTAAGAAATTTGGACTTGAAACGCTCGTCATAGAGAGTGCTAAATTTAAAAATCGTGAGGAATTTGACGCTGTTTTGGTGGAGCAAATTTTAAAAAGCGGGGCTGATCTAACGGTACTTGCAGGCTTCATGAGGATACTAACGCCAGTTTTTACGGCGCAGATAAAAGCCATAAACCTTCACCCATCTATCCTGCCACTTTTTAAGGGCGCGCATGCGATAAAGGAGAGCTTTGAGAGCGACATGATGATAGGCGGTGTGAGCGTGCACTACGTGAGCGAGGAGCTTGACGGGGGCAAACTGATCGCGCAAAGGGCATTTGAGCGAGAGGATGGCATGAGTTTAGATGAGTGGGAGGCTAAAATTCACGCCATAGAGCATGAAATTTTGCCTGAGAGCATAATAAAAATTTTAACAAAGGAAGTAAATGTTTGAATGGTTGAGTTCGCCAGAGGCGTGGATATCGCTACTTACGCTAACTGGCTTGGAGATAGTTTTAGGCATAGATAACATCATATTTATCGCTATTTTAGTAGGCAAATTACCGCCAGAGCAAAGGGGCAAGGGCCGCATTTTAGGGCTTGGCTTTGCGATGATCACTAGGATCATCCTGCTACTTTCGCTGTTTTGGATCATGAAGCTTACAAAGCCGCTCTTTAGCATAGGCGAGCTTAGCATCACTGGACGCGATCTAGTGCTCATAATAGGCGGTCTATTTTTGATAGTAAAATCATCAATGGAGATCCACGCAAACGTCACTGGCAAGCACGAGGAGGCTCACGAGAGCAAGTCTCATCCAGGATTTTTTGCGACTATCCTTGAGATAGGCATTTTAGACATAGTCTTTTCGCTTGATAGCGTTATCACCGCAGTTGGCATGGCTCAGCACATCGATATCATGATACTTGCCGTCATCATCGCGGTTGGCGTGATGATGTTTGCCTCAAAGGCGATCTCAGAATTTGTCGATAACAACCCAACCATAAAAATGCTCGCACTTGCATTCTTGGTGCTTGTTGGCTTTGCGCTCGTGCTTGATGGCTTTGGCGTGCATGTGCCAAAAGCCTACATCTACTTTGCGATGGGCTTCTCGCTAGCGGTTGAGTGCCTAAATATCTACGCTAGAAAAAGGGCATCAAGAGATCAAAAATAAAAATGTGAGCCAAAATGCAGATAAAAAATTTAGATCACATCGTTATAGTCGTAAGCGACGTTAAAAAGGCACTTAAATTTTACTGCGACATTTTAGGCATGCGACCAGCCAAGAAGGACGGTCACATTAGCCTAAATTTTGGCTCACAAAAGATAAATTTACATAGGTTTGAGGGCGAGTTTTGTCTTCGGCAAAGCATCCAACAAAGGGTAGCGCTGATATATGTTTAATAGTTGAAGACAACATAGAAGACGTGCGCTCAGAGCTTCTTGCAAAAGACGCAGGGATCAAGCTTAGCGTCGCTAGGCGAAACGGAGCACTTGGAGCAATGAAGAGTTTATATATTTACGACTTTGATGGAAATTTGATAGAACTTAGCCCAGATGAAATTTAGCAAGAAGATAATTTGGACCTACTAAAAGACCCGCTAAATAAACTAATCATCTCGCTCTCGCTGCCAGCTGGCGTGGGCATGATGTTTAACACACTTTACAACGTCACTGGCACATTTTTCGCCGCTAAAATTTCTACCCTTGCAGTTGCTGGCATGGCGATGAGCTTTTTGCTCTATCTAAGTGTCGTTGGCATCGGACTTGGCTTTGGCTCAGCACTCACCGCGCTAATAGGCAACAGCCTAGGTGCAAACAAACCAAAAATGGCTAAACTTTATGCGGCAAATGGCATCGTTTTTGTGCTTCTTTTTGCCCTATTTATGGGGCTTTGTGGCTATTTGCTAGCGCCAAATTTACTAGTGCTTTTAGGAGCTGATCATCACTACATCAATGAAGCACTTGACTATGCTGGCGTCATCTTTCTTGCAGCTCCATTTTTCTTGCTTATAAAATCGCTTAATGGCATACTGGT
This sequence comes from Campylobacter concisus, assembly GCF_003049065.1. GTDB lineage: Bacteria > Campylobacterota > Campylobacteria > Campylobacterales > Campylobacteraceae > Campylobacter_A > Campylobacter_A concisus_BE. The sequence continues at coordinate 139,835 of NZ_PISC01000004.1, read as the reverse complement.
CGCACTTGGCGATACTAAAAGCTACCGCAACTGGCTATTTTGTGGCCTTTTTATCAACGCATTTTTTTGCTATCTTTTTGCTTTTATCTTTGCTCTTGGCGTAAAGGGTCTTGCTCTAGCAACGGCTAGCGCGCAGTTTTTGGGCATGATCTATCTCTTTTTTAAAGTTAGAAAAAGCAAGATGATAGAGCCTAGAAATTTAGGCTACTTCGTGCCAAATTTCGCCGTCTGGGCAAAGATACTAAAGCAAGCCTTGCCAGCTTGTCTAAACTACCTCTCAATGTCGCTTGGCTCGCTTGTGCTTTTAAAATTTGTAAGCTTTTACGGCGTAAATGCAGTGGCAGGTTATGGCATAGCCTTAAGGATCGAGCAAATTTTAGTGCTTCCAACCATCGGCATGGCAGCAGGAGTGCTTAGCATCATCTCAAGAAATTACGGCGCTAAGAGCTTTCAAAGAGCGATGCAGTGCTACAAACTATCGCTTCTTTTTTTGCTCATCTACTGCGTCTTTGCCTACATCTTTATCAGGCTTTTTGGCGAGAGCGCGATCAAGCTCTTTGACAGCACGCCAGCCGTGCTAGAAGTGGCAAAGCTCTACCTTGGCATCAACTCACTTGCCTACATGGCTTACGGCACGATCAACATCTCAGGCAGCACGCTACAGGCTATAAAACGCCCAGTGGCGATCTTTTTGCTAAATGGCTTTAGACAGCTCTTGCTTCAATGCTCACTCTTTTACGTGGTAGTCTTTTGGCTAGGACTTGAGATCAAATTTATGTGGCTAGCGCTATTTTTTAGCGTCTATTTTACGGCGATTTGCTTTTTGGCTTGGACGCTTTTTAGGTTAAAAAGAGCTACGAGCGCAAGCTTTTAAATTTAAAGCTAAACGCAAAAAAGCAAAGTGAGGCGACTAAGATGATGCTAGCTCCGCCTGTGAGGTTGAAATAAAAACTGATCACAAGGCCACTAAAGCAAAAAATGATAGAAAAAATGGTTGAGATTAGCATCATTAGTCCCAGTCTTTTGGCAAAAATTTGCGCAATATATGGCGGTATGGTAAGTAGCGCGATGACAAGTATTAGCCCCACGACGCGTATCGTAGCCACCACGCAAAGCGCCATCATGCAAACTAGCAGATAGTGAAAAAAAGTGGTATTTACCCCGCGAAGTTTTGCAAACTCCGCATCAAAGCTGATCGCCACAAACTGGCGGTAAAAAAGCGCGATGAGAGCCAAAAACAAGAGGTCTAAAGCGCTCATAAACGCGATATCTGTGCCGCTAACTGCAAGGATCGAGCCAAAAAGATAGCTCATAAGATCAGCGTTATAGCCAGGTGTGAGGTCGATGAAAATGATACCAATGGCCATGCCAATCGCCCAAATAGCGCCTATTACGGAGTCGATGTTTGTCTTATCTTTTAGCGTGATCGTGGCGATGATGAGTGCTAAAAATAGTGAAAATATGCTCGCACCAAAAAGCGGCTCGAGTGAGAAGAAAAATGCAAGCCCTATGCCGCCATACGCGCCGTGTGCGATGCCTCCAGCGATGAAAGTCATCTTATTTATCACGACAAGCGAGCCTATCATGCCGCATATTATGCTTACTAAAATGCCCGCAATAAAGGCATTTTGCATAAAATTTAACTCTAAAATTTCACTCATTTTCTCTCTTTAAAATTTAAAAACATTGCTCTTTGTTTTTTCACAACCGCACTCGCCAAGTGCGATCTCGACATCACAAAAATGGCTGTGCGTTCTAGCTAGATGCTCGATAAATTCCCTCTTTGCAAGGTTTTCATGGGTTTTATGAATGTGTAAATTTTTACTCACGTAAGCGATCTTTGTAGCATAATTTAGCACGATATTTAGGTCGTGACTGACTAAAACCACGCCCACGCCATTTGCGTTTATGCCCTTTAAAATTTCATAAATTTCAGCCTGCCCTTTTGTGTCGATGCTGGCTGTTGGCTCATCCAGGATGAGCACTTTTGCATTTGCGCAAAGCGCTCTAGCGATATAGACGCGCTGCCTTTGACCGCCACTTAGCTCGCCGATCCTCGCGCTTGCAAACTCCCTCATACCGACCTTCTCAAGGGCACTTAGCGCTAAGGCTTTTTCATCTTTTGAGTAAAAGCCAAAGATTTTTTTATCGATTAGCCCCATTAAGACGACTTCTAAAACCATCATCGGAAAGCTTTGATTTGATAAAAAATTTTGTGGCACGTAGCCTATAAATTTACTAACCTCGCTTGGCTCTTTACCAAAGAGTTTTATCTCGCCACTTTGAGGCTTAAGCAGTCCCAAAATGAGCTTTAAAAGCGTGCTTTTGCCCCCGCCATTTGGACCGATTATCGCTAAAAACTCATCGCTACTATACTCTAAGTTAATATCCTCTAAAACGACTTGTTTATCGTAGCTAAAGTTTAAATTTCTAATTTTTATAATATCTTTCAAAACAGACTCTTTTGCGTAAATGTCGTGACAAAAATGAAAAGTCCAAGCCAAAGCATGATGCCAAGGGCTGCAAATTCAGCGTAGATTTTAAGCTTTTTTAGCTTAATGTTCGTGCTGATCTTTGAGCCAAAAACTGCCGCTACAAATATCACCACACTCATGCCAAGCGCCATAAACAGGCCACTTATCACGCCTGCAAAGTAGCTACCTATCTCATTTGCCAGCACAAAGACTAAGATCGTGCCTGGACAGGGCACAAGAGCCGCAGCAGCCGCTACTAGCCACTCCTCTTTGCTCTTTGGCTTTTTAGTTGAGCAAATTTGACAGCCACATTCGCTTTTAAATTTTGTATTTTTACTCAAATTTTGGCTTAGATTTGATCTAAAAATATAAAATTTAGTCTCATTTTTGTTTGAAAGATAAAATTTGATCTTTTTAACGAGCATAAAAATCGCCACAAAAAAGATCACGACGCCAGAAAACGCAGTCGTTATGCTAGCGGTGTCTCTTGTGAGGTCGCTGCTTACTTCACGAAGCAGTAAAAAGCTAGCAAAGACAAAGACAAATGCGCCCACAACGTGCAAAAAGCCGATCTTTAAGGCAAATAAAAACGCCCTTTTGTAGCTGCCACCAGTTGCGGCAAAATATGAGCTTGTTAGTACCTTGCCGTGGCCTGCTCCAGCAGCGTGCAAGAAGCCATAGCCAAATGAGATAAATGCCAAAAATAGCAGCGCAAGCGGACTTTTGTAATCCACGCTTCTTAAAATTTGCTTTAGCCTATCAAGCAAGCTTAGGCTAGTTTTTGAGACGATGTCAAATTTAGCCTCATCGATCTTATCTATCTGGCTTAAATTCTCATCGCTCGCGCCTACTACTGGCTCTTTTAGTAGCTCTTTAAGCGCTGGCTTCTCGTTGTGAGCTTTGGCTGCTTCTTTGCTTGAAAATGTAAAAAATATCAAATTTGAGTTTGAATTTGGTATCGCCCAGAAGCTTTTACCCACCAAAAATGCGTTATTTTGCGTAAATTTGAAGTTAAAATAGCCCTCTTTGTCCTCCATATCAACCGACACGACAAGTCCGTCAGCGATCACTAAATTTGTCTTAAAACTAACGTCAAATTTAAGCCTGCCCTCGTCAAAATAGAGCTTGTAATTATTTAAATTTGGCTCTATTTTAGTGGCGTTTTCATCCTTGTAATAATACTCAATGTCCGTCAAATAGTGCCTTGGCACGAGGTAGTCTAGCAAATTTAAGCGGATCTTTCTAAGCTCTTTTTCATCTATCTTTTCATCTTGATTTAGGTCAAAATTTTGCTTCATAAGATCTGAGAAATTTTGCGAAAAGGTCCAAGTAAAGGCTATCTGCGTGATGTTATTTTCGTGTGCGACAAATTTCGCGCTAACGTGAGCTGTTGGGCTATAAAGCGAGCATAGAGCACACCCGAAAGCATTTATCGCTAGTAGGCAAATGACGATCAGGCGTGCTAACATTTTTATAGACTTTTTGCGAAAATTTCAGCCGTTTTTTTCATCTCGGCTAGCCAGTTTTCAGGCAACTGATCTATCATGACGACCTTTGAGCCAGTCTCTTTTGCGATCAAATTTGCAGCCTTTGTTGGGAATTGTGGAGCTACGAAAATGACCTTTACACCGTGCTCTTTGGCTTCTTCTATAAGCTCTTTTAGCTCAGCTGGCTTTGGCTCTTTGCCCTCTATCTCGATAGCTATTTGCTCTAAGTTATAGCGCTTTGCAAAGTAGCCCCAAGATGGGTGATATACGATAAATTCACGAGTTTTGACATCTTTTAGCTCGTTTTTGATAAAGTTATCAAGCTCGTCAAGGCTAGCTTTAAATTTAGCCAAATTCTCCTCATAAAGCTTTGCATTTTGAGGGAATTTCTCTATTAGCGCCTTTGCTATGTTATCAGCTTGAGTTTTTACCAAGATAGGGTCGAGCCAGATGTGTGGGTCAAGACCGTCATGGTGGTGGTGATGGTGCTCGCCCTCGTGGTCATGGTGCTCATGCTTATGCTCACCCTCGTGCTTGTGCTCGTGGTGCTCTTCATGTTCATGCTCCTCGCTCATAGCGATCTTTTCGATGCCCTCTTGCGTCTTTACGATGCGTAAATTTTTAAATGTCTTTGAGAAGCGATCAAGCCACGCGTCCTCAAACTCGATGCCGATAGCAAAGTAAAGCTCGCTCTTTTCAAGCTCCTTCATCTGCTTTGGTTTTGGCTCATAGGTGTGTGGGTCAGCGCCTTTGCCAACCATCGCATTTACATCTAGCGTATCTCCAGCGATCTGCTCGACAAAAAATTTCGTTGGCAGTATGCTAGTAGTCACAACCGGCTTTGCAAAAAGAGACAAAGCACAAACAGCTAAAAAAACGATAATTTTTCTCATTATCTCTCCTTTAAAAAATAATTGCGAAGTTTAGCAAAATGCAACTTGGTTGCAACTTAAAAAGCAAATGCCTAAATTTAGCCTTTTCTTTTAAATATAGTTTAAATCTTTTAGCGTTAATATACGAAAAATGAAAAGGGCAAAGATGAACGCGAGAAATTTCTTAGAAGAGCACAATATCAAGGCCACGACGCTTCGCATAAAACTTGTTGAAATTTTGCAAAACACCAAGACGCCGCTAAGCTACGATGAAATTTTAGAGAGCCTTGACGCAAACAAGACGACCTTTTATAGAAGTATGGAAATTTTTGAAAAAGAAAATCTCGTTATAAAAACCGAAAACAACCACAAGAGCTACTACGAGCTGGCAAATGAAGCAAAAGCCTACTTCATCTGCGACATCTGCCACAAGGTGACAAATATCGACATGCCACACCTAAGCGTCGCTAAAAATATAAAAAGCGCCGTGATAAAAGGCGTTTGCGACGAGTGTGATCACGAGTAAAGCGCGATGATCTCAGCTGGGATCGCTTTTGGGCGGTTTGTCTTTAGATCGATATAGACAAACTCTGTCTTGCCAGTTGCTATTAGCTCGCCATCTTTTTTAAACTCAAAATATCTGCAAGATGTCGCCTTGCCCTCGGTCTGCGTGTAGGTGTGAATTTCTATCTTGTCCATCAGCTTTGAGCTTTTTATATATTTTGCTTCATTTTTTCTAATGAGCCAAATTTCTCCCCTTTTATACTGCGCCTCGACCGTGTCGCCAACAGCGGCAGAGTGGGCAAATGCGGCCTCTTGCATAAGCGTGAAATAATAGACATTGTTCATGTGGCCATGCATGTCGATGGCTTGTGGCGGGATGGTGACGTGATATATAAAATCTCTCATTTTTGACCTTTTTTGCTAAAATTATAACCAAAAATGAGGAGCTAAAATGCAAAATTTATGGGATAAAAAGGCGTCAAACTACCAAAGATTTGACGGCAAGATCAGCACTATCCAGCAGCAAATTTATGGCAAAGCCTTAGCTTGGGGAGTTGATTTTAGCGGCAAAGATATCCTTGATATCGGCTGTGGTACGGGCGTTTGGAGCATATTTTTATCAAAAACGGCTAAGCATATAACAGGCATCGATAGCTCAGAAAAGATGATAGAAATTTTAAACGAGGACGCAAAGAGATTTGGCGTGACAAATTTAACCAGCGAGGTTTGCTCGTGGAGAGAATTTAAGCCCTTTAGACACTTTGATATCGCCATTTGCACGATGAGCCCGGCCATTGCGAGCGATGAAGATTTTGCTAAATTTCAAAACTGCGCCAAGCAAAAGCTCTATCTTGGCTGGGACAAGCCTAGAAGCTCTGATCTGCTTGAGCCATTTTTTGAAAAATTTGGCCGCGTGCTCTCTCAAAAAAACGTAGTAGATAGGCTTGAAGCGTGGCTAAATGAGCAAGGCATCGATTACAAAAGTGAAATTTTAAACGAAACTAGGATCGCTAGACGAAGCGTGCAAGAAGCAGCTGAAAATATCTGCTGGCACCTTGAGATAAACGGAGCTAAAAACTACGATGAAAAGACGGTTTTAGCGATGTTAAAAGAGAGGTTTGAGGGCAAGTTTATAGATGAGAAAATAGACTCACAAATGAAGCTTTTTCTCTTTTAGAGCTTAAATTTAGAGCAAATTTGCTTGCCAAATTCGCTAAAAATGACGCCAAAGATGATGAGCATGGCTCCAAAAATTTGCCAGATACTAAGTATCTCGCCAGCAAAAAAGTAGCCTATTAGCCCAGCAGAGACTGGCTCCAAGCAAAAAAACAAGGCCGCCTTGCTAGCGGTCGTGTATCTTTGAGCGATAGTTTGCACAAAGTAGCAAAATATAGTGCCAATCACCGTCGTGATAAATATCGCTATGAAAAATTCCCTATCAAATTTTGGCACGATACTGCCCTGAAAAAGCGAGAAAACAAGCGAAAGCAGGGCATTTGTGAAAAAGACCACAAAGACAAGCAAATAAAGCTCGCTCTTTCTTACAAAGTGGCCATTTAGCGTAGTATAAAGCGCATAAAATATCGCGCAAACAAGCGCTAATGCCTCGCCACTCCCAAGTGCTAGCGTGGCGCCACTTAATAGCCAAAGCCCAAAAATAGCGATGATAGCACCAAAAATGTCAAAAATGCTTATCTTATTTTTAAAAAAGATAGCCGCCATAAAAGGGACTATCACGCACTCAAGTCCCGTAATAAAGGCGACGCTCGAGCTAAAAGTAAGCTTTAGAGCGTAAGTTTGCGTGGCAAATGACAAAAAGAGCACCGCGCCAAGAATAACGCCATAGATGACGCTCTTTTTGTCAAATTTCTTAGCAAATTTAAGCGCGACAAAGCCCATAAAGATAGCCGAGAGAAAAAACCGGCAAAAGAGCATGACAAAGACGCCATTTGTCTTTAGCGCGTTTGCCATAGGTAAAAACGTAGCGCCCCAAACGATGGCAACTACGATAAGAGCGATGTCGGCTCTGTTTTGAGCGCTTAAATTTCTCATTTAAAGATCGAGTCTAGCACCTTTTTGCCGCTATCTAGGCTAAAGCCGCTTCTTAGCCCCTTTTCCTTCTCGCTCATCACGTTAAATAGCCCATCTAGCGTCTTTCTCGTGATATAAGCGTTTAGGTCTTCGCCTTCATCTGGCACATACTCGCTTGCGCCTAAATTTTTAGCTAGGCTCTTTACTGATTTTATCGTTTCGTTGTTTTTTACTGAGCCGCCGATGAAAGAATTTAGCCCATTATAGGCAGTCGCAAAGCTATTATCGCTCATCATTTTCTCAATTATCGGCGTAAATGCTGCCTTTAGCTTTTGGCTGGAGCTTTGTTGTAAATACTTCGTAACGCTGTCGCTGCCGCCATTAAAGAGCTTTTTCACGTCAGCCTCACTCATATTTTTTATGCTCTCGCTAAAAATTTCAGCAGCCTTTGGCACAGCCGTAGTTGCGGCGTTGTTTATTGACTTGCTAAGGTCTTGCGCCCACTTCTCGCCGCCCACTTTTTTGGCTAAATTTGACGCCATTTCAAGGCTTTTTGGGAGTGGGATTTTAGCTGTGGCGTTGTTTATAAAGCCCTCTTTTGAAAGCTCGCTCACAGCGGCATTTAGTGCCTCGCTAACCAAGCTTTTATAGTCACCGCTTGATGCGTGAGTGGCGATTTTCACACCTTTATTTATCATATCATCCATGCTTGCGGCTTGTAAATTTAAAGCAATCGCACCACAAAGTATAACAAGAGATCTCTTCATCTTCTCTCCTTTTTTAAATTTAAAGCAAAATCATACAAAAAATATCTAAACGCTTAAAATAAATTTAATATTTTTGCACTAAAATTCACCCTTTTGAGGGGAATTTATGCAGCTTTTACTTCTTAGCTTCGCTCTTAGCATGGATAGCGCAGCTCTAAATATGGCAAACGGAGCAAGGCATAAAAGTCTTGGCTTTGGCAAAATTTTATTTATCGCTTTTATGCTTGGCTTTTTTCAGTTTCTCATGCCACTTCTTGGCTATTTTCTAGGCATTAGCTTTGCTAAATTTATAAGCTCCATTGATCACTTCATCGCATTTTTAATACTTTATTTTCTTGGCTTTAAAATGCTAAAAGAGGCCTGTAGCAACGAAGCTGGCGAGTCATTAAGTATGGATATTAAGACCATTTTTGTGGGTGCATTTGCCACGAGTATCGACGCACTCGCCGTTGGTGTCACGCTTAGCTTTGAAGCAGTTAGTATATTTAAAAGTGCGCTCATCATCGGCGTAGTCTGCTTTGTGCTAAGCCTAGCCGCCTTTTACATCGGTAAATTTATGGGTGAAATTTTAGAGAAAAAGGCGCTTTTTTTAGGTGGCGCGATACTTATATTTCTAGGCTTTAAAATCCTAATCACCCACCTGCTAGAAGAGGGCGTGCTCTAAATTTCTATCTCTATGCCAACTGGGCAGTGGTCGCTACCGGTGATCTCTGGCAGGATAAATGCGTCTTTTAGCCTATTTTTTAGCCCTTGTGAAATGAAGAAATAATCAATCCTCCAGCCGACATTTTTCGCCCTTGCGTTAAAGCGGTAGCTCCACCACGAGTAAGCGTCTGCAATGTCGCCATTTACGGCTCTAAAGGTATCTATAAAGCCACTTTTTAGCACCTCATCTATCCACGCGCGCTCGATAGGCAAAAAGCCAGAAGTTTTGGCATTTGCCTTTGGATTTTTAAGATCGATCTCGCGGTGAGCGGTATTTACGTCGCCACAAAATATCACCTCTTTGCCGCTTTTTACAAGCTCTTTGCAGTAAGCTAGAAATTTCTCGTAAAAGTCCATTTTGAATGCCAGCCTCTCGTCGTCCTTTTGCCCGTTTGGAAAGTAGATGTTAAAAAGCACGATATCATCAAATCTATGCTCCAAAACTCGCCCCTCCGTGTCGTCAAAAAAGGCCGATTTTTGCGTTTGCACGTCAAATTTAGCAAGGCTCATCACGCCAGAGTAGCCAGCCCTTGCGCCTGAATTTACACTGATATCTTTAAAGCCAAGGTTGTAAATTTCTTTTGGCACATCATCTTCTTTTACCTTGATCTCTTGCAGTCCCAAAAAATCAGGCCTAACCTCATCAAGCCAGCCAAAGCCGTCTTTTGCCACGACTGCGCGCAGCCCATTTACGTTCCAGCTAATAAGTTTCAAATTTCATCCTTTTTTTAATTATAATTATGCCAAAAATCACAAAAAGGAAAGTTATGAGAAACCAGCCAGAGTATAAATTTTTTAAAAATTTTGGCTACGCAAGAGAGGGTTTGGCTGAAATTTTTAAAAACGAAAAGAGCTTTCGCATAGAAATTTGCATATTTTTGATAGCTACGATCTCGCTATTTTTTTGGAAATTTGACCTTATTTTTAATCTATTTTTGATCTTTAGCATGGCATTTGTGCTAGTTTGCGAGTGCTTAAACTCAGGTCTAGAGCGAGTGACTGATCTTGCAAGCCCAGACTATCACGCCCTAGCAAAGGCAGCAAAGGACGCTGGAAGTGCGGCCGTGATGATCGCAAATTTCTTATGTGGCTCGCTTTGGTGCGTAGCGATAGGATATAAAATTTGGGGCTAGAAAAAGAAATTTACAAGGCGCTTCTTGGCGAGAAAAAGGTAGAGATCATAAATTTACTTTGCGAGCTGAGCGATGAAAATGGCTTTATCATGCTTAAAATTTCAGACATTTGCGAAAAGCTAAATGTAAGCAAACCAACCGTGATAAGCACGTTTAAGCTGCTTGAAGAGAGGAAAATTTTTGAGCGAGTAAAAAACGGGGTTTATAGATTTAAAAATTTATAGTGGCAAGCAAGTGCCTGCCACCTCTTTCTAGCCGATAGTCTCAGCAGCGATCATACCAAATGTCAAGCAATCAGTTATAGCCACTGATCCTAGACGGCTGGCTCCGTGAACGCCACCAGTGATCTCGCCAGCTGCATATAAATTTGGTATAGGCATAGCTGTTTGAGAGTTCATGACTTGAGCTTTTGTGTTGATATTTAGGCCGCCCATTGTGTGGTGAACTTTTGGCGTGCCACGCTCTGCGTAAAACGGCGGAACTGAGATATCAATGCCCTTTGTCGTAGTCTCAACAACTGGCTTGCCAAAGTCCTCATCAACGCCTTTTTTAACAAATTCGTTGTATCTTGCGACTGTTTTTTTGAGCTCATCAACTGGGATCTTATACTCAGCCGCCAAAGCATCAAGTGTGTCAAATTTCTTGCAAATTCCAGCTGCGATAGCCTTTTCATAGTGAGCTGGAAGCATGTGAGGAAGGGCTCTTGAGTCGCAGAAGTTGATAGGGAAGTTTTTATCGTCTTCGCCTTTTTCATGAATGACTTTAAACATCGCTTCAGTTCTTGTCCTGCGGTCAGCTAGCTCGTTCATGTAGCGTTTGCCAGTTCTTGGATTGACTGAAATTCCAAACGGAAAAGAGCCATTTACGTTAAACATCGATCCCACGCCAAAGCCTGTCTCATCGGCACATCCCCAAGGTCCATACTGGATCCAGCTTGGCTGAACTGGATAAGCGCCCGCTCTAAATGCTGCTAGAAGCGCGCCTGCTGTTGAGCCTGGTTGGTTTGTCGAGTCTGTCTCAGGTGTGATCCTTGGATCTTGAAGGCGTCTAAAAATTTTATCCCTACAAAAGCCACCAGCTGCTAGTACGACGCCTTTTTTAGCTTTTATATATTTTGTATCGCCGCCTTTGTTTTCGACATCGTCACTCATCAAATTGCCATCAAATTTGTAGTTTTCTCTGACGATGACGCCCACAACTGCGCCCTTGTCGTCAAAGACGAAATCATCAAATTTTGTCCTTTTTTTGATCGACGCGCCTTCTAATTTTTCAAATGTCGCAGTCATAGGGAGCACGATGCCAGCGCCGCTGCCGACCTCTGTTTGAAGGCTTCTTGGCACTGAGTGACCACCTGCGTGAGTGATCTGATCGATATATTTTGCACCACAATCAAGTGTGAGCTTGTATGCATCTTGCGCTCTCTCGCCGATCTTTGCCAAAAGATCAACGTGGTTGATGCCGCGGCCTGCTTTCAAGCAGTCTTTGATAAATAGTTCGGTGCTATCTTTGATGCCAGCTTTCTTTTGCATGTCGCTATTTGGAACGGCAAAAATTCCGCCATTGATGACAGAGTTGCCACCTGTGCGGCCCATCTTTTCGATCAAAACGACTTTGTTGCCTTTTTTGGCTGATGTGACACCAGCAGCAAGAGCTGCAAAGCCTGAGCCGATGATGACTACGTCATACTCCTCGTCCCATTTGACATCTTTTTCGTTCATCGCGCTGGCCATTAAATTTGTAGCGCCCATGCCAAGTGCCGTGGCTCCGATAGCGCTAAATTTCACAAAATCTCTTCTAGATAAACCTGAATTTTTCATGCTCTCTCCTTTGAAGTAAGATATTCACTAACTAGATTATACGACTTTTTTATTAAAATAGTCTAATTAGTTTTTTAAATTAAACTTTATTAAAGCTAAATGCGATTAGAGCGTAGTTTGGTAATATTTATTGACACTATTTTTATTCAAATTTGACTTTAGATTTACGCTAGATAGGCATTTAAAGTAAATTTGGCATAAAGTTTGGAACTTTTATTTTTAAATTTAGAAAAAATAAATATTAATTAAATCTTCTGCTTTGAAAAATTTATGAGAGATTTTAGGATTTGGTTTTGGATATTAGCTTAAGTTTAGAAATTAGTTTAAAAGGAGAGGATCGGAGCAAATTTGCCCCGAAAATTATTTAACACCAACTATGATTTGAGTTGCTTTGATGATAGCAGTTACTTTGTCGCCTGCTTTTAAAGCTAAGTTATGAACTGACTCTCTTGTGATGATAGCTGAAATTTTGCTGCCGTTTGCATCGATGATAACCTCAGCATTTACAGCGCCGTCTTTTATCTCGCTAACAACGCCTTTGATTTGGTTTGTTGCGCTAAGCTTGATGCTGTCATCTTTTGAAACGATAACGCTTGAAGCTTTGAATAAAAATATAGCTTTTTTACCAACCTTAAGATCAAGAGCTTTTTCGCTATCAACTGTTACAGTTGCTTTTAGCACTTCACCACCTGCTAGTTTGCCAGCTATTAGCGAATTTACCGCACCTGTTCTTACTTCTGATATCTCAACATTTAGTTGATTTCTTGCACTTAGTGACATATTTTCTCCTTGTTTTGATTTAATGTTTGGGTATTATAGAGTATTATTGTTAATGTAAACTTATGATCAATTAATAAAATTTTTTAATATCACAAGTAAAGATTTATAATTTACCAAAGCCCAAAATACCGCACTAAATGAACTAAAATCTAAAAATTTAATTTAAATTATTTTTGAAAAATATATAAATAAATATTATTTTTTATTATAAAACAGACAAACTAAGATCGTTTCAAGATCAGATGGCTTTATATCTTAGTTTGTAGATTTTTGATTTTTAGTGATTTAGTAAGAATTTATAAATTTTAGGCTTAAATGCCAGCTTCAAGCATAGCTTCTGCTTGGTAGTGAGTGATAAGCGGCTCGATGATCTCGTCAAATAATCCTGCAGCCATGATCGCATCAAGGCGGTAAAGTGTTAAATTTATGCGGTGATCGCTTATGCGGTTTTGTGGGTAGTTATAAGTTCTTATCCTGCCTGAGCGGTCTCCAGTGCCAACCTGACTCTTGCGCTCGCTAGTCTCTTTAGCAAGTCTCTCTTGCTCTTGCATCTCGTAAAGTCTAGCTTTTAGCACCTTCATTGCAGCTTCTTTGTTTTTGTGCTGGCTCTTGCCATCTTGGTTTGTGACAACAAGTCCTGTTGGTATGTGCGTGATCCTAACGGCACTATCGGTTGTATTTACCGACTGACCGCCGTGACCCGAGCTTCTCATAACATCAACTCTTATATCATTTGGATTGATCTCGATCTCGCTGTCTTCGACCTCTGGCATGATAGCCACAGTCACAGCCGAGGTGTGCACCCTGCCCTGACTCTCAGTCTCTGGCACACGCTGAACCCTATGTGTGCCACCTTCAAATTTTAGCCTTGAGTAAGCGCCTTTGCCCTTTATGAGCACGATGATCTCTTTAAAACCGCCAGTGTTGCCCTCACTTTGGCTAACGATCTCAAATTTATATCCACGAAGCTCTGCATATCTGATGTAAGCGTTAAAAAGATCTCCAACAAATAGTGCAGCCTCGTCACCACCAGTGCCTGCGCGAATTTCTAAAAATATATTTTTGTCATCGTTTGGATCTTTTGGAAGAAGTAAAATTTTGATCTCTTCTTCAAGCTTCTCTCTTGAAATTTCTAAATTTTTAAGCTCATCTTTTGCAAGCTCGCCAAGCTCAGAGTCCTCAAGTAAGGCTTTATTCTCTTCGATGTCGTTTAGAATTTGTAGATATTTTTTTGCGGCAGTTGCGACTGGTTCGATAGATGATTGCTCTTTTGAGAGCTTTGTCATCTTTTCGATATCGTTTGCTATATTTGGATCGCTTAGAAGCGTAGAAATTTCATCATAGCGATCCAAAAATGGATGAAGTTTATCAGCAAACATTAAAATTTAATAGATTAAGCAGCTTTTAGAGTGTTTACTAATTGAGCAAGGCGACTAACGCGGCGAGCAGCAGTTTGTTTCTTCAAAAAGCCTCTACTTACGAAGCTATGGATGCTTTTGTTAGCAACTTTTAAAGCTTCATTTGCAGCATTTAGATCTTTAGCTTCTACAGCTACACGCACTGCTTTTGTGATGTTTTTAAGTCTAGTGCGGTAAAATCTGTTTCTTTCTGTTCTTTTTATAGTTTGTCTAGCTCTTTTTTCAGCAGATTTATGGTTTGCCATAATATACCTTTTTTGATAATTTTAGTCCGTGATTATATGAAAAATATATTTAATTGTAACTGAATTTAAGTCTGCTTTAAAACAAATAAAATTTTAGATTTTAAATTTGATAATTTCTGATAAAATAGCACCATTTTATAATAAAAAGGATAAATTGATGAAACTTTTTGGAACAGACGGAGTTCGTGGTAAGGCTGGCGAAAAGCTTTCAGCTCAGACATCTATGCGCCTTGCAATGGCTGCTGGAATTTACTTTAGAAAGACCTCAGCGACAAATGTGATTTTAGTTGGAAAAGATACTAGAAAAAGTGGCTATATGATCGAAACTGCCATTGTTGCAGGGCTAACTGCAGTTGGTTACAACGTCCTTCAAATAGGCCCTATGCCAACGCCTGCAATCGCATTTTTAACAGAAAATATGCGCTGTGACGCTGGCATAATGATAAGCGCCTCACACAACCCATACTACGATAACGGCATCAAATTTTTTGACAGCTTTGGCAACAAGCTTGATGAAAAAATAGAAGCTGAAATAGAGAAAATCTTCTACGACGACGAGCTCATCGCAAACGCCCAAAAAACGATGACAGAGATCGGTGCAAACAAGAGAATCGACGATGTTATCGGCAGATATATCGTGCAGATCAAAAATTCATTCCCAAAAGAGCTAAATTTAAAGAATTTACGAGTAGTTTTAGATGTGGCAAACGGAGCCGCTTACAAAGTCGCGCCAACTGTATTTAGCGAGCTTGGAGCTGATGTCATCGTCATAAACGACGAGCCAAATGGTAGCAACATCAACCAAAACTGCGGCGCACTTCACCCAGAAGATCTAGCAAGCGAAGTAAAAAGGCTTCGTGCTGACATCGGCTTTGCATTTGACGGCGATGCTGATAGGCTTGTCGTTGTCGATGAAAACGGCGAAGTGGTGCATGGCGACGCGATACTTGGCTCACTTGCAGCATTTTTACACGAGCAAAAGGCACTAAAAGGTGGAGCTATCGTGGCTACGGTGATGAGTAATGCCGCACTTGATGACTATCTAAAAGCTCACAAGATCAAGCTACTTCGCTCAAACGTAGGCGATAAATACGTGCTTGAAATGATGAAAGAAAATGGCATAAATTTTGGTGGCGAGCAAAGCGGTCACGTCATATTTAACGACTACGCTAAGACTGGCGATGGCCTTGTTACTTCGATGCAAGTAGTTGCTATGATGCTTAAAAAAGGCAAAAAAGCTAGTGAAATTTTTGGCGAGCTAAAGCCATATCCGCAAATTTTACTAAATTTAAAGATCACAGAGAAAAAGCCGCTTGATAAGATAGAGGGGCTAAAAGAGCTTGAGGCTAGCCTCGCAAAAGAGGGCATAAGATCGCTCTTTAGATACTCCGGCACTGAAAATTTGATCAGACTTTTGCTTGAAGGTAAAAATCAAACTTTAGTTGAAAAACGCATGGATGAAGTTGAGAAATTTTTTATAAAAGCCCTAAATGCGTAAAAATTTGATTAAATTTTTCATCGCATTTTTTCTCATTTTTATCGTTGATCAAGCGATAAAGATGATATTTATAGATGGTTTTTCGTGGGAGGGCGAGTTTTTCTCGCTAGTTCTTACATATAATAGGGGCGTTGCATTTTCGATGTTTGCCTTTTTAGATGAGTGGCTTAAATTTATCCAGATCGCCCTCATTTTAGGCGTTTTTGTCTATCTAGTCGTTGAAAAAAAACTGCTTTGCTCGCATGCCATTTGGCTTGGAGCTTTGCTAGGAGCTGGCAGCTCAAATATCACAGATAGATTTATCCATGGCGGCGTCGTGGATTATGTCTTTTGGCACAAGTGGTTTAACTTTGCGGTCTTTAACTTCGCTGATGTGATGATCGATCTTTGCGTCGTGATGATACTTTGGCAAAGTTTTAGAAAAAGGAGAGAGAGTGGGAAATAATATCTACGTCGCATACGCGCTTTGGCTACTTACTGGCTGGCTTGGAGCGCATAGAATTTACCTTGGTAAATTTATCACTGGCTTTTTGATGATGGGACTATTTTTCGTTGGCTACTCTACGTTTTATTTCATTATAGGCATACCATTTTTAATCATCTGGGGCATTTGGTGGATCATCGACGCATTTTTGGTTGGTGCTTATGTCGAGAAAAATTTACAAAAGGCCGAGCTAAAAGAGAGACTAAAACTAAAAGATAAAGAGGATGACTTAAAAAGGCTTTACGAGCTTTTTGAGAGTGGCGCCATCAGCAAGGCTGAATTTGAAGCTAGAAAAGAGATACTTTTTAGATAAGGAGACGTTATGGCAGAATATTATCTTTACTTAAAATACCTCCACTATTTGTTTTTCATCTCGTGGATGGCAGTGCTGTTTTATCAGCCAAGGCTCTATGTTTATCACGTAGAAAATATGGACAAGCCAGACTTTGTCAAAGTGGTTGAGGTGATGGAGTACAAGATGTATCACTACATCGGCTGGGTCGCACTCATCGGCTCATTTGTCACTGGTATATTGATACTTATCGCGATGCCTGATCTTATAAAAACTGGTCACATCCACGTTAAAATTTTAGTTGTCATCTTGATGGCTATCTATCACCTAGACCTTGGACGCTACATGAAGCAGCTGAAAGAAAAGCGCTGTAACAAAAGTGGCATCTTCTTTAGAGCTTACAACGAAGTGCCAACTATCGCGATGCTCATCATCATCTGGGTAATGATAGTAAATCCATTTTAAAGGAATTTGATGAAGAAATTTTTAGCATTTATCGCTTTGCCAGCGCTCTTGCTCGCAGCAACTCAGTATTTTGAGCCGATGCAGATAAAATTTGACAACAGACTCTACTCGCTAGCAGGCTCAGCCAAACCTGTGCCAAATTTATTCACTCAGGAGTATTTGCTTCCTGGCGAGAAGATAGATAGTTTTAGCTACATGCTCTCGCTAAATACCCTTAAATTTGACGCTACGCCAGAGCAAGCGGTCGAGCAAAAGATAAATGATCTAAAAGAGCTAAAAGCAAAAGGGCTAAAAGTGGCCTATAAAAAGGGCTCGCTGGCAAATGAAATTTATCTTGATATCACGATATTTTCAAACCTAAATGGCGTGCCAACAGCCGAGCACTCGATATATCGCTACACCAAACAAGGCGGAAATTTAGTCCTTTTTACCATCCAAAGGCGTGCTTATAAAAAAGAGGGTATTCAAAGATTTGCTACAAATTTCACGATCGAGTCGCAAGACTTTAGCAAAAAAGCCCTAGCCACACCTTTCCCACAAATCGTCAGCAAATAAAGAAATTTGAGTGTAAATTTAGCCTTTTGCACTCAAATTTTAAAACCAGACTTAACAAATTTATCTAAAAATAAAACGAATAGTTATATGATAAGAAAAACTCAAAAAAGGATAGCCTATGATACATAAAATTCTTATCGCAAATCGTGGTGAGATCGCAGTTAGGATAGTCAGAGCTTGTAGGGATTTACACATCCAAAGCGTAGGAATTTACACAGCGCCAGATAGCGAGTGCTTGCATGTAAGGATCGCTGATGAGGCCTATCAAGTGGGCGAAGATCCGATCAAGGGCTATCTTGACGCCAAAGCTATCGTAAAGCTTGCAAAAGAGTGCGGAGCTGATGCGATACACCCAGGATACGGCTTTTTAAGCGAAAACTACGAATTTGCAAAGGCAGTTGAGGACGCTGGACTTATATTCATCGGTCCAAAGGCTGAAGTCATCAAGAAAATGGGCGACAAAAACATCGCTAGATATCTAATGAAGAAAAACGGCATACCGATAGTGCCAGGCACTGAAAAGCTAAATGATGAGAGCATGGACGCCATAAAAGAGCACGCTAGACGCATCGGCTACCCTGTCATCTTAAAAGCAAGTGGTGGTGGTGGTGGCCGTGGCATCAGGGAGGTCTGGCAAGAAGAAGATATGCAAGATGCCTTTGAGTCGTGCACCAGAGAGGCTAAGGCATACTTTAACAATGACGAAGTTTTTATGGAGAAGCTTGTCGTCAATCCTCGCCACATCGAGTTTCAAATTTTAGGCGATAACTACGGCAACATCATCCACCTTTGCGAGCGTGACTGCTCTATCCAAAGGCGCCACCAAAAGATCATTGAGATCGCACCTTGCCCATCAATCAGTGAAAATTTAAGAAAGATCATGGGTGTGACCGCAGTGGCTGCTGCAAAGGCTGTGGGCTACTCAAACGTAGGAACGATCGAGTTTTTACTAGATGACTACAACAACTTTTACTTCATGGAGATGAACACCCGTATCCAAGTGGAGCACGGCATCACCGAAGAGATCACAGGACATGATCTTGTCGTTAGGCAGATAAGGATCGCAGCTGGTGAAATTTTAGAGATCGAGCAAAGCGACATCAAACCACGCGGCTACGCGATAGAAGCAAGGATCACGGCTGAGAATGTCTGGGAGAATTTCATCCCAGCACCAGGCACGATCGAGGGCTACTACCCAGCTCTTGGCCCATCTGTGCGCGTCGATAGCCACGTCTATAAGGACTACACCATACCGCCATTTTACGACTCGCTTATCGCAAAACTGATCGTCAAAGCAACCGACTACGATCTAGCGGTAAATAAGCTTGAAAGAGCACTTGAAGAATTTACCATCGAGGGCGTACGAACTATCATCCCATTTTTGCTAACGATCAGCAAAAGTAAGGAATTTAGAAGGGGATTTTTCGATACTAGCTACGTTGAGAAAAACTTAAAAACTATCCTTGAAAACACCTACGACGATATGAACAAAGAGCCAAACGACGACCTAGAAGAGGTCATCGTAGAGGCGATAAAAAGATATAAAAAGAAGAGATAAATTTATCTCACTATGGCTTTGGCGATAAATTTCGCCAAGGCTAAATTTCCGCGCAAACTGCGTAAATTTTAGCTCCGTCATTTGCCACAGCGTAGAGCCTGCCACCACTTACTAGCATGATCTGATCTGTGCTAAGTCTAAATTTCTCAAACTCTATCTCTTTTAATAGCAAACCATCTTTAGCGCTTATCAAAACTGGCTTATTTTTGCGGTTTGCGAGCAAAATTTGACCCTCGACCCAAACAAAATGCTCCGTGCCGCTGGTTTTAAACTTAAACACCACCTCGCCACTTTTTGCATCCACAGCGTATAGATCTCCGCCCTTACCAGCGGTGCCAAAGTAAAGCACCCCATCATTCAGGCAAACTTGTGTGTAGAGATATGCACCAAGCTTTAGCCGCCAGATGGTCTTGCCTATCCTTGCGCCCTGCTCTTTGGGCGGCAAATTAGCGTTTAAATTTTCATCTTTTGCTTTGCTTTTGAGCTCTGCGCCGTCCAAAATTTCTTTACACTCCATCATAAATGGCGAGCTCATGCGCACGCAAAAACCATCAAATTCATACGTTTTAGCGTCGTTATATATCTCTTTTACAGGCTCATGAGCAACGCCAAGCTCGCTCATCTGCCCGTTACTTATCTTTATAAGCTTTGCTGGGGAGTTTATGTAGCCCTTGTAGTATCTAGTATTTAGCACGAAGTAGCCATTTTCTGGGTAGCAACGCGCATTGCTAGCTATGAAAATTTCTCTTTGTTTGTAGGTAAGCACTGATCTTTTATGCTCGCTAAAGTCGCGTGAAAATGTATCTAGTAGCACGTAGTTTGGCGTTAGTTTTTGAGCTATCTCTAGCTCGCTAGGCACCCCAAAAGCAAAATGAACAAATGCAATGCGCCCATTCATCTCGTAAATGCCAGTTACGCCGTGTCCGCGAAACTCCACGCCAGGCATATCAAGAGGATATGATCTAACCACGCTAGCTCCTTAAATTTATGGCGATTATAACCCAAATTTCAAAGCGCACTGGGCTAAATTTGATAAAATTTGCCAAATTTAGCAAATTTAAGGAGCGATATGTTTTTAAAATTAGACGAGATCGCTAGAAAACTAGATCAAATTTTCTTGCCACTAGAGCAAGAGGGCATGAGCGGTATGAGACTTTTGCCACAAAAGGACGCTTCGGCGCTTATGCAAGCACAAAAGAGCCTTGGCGTAAATTTCCCAGCTAAATTTTTAGAGTTTTTAAGCAAATTTGAGCTTGGCAACTTTGAAATTTTCAATGTCAGCTTTGGCTCCAGAGGCGACTACGCAAGCGAGCTAGTGCGCCTAAACAGCGTAGATGAGTTTGGTGGCAAATGGTGGAGTGGCGAGGCTCGCCCAGCAAATTTGATAGTTTTTGCCGTGGGAGATCCTTGGATATTTTTGCTTGATTGCACAAGTGGTGCGGTCTATGCGTGGCTACTTGGAGATAAAAAGCTTTGCAGCAGGCGCGTTGCGAGTGACTTTGAAAAATTTTTCATAGCGATTGCTAGTACCTATATAGCAAGGCTAAATGACGAAGCCCTGCCACCAGCCAAGCAAATCCTAAATTTTGTCCAAGCAGACGACACAGCACTTGATTTTTGGCAAGAGATGGCGCAAATTTAGTAAATTTAGGCTCACTCTAGCCAAATCCTCTTTTATAAATTTATCCTAGCAACCAAAGCAAAAACCATTTTTTATAAATTTAGTTTCGATATGTAACACTCATTGCCCAAAATAAAAATATTAAAATATCTTTAAATAAAAATTTTTTCTAGCCGAGCTAATATTTAACTACAAAAAAAGGAAAAAGGAGCAAAAATGAGCGAGTACATCGAACAAACGATGGAGTGGATAAAGAAGACCAACCCAGGTCAAGGCGTCTTCGTCCAAGCTGCGACTGAGGTTTTAAACAGCCTAGAGCCGCTTATCAAAAGAGAGAGCAAGTACCAAAAACACGCGATCCTAGAGCGCATCGTCATCCCTGAGCGCACGGTGATCTTTCGCGTGACATACACGGGCGATGATGGCAGACCAAAGGTAAATAACGGCTACCGCGTGCAGTTTAACTCAGCCGTTGGCCCATACAAAGGCGGTCTAAGGCTCCACCCAAGCGTCGATCTTGGCGTGCTAAAATTTCTTGGATTTGAGCAAATTTTCAAAAACTCGCTCACTGGCGTAAATATCGGCGGTGCAAAAGGCGGCAGCACCTTTGATCCAAAGGGCAAGAGCGAAGGCGAGATAATGCGCTTTTGCCAAGCATTTATGAGCGAGCTATATCGCCACATCGGCAACACCGTGGATGTGCCAGCAGGCGACATCGGCGTGGGCGCTAGAGAGATCGGCTATATGTTTGGCCAGTATAAAAAGCTAACTGGCAGATTTGATGGCATCCTAACTGGCAAGGGGCTAAACTGGGGCGGCAGCCTAGCGCGCACAGAGGCCACTGGATACGGACTGGTATATTTCACTCAAAACATGCTAAAAAAAGCTGGACTATCACTTGAGGGCAAAAAATGTAGCGTCAGCGGTAGCGGAAACGTCGCCATCTACACAGTCGAAAAGCTCTATCAAGCAGGCGCACTGCCTATCACCGTCTCTGACTCAAACGGATACGTCTATGACGCTGAGGGCATCGATCTAGCGGTACTTAAAGAGCTAAAAGAGGTGAAGCGCGCTCGCCTTAGCGAATACACAAAATTTAGACCAAATGCAAAATACGTAAGCGTAAGCGAGTATAAAGAGGGCAGAAACGGCGTCTGGGACGTGCCATGCGACGGAGCCTTCCCGTGTGCGACACAAAATGAGCTTCACCTAGCTGACATAAAAGTGCTTTACGCAAATGGCTGCCGCTTCGTGGCTGAGGGTGCAAACATGCCAAGCACGCTTGATGCGATAAATTTTATGCTTGCGCAAAAAGACTTTCACTTTGCGCCGGCAAAAGCAGCAAACGCTGGTGGCGTGGGCACAAGTGGCCTTGAGATGATGCAAAATGCCGGCATGACTTCGTGGAGCTTCGAGGAGGTCGATCGCAGACTTCATGGCATAATGAACCACATCTTTGAGCTAAGCTACGAAACGAGTAAAGAGTTTGGCGATGAGGGCAACCTAGTGCTTGGCTCAAATATCGCTGGCTTTAGAAAAGTGGCTGATGCGATGATAGATCAAGGATATGTGTAGGCCAATTTGGCTCTGTAAATTTACGTCCAAGCTAAATTTGGACGTAAATCAATATAAGGCTGGCTGGGGTTTTTAGCCAAAATGGAATTTGCCTTTTGCACGGCAAATTTTACTAGCAAGCTGGCAAATTTACGCTGCTTTGAAGCATTTTATACGGTGTGTATAGAGTGTTTTTTGAAAAATTTTTGCTGGCGTGGCGGATGTGGATTTGAAGCTTGGCTAAATTTCACTAGGGTGGCGAGCAGATCACTTTTTTAGAGCTTGTAGTATAAATTTTGCTAAAAGAGCTGATATGACGGCAAATGGTGGAGTGGCGAGGTTTGTGCAGTAAGATTGAAAGTTTTTACTGTGGAGCATCCTGTGGATATTTTGCTTGATTGCACGAGTGGTGCGGTCTATGCGTGGCGGCTTGGCGACAAGAAGCTTTGTAGCAGATGTGTCGCAAACGAGAAATTTTCATAGCGCTTGCAACTTCGACATAGTAAAGCTAAATAACAAAATCCTGCCAAGAAATGAACAAGACCTAAAATTTCTCAAGCAGATAAAAAGCACTTTTTTGACAAGAAACGGCTTATGAAATTTAGTAAATTTAGACTCATCCAGCCTAAATTCTCTTTTATAAATTTAAGCAGATAGCAACAAAGTATTTGCCTTTTGGCAAGAGATAGTTAAATTTTATAAATTTAAGCCATAACAAGCAATTTTCTTATCAAATTTACTCCAACAAGGTGGCTTTACCCAGTCAAATTTCAGCACAGCATCCATGCGAGCGATAAAAAATAGAACAAATTCCAGCAAGCAAAAATTAAAATTTTATAAATTTAAGCTATAAACAAAGAAATTTCTTGCTAAATTTAGCTCCAAATAAAATAAAAGCAGTCAAAAGATTTGCAAAGGGCACTTATTAAAGCTATATTTCTCTCGTCAAGTTCAGCAACCTATTAGATGAAATTTAGCTCACGGCACTCGCACACACACCATAAATCTACAAACTCACAAGAAGTTCAAATTTACTTTACTAGATGACACTTGCTTGGTCAAATTTCAATAAAGTAACCCACGCTAGCGATAGCAAAATAATTAAATTCTGCTAAGCAAAGATTAAAATTTGATAAATTTAAGCTACAAATAATCAAGTTTCTTACCAAATTTAGCTAGATATTAGGCAAAATTTAGTTTAAAACACTCGCACAAGCAATTTAAATTTACAAACTCACACGAAGTTTTAGCGCAGCACGCATGCGAGCGATAACAAAGCGAATAAATTCCAGTAAGTAAAAATCAAAATTTACTAAATTTAAGCCGCGCCTAAAATCATCCTACAAAATTTAACCGCAAACCACATCAACCGCAAACGCTATCGCGTAAATTTAGCAGATATAAAAATGATAGAATTTTTGAGAAATAGTTATTTGTGAGTTTTTGTATTAAAAATTTAATGAAAAAGAGCAAGCCCTAGCCTGCTCTTTGTGAGAATTTAACCCTTTTTTGGAGTTACAAGCATATTTACATAACGACCTTCTATTATAGGCTCTTTGTCGCGGTCAGCCTCATCTTTGATCATCTCCCAGACCTTCTCAAGCATGGCTACGCCAGCTTCTGGGGTGCTCATCTCGCGACCCTTTAAAAATACACGAAATTTAACGTGTTTGCCATCTTGCAAAAACTCGCTTGCGTGTTTAACCTTGTAGTTGATATCGTTTTGGGCGATCTTGACAGAGAGTTTTATCTCTTTTATCTCGATGGTTTTTTGCTTTTTCTTGGCCTCTTTTTGCTTTTTCTCTTGCTGATAGCGGAATTTACCATAGTCCATTATCTTGCAAACTGGCGGCTTCGCATCTGGCGCTATAAGCACTAGATCAAGCCCAAGCTTATTTGAGATCTCTAAAGCCTCATCTCTTGAGATGACACCGTATGCCGTGCCATCATCCCCTACACATCTTACCTCTCTCGCCCTTATGTCCTCATTGAGCAATACTTCATTTTCCTTACTCAAAAATGTACCTCACTAAGTTTCTCCTTCGTTAAATTTATAAATTCCGCCAAGCTCATATCGCTCTGCGTCCTAGCCTGTCTGTCGCGCAACGCAACGCTCTTGTTCGCTACTTCGTTGTCTCCTAGCACGACTATCATAGGCACCCTTTGTTTTTCTGCCGTTCTTATTCTCTTATTTAAACTCTCGTTTTTACTTGCGATTTCGCTATCGACGTTGATCTTTCTTAGCTCGCGTGAAATTTCTTTTGCGTAGTCTAAATGCGCGTCGCTAATAGGCACGATGACGACCTGCGTAGGAGCTATGAAAAATGGTAGCTCGCCAGCAGTGTGTTCAAGTAAAATTCCTATAAATCTCTCAAAACTGCCAAGCAAGGCTCTGTGAAGCATTACAGGGCGCTGTCTTTCGTTATTTGCGTCGATGTAGCCTAGATCAAAGCGCTCTGGCAAGTTAAAATCCACTTGTATCGTGCCGCACTGCCACTTTCTCTTAAGCGCGTCAGTGATCTTAATGTCGATCTTTGGTCCATAAAATGCGCCGCCGCCCTCGTCGATGCCGTATTTAAAGCCATTTTCATCAAGAGCTTCTTTTAGCGCTTTTGTAGCAGTTTCCCAAATTTCATCGCCACCGATAGCTTTGGCTGGCTTGGTTGATATCTCCATCTCATAGTGGAAGCCAAAATTTTCCATTATCGTGCCAGCAAATTTTAAAATTTCTAAGATATTTTCTTTTATCTGGCTTGGCATACAAAAGATATGTGAGTCATCTTGTGCAAATTCGCGAACCCTGAAAAGTCCGTGAAGCACGCCGCTTTTCTCATGGCGATGCACGACGCCGTACTCGAAAAATTTAAGCGGCAGATCGCGGTACGAGCGGATGTCACTTTGATAGACTTTGATGTGACCAACGCAGTTCATCGGCTTGATGCCATACTCTGTCTCATCGATCGTTGTAAAGTACATATTTTCTTTATAGTTTGCGTAGTGGCCGCTTCTTCTCCACACATCAGCCTTTAAAAGCTCAGGACCACGCACTGGCTCATAGCCGCGGTCGCGGTGGGCTTTGTATAAGAGCTGCTCTAGTTTTGATCTTAAGCGTCCGCCATTTGGTAGCCAGATAGGCAAACCACCGCCCACTTCTTCATCAAATGTAAATAGCTTCATCTCGACGCCAAGCTTTCTGTGATCGCGCTTTTTAGCCTCTTCGATGATGCGGATGTGCTCTTTTAGGCTCTCTTTGTCTGCGTAAGCTGTGCCGTAAATTCTAGTTAGCATCTCACGGCTCTCATCGCCGCCAAGATATGCCCCAGCCACGCGTGTGAGCTTGAAGAATTTTAAAAATTTAGTATTTGGCACGTGTGGTCCGCGGCAAAGGTCTTCAAAATCGCCTTGTGCGTAGCTGCTCACTTCACCATCTGGAATTCTTTTTAAGACCTCTTGTTTCAGATCGTCGTTTTTAAATTTCTCACTCATATTAGCTTTGGTTGAGCAGGTTTTAACGATGTCAAATTTCTTCTCAGCAAGCTCTTTCATCTTATCTTCGATCGCTGCTAGATCGCTCTCGCCTAGCTTCGTGCCCTCATCATCAACTCTAAAATCATAATAAAATCCATCTTCTACGTTTGGTCCGACAAAGAATTTCGCCTTTGGATAGAGTGATTTGATAGCTTGTGCCATGAGGTGTGCACAGGAGTGTCTGATAACGTGTAGTGCCTCTTTTGAGTTGTCAAAATAGATAGGCTCAGCACTACTCTCACGCCCTGCGATACTTTGAGTATCGACTATTTCGCCATTTAGTTTGTATGCGATGATATCGCTCATTGTTTTTCCTTATATCAAATTGTCTTTTTTACGATAAAAGAACGATTAAGGATTTTATCAAAATGGGCTTTAAGCTAAACTTAATAATTGCTAAGCAAATTTTTATAAATTCTTTTTAAATTTAGTAAAATTTGAGCCAAAATTTTTGGATTTTAAAATATATTTTTTTATATATAAAGATAAATATCCCTAAAATATGCATATTTTATCAATATAGTTTATTATATTTTAAGATTATACTTGATAATATTTGCTCCTGAAATGAATTTAGCAATTTCTCGTCTTTGCATTACTTAAATTCATTTTTCTCCCGACTAATTTAGTGCTAGGAAGTGGTTAGCCTAGCACTTTTCTTTTGCAAATTTAACAAATACTGGCTTTACTATCCTAGCGTAGTCTTTTGCGTTTAAAACGACTGATCTATCAAGAAGCCCTGCATTAAAGGCGATCTCCTCGTTTCGCTCTAGCAAACTCTCATCCACAACAAGGTGCAAATTTTTATGAAAGCTAAATGGCGGAACCGAGCCAAATACGCAATCAGCCAAGGCCGTAACCTCATCTGGGCTAGCAAGGCTTGCTCTTTTACCATCAAATTTCTGAGTAAGCGCGTCAAGATCAGCCTGCTCGTCAGCTGGTAAGACAGCGAGCAAGTAAATTTTACCAGCCTTCATCACTGGCTTTTCATCATCTAGCAAGTAGCCATCTAGCACATTTTCGTCTTTAAAAATTTCTCTAAAATTCGCTTCATCTACACCCTTTATAGAGCAGACCAGCGCCTTTGCACCCTGACTCATCTTCGTGCCCCTTATCTTAGCGACCTCCTCTGAAGTCCTAGCGCTCTAATGCTCTATCACTCTAAATTTAGCCCCATTTTTGCTAAGAAGCTCGTGGATTTTATTAAAAATTTGCTCTGACACCGCTCTTTCCTTTGGATAAATTTAGTTAAAATTATACCGCTAAAACCAAAAAAGGGCAGGAAAATGCAGATAAATTTAGATGACGTAAAGATCGAGCCAAGCTGGAAAGAGGTGCTAAAAGATGAGTTTTTGAGCGAAAATTTCGCTCGCATCAAAGAGAATTTCTTAAAAGCAAAGAGCGCTGGCGTCGTCTATCCACCAAGCGGGCTTATATTTAACGCATTTAATCTAACTCCATTTCACGCCGTAAAGGTCGTCATCCTAGGCCAAGACCCATATCACGGCGCAAATCAAGCCATGGGACTAAGCTTTTCAGTGCCAAGTGGCGTGCGAGTGCCGCCAAGCCTTGTGAATATCTATAAAGAAATTTACGCCGATCTTGGCATAAAAGAGCCAAATAGCGGCGATCTTACAAAGTGGGCAAAGCAAGGCGTGCTGCTTTTAAACTCTACTTTAAGCGTAAGTGCTGGAGCGGCAAATTCTCACGCTAGCTTTGGCTGGCAGGGCTTTACAGACGCCGTCATAAGAAAGATTAGCCAAAATTTACAAAACGTAGTTTTTATGCTCTGGGGCAACCCAGCCAAGGCAAAAGCGCCGCTAATAGACGCCAGCAAGCACCTCATCTTAGAAGCAGCCCACCCAAGTCCGCTAGCTCGTGGGGCGTTTTTTGGCTGCAGGCACTTTTCAAAGGCAAATATCTACCTAGAAAACCACGGCAAAACGCCCATAGAGTGGGACTTAAACGCTAAAATTTGAGCTATTTTTTAAGCTCAGCAAGAAGTTTATTTACCTTTTCAAGCTTGCTTTTGCAAAATTTCTCATCGTTATTTTGCATTATCATCGCCTCTTGACCGACTTGTCTTTGCTTAAACTCATCAAATTTAAGCTCAAAAAGCCTTAGCGCCTTCTCATCACCCGCAAGCTTCTTGCTCTCTTTGACATAAAGCTCGTCAAGATAGAGCCTGCTTTGCTTGACATACTCCTTGCAAACCTCGCTTGCACCAAATAAATTTACGCCCAGTAAAAGGGCAAAAATGGCAAATTTTTTCATATTTTTCCTTGAAATTTTTGCGTTATACTAGCCTTTAAGCACTTAAATTTTAAAATATTTTGCAAAAAAAGGATGAAAAATGAGGCGAAAAGATAGAGAGCTTGGTCGCGACGAGGCGCTTAAGATCATCGATAACTGCGAATACGGCGTGATCTCATGCGTGGATGATGAGGGAGAAATTTTTAGCGTACCTATCTCGCCTGTTAGGGTTGGTGAGAGCATTTTTGTGCATGGAGCGAGCGCTGGCAGCAAGGCAAAACTGCTTCAAAATGGGCGAAAAGTGGAGTTTGTCTGCGTTAGTTTCAACAAAGTCCCACACCTAAATGATAGCGAGCTAGAAATGATAAAAGACGACGGCAAGGCGCTTGGTGGGAAGGTCTTTACGACTGAATACAAAAGCGCCATCGCAAAAACAAGAGCCTACGAAGTGACAGATGAAGCCAAAAGATATGAAATTTTAAAAATTCTCAGCCAAAAATACACCGCCTACGCGATGAGCACCTTTGACGTGGCGGCCGAGTATGGGCTAAAAAATATGAAAATTTACGAGCTAAAAATAGAGAGCCTTAGCGCGAAGGCCAAAATTATTCACAGTTGATGTTATTTTTATCTGGTAAGAACTAAATTTTTAAAACAAGAATAAATTAACCCCCCCCCACCCTTATAAAAAAAGAGAGAGACGAAAATCATTTATATGTAGTCTGTGATAACCTACTTCATTTAGTTGATTTATCTTGTGTATCTTTAAAAAGCTTAGCAAATCAAAGCTTTATATCTTTTTTAAGTAAAATTGTGTCATTTGCAGGGTGCCTTTGTTTTTTTGACAAACTTGTATACTAATTTAAAATACTCCTTAAATAAGGACAAGCAAAAGAAATAAATTTTTATGGTTGCTTAAAAATATTAGAGATTATTAATAACCTCTAATATTTTATTAAATTTATGTAATTATAGTTTCCCTAGTCGCTAGTCCCAAGTAAGCGTCCAACTACCTTCTTTTGTTATAACTTCTGCTTCCAAAATTTTATTACAAGTAGTAGCACGTTTTTTGCTATTGCCATATTGCAATTTCATTGGAAAAAGTTTTTCTCTTTTTCCAGTAAATGGGTCTACACCAGCGTTAATAGAACAATTACCTCTATTTAATTTTATATCTTCGATAACTAAATCATTTGATAAGGAGGTTATTTCGATAACTGCGTATGGTACTTTAAATAAACGATCTATTTCCGTGTAATACGACATTTTAACGGGAATTTCATTGGCATTAACCTGATAGCTTATTAATAATAAAAATAGCGCAAGTATAACTTTTTTCATTTTATTTCCTCACAAGAAATTATTTCAATATCAACATCTTTTCCAAATTGATATTTTATTTTATCTTTTGCCTCGTCGGCATTGTTAGCTGAAACCACAGTCGTAGTTCTTGAAACTAAACCACACTTCCTATACATTATTCTGTACCTTTTCACAAACTCAACTCCTTTTATACTAAGATATTTTAAATTATAGTTTATCAATACTTAAATTACTCTTTATCAATAATTTATCTACATATAATCATAAGAATTTTAAAAATAGAGAATTTTATGAAAGTTGCACAAAGAATAAACGAGATACTAAAAGAGAAAAATATTAGCAAAAGAGAGCTGGCAAAGCGTCTGATAAATCTTGATATGAAAGCTTCAAGGACCGGCGAGATACCTACAGAATCAAGCATATATGCCTATCTAAATGGTAATATAGAAATAAAAGCCGATATGCTTCCTTTTATTGCTGATGCACTTGGCGTATTTGAGCAAGAATTCTTTTGTAATGATAAAAACCAAAACGATAAAATTTTAAAACGCCTCTATAACGACAATGAATTAAGTTGCAAGTATAAAGACATTATAGAACTTTTAGAATATCTATCACCCAAGAGCCTTGAAATTCTTAAAAGTTCTCTCAATCAAAATAGACAAAATGTCGAGAAATTAAACCTAATCTTAAAGCAAATTGCTAAGTAACACCAAAAATTTAACTATAATACTTTGAAATTCAAAGGAGTAAATTTGAGCTCACTTGCGCTGATGTTTAGACCAAAAAATTTAGATGAAATTTGCGGTCAAAAGTCGGTTAAAGCGGCATTTTTAAAATTTATAGCCACAAGCAAGATACCGCACTCCATATTTTATGGTCCAGCAGGCTGTGGCAAGACGAGCTTTGCAAGGGCTGTGGCAAGTGGGGCAAACTACGACTTTTACGAGTTTGACGGCGGAAATTTAAAGATAGATGACTTTCGCAAAATTTTAAAAAACTACGAAAACGCCCTAAATAAGCCACTCTTTTTCATAGACGAGATCCACAGGCTTAGCAAAACCCAGCAAGAAGCACTGCTCATCCCCATGGAAAACTACAAAGCCCTAGTCATCGGCGCTAGCACAGAAAATCCCTTTTTCACGCTAAGCTCAGGCATCAGAAGCCGCTCGATGCTCTTTGAGTTTAGACCGCTTAGCAGTGGCGATTTTGAGGAGCTTCTTGGCAAGATAAGAGAGCAAATTTCATTTAGCATTGACGAGGAGGCGAAGGAGTATCTCTTTAAAAGTAGCGGCGGTGACGCAAGAGCTATGCTAAATTTACTAGAATTTGCCATCACGCTTGATGAAAATGTGAGCCTAGAAAATTTAAAAACACTTCGCCAAAACGCCCTAAAAGAGGGGGCAAAAGAGGACGACACGCACTACGAGCTAGCAAGCGCTTTTATAAAAAGCCTGCGTGGAAGCGACGAAAACGCCGTCATATACTATCTCGCAAGGCTCATAGACTCTGGCGAGAGTGCGGACTTCATCGCTAGAAGGATGGCGATATTTGCTAGCGAAGACATCGGCAACGCAAACCCAAATGCGCTAAATTTAGCCGCAAGCACGCTTAGCATCGTAAAAGAGATAGGCTTTCCGGAGGCTAGGATCATATTGGCTCAGTGCGCCGTCTATCTAGCTAGCTCGCCAAAGTCAAACTCCAGCTACAACGCGATAAATGCCGCTCTAAGATACGTGCAAAGCGAAGAAATTTTAAAAATCCCGCCATATCTAAAAAATCACACAAAAGAGAGCAAAGACTACCTTTATCCGCATGATTTTGGCGGCTGGGTCGAGCAAAAATACCTAGAAAAACCGCTCGTTTTTTACAAAAGCAAGGGCATAGGCTTTGAAAAAACGCTAAATGAGTGGCTAGAAAAGATAAGGTCAAAGGGCTAAATTTAGGCTTTACTCTTTTAAATTTAAAAGGGCTGTTTTAAGAATGAACGAGCAAAATTTAACATATATCGCAAATTTAAAGATAAAAGACGTGCCATGGGATAGACTAAGCTGTAGTTACGGCACGGCAGAGCTTTTTGCACAAATTTTAAACACACTTGCAAAGGCTGTGACAAAGTCTAAATTTGATGAAAAAGAGCTTAGCGAGCTGCTTGATGATATCTTTGGTGAGTGTGAATATCAAGAGACATTTTGGCACGCAACGCCATTTGCGCTCGTTTTTTTAGTGCGAATTTATAAAAGTGCACTAGGCGAAAAAGGCGAAGCAGCTAAATTTATCTCGCGTAAGCTTGAACTCTTTTTTAAATTTATGCTTGAAATTTGTGAGAAGCTAGAGCATCTTGAGCACGCAAAGCCACTTACTAAAATGGAGCAAATGCTAGAGCCAAAGTATCTTGAGATCGTTGATCAAGACGAGCTAAGCTATGACGATAGGCTATTTTACAGCTTTTATTACTATTCAAACATGGTTTTGCAGGGCGTTTTTGCAAAAATTTAGCTTGGCTATGATTTTTTAGTAGTTAATTTAAATTTTATATTTATTCAAATATACTTCTCAAATCCAAATCAATCACGAAAGTTAAAAAATGCCTACAAATTTTGCTGAAATTTTAAATAACTGCGTTGAAAGTATAAATTCATTTCTTTGGGGTCCATACTTCCTTATCGCCCTACTTTGCGGCACTGGACTATTTTTCACCATTAGACTTGGCTTTGTTCAGATTTTTAAGTTTAAAATGGGTTTAGGCGAACTTTTTGGAAATTTCTCACTTCACGGCGAGGCTGCTGGCAAGGCTGGTATGAGCTCGTTTCAAGCAGTAGCAACCGCTATCGCAGCGCAAGTTGGCACTGGCAACCTAGTAGGTGCGACCACAGCGCTTATCATGGGCGGTCCTGGGGCTATTTTTTGGATGTGGTGCGCAGCCTTTTTGGGCATGGCTACAAATTTTGCTGAAATTTGCCTCGCTCAAATTTACCGCACCAAAGATGACAGCGGCCACACGATAGGCGGTCCAGCCTTTTACATAAGCCGCGGTTTAAAGGGCAAATGGGCGAAATTTCTAGCTGGATTTTTCGCTATCGCTATCATCATCGCGCTTGGCTTTATCGGCAACATGGTTCAGGCAAACTCCATATCAGACGGCTTTAGCGGCGCTTTTGGCATACCGCAGTGGCTAACAGGGGCATTTTTGGCTCTCATTTGCGCGCTAATTTTCATAGGTGGCGTAAAGGCGATCGCAAGGGTCGCTGAAAAGATCGTGCCGCTAATGGCACTACTTTACATCGTTGTTGGCGTGGTTATCATCGCATTAAATTTTCACCAAATCCCAGAGGCGATATCGCTAATATTTAAAGCTGCGTTTGATCCTTCGGCTGCTTGGGGTGGGGCAACTGGAGCTAGCATCGCAGCTGCTATGAGATACGGCATCGCAAGGGGACTTTTCAGCAACGAAGCTGGCATGGGCTCGACTCCGCACGCACACGCTGCTGCAAACGTCAAACACCCAGTCGATCAAGCCGTCCTTGGCATAATGAGCGTCTTTATAGACACCTTTGTCATCTTAAATATAACCGTTTTTGTGGTGCTAACCGCAAACGTCATCAGCTTTGAAAACGGCAAGGCAGTCTTTACTGGCATCACCTTGGTGCAAGAGGCGTTTTCGTCACATATATTTGGCAAAACTGGCGGTTATAGCTTCGTGGCGATCTGCCTATTTTTCTTCGCATTTACGACGATCATTGGTTGGTACTACTTCGCTGAGATCAACGTGCGCTACCTTTTTGGCGCAAAAGCGGTTAAAATTTTTAAAATTTTAGTTGTTGTTTTTGTCTTTTTAGGCAGCTTGCAAAAGGTTGATTTTGTCTGGAGTTTAGCAGATATGTTTAACGGCCTTATGGTTGTGCCAAATTTAATCGCCATTATCCTTCTAAGCCCAGTTGTGGCTAAACTTTTAAAAGATCACGACGCTGGCAAAGAATACGACGTAAAAGAGTATTTGAAGTAGATTTAAGAGTGTGTGGAGAAAGGTCTCTCCACATTAAATTTATTATTATAGGTGGTCTGTTGGAGCGACAGTTATAGGCTCAAGTGGCATATAAAATGTCGTTGCTTGAGGCTCAGCATATTTATTGCCAGCCTCATCGACTGACGACGCTTGGACTGTGTACTCAAAATCTCTATTGTTTAAAACGCTACTTTCAACTTTCCAGTTACCATCAGCATCAGCCTTAGCGCTTAGTTTCTCAACCACATGAGCTTCGTTGCCTTTCTCTACCCAAGAGTTACCTAAGCCATCATTGTAAACAACTTCAGCTTTTGTGATGACTAAATTTATATCAGCAAATGGCTCAGCTTTACCCTCTATGGTCGGTGAAAAGTCGTATTGTTTATTGCTATCATACATTGTGTTATAGTGTGACAAGTCAGAAAAGTCATCAGTAGATATTTTTGTGATAGACAAGGTGTTATTGTTTGTATCAACAGTGATCTCTTGTGTGCTTGTAGCTTTTAGCTCTTCGCCATTTGCAGCTACTTTGCTAGCTTCGATAGTAAATTTATGGTCCCCATCAGCTAAAGGTGAAGTTGGTGTGTATGACCAGTTGCCATTTGCATCGGTAGTTGTCGTGCCAAGTAACGGTGCGCTCTCGCCTTCGCCGTCAAATACGCTTATAGTCGCGTTTGGAGTAGCCTTACCACTAAGTGTTGGGGTGTTATCATTTGTGATATGCAGACCTGTTCTTTGTGAATTTTCATGCTCTAAGATATTGCCCTCGATGTCAAGGTTGCTGCTTACTGCCTGATCTGTATTGCCAGTAACTACATTATCATCCACTGCTGTGACAGATACTTCTAGTGGCTGCGGCAATATATTGTTATATGCATTATCTATCGCAGCTGCAAGCGTATCAAGACTAAAGTCCTCCTCGCTTGCGCCACCGCTTACATTTGTAAAAGCCTCTGCGCTAGCATTTGCTTGAGAGCTTAGATCGCCAAAATTTGCATTTACGTTTGACTCATGACCGCCATTTGCAAAGCCAGCAGCGCCAAGACTCACGCCATTCGAGCTTACTCCGCCTGCTGATTGAGTGCCGCCAGCTGCAGTCTCTTCAATATCTGAGATATTTTTACCATTTAGTAGTTGCTCTTGTAGCGATGCTATCTCTTTGCCAGTCTCATCGCTAGCATTTTCATTTTGAATTTGCGCAGCTTGCACCTCGACCTTTACACCATCTTGCTCTTTTATGACCTCGTTGTCATAGATCAAGTCGCCTGCTTTTAGAGTTCTTTGATTTCCATTAGCATCAACTGCGACGATGGCATCCGTGCCGATTATTGATTTGATTAGTCCTTTAACTTTACTCATAGTATTTCCCCTTTGCGTATTTTTATGTTGTCAATTATAAGTAAAACATTTATTTTATAGCTATTGTACTTTGGTACAGTTGTGACATTTTAGAAATGTGAAGTCATAAATTTTTGAGTTAAATTTAGTAAAAATTTGCCGTATTTTAGGGATTTAGTTTAAAATTTAAAAATGGCAGAGTTACAAAAAATATTTTTAAATTTTATTTTTTAGTTTTTTGTGTTTTGGGGAATTTTATATAAAAATGGTGGCCCCGAATGGACTCGAACCATCGACCACTACCATGTCAAGGTAGTGCTCTACCAACTGAGCTACGGGACCAAAGATTTGGGATTATATTTTATTTTCCATTTTATTTAGCTTAATTATCTTTTTCTTTAAAATTCAACTTCATAAAACTGGTCTATATTTTAGTACTCTAAAATATTATTAATGCAGATTTAATCAAGCAAGGACTATAATTTTATAAAAATAAGTTTAAGTAAAAATATTAGTTTTCCATTGAAATTTGATGTTTATAAAATCTTAATAGAAAGGAAAAGAGTATGAATAAGCTTAAATTCATCGCTATTTTTGCCTGTTTATTTTCGCTTCATCTCTTTGGCACCGATATGCCAAAGGGCGATCTAAACGTCACAAAAGTAGTAGTCTCTGATGAGCTAAGAGCCAAGTATAAGATCAAACCTCATCATGAACACCTAAGCTTTGACTGCGTTGATTGTCACCAAAACCAGGGCGATGATCCTAGCAAATTTAAAGCGATCGGCGACGCTGGCTGCCTATCCTGTCACAAGAGTAAAAAGCTCTTAGCCCAAAGGCTAAAATTTATGGATACTCTAAAGGCAAATCCTCACAACTCTGTTCACGATGGTCCAACTTTGTACTGCGACGAGTGCCACAACGAACACAAACCATCTACAAACATGTGCTCTGAGTGCCATGAACACGAGGTGCCACAATGGATGAATGGAGTAACACCATGAAAATTTCAAAAAAATTACTAGCGCTTATAATCTTCATAAGCGGAATTGTTGGATTTTTAGTCGTTCTGCCAGTTCATTACGCACTTGATGAGACGAGTGGGGATAAATTCTGCATCGTTTGCCACGAGATGGACCCTATGGTCATCGCCTACAACGACGACATCCACAGCGGCAAGGGCAAAACTGGCATAAAAGCAAGATGCGTGGATTGTCACATACCGCATGACAACATCGCAAAATACGCCCTAACAAAGGCGAAAAACGGCATTTTAGAGGGCTGGGTGCATTTCTTTGGCGATCCTAATGCTATTGATTGGCACAAAAACCTCAAAAACCGCGAGCATTTCGTCTTTGACAACGGCTGCACAAGCTGCCACACAAACGTGATAGATAGCAACAACACTTCAGCACAAGCTCAAAAGATGCACGCTCACTACAAAAAGCTCCTTGACACTCCTAAAGAGCTAAAATGTGTAAGTTGCCACTATGACGCAGGTCACGGCGCTGGCTTTAGAAACTATCTTGAGTATTGGAAGCCATCGTATAAAATTTACGATAAAAAGATGATCGAAAAGAGGATCGAAACTAAGCAAAAATTCTTCAAAGATGAGTACAAACCTACAAAAGACGAAGAGGAATTTTTAAAACAAAAGGCTGAAAAAGACGCTAAAAAGCCAGCTGGTGGCGGTCTAGCTGGCTAACAAAGAAGCTTTGCTGCTCTTAAGCGACTTTGAGCAAAATGTCATCCTAAATGCATCGCTTTACCGCTTTGGGTTTAGGATGATGCAGCTAAAAAGCGCTAGCGAAGTCATTAAAGACTTTGAGTGTGGCAACAGATATGATCTGTACGTTTTTGACGTAAAGGCTAGAAATTTAAACCTTGATCTGGTTAAATTTATAAGAGATAGCCAAAACATCACTCCCATTATGCTTTTGCGGGGCGTTAGCATCACTAGCGTTTTTAAGAGGATTTACTACGCTAGAGTTAATGATTTTATCATTAAGCCATTTTGTCCTGAAGAGTTTTTATTTCATGTTTTTAGGCTTTGCAAGGTGCTTTTAGGCTCTAAATTTGAGCTAAATCTTTGACAAAAACTCCCAGTGTATAAGAAAATCTGATTTGACAAAAAAAGAGAGCGAGCTACTTGAAATTTTATGCAAAAACTCGCCCCACGTCGTCACCTACGACGAGATAGATCACCACCTATATAAAAACGAAACCTTATCGCAAGATCGCATAAGATCGCTCGTGCGAGAGATAAGAGCTAAGATACCAACTATCTGCCTAAAAACCCGTGCAAGGCACTGGATATAAGGTAGAGTGAGGAGGTTTAGTTAAATTTAGATATTGTTTGAAGGCTAAATTTCTATACTTTTGGATCAAATTTGCTTAAATTTGCAAAAACTCTTGCCTTGTTTGGCTATTTTGACTTCAACGATTTTTCGGGCAGATTTAATAAATTTGCCTTACCAAAGCACCGCCTTTTTTCTCTTAGCAGTTTGCCGTATTCGTATATCTCGTAAAATTTCTTACATAAAGCCATATCGTTTTTGTTATAGCAGTTTTTGAAATTTGCAAAGCAGTGACCAACCGACCTTTAAAACAGCTTGTGATCGCTAATGATAACGACTATTCTTTGTGGATTTGTGGTGCCATTGCGCTATCAAGAAAGAACTTGTATAAATTTATAACAAGAGCTGGCGTTACACCAACTCTCTTATGCTTTTTGTAAGCTCCAAGCTCGCTTCTATCTCGGCGCGTTTTGCCATGACGCTTTCTATATTTATGCTTAAATTTAGCCCATTTTCATCGCCAAATTTCTTTAGCTCGCACCAAATTTCTTTGATGATCTCGCAGCTACTAGCTAAGTAGTCAGAGCTTAAATTTAGCCTCTCTTCGACCGAGCTTGGCACGCTCACTCCGAGCCATTTGATAAATTCAAGTGTTTTTGCATTGCCAGCTGTGCTAAATGTAAGAAATATCGGCTCGCTTATCTTTGCAGCCGCGCAATCCTCTAAAAATTTACGCGCTAGCTGTGCGTCAAATATCGCTTGCGATATGAAAAATTTAGCCCCGGCTGCGATCTTTTCACGCATCCTTTGTGGCTCATCGCCCTTTTTGCCGTGACGCTCTGCGATACAGACACCACCCACTGCTAACTCTTTAAATTCGCTAGCGATCTCGTAAGCGCGAGCTAAATTTAGCCTCACTTTTTGCGTGCTTGAAGTTGCCCCCACTAGAACGTTTAAATTTGAGCTTTGAGCCTTAAGTGCTGCGCGAAATTCATCCTCGCCGTATCCGCTAGCCACGCGATAAAATATGCTAGGTGTTGCGACGTTTAGGTACTTTTTGTAGTAAATTTCTGGGCTTAGCGTCCCGCTAAACTCAAATGTCCTCTCGCTCTCATTTCGCTCGCTCTCATCTTGCACCTCGTAAAGCACGAGCCCGTCGGCCTTGATATCATTTATCCGCCCGCTCCAGCGCTCTGAGATCTCACGCAGCTTTGCCTCTTCAAATTCAGCCTTTGGCGGCGTGAGTCCATAGAGCACGAGCCCTTTTTCTTTATTTAAAATTTTCTCTTTTAGCATTTTCTCACTTTTGAACTAGATCAGCCCTCATCACCACGCCAACAGAACTTTTTGACGACATGCAGACAAACTCGTCTTTTAGGTATTTCGCGTCGGCTCGCCAAAAGCTCACGATATTTGCCACGTCGGCATTTTGCTTTTTAGCAGCTATCATATATCTTTTTATGACGGCGACAAAAGCCTCTTGGCAATACCCCTTTATATCTCCGCTATCAGTGATAAATCTTTGAACCTTTACGTTTGCCTTGATGACGCTTTTATTTTGGTCGTTTGAGCCAAATTCAAGCCTCACATTTTCAAAGCCTGCTAGCTCTTTTTTAGCAGCTTCTAAATTTAAAGCCTCACTGATACTATAGATATTTGTTTGCTTGTACGCACCTTTGTTGAGTGGTATAGAGTGGCGTCCAGAACTACATCCAGACGCAAAGATAACTAATATTACAAATAGAAAAATCCTTTTCATTTTTCAAATCCTTTTTAATTAAATTTTATAGACCTCTTACGATCTTGACGGCTTCTACCATGTTTTTAAGGCTTGGCTCGACCTCTTCCCATTTTCTAGTTTTTAGGCCGCAGTCAGGGTTGATCCAGAGTTGCTCTTTTGGCAAGACCTCAAGCAGAGCTTTGATCTGAGCGACGATCTCCTCAACACTTGGCACGCGTGGGCTGTGGATGTCGTAAACGCCAGGTCCGACCTCTTGTTTGTAGCCAACGGCTTTGAAAATTTTAAGTAGCTCGTTGCCACTTCTTGCAGTCTCGATACTGATAACATCAGCATCCATTGCCTCAATGGTCTTAATAATATCGTTAAATTCAGAGTAGCACATATGCGTGTGGATCTGAGTTTTTGCCTCTGCTGAGCTTACTGAAAGCTTAAAGCAATCAACCGCAAATTTCTCATAAGCTGGGATATTTTCAGCTCTTAGCGGATAGCCCTCTTTAAACGCTGCCTCATCGACTTGGATCACTCTGATGCCTGCATTTTGAAGGTCTGCGATCTCGTCATAGATACAAAGTGCAAGCTGTTTTGCTACCTCGCTTCTTGGAAGATCATCACGCACAAAGCTCCAGTTTAGCATAGTCACAGGACCTGTTAGCATGCCCTTCATTACGTGTTTTGTGATACTTTGAGCGTATTTCATCCACTTAACAGTCATCGGCTCTGGGCGGCTTACGTCACCAAAGAGGAGTGGTGGTTTGACGCAGCGGCTGCCGTAGCTTTGTACCCAGCCATTTTGGCTAAATGCATATCCGCTGATCTGCTCGCCAAAGTACTCAACCATGTCATTTCTCTCTGGCTCGCCATGTACTAGCACGTCTAGGCCGATATCTTCTTGAAATTTCACGCAGTGATCGATGTATTTTTTGATGCCTGCTTCATAAGCGGCCGCATCGATCTCGCCTTTTTTGAAATTTTGACGAAGTACGCGAAGATCAACCGTTTGAGGGAAGCTACCTATCGTTGTTGTTGGCAAGATACCATATTTTAGTGTTTCACGTTGAATTTTTATGCGATCTTCAAATTTCTCGTCACGCTCAAATTTGCTTAAATTTTTGATACGTTTTTGAACGCTTTCAGAGTGGATGAGCTTTGAAGTGGCGCGAGTTTTAACTGCATTTTTGTTCTCTTCGTAAATTTTAGCCTCAGCATCATTTAGCTTCTCGCCGTTTGCTAGTTTTGTGATGATCTTGATCTCATCAAGCTTCTCAACCGCAAAGCTTAGCCAGCTTTTGATCTCTGGGTTTAAATTCTCTTCATATTTTAGAGTGTATGGCACGTGAAGAAGTGAGCATGAAGTGCCGATGTAAAAGTCTTTGCCGCCTATTTTTTCTGAAATTTCACGAACAAGTTTTACCTTCTCATCGATGTTGCTTTTCCAGATATTTCTGCCGTCGATCACGCCAGCAAATAGTGTCAAGTGGCTGTTTTTGATAGTCTCAAGTGCCTCGAAATTTCTCTTGCCGTGGATGAAGTCAAGTGCGATGCCATAAATTTTAGTTTTAGCCACTTCGCTAACTGCCTTGATCGCATGCTCAAAATATGTCGCAAACACGATCTTGATGTTTTTTGCAACACCTGTTAGCTCGTTATAAACCTTTGTGATAAGTGGCAAAAGGTCGCTTTCGTTTTTGTCAGTTACAAAGATCGGCTCGTCAAACTGCACTAAAATTTCATCATCAAACTTAGAAATTTGCTCAAGTAGCTTTTTGTACTCGCCCACAAGCGCGTCAAGGTGCTTAAATGGGCAGCTGCCGTCAGTCGTCTTTGAAAGAGCCAAAAATGTGATAGGGCCGATCAAATTTACCTTGCCTTTTACGCCGTTAGCCTTCGCCTCTTTGTATTCATTTAAAATTTTATCTGCTTTTAGGCTAAATTTACTCTCGTTGCTAAGCTCTGGCACGATGTAGTGGTAGTTTGTGTTAAACCACTTTGTCATCTCCATCGCAACGCCATTTTTATTGCCTCTTGAGCAAGCAAAATATTGCTCCGAGCCGCTTAAATTTGCAAATCTTGGAGGCGTAGCGCCAAAAGCGATGATATTATCAAGCATTAGGTCGTAAAATGAAAAATCATTAACGCTAATAGCCGAAATGCCAGCGTCTTGTTGATATTTCCAGTGTCTTTGGCGAAGCGTCTTTGCAGTCTCTTGCAAATTCTCTTCACTAAAGCCCTCTTTACCAGCCCAAAAGCCCTCTAACGCACGCTTTAACTCTCTTTTCTCTCCGATTCTTGGAAAACCTAAAACATAACTTTTTATCATTTTTATCCTTTTTAAATTTCTTTTTAAATTAAAACTGTGCAAAGCACAGCAACCTTGAATATTTTTATGCAGGTACATCCCTACAACCCAAACCCCCAGCACGTTCAATGTTGTTGTGCTGCGCACAAGTCTGGTTCACCCCAAACGCGGTGGATGACACCCGCTTCTTCTTAAGCTAAAGTAAAATTTATAAAAAATCCTACTAAAAAGGTCCTTGCCAAATTTCAAACATTGCTTCGTTTTATTTTTAAAAATGCAGTTACAGTGCAGCGGACCTGCTAGCAAAAAGGGATTTATCTCAATGTGAAAAAATGTAAAATTGTTTAAAAATTTGCGTGTTTTTTGAAAATCGCTGATATGTTTTTTGCCGAGATTAATGAGCTTTACGCATGGGACAAGGCATCAGCGTTTTTCCTTTGTAGTGAATTTTTGCCGCATTATAAACGCTCTTTGCCAAATTTTTGTTTAAATTTGGGCGCTACTAAATTTCACGCCCAAAACTTTTAGTCTTTTTTGCCTTTATTTAGAGATTTTAGCTTAGCGTCCATGTCGGCTGTAAGCATAGTAAAGACTTTGTTTGTAAGCTCCTGTGTTAGATCTTTAGCCTCTTGCATAGTCTTTTGGCTAAATTCATTTAAGAGTTTGTCCGCTTTTTTCTTATCTTTTTTGTAAAGTTTTACGTACTCATCTTCAAATTTAGCCTGTTTTACCGCCAACTCTTTTTCAAATTTAGCGTAGGCCTCTTTAACCACTGGCGAATACTTCTCATAGTCAGTCATCACAAGAGTTTGAAGCTTTCTATAAACCCAGTATATCGAAGTATCATCAGCATCGTATGAGCCATCTGAGTAGCCTTTTATAAAGCCATCAAGCCCCTCATAATACGGCAAATAAACGCTAAGATCAGCCATACCAAGAGCGACGTATGTCACACGGCCGATCTCTTTTGGTAGCCATGGGCGCACCTGCATGACGTGAGACTCATACGTTCTAAAGACACTTATAGCGCGGTAGATATTTTTCTTATCTTCGTCTTTGCTAGCGTAGTTATCAAACGCAGTGCCGTCGTAGTGGGCTCTCATCGCAGCTTTTAGGTCTTCAACACTTAGTTTTTTCTCTGGTTTTAAAAATACTGGGAATTTTTGACCATCGGCGAAGTCTTGTTTTAAGCTTGGGTTAAACATGCTTTGAACCCAGCAAACACGTGGGTAGTTATAAGTCACATCTCTCTCATCGTCCCTTGTATAGGCCTTTGTAAAGTTAAATTCTCCGTCTTTTGCAGGGTCATAAGTCTTGTTATCGATCGCAAATTTGATGACATCTTTTGCGCCCATGAAATTTGGATCATTCTCTTTATAAGCGTGAAGTCTGCCTTGGTTTGCAGTGACGAAATACTCATCTTGTGGGATCTTTGAAGCGATCCATTTATGACCTGTGCCAGTTTCAAAGTACCAAAGCTCGTTTGCATCGACAAATACCACGCCAAAGCCCTCGCCAGCGCCTTTTGTCTCCACTATCTCGCCAAGAAGCTTAACGCCCTCTTTTGCACTCTTCATACGCGGCAAAAGCACGTCTGGGATGTCATCTTCTGTGATGCCGGTTTCTTCGTTGTATGGATCAACTTTTAAAAGCTCATCTTTTGCGTAGATAGTCTCAGTGCCACTAAGTCCTACGCCAGCCTCGTTGTAGCCGACTGCTCCGTGAAGCTTTGTGTGTGAATTTGCGATAGTTGTGTATCTCATGCCATCTTTTGGGAGCGGATATGTAAAGTCATTTGCGCCGTCATGCGCCTTTGAGCTGTGCATGCCAGTTTGATTTTTCGTAGCTGGGTGTATCAAAAAGACTTGAGCCTTTATAGCCTTGCTATCAGCGCTTCTAGCCACTAGCATAGAGCCGTCGTTTGAAGCTTTATCTCCTACTAAAATGGTAGTGCATGCCAAGCTACTTGTGCCTAAAATCGCACTCATAGCGACGATTGATGCAAGAATTTTCCCTTTCATTTTTACTCCTTTAGTAAAATAAATTTCTTATATGTGATTATATTTCAAATTTAATAATTTAATTCTAAATTTTAAAACTTTTTTAAGTTAAATGTAAATTTATTGCAAATTTTGTCTAAGTGAAATTTAAATTTTCTAAAGGATTTTTCGCTATAATCCAAATCTTACGCACTTGCGTATAAAATTTCAAAAAGGATTAGCATGCCAAAGATGAAAACCGTTCGCGGTGCTGCTAAGCGCTTTAAAGTAGGTAAAAATAAGATAAAAAGAGGCTCTGCTTTTAGAAGCCACATC
Organism: Campylobacter concisus; assembly: GCF_003049065.1. GTDB lineage: Bacteria > Campylobacterota > Campylobacteria > Campylobacterales > Campylobacteraceae > Campylobacter_A > Campylobacter_A concisus_BE. The sequence goes on along the minus strand of NZ_PISC01000004.1, from coordinate 96,478 downwards.
TTAACAAAAAAACCTACTAAGCGTATGAGAGACCTTCGTGGCCCACACTACGTGGACAGCACAAATGTCCCAGCCGTTCGCAAAATGCTCGGCGTATAAAGCAGCGTAGATTTAAGTTTTTGACAAAAAAGTCATTCAAACTCCCCCAAATTTAGGGGCAAGACTCACTTCGTGAGCGCCAATTTGTAAAAGGATAAATATGGCAAGAGTAAAAACAGGCGTAGTTAGAAGAAGACGCCATAAGAAAGTTTTAAAGCTAGCACGTGGCTTTTTCAGTGCTAGACATAAACACTTTAGAAAAGCTAAAGAGCAACTAGAGAGAAGTTTAGTTTACGCATACCGCGACAGACGCCAGAAAAAACGTGATTTCAGACGTTTATGGATCGTTCGTATCAACGCAGCTTGCAGGCTAAACGACATTAGCTATTCAAGATTTATCAACGGCTTAAACAAAGCTAACATAGAACTTGATAGAAAAATTTTAGCTGATCTAGCTATGAATGACGCGAAGGCATTTGCGGCACTTGCAAAACAAGCAAAAGATGCTTTGAAATAACACCTTTTCTCCGCTTCGGCGGAGATCTTCCTTTTTATACACTTTAAATTTTAATAACAAAATTTCTATAAAACTCTTTGTTTTAATTTACTACCCGCGACTTTTACAAACTACTAGCCAAATTTAACTACTAGCAGCCAAAATAGCTAAATTTTAATACTCATATCAAAACAGTGTTTCACCACTCCATTAAATAAAATTTCGGCAGAGATTTTTACACCCCACAAAATTTCATATAAATTTATTCTCGAGATATTTAAGTAGCTAAACTCTTAAATGGTTTGTATTTAAATTTTAATCAGCGCCGCTATAAATTTAGTTCGGCCATTAAGTGCAAATTTAGTGATATAAATTTGAAAATTTGCTTGCTCTGGCTAACCCAAAGCAAGCGTAAAAATCGCTCTAAAAGCTAAATTTCGATACTCGTATCAAAGCAGTGTTTCACCGCTCCACTAAATAAGATTTTGCCGTTTTCTAGCCTAAGTCCAAGCTCTTCGCCGCTTTTTGGATAGACTTTTAGGCTTTGCGCTGCGTTTAAATTTAAAGTAGCGCCGTAAAAGCAAGCCGCCATGCCAGTGCCACAAGCTAGCGTCTCGTCCTCCACGCCCCTTTCATAGGTTCTCACCCTTAAAACTCCGCCATCAAATTTGGCTAAATTTACATTTGCATTGTATTTTTGACGAAGCGCCCTGCACTCTTTGACGTCAAATTCATCTAAATTTTGCGTGAAATTTACAAGATGTGGCACGCCAGTATCGTAAAAGTACCAAGTTTTGCCACCTTCATTTAGTGGCTCGCTTAAAATTTTTGGATTTGTTAGCACGACCTCGACGCACCCATCTTTCACGCTTGCCATCACCTCGCCGCTACCAGTTAGCAGAGTAAATTCGCTTGAACTAACAAGGCCGTTTAGATAGGCATATCTAGCAGCCGCACGCGAGCCGTTGCCACACATCGCAGCGTAGCTTCCGTCGCTGTTGTAAAACTCCCATTTTACGCCCTTTTCGTAAGGCAAAAGCACGATGAGCCCGTCAGCTCCCACGCCGTTTGTTCGGCTGCAAATTTGCCTTGCAAGCTCGCTTCTATCTTTGCTCAAAAATGTGTGAAATATGACAAAATCGTTGCCGCTAGCGTTATATTTTGAGACTTGCATGAGCCATCCTTTTATTTTTTGCTTGATTTTACTAAAATTTAGATAAGAGTTATTAGTGATTTTAAAGGAGACACTTTGAAAAGCTACATCTTAAATTTAGAAAAAGAGTTTTCTTTGATAGAAAATGGCTTTAAAGAGCAAGAAAAAAGAGCTTTGGCTGACTATAAAGCAAAGGGAGCTGCGCACTGCAAAGAGCTTGCATACCTAGCATACGGCTCGAAGCTCTATCAAGTGCGGATGTATGCGGTTTTTCTCTTTGGGCACCTATCAGATAGTGAAGAAATTTTGGCGTTTATGAGAGATGAAGTCTCAAAAGATGAAAACTGGAGGGTTCAAGAGGTACTGGCAAAGGCGTTTGACGAGTTTTGTAAAAAAGTTGGCTACGAGCAGGCACTTTTAACGATCGATGAGTGGCTAGAAAACGGCAACGCAAATGCAAAAAGAGCCGTAAGTGAGGGGCTTAGGATATGGACAAATAGGCCCTATTTTAAAGATAACCCAGATGAGGCCATTAGGCGCATAGCCAGCCTAAAAGAAGACGAGAGCGAGTATCTTAGAAAGTCGGTTGGCAACGCTCTAAAAGATATAAGCAAGAAATTTCCAAATTTAGTAAAAGCCGAGCTTGATAGCTGGGATTTAGCTAGTAAAGAGGCCATGCAAACATATAAATTTGCTAGTAAATTTATCAAGAAATAGCGCAAATTTGGCCTAGAAATTTCTCTAGCTCAAGCTGTAAATTCTCCATGTCGCTGCTATTATCTATAACAAATTTTGCCATTTTTCGCTTTTGCTCGATGTCCATCTGAAGCTCTACTCTAGCTTTTGCATCCTCTAAGCTTAGCCCATTTCGGCTCATTAGACGGCTTAGTAAAAGCTCTTTTGGTGCATAGATCACGGCTACATTTTTAAACTCATCGTAACGCTCTTTTTTTTCAAAAAACAAAGGGATATCGACAAAATAAATCTCTCCCAAACCCTCAAGCTGCGAAGCTTGTGATAAAATTTCAGCTTTTATCTTTGGGTGCAAAATTTGCTCTAAATTTTTAAGCTTTTTTGGCTCGTTAAAGACTATGGCGCCAAGCTTTTTGCGATCTATCCTGCCAGTCTCATCTAAAATTTGCTCGCCAAAAGCTTTTACTATCTCACATTTACAAATTTCAAGCTGTTCGTGTGCGATGAGGTCCGCATCTATCACGCTAAAACCTCGCTCTTTTAGTAAATTTACAACCGTACTTTTGCCACTAGCGATCGAGCCTGTGATGACGTAGGCGTTTGGAAATTTCTGCAAACTCGCTCCATTTTTGAAAATTGATAACAATTTTAGCAACTTTTGGCTAAAGTTTTAAAAAATAACCAAAAGGGTGAAAATGATAAGTTATAAAGATGCCGGAGTTGATATAGATGCTGGAAATAGCTTTGTTGAGGCGATCAAGCCTTTCGTAAAATCTACGCAAACACCAAACGTCATAGGCGGCATCGGATCATTTTCAGGTGCGGTCAGACTGCCAAGCGGATATAAAAATCCAGCCATTTTAGGCGCGACCGACGGCGTTGGCACGAAGCTTCGCCTAGCTATCGACGCTAAGAAATTTGACGGTGTTGGCGAGGATCTAGTCGCTATGTGCGTAAATGACCTCATCTGCAACTTCGCCACACCACTCTTTTTCCTCGACTACTACGCGACTGCAAAGCTTGAAATAGAAAGCGCCAAAGAGGTGGTAAAAAGCATCGCAAATGGCTGCAAAAAGGCGCAGTGCGCGCTGATCGGTGGTGAGACAGCCGAGATGCCGTCGATGTATGAAAAGGGCGACTTTGACCTTGCTGGATTTGCCGTTGGTATCGCTGAGGCTGACGAGATCGACAGGAGTAAATTTGTAAAATCTGGCGACGTTTTAGTCGCACTTCCAAGTAGCGGCCTGCACTCAAATGGCTTCTCTCTTGCAAGAAAAGTAGTAAGCGAGCTTGGGCTAAAATTTGATGAAAAAGTGGGTGAGCGCAAGCTAATCGACGTGCTTCTTGAGCCAACTAGAATTTACGTGAGCGACTTTTTGAGATTAAAAGATAAGATCACAGCGATGGCGCATATAACGGGTGGCGGCATAGTTGAAAACTTGCCTCGCGTCTTTCCTGCTGGACTTGGTGCAAAGGTGCAAAAAAGCGCTGTAAAAACGCCTGAAATTTTTAAAATCCTCGCGCAAAAAGTAGAAGATAGCGAGATGATGAGGACATTTAACATGGGCGTTGGTATGATCCTTGTCGTGCCTAAAGAAAACGTTGATGCTGTCTTAGCAAATAGCGATGGCTACGTGATCGGCGAAGTAGTAAGTGGCAAAGGCGTTGAGCTAGTTTAATGCAAGAAATCAGCAAAAAACGCCTACTAAGATCAAAAATCTTAGCGTTTATATAGGCTATTTTGGCGTGCTAAAGAGCGAGATAAAAAAGCTTGATCCTTATAATCACTGGTGCGAGGTCTCGCGCACCTCTACTATGCTCTGCGTCACGCATGATAACGGCGAGAAATTTAGCCGAATTTTTATAAATACAGGAAAGTAACTTGGCAAAACAAAAGGCGAAAATCGCACCGATCTGGGCTAGAGTAAAGGCCTTTATCATCGATCTTTTCATCATCGGTATGCCAGTATTTTACATCAGCACATATCTCGTTCTTGGCGGTAAAGAGGCCTTTTTAAACAACCAGCTTGCGATCTTTGTGGTAAATAGTATCATCTCACTTATAATGTGCCTCTTTTTTAGCATAAAAGCGCAAACTCCAGGCTACAAAGCACAAGAAATTTATCTCATAAATTTACAAACCGGCAAAAAACTAGGCCTTTTTCACGCGATCTTGCGCCAAATTTGCTTTGCATTTGCTGGCTTTAGCGTCATCGGACTTTGCCTTTGCTTTTTTAGAAAAGACAAGCTAAATTTACACGACATCATAACCCACTCAGCCGCCGTGCAAAAAGCAGCTTAAATTTACTTCACTCCGTGCCAAAGAAGGCGGTTTTTGCCTAACTTTGTATCGATACTCTCTTTTATAATCTCACAAATATACTCTTTTGAAAGCCCTATGTCTTGCTCTTTACTAGATCGTCACCAAAAAGCTACAATCCCGCACCACTCATCACATAGGGCTAATCTATGCGCTTAATTTTTTATCTTGACAACAGCTTTATCACAAAATAATGCACATTTATCAATGTAAATTTAGCTGATGAAGTATTGTTTCAAATTCTTGGACATAAATCGCCCAAACTAGCTAGATAAATAGTGAAAATCAAGGCTGAAAATGAAGAAATTTAGCTACAAGCCACGAAAATTTTTGATTAAATTTAGCGTAAATTTTAAGCGCTTTGGGAGTAGAGTTTGACCTCGTTTATCAAAAACTCATAAACTCTTTGCTGCACTAAAATTTCCTCCTCGCAACCACTCATTAAGCGGCGAAGGTGCGAAAAGTCTATCTTTTTAGCATATCTTTTATGATCTTTCATATCTTTATCTATGCTTAAAAGAAGTGTGTCAAGCGTGATCCTATCGTTTCTTTTGACCCTTGCCACGTACTCTCTAACGGTTTGGATTAAGAAGTCTTTTCTAGTCTGATCGTTTTCATAAATTTCATTTACGATGTCATTTAAGATGAAAAAATCATCCTCATCTGGGTCAAATTTAGCCGAGATAATCGCAGCAAAAATTTTGGCACGAAACTCTAAAGACTTGTGATGATAGACAAAAAAATCTCTAAAGGCCGATAAAAAACGAAGTTTGATCTTTCCTGACATTGCCCTACTTTTGGTGAAATTTATGTGAGATTATATACTCTTAAAGCTAAATTTTTAAAAATGTAACTATAAAACTAAATTTAAGTATAGTTTTTGTATGATTGCGAAGCTCCTTCTTAGACCTGTGCAATGCTTTTTATGAGCACCGCTTCAGGGTGGGAACACAGCAGAGCACTTGTATTAAGTGTGTGCCGCAGTCATCTGAGAGGGGGTCTTTCTAAACCAAAATGCTCATTAAAATCATCGCAAATTTCTAAAAAATCCACTCCATCGATCTTAGGTTTTTCGCTAAAAAATTTATACATATTATTAAAGCCATCGGTTAGTTCTTTTGACTTGACACCGTAGCTTATAGAAATTCCAGCTTCGATGTAGGCTGAGAGCTTGTCGCAGTATTTTAGCGCTTTGCCATCTATTGGGTTAAATTTATCCTCATTTACATTCTCCATCGTCCCTTCGTGGCAGATGATCTTGCGCTCGAATGTCCTATTTTCAAACTCATCTTTGATAAATTTCTCGCCATCTTTTCTGATACCAAGGATGTAGCTAAACTCATCTTTGATCTTTTCAGGCACAAATGGCAAAATCCTCTCATCAATAAGCCTCATCTCATACTCGCTGATGATCTCATTTAGCCCCTTTACGCCGTATTTTACAGGGCTTATGATATCTCTTGTGAGACTCTCTGGTAGGTCGTGAAATAGTGCGCAAAAGAAGTTATTTTCTAAGCGTTTTTTGCAAGCTTTTGCTTTTAGTGAATAAAAATAGCTAAGTATCGCAACAACTAGCATATGCCCTAAGACCGCAGTTTCAGGGATGCGTGGCGTTTGTGCCCAGCGCTTTTGAAACCTTAGCCTGCCACTTAGATCAACAAGGCGGGCTAATTTTTGATTCATAGCGATCTTTCTAACACCAATTAACTCGTAATAATCCTCCATCTCCTCCTCAACCTTCGCCTTAAGCTCGTCGATGTCGCTTAAAAACTGGCTCGTTTGATAGACGATAGAAAATTCCCACCTCGTGGCAAGATAGCTGGCTGCTTTTAGTATAAGGCGCTCTTTTTCGTGAGTTTTGTCGTTTTTATAGTGGTTTTTAAATCTCTCCAAAAACTCGCCGTCCTCGATATCTGAGATGAGCGTCTCAAGATTGCTTAAAACCCAGCTATTTATCTGCTCCTTTTTTGTCTTTTGGATGTGGTGAAAGACATCAGGACGTATGTCTGTGACTACGACCCTGCTTAAAAACTCAAAAATTCCAGCCTCGATGATGTAGTTCATGTCGGCATTTTGCTCTTGTTTTGCTATGAAATAAGCGATGATAAATTTATGAGCCTGCTTGTCAAGCTCGACTAAATTTGTCATCTTTGGATAGTCGTTCCAACGTGATATAGATGCTGCTTTAAAGATATGTTCTATAAGCTTAGCACTTATCATTATTTATCCTTTTTGACTACTTTTGGCTTCTTATCATCGGCGTAGCTTATCTTTCTAAAGCCCTCTTTGTTTGAGCTTCTTCTTGGCTTGTCATCTTTTTTAAATTTATCATCTCTGCTGCCTCTACTGCTAGCGCGATCGCTTGAGCTATGTCTCTCACGTGGCTTGTCGCTAAAGCTTCTCTCCCTACTTCTTGGAGCGTATTCTTTCTCTTCAGCTGGCTTTTTTACTACTAGATCAGAGCTGATCTCGATAACTGTGTGGACATTTCCACGTGGGTTAAAGTCGCCAACTATCTTCATAAATTTAGGCTCAAGCTTTTTCTCTAAAACAGAGTAAATTTCATTTATACTATCTTCGTGGCTGATGTTGCGGTTCATAAAGCTATTTATATAAAGCTTTATAGCTTTTAGCTCGACAACTAGCTTGTTTGGGATGTACTCAAGGTATATGGTCGCAAAGTCAGGATAACCAGAGCGAGGGCAAAGGCAGCAAAACTCAGGCAGAGTGATCTTTATGACATAGTCCCTTGTTTGCTTATTTTCCCAGACCTCAAGGTCACTCTCTACGTCAAATTCTTTTAAAATTTTCTCGCCATACTTCATCTCTTCGCTCATTCTTTATCCTTTTTCTTTTAAATATCCAAGTGTTTAACGTCTTTTGCGTGATCTTGGATGTAGTTTCTTCTTGGCTCGACCTCATCGCCCATAAAGAGATTAAACGTGTCAGAAGCGCTTATAGCGTCGTTTATATCGATCTTTAAAAGTCTTCTGTTCTCAGGGTTCATCGTAGTCTCCCAAAGCTGCTCAGGGTTCATCTCACCAAGACCTTTGTAACGCTGGATATATGCACCTTTTTTCGCATTTTTCTCTACTTCATCAAGCACGTCTATAACGTCACTATGCAAGTCTAGGCCGCGCTCTTTTATCTTTTGGCTGATGTAAAGCGCCTCTTCATAGAGTGGATTTGTAAATAAATTTTCATTTACCACAAGCTCTTCTAGGCCGCTTTCAGTTTGAACATAAATTCTAACCTCATCATCGCTAACGTAGTGGTTTAGTATGTTATGACCCTCAGCTTTTAAGAAGTCTCTTAAAATTTCAAAAATTTCATTGTAGCTTTTTGAGACTATGTCTGGATTTTCTATCATATAGCGGATCGCTGAAAGGACGTTAAAGCGTTTTTCAAGCTCTTTTAAGACGCTTCTATAAGCTGCAACGATCTTTAAGAAATCAATCAAATCAGCGCTTCCTATACCCTCTATATCAACGCCCTCGATGCCAGTTTCGATAAGAAATTCGTTTAGTGCCTTTTCATCTTTTAGATAAATTTCTTTCTTACCTTTTTTATAGCGGTAAAGTGGCGGCTGAGCTAGATAGATGTGGCCGTTTTCAACAACTTTATTTAAAAATCTAAAGAAGAAAGTTAAAAGTAGCGTCTGGATGTGGCTGCCATCGACGTCGGCGTCGGTCATGATAATGATCTTATGATATCTAAGCTTTTCAGCGTCAAATTCATCTCCGATACCACAACCTAGCGCTGTTATCATATTTTTTATCTCATCAGATTTTAAAATTTTATCTAGTCTTGCCTTTTCAACATTTAGAATTTTACCCTTAAGCGGTAATATCGCTTGAAAAACTCTATCACGTCCTTGCTTTGCAGAACCGCCCGCAGAGTCGCCCTCCACTAGGTATAGCTCGCTAATTACTGGGTCTTTACTCTGACAATCAGCCAGTTTGCCAGGAAGCGTGCCTACGCTCATGCTCTCTTTTTTACGAGTTAGATCCCTTGCTTTTTTAGCGGCCTCGCGACCACGAGCTGCCATTAGAGCTTTATCCATTATCGCTCTTGCTTCGATAGGATTTTCTTCAAAATACTTTGTAAGCACGTCAAAAACCATCTTTTGAACGATAGGTTTTACGTAGCTTGAGCCTAGTTTGCCCTTTGTTTGTCCCTCAAACTGCGGCTCTGGCACCTTTACACTTACAACTGCTATTAGTCCCTCGCGGATATCTTCGCCAGTTATCTTTGTATCTTTTTCACGTGCAGCAGCGTTTGCTTGAACGTAGTTTGTGATAACTCTTGTAAGGCCTGCTCTAAAGCCAGCCTCGTGCGTACCACCATCTGGAGTTTTTATGTTATTTACAAAGCTTAGTAAATTTTCACTATAAGTGTCGTTGTAAAGCAGTGCAAAATCAACCATAACATCATCTTCGCCGCCGCTAAATGAGACTGCTTTGCTGACAGCATTTGCCTTGTTCATATCAGTTACAAAGCTCTCAAGTCCGCCCTCAAAATGAAAGCTCTCGCTTCTGCCATTTCTTTGATCTTTGAAATTTATAGTTATCTTTGGGTTTAGATAGGCTAGCTCGCGAAATCTTTTAACTAAAATTTCATCATCAAATTCAGTCACTTCAAATATGCTATCATCTGGCCAAAACTCGACTTGCGTGCCTGTGCGGTTTGTAGTTTTTATAACTTCAAGATCGCTTTGTGGGATACCACATGAGAATTCTTGTCTATGAAGCTTGCCATCGCGTTTGATATTTACGACTAGCTTTTTAGAAAGAGCATTTACGACAGATACACCAACGCCGTGAAGACCGCCTGAGACCTTATATGTGTCCTTGTCAAATTTACCACCAGCGTGAAGTACAGTTAGAACAACAGTCGCAGCTGAAATTTTCTCAGTCGGGTGCATATCTACTGGGATACCACGGCCATTATCACTAATGATCGCTGAGCCCTCACGTGTAAGCTCAACATCTATCGTATCGCAGTATCCTGCCATCGCTTCGTCGATAGAGTTATCAACGACTTCGTAGATCATGTGGTGAAGACCGCTTATGTTAGTATCGCCTATATACATGCCTGGGCGCTTCCTAACTGCCTCAAGACCTTTTAGTACTTTAATATTTTCTGCGCCGTAATTATTTTCCATCATAAACCTTTTTTAACTTATATATTTAATGGACTTATAACCGTTAAAAGCTCTTTTGAGCTAACAACGAAAGGTAAATTTTTATCTTTAAATCCAAACTCAAATTTCTCATCTTCTATACTTTGCAAGAAGTCTATTAAATTTCTATTTTTTACATTTATGCTGATATCTTCTTCAAGTCCTGTTTGAAACTCTATCATCGTTTTGGCTTCAGAGTTGTCCTCTATAATGCTCTCAAATGTTATGCTCTCTTTTGAAAAAGTTATCTTCATCTGATCGCTTAGCATCGAGATAGTTTTGATGCCCTCAACCATCTTATCTCTGCTTAGCTCAAATCTTATAGCGATATCTTTTGGTATAACGCGCTCATAGTCAGGGAATTTGCCATTTATCAGCTTTGTGAAAAACTCAAAATTTTGGCTTTGAGCGATGAGGACGTTTTCATCATAGTAAATTTCTATCTTGTCAAAAAATAGCTTTTGAATTTCATTTATCGCTTTTTTAGGGATGATTAGTGAAAATTCATTGCTCGCTTCATTTGCAAATTTAAATACAGCTAGCCTTTTTGTATCGGTACCTACTATATTTATATAGTTTTGTTTTATATCTAGTAAAGCGCCGTTTAGCTCAAATTTAGGGTTGTTGCTATCGATGCAAGGTAAAATTTTCTTTAAGCTTCTGCCTAGCATTATGGCGTCTATGTCAAATTTAGCCTTGCCTTCTATCGTTGGAAACTCTGGGAAGTCTTCAAATTTATACATTGGAAGTTTGTATTTTGAGTTTTTTTGCTTGATGTAAAGATAGTTATTGACAGTTTCAAGCGTTACCTCTTCATCTTTTAGGCTTTTGATGATGTCAAGTAGCTTTTTACCATTTGCAGTCGCATAGCCCTCATCAACGATCTTTACGTTGCTTAGTTTATATGCTAGTCCTATCTCGTGATCAGTCGCTTTTATGTTTAAAACTCCATCTTTTGCAGAGATATAGATGTGAGATGTTATAGCACTAAGATCTCTTTTTTCGAGATATGGATTAGTGTTTGTTACTATGCTCTCAAGCATGTTTTTGTTTATTAAAACCTTCATTAAATACTCCCTATTATTTTTAATTTTCTTTTTGTTGTATTAGTTGGTAGCGTGAAAGTGTGAAAACCATCTTTTCTCACGCCAGCATCGTTATTTAAAATGTGAAAAGAATTTTTCATTTCTTCACATTTATTCACGAATTTCATTCTGTTTTATCCTTTTGTTAAAATTTTATTCTTTATCTCAGTCACTCTGAGGTTGAAAATTTCGTTGCTCTCCATGAGCTCGTTTATCTTTTTTATGTTGTGACTAACGGCGCTATGGTCTTTCATACCAAAATAGTTTGCGATTTGTGGCATTGAATTTGTTGTAAGCATCTTTGCAAGGTAGATGATGATACGTCTAGCCTCGACGATGTTTTGCACTCTTGACTTGCTTTTTATGTCGCTTGGCTTGATATTTAGCTCTTTGCTCACGATCTCTATAATGGTCTCTAAATTTATATTTTCATGCTTCTCTTTGATGAGATCTTTTAGCGTGTTTTTAGCAAATTCAAGCGTTATCTCAACTCTCATCAAGCTTGCATAGGCGTTTAAATTTATGATAGCGCCCTCGATCTCGCGGATATTATCGCCCATGTTTGTAGCGATGTAGTCGATCACCTCTTTGTTTAGATAAATTTTGTCAAATTCACATTTTTTGATGATGATAGCTATCTTTGTATCAAGCTCAGGTGGCGTGATATCAGCCATTATGCTCTGTTCAAACCTAGACTTTAGCCTCTCATCAAAGCCTTTTAGTATCTTTGCTGGGCGGTCTGAGGTCATGACGATCTGACCTTTTTTGGCGATGAGCTCGTTAAAGGTGTTGAAAAACTCCTCTTGAATTTTATCTGTTTTGCCTAGAAATTGCACGTCGTCTATTAGTAAAACATCGCAGTTTCGGTATTTTTCACGAAATTTAGTCATCGAGTGGCTATTTAGATGTGTGGTAAAATCAATCATAAACTGATCGCTCGTGACGCAGATAACGACCTTGCCTTGATCTAGGCAGTAGTTGCCAACTGACTGAAGTAAGTGCGTCTTACCAAGGCCGGTTGTACCATATATAAAAAGTGGGTTGTAAAGCACGCCAGGCTTGTCTGCAACTGCTTTTGCGTTTAAAAATGCAAACTGATTTGAGTCGCCGCAGACAAAATTTTCAAATGTATATCCAGGGTTTAAAATGCTGCTTTGCGCCTTGATCTGCTTTACATTTACTTGGTTTTGCTTTATGTTTTTTAGCTTTGTTTGGCTAGTTATCTCGACCTCTGGCTTTTTGCCGGTTTTTACTTCGTAAAGGTAGGCGATCTTTTCAGCGTATCTAGTTTTTATAAATTTAGCCATCAACTCACTCGTGGCGTTAAAAACTATAAAATCTTCGTTTGAAGCCTTTTCGTTAAATTTTAATTGTTTGATGTAGCAGTCAAATTCATTAGCTGATATTTTTGTCTGTAAAAGCTCTAAAATCTCGTCTGCTAGCAAATTTAAACCCTTTTGAAGTAATTAATTTTATTAGCGATTTTATCTTAAATTTAATAAAACCTTTGTTAAACTCCGACAAACTTTTTCACGCCGTGAAAAAGTCGTGAAAAAGTATTGAAAAGATTGTGATGAAAATTTTAGGAATCGATCCAGGCACGAAAAATTGCGGTTACGCGATACTTGAAAAGAGCAAATTTAAAACTACTCTTCTTGAAGCTGGGCTTATAAAGATAAAGCCAAACACACTTCAATACCAAATAACAGAGCTTTGCGAGGGGCTTGATCTCATCTTTAAAAACCATAAATTTGACGAGGTCGCGGTAGAAGACATATTCTTTGCCTATAACCCAAAAACGGTTTTAAAGCTCGCTCAGTTTCGCGGGGCACTTAGTCTTAAAATTTTGCAGCTTCATGGGGACTTTGCTGAATACACGCCACTTCAAGTGAAAAAAACGGTCACTGGCAAGGCAAAGGCTGACAAAGAGCAAGTGGCATTTATGGTGAAGAAAATTTTAGGCATAAATAAAGAGATAAAACCGCTTGATATCACCGATGCGATCGCGATCGCGCTAACTCACGCGAATAATTTAAGAATAAACTAAATTTAATAGGAAAAATATGGCAACACTAAAAGCTTTACTAATTGGAGGCGTGAAAAACTACGGCTCGCAAGGTGCGACTGATAAGCTAAATTTACCTTGGAGTTCGGCTATTTTTAAAGTAGCTCAAAATGGCGAAATTTTTGCAAATAAGCTTGGCTTTAAGGGCGATAGTGTCGCTGATACGAAGCATCACGGCGGCCCTGAAAAGGCAGTCTTTGCAAATTCGTTTGCAAACTATGCCGAGTGGGAGAAATTTTTAGGATTTAAAAATATGGCTTATGGGGCGATGGGGGAGAATTTATGCGTTGATGGGCTTGATGAGAGTAGCGTCTGCGTGGGTGATATCCACAAGGTTGGCTCGCTTGTGCTTCAAGTCTCGCAGCCTAGAAAGCCATGCTTTAAGCTCTCAAAAAGATGGGGTAACGAAAATTTAGCCACTCATATCTTTGAAACAGGCCTTACTGGCTGGTACTACCGAGTTCTTACGCCAGGCTCGTGCAAGGCGGGCGACGCGATAGAGGTTATAGAGAGTGACCCAGTTCATATGAGCATTTTAGAGATAAATAGGCTCTTTTACGCGCCAAGTGAAAATTTAAATTTACTTGAGAAATTTAACGCCCTCACCACTCTTACAAATGGCTGGCATGATGATATGAAAAGACGCATCGAAGGAATTTATAGCACCGAATTTATGAGAACACTATAAACATTTATACTTTTGCTCCGATTTTGTTTTACAAATGAATTTCAAACAAAATTTAAAGGAGCATAGGTGTTTCGTTCTATCACAAATAAGATAGCACTCGCCTTGATGGTTTTACTCATCATCTCGTTTTGCGCTATCTCTGCGGTTAGTTATTTTACTTCAAAGGACAAGATCGTTGAGCTTGTCAGTGGCAAAGAGGATCAGGTTCTTAAGGATATAAAGAGTGTTGCAAACACTTTTTTTGATGAAAATTTAGAGTACGTCAAGAAAATTTCATCAGCAGTTGAAGGCGCTCAAAGTGGCGATGAGATAATGAACTTTGTCTTATCAGAAAAAAAGGTCGCAAACTCTGCGGTGAGCTATGTTTATTACGGAGATGAGGATGGACACTTCTTTCAGTCAGACGGTAAAAGAACAACCGTAGCTGATAACTACGATCCAAGAACTAGAGACTGGTATAAGAGCACAAAAGAGAAAAATAAAGAAATTTATACCGAGCCAAGGGTCACTTCTACAAACGATCTTGTTGTAACTTTCACAGCTCCAGTTACTAAAAATGGTAAATTTGTTGGCGTTGCTGGTATAGACGTAGATGTAAAGAAAGTTAGTGACAAGATCATCGAGATAGGCAATACTGGCGATGGTGGATATGCTTATGTGATGAGAAAAGATGGCACTATGCTCTTTTCTGACATAGCTTCAGAGGTTGGCACTATCTTGCCTGTTACAAAGGTCGTCTCAGAAAAATATGCCAATAAAGAATTTGACGAAAATGGTCTGATCTCATATAAAAACTCTAAAAACCAAGATGTAACGGCTAAAATTTTGCCTATCAACGATGATGGCTGGCTAGCAACCGTTGCCATAGGTGCGGATACATTTTCAAACCACACTATGCCTATCTTAAAAGCTCAGCTAATGCTTGCAGTGCTATTTATAGTCATACTCTCAGCCATTGTTTTCGTGCTACTAAAACGCTCGCTTAAACCTATCGGAGTTATCCAAGAGAAGCTTTCTGATACATTTAAATTTATCACTTATGAGAGCAGCACCGCTCCAAGCAAGCTAGATATCCACACGACTGATGAATTTGGCGTGATGAGCGAGGAGATAAATAAAAATATCGACAAAGTCATAGCTGGCATCAAAAAAGATAACACCATGCTTGAAGAGCTAAATGTAGCTGCAAATAACATGATAAGAGGAAATTTAGGCGTCAAACTAAGTGAAAATCCAAACAACCCATCACTTATCAAGCTAAAAGATCTGCTAAATACTTTCTTTAGCTCTATCAGTCAAAATTTAGGCAGCGTCATAAATATCCTAAAAGCCTACTCAAATAATGACTACACCGCTAAGATCGAGCTAAGAGATGACATAGAGGCTGATCTAAAAGCTATGATAGTTGGCATAAATAATGCAGGTGATGCTATAAGCGCTATGCTAAATAGCAACCTAAATCAAGCTCAAATTTTAGAAGAAAAAGCAACGATGCTTGCTGAGTCTATGAGAAATTTAACTGAAGGTGCGAGCAAACAAGCTGACTCTATCCAAGAGAGCGCGGCTGCGGTTGAGCAGATGTCAAGCTCGATGAATGCTATCTCACAAAAGACAGGAGATGTCATAAGACAAAGTGAAGAGATCAAAAACATCATCGTCATCATCCGTGACATCGCTGATCAGACAAATTTACTAGCTCTAAATGCCGCCATAGAAGCGGCTCGTGCGGGTGAGCATGGACGTGGCTTTGCAGTTGTGGCTGATGAGGTTAGAAAGCTAGCTGAACGCACACAAAAAAGTCTAGGCGAGATCGAGGCAAATACAAATGTCCTTGCTCAGTCAATAAACGAGATGAGTGAATCTATAAAAGAGCAAGCTGAGGGCATAAATATGATAAATAGAAGTGTTGCCCAAATAGATAACGTCACAAAAGAAAATAGAAGCGTTGTTAGCAACACAAACGACGTAACTAGCGAGATAGACGGCATGGCGAAGGTCATACTAACAGACGTTAGAAAAAATAAATTTTAATACCCAAAAATACTACTAGGCTCATGTAAATTTACGTGAGCCTTTAAATTTTTAAATCTTTTTTACGCTAAAATTACCAAAAATTTAAAGGAGAATATATGCCACTACTTGATAGTTTTTGCGTAGATCATGTGAAGATGAAAGCCCCAGGAGTAAGACTAGCAAAGAGTATGAAGACCCCAAAAGGCGATGATATCAGCGTTTTTGACTTGAGATTTTGCAAGCCAAATGAAGAAATTTTGCCAGAAAAAGGCACTCACACTTTAGAGCACCTATTTGCTGGCTTTATGAGAAACCATCTAAATGGCAACGGCGTGGAGATCATAGACATCTCGCCGATGGGTTGCAGGACTGGCTTTTATATGAGCGTGATCGGCACACCTAGCGAAGAAGCTGTAAAAAAGTCATGGCTTGCTTCAATGAAAGATATCTTAGAGGTCAAAGATCAAGACAATATCCCAGAGCTAAATAAATTTCAATGCGGCACTTACAAGATGCACTCACTTGATGAAGCTCACGCCATAGCAAAGAAAATTCTAGATCACGGTCTAGTCATCATAAACAACGACGAGATCAAGCTTGACGTTGATGCTATGGGACTAAAAAAGCACTGATTTGAAACCAGCTAGACAAGAAAATCAAGCCTATCTAAAAGAGCAAATTTTAACCTATCTTGGTAATAAACGCTCTCTTTTAGGCTTTATCGAGCGAGGCGTAAAATACGCAAAAGACGAGCTTAAAAAAGAGAAGCTTAGCTGCTGCGACCTCTTTAGCGGAAGCGGGGTGGTGGCTAGGTTTTTAAAACAAAATAGCGAATTTCTAGTCGCAAACGACTTGGAACTTTACAGCTTCATCACAAACTCATGCTACCTACAAAACGCCACAAATGAGCTAAGAGATGAGATAAATTTTTGGCAAAAAAAGCTTGAAAAAGAGATAGAAGAAAACCTTTCTGAGGGCTTTATAACAAGGCTTTATGCCCCGCAAGATGATGAAAATATCGCTTTTGGCGAGCGGGTCTTTTACACAAGGAAAAATGCCATATTCATTGACACCGCAAGAAGGCTCATAGATGAGATATTGCCAGAGGAGATGAGAAAATTTTTCATAGCTCCACTACTTTATAATGCAAGCGTGCATGCAAATACGAGTGGAATTTTTAAAGGTTTTCATAAAAATAAAGAGGGCATCGGTCAGTTTGGAGGCAGGGGGCAAAATGCCATCTCAAGGATCACTTCTGATATAAATTTGACTAAGCCTATTTTTTCAAATTTTAGCGTGCCATTTGAGGTCTATCAAAAGGATGCAAATTTACTGGCAAAAGAGCTTGATGGGCTTGATCTAGTCTATCTTGATCCGCCTTATAACCAGCATCCATACGGCTCAAACTACTTCATGCTAAATCTCATCGCAAGCTATGGAGAGCCAAGTAAAATTTCAAAAGTCTCAGGCATCGCAAAGGACTGGAACAGGTCAGTTTTTAATAAAAAATCATCAGCAAGCGAGGCATTTTTCGAGCTGATAGCAAATTTAAAGGCTAAATTTGTGCTCATCTCGTTTAACTCAGAGGGCTTTATCAACCAAGACGAATTTGACAAAAATCTAAATAAAATGGGCAAAGTTCATCTACTTCGCCAAAAGTATAATGCCTACCGCGGTAGTAGAAATTTAAAAGCTAGAAACATCCACGTAGACGAGCTTCTTTACGTTTTGAAAAAGTAAATTTAGACAAAAACACAATAAAACAAAAAATGATATAATCCCAAAAAACAAAAAGGCATACTATGCAAACAATAACAATAATAGGCGATAATATCAGTCAAAAAGCTATTGAGGCATTTAAAGCGATGGCACAAGCTATGGATCCAAAATATAAAATCAAGTATGTCAATAGTTCAAAAGAGCAAGAGATACCGACAGAGCAGACACTACTTGATCTAAAAAACGCAAAAAGTGTTGGATTTTACAAAAATCATGATGACTTGATCAATGAAATAAAACAAGAAAATCATTGATGAGAATTTTAGAAATTTTTAGCACTTATAAAAAGGATTTGAAGTTAGTTTTAAAGCAAGGATGGGATGAAAAAGCGATTTCAAAGGTGGTTTTTCAACTACAAAATGATGAAAAATTAGCTGATGATTTAAAAGATCATCAGCTTACTGGAAGTTTGAAAGAATTTAGAGAGTGCCACGTTTTTGGAGATTTGGTAATAATTTATCAAAGAGATGATGAAATTTTAAAGCTTTTTAAAATAGGCAGGCACCAAGATATTTTTAAAAGATATTAGAACACTTTTTTGCATATCTAAATTTATACTTTGGTGCTGTTTTGCACTTAATTTTAACCCTCATCCTCTGGTAAGCACTTCTCAAAGATAAATTTATGCTCATTTGGCAAGGCGTCGTAGATAGCATTTGCTAAATTTCTTATCTCCCAAAGGGCTGACTTTGAGCTTCTTAAAGAGATGAAATTTTGCAAGCTTCTAGCGTTTATGCTCCATGTAAGCTCGGTTTTATAGCACTCTGGCAAGCAGTATTTAACTATATCAAGGCTTTTTGTGGTTGAGGCTAAAATTTCACGTAAGTTTTCAAGCGCTTTTATGCTTGCGTTATCGACCACTTCATCATTTGTTAGCACGATAAATTTAGACGCACGCTCAAACTGCCCTACTTCAAATTTCTCCTCTTTTTTTAGCTCTTTTAGCGTGTAGCGGGTTGATTTGACGCTTAGGCTTGCTATGCGGTGGCGGGCTAGCTCTTGAAGTAGTGCGCGCGAGATGCCTTGGATGTAGAAGTTGTAGTAAAGATGCTCCAGCGTTGATGCGTGTTTAAATTTATTACCCACCCTATCTATCAGCTCGACGTCTTTTTCGCCGCCATTGTCGCCTTTTTCAAAGCTTTGCCAGCATGTGCGGATCGCGTGAGAGCAGATATTTAGTGGAGTGTGATTTAGAAGTGTTACTTGCATATTTTCTCTTTTTGTGAAATTTTTTAGCATTTTACAAAAAGAAGGCTGATTTTATTTGTAAATTTAAAAGGGAGCGAGCGCCCCCTTTATTATTGTTTTAGTTGAAGAAGCGTGTTTAGCATCTCATCACTTGTTGTGATCGTTTTTGAGTTTGCTTGAAAGCCTCTTTGGATGACGATAAGATCTGTTAGCGCACGGCTTAGATCGACGTTACTAGCTTCTAGTTTTGAAGCCGCGATCGTTCCTTTATCGCCTGTGCCTGCTGCGCCGATGACTGCTTCGCCTGAGTTTGCAGTTTGTGAAAAGACGTTTCCACCCTCACTTTGAAGACCCTCGTTGTTTGTAAAGCTAGCAAGTGCAACTTGAGCTAGACCAAAGCTTTGTCCGTTTGTAAATGCACCGATGATCGTACCAGTCTCGTCGATCTTTAGGTCATTTAGTGTGCCACCTGTGTAGCCATCTTGTGAGATAGACTCAGTTGAAGAGTCTTTATCAAAGCTTGTTAGTCCGTTAAAGTCTGTTCCTAAGCCAAAATTTAAACTAACATTTTGACCACTTTGTGAGCCGTTGTTAGCTGAAAATGTTATCGTAGCTGGGTGAAAGCTAGCAAGTGAGCCATTTGAGTTAAATCTCAATGAACCAGTCACGACGTTATCTGGACCCTCGCCTGTGTAGTTTATCTTAGCAGGCTCTGGCACTTGGATGATCATATTCCACTCTGTACCACCATCTGTTGTAGTGCCTGTTTTTGCCCATCTGATACTAACTGTGTGTTTTGAGCCAAGTGAGTCAAAAATTTCAGCCGTTGAGCCGTGGCTTGACATCATCATCTTACCACTTGCTCTTAGAGCTTGACCTGGGCTTAGTGCGCCATCAAGTGCTTTCATGATATTTGTAAAGCGAACGTTTTCGTTTACTGCTGCGTTGTTTGTGCCTTGAGCTGGTTTTGTAAGACCAGTTGTAGTCATATAAAGGGCTTGATCAGCCATTTCGTTTGTAGGGTTTTCTAGTTGAAATTGACCTAGTTTATTTACAGTGATCTTTACGCCATCGTTTGTATCATCTCCAGCTGCTGCCTGAAGTGCTGCGATACCGGCTGCGTGTTTTTGATCAGGTGTGCCTGCTGCTGCCGCATAAGCGTTGTTATATGCTAGTGCATAGGCTGGATTTGTTATAGCTGCGCCACCTGTGCCTGGAGCTACCTTGTGAGCAGCAGTTGCAAGTTTTGCTGCATCAAGTGCGTCAGAATTTGCATTGATCTGACCATCGCCGTTATAATCAACGTGGTTTCTAGCATCCTCTTGCATAGCAGCACGAAGATCTTCTGTTGTAGTGATCTGTCTTGCGATTTTGTCGTTATTTGGGTGAACAGCTGTTGTTTGTGAGCTTGTATAGACATATTGATAAGCTGTGATGATATCTTTACTAGCTAGACCGCCAACTGTGTTTCCAGCATTTACTGTTAAGTGGATGTTTTTTGTCTCTTCAGTTGTGCCTGAGTTGTTTCTGTTTATAAGTGTTAGTTTGTTACCCTCTGAAATTTCAGCTCTAACGCCAGTTTTGTTGTACTGAGCGTTTATAGCAGCAGCAACGTCACTGATACTTGTCATCGTGCCAGCTTGAGTTTTGATATTTTGTCCATTTAATGTTATATCAAGTGTAGCTGGTGGGTTGATCTGACCGATATTTTGTGCTAGAGCGCTACCTACGCTAAATTTTTCAGTCTTAGCATTTGCGTAGCTTACCCAGATACCTTGTCCATCTCTTAGTGCAAGTCCATTTCCAAGCTCGTCAAATGTAACACCAAGATCGACGCCACGCTCTGTTAAAATTTGCTCATTTCTTGAGTTTGTATAAAATTCGTCGTTGTTTGTATCGTTTTCGTTATGAACTTCGTTAGCATTTAAAATTCCATCGTTATTGTAGTCACGTCCGCCTGCAACTGAGTCAAGTGCGTATATAGGCGTGCTTCTTTGGCCGATGGTGTTACCTGAGTCAAGGTTGCCTTTTATTTTAACTTCTGTTGTCGCTCTTGCTGGAGTTGTAAGACCTTCTTTGATGACGATGTTACTTATCGGACCTGTTGCGTCGATAGTGCCAGTCTCATCGTCTCTAGTCCAGCCTTGAACGATATAACCGCTATTATTTACGAAGTTACCAGCCTTATCACGGACGAAATCGCCGTTTCTTGTATAGTATCTTGTTGTTCCGCCATCTGGAGAGACGACGAAGAAGCCATTTCCTTGAAGAGCAAGGTCGGTTTGCTTGTCAGTAGCTGTTAGTGTGCCTTGTGAGAAAATTCTTGTAGTTGAGTTTATAGTCGTTCCTAGACCTATTTGCATAGCGTTTTGACCGCCTAGCTGGCCTTGTGGAGCTGTAGCAACTCTTGGAGTTTGGCTTAGTATATCAGCAAAATTTGCGCGGTTGTATTTGAAACCATAGGTATTGACGTTTGCGATATTGTTGCCTTCTACGTCCATGGCTATCTGGTGGGCTTGTAGGCCTGAAACACCAGACCAAAGTGATCTCATCATGAGCTTATCCTTTTTCTCGTTTTAAAATTTTTTATGATCTTTCTAAAGCAAAAGATGTTCCAAAATTTATATCGGCAAAAAATAATAGTTACTGAGGATATTTTAAATTTGGTAGATTGTGTTTATAGATTGATATGATAGTGATAGTCTGTTCGCTCTCATCTACGACAAATACAATAACATATCCCTTGAATATCAAGTCTCTTACTTGAGTATCTTTCATAGTTAGATTTTCTCTGTAAGAGTATGGTCTTTCAGGGATTTTTATGATTTCGTTTTTTAGACTATCGCGAAAGGTATATGCACGATCCTTGCTATCTTGTTTTATGAATTTTAATATCTCTTTTAAATTCTCTTTAAAATCTTCTGTAAAAAGAATTTTCATCTTAAATTTTTGCCTTCTATTATGGCATCTGTTTCAGCGATCACATCATCAAGAGTGTAATATTTAAGCTCGCCACGTCTATGCTTTGCGATCAGCTCTTTTAAATTTTGTTCATTTTCTTTATTTATATAGTAGTCGTTATAATCTACAAATTCAACCCTTGCATGAGGATTTATTCGTTTTATCTCTTGAACTGCTTTTTGTAAAATTTGAGTGATCTGTGGTGTCTCTTCGGCAACTAGCATACCTATCATTTTTACTCCTTATATAATTTTGGGTATTTTTTATCTATCATATTTTATCCAAGTATCATGGCTCCTACGATGCCACCGATGATTAGCGGGATGTTGAAAAATATAAATGTAGGCACGCAAGTATCATATATGTGGTTGTGCTCACCATCAGCATTTAGACCGCTCGTTGGTCCAAGTGTGCTGTCGCTTGCTGGGCTTCCAGCGTCGCCTAGAGCTGCTGCTATACCAACTAGCAAGATGATAGCTGGCACACCAAAGCCAAGACTAAGGCAAAGTGGCACGTAGATAGAGGCTAAGATAGGGATAGTTCCAAAGCTAGTGCCTATGCCCATCGTGACAAGAAGACCGATAAGTAACATCAAAAGCGCTCCGCCTATCTTGCCGCCAGATACCAAACTAGCGTATTTTACAAGCTCGTCTATACCGCCACTCTCTCTTAAAATGGTGCCATATCCCGCAGCAACAAGCATGATAAATGCGATAAAGCCCATCATAGCAAGGCCATTATCCATGATCTTATCTACTTTTTTATATTCGATACCGCCAAAAACGACCATGACCAAAAGTCCAAGTAGCGCGCCAAGTGGCAAGAGCGAAGTATAAATTTGCACGACAAAAGCGACAACCGCACCAGCTAAGACCGCCCACTCTTTTTTAGTCATCTCAAGACTTTTTGCGCGCTCGATCTCGTCAAGCTCGGCTTTTTCAAATTTGGATGTTTTATAAATTCTCTTTCTGCCGTAGACGAAAATGGCGATGATAAGGCCAACTAACATCGACGCACCGCCTATCCACATGACTGATGAGATGTCTGAGATGGTTGTGTTTATGCCGTTGTTTGCTAGCTCTTTTTTAAGGATATTGTGAAAAAGCAGACCAAAGCCAACGCTAATGCTAACATAAGGCGCTTGCAGACCAAATGTAAGAGCGCAAGCCACCGCACGTCTATCTATGCCCATTTTGTTCATAAGGGCAAGAAGTGGCGGGATCAAGATAGGTATAAAGGCTATATGAACTGGGATCAAGTTTTGAGACAAACAAGCGATAAATGCGATGGTTAGCGTAAAAATGACCTTGTTTGAGCTAAGAAATTTACTCATTGCATTTATCAAAATGGCTGTTAAATTTGTATTTGCGATGGCAGCTGCAAGAGCACCTAGCAAGATGTAGCTAAGTGAGGTTTCAAGGTTGCCTTGCATGCCGCTTATAAGGCTTTGCGTGGTCTCTTTTAGAGCTGTAAAAAAGCTCTCAAAACCGCTTGACAAACCACTTTCAAATCCGCTAAAACCATGCTTATACATAACCCCAGCGACAAGCGCAGAAACGAGGATAGAAAGCAGGATGTTAAAGCGCAGCAAACATAGCACCGTCATCACCAAAATGCTAAAAACAACAGGGTTAAAGAGAAGCATGAGTGTCCTTTTTGTATGAGTGCAAGAATTATACAAGGGCGGGGCTTATTAAATTTTAAAAAGAGTGGCTTAAGTGGGTATGTGTTAAGATTTTTGGCAAATTTTAAAAGGAAAAGGCGATGGATTTAGAGAAAATTTATAAGGACGCTGGGGCGTATTTAGAGGGGCACTTTTTGCTAAGTAGTGGCAACCACTCGCAGTTTTATCTGCAAAGTGCAAAGGTGCTTGAAGATCCTGCACTTGCAGCAAAGCTAGCAGATGAGCTAGCGCGCGTGATAGAGAAATTTGGCATTAAATTTGATAGTGTTTGTTCTCCTGCACTTGGTGGAATTTTAGCTGGATATGAGCTAGCTCGCGCGGCGAAAAAGCGTTTTATATTTACTGAGCGCGTTGATAGGGTGATGAGCTTAAGGCGAGGCTTTGAAGTGAAAAAGGGCGAGAAATTTATAGTCTGTGAAGACATCATAACAACTGGTGGCTCAGCACTTGAAGCAGCGCACGTGATAGAGAGCCTTGGTGGCGAGGTGGTTGGCTTTGCGGCACTTGCAAATCGCGGATTTTGCAAGGTTTCAAATTTAGACAATGAAGCTAAGGCAAATGCAAAACTGCCAAGCGATAAGCCATTTTTTGCTTTGGGGAATTTTGAATTTGAAATTTACGAGCCAGAGCACTGTCCGCTTTGTAAGAGTGGTAGCAAGGCGATTAAGCCTGGAAGCAGAGGCAACTAAAGGCTATTAAATTTTACATATTTTTTACGCTCAAAGCTTAAGATAATAATATTTGTAACTTATTCGTTATTTTGGGCTTTGAGTAAATTCTCTCATCAAATTTCTTCTTTTTTTCTTAAAATTTAAAAGTTAATTTATAATTAAGATTTGAATGTATAAAATGGCACGTAAATTTTAGGAGATCCCAAAATGCAAGGATGTGTGCTATGAAAATATCTACAAAGATAATTCTCACTTTTGTTTTCTCAGTTTTGCTTGTTAGCTGTTTGCTCATCTTTTTAAATAGCAAATTTTCAAGCGATCTAACTCAGTTTTTCACCCATAAGTCCTACGACGAGCTGGTAAATGCCAGAAAAGAAAATTTAAAAGATGACGTCGAGACGATCAACCAAATGATGCGTGAAATTTATAATGGCGGCAAAGAAAAAGGACTAAGCGACGATGAGATAAAAAAAGAAATTTTTAGAGTCGTCTCAAAGCTAAAATTCTTTAGCGATAAGACCGGCTACATCTTCATCTACGACTACGACGGCGTTGTTTTGATGCACCCTGAAAAGCCATCGCTTGTAGGTAAAAATTTAATCGGACTAAAAGATCCAAAAGGGCTATTTCTTATAAAAGAGCTCATCGAAAAGGCTAAACAAGGCGGCGGCTTTGTTACATTTGGCTGGGCGAAAAAAGAGGGCGAGGAGCCAGTGGAGAAGCTTGGCTATGCTGCAAATTTTGAGCCATATAAGTGGATGCTAGGAAGTGGCGTATATGTCGATGACTTGGCCGATGAGATAGAAAAGACAAAAGCCGTGCTAAACGAGCAAAATAGCCAAAATACAAAAACCTTTATCATCGCTTGCGCCCTGATCACGGTTATTTTGATAGCTATCGTGCTATTTATTTTAAGTAGGGCGATCATCAAACCTATAAAAAATATCGTTGCAAATTTAACCGAGATGTCAGATGAGATAAAAAGTGGCAAGGGCGATCTTACTAAAAAGCTTGAAGTTAGCGGCAAAGATGAAATTTCAAACATCAAAAGCTCTATAAATGACCTAACAAGCGAGCTAAGATCTGTTATAGAGAGTGTTAAAGGCCTAGCACATGAGAACTCATCTATCGCCGAGCAGCTCTCATCTACCTCAGCTCAAACTACAAATTTAACCAACAAATCTTCACTAATCGTCACAGATACAACAAACATGGCAAAAACCATGTCAGAAGAGATAAAGAGCTCATTTGAAGAGGCTAAGAAAAGCAAAGAAAATCTTGAAAGAACCTGTCTATATATAAATGAGGTCTCAAATGATGTTTTAGGACTTAGTAAAAATGTAGATGAGGCTGCAAATAGCGAAATTTCACTCGCTAGCTCGATGAAAAGCCTAGCTGATCAAGCTAAAAATGTAAAAGATGTCTTAAATATCATCGACGACATCGCTGATCAGACAAATTTGCTAGCTCTAAATGCTGCCATAGAAGCAGCGCGCGCAGGTGAGCACGGACGTGGCTTTGCAGTCGTGGCTGATGAGGTTAGACAACTGGCTGAACGCACGCAAAATAGCCTAAGCGAGATAAATGCAACTATAAATTTAATAGTTGAAGCGATCTCAAACTCAAGCCAAACCATCGGCGATAACGCTAAAAAAGCTGGCGAGCTTTGTAAAAAATCAGCCCAAATCAATGAAAAAATAGAAAATATGAATCAGCTAATGAACGAGAGCGTTAGCTTAAATGAGACCTCTACGAAGGATTATTTAGAGACTGGAAACAAGGTCGAAGAGCTGATAAAAGGTATCGTAAATATCGATGAAATTTCAAAACAAAACTCAAAAAGTATGGATGAAATCTCGCTTGCAGCCGCTCATCTTTCAAAGATGACTGATAATCTAAACACTAGCCTTTCAAAATTTAGAACCTGATAAATTTAGCCAAATCTTTGGCTAAATTTAACTTTATCCTTTAATATAATCACTTAAGTAGCGAGCTGATTTTTTACTTTAAGCTTACGATCATGATGTAAATTTATGAAATAATTTTTATTTTGTGTTATTTAAGTCGTTTTTTTGGCTTAAGAGATGAGATGACGTATGCAAGAGTATGATATTTTAGATGTTTTATCAAACAAAAAGGTCCTTTGCCTAGAGGACGAAGAGGCGATTTTGCGAAATATCTGCGCCTCGTTGGAGCTCTTTTTCGCAGAAGTTAAAGGCGTCACAGACGGCTTTGATGCGCTTGAGCTTGCAATGAGTGGGGCGTATGACGTGCTAGTGCTTGATATCAGCGTGCCAAATATCGATGGTCTTGAGATCGCTAAAAAAGTAAGAGCTATCAATCAAAAAATCCCTATCGTGATCTTATCAAGCCACGTCGAGCAAGAGTATCTGTGGCGAGCAGTTGAGCTAAAGATCACAAGATATCTTGCAAAACCATACGATAAAAAATCTTTCATCAAAGCGCTTGAAGATGTGGCTATGGAGCTTGTGGGACGCATGCCAACTATCAGGCTAAATGACGAGCTTGAGTATGATTTTGGCAAAAAAGCGCTTTATGTAAATGGCGAAATTTCTCATCTAAGCAAGAGCGAGAGCAAGCTTTTGGAGTACTTTTTAAACAACAAAAACAAAACTATCACTTATGAGCAAATTTTTGACTACATCTGGGACTACGAGCAGCCGACAAAAGAGGCGATAAAGACGATCGTAAAAGAGCTTAGAAGAAAGCTTGGCAAAGATGTGATCAAAAATTTATACGGCGTGGGCTATCTTTGTGAGATATAAATTTCAGCTAATAGTCGGTGCTTTTATCTTTGTCTATCTGCTAGTCTCAGCGCTTGTTTTAAATTTTTACAACGATCTTGCGATGAAAGACGCCAAAAAAGAGGCGTATTATGTTTTAGAGGGCATAAATTCTGTAAGAGAATACATAGCTGGAGTTCAGCGCCCACTAATCGAGCAGTTAAAAGAGCAGGGCATCTTAAAAGAGGACTTTTTTGACGAGAGGCTTCTATCGTCATCATATATAAGCCGTGAAATTTACAACATCCAAAAGAAAAAATACAACCTTGAATTTGACTACAAGCTAGTTGCTATCGCTCCGCTAAACAAAGCCCACGAGCCAAATGAATTTGAAGCTGGCGTCTTGCACGGCTTTAAAGAGAATAAATTTAAAGAATTTGTAAAGATAATAAAAGATGAAAATGGCTCACAGCTCTTTGTGGGTCTGCCTATAAAAAACCAAAGTCCAAGCTGTCTAGCCTGTCATAGCAGTGCAAATGCCCCACAACAAATGCTAGAAAAATATGGCATGGAGGGCATAGAGATCCCAGACGTGAACGAAACGGTCGCGATGATCTCTTTTAAGATACCAATCCGCGCTATTTTTACCTATCATTTGCAAGAGGTCATCGTCATAATGAGCGCTATAACGCTTATCTTTGGGCTATTTTTGCTACTTGTTTATAAGATGCATAGGCGAGGTGAGGAGAGCAAAAAGCAGACTGAGCAGCTGATGATACATCAAAGCCGCCTAGCCTCTATGGGCGAGATGATAGGCAATATCTCACACCAGTGGAAGCAGCCGCTTGCTCAGATAAGCTCAGCTTTGATAAATTTAGAACTCTATCAGGAGCGAAAAAAGCTTGATGAGGCGAAAATTTATGAGTTTATAGAAGAGACAAGCAAGCAGATAAATTTCATGTCAGAAACCGTTGATGACTTTAAAAATTTCTTTAGTCCAAATACCTTGAGAAAAGAATTTAAGGTGCTTGAAGTGATAAATCAAACGATAAAAATTTTAAACGCAACGCTTAAAAAGTATCAGATCGAAGTGCAGCTTGATGTGAGAGAAAATTTTGAGGTATTTGCAAATTTTAATGAGATAATCCAAATTTTAATAAACATCATAAACAACGCAAAAGACGCATTTAAGCAGAGCTACACAAAGCCAAGAGTGATAAAGATAAGCGCCTTTTTAAAAGATGATCGCAAGAATTTATGCGTGCAAAATAACGCAGGAGCGATAAAAAATTCATTTTTAAAGGTTATTTTTGAGCCACACTTTAGCACAAAAGAGAGCGGTAGCGGGCTTGGGCTATATATGAGCCGTCTTATCGCTCGCAAAAACAACGCCCTAATCTTTGCTAAAAATGTGGATGAAAACCACGTTGCATTTACAATTAGTTTCGAAAATTTATAATTTGTTAATTTCCCCCCTTTTCTGCCCTTTTTTGGTGTTAAGATTATCAGTATGAAATCATTTTGATTTTAGGATAAAAATTCAAAGGAGGAGACGTGAGAAACTTACACAAAGCCTTAGCAGGCTTACTCATGGGTGTTAGTATCTTTGCTTCACAAGCCTGTTGCGAAGAGCATAATATGCAGATGTCCGATAAAGCACGTGATGTTATCGCAAATCCTAAAGGCACACTGCAAAGTAGAGGTGTTGTCTCCTTGCAAGACTACGTCGTAGAAGAGCAAGAGATGTATAACTGGCTATTTAAAAACCACCCTATTTTTACAAAGTATGGTGGCAAAACCGTCGGCAAAATGGTCGTTCATGACCGTGGCTTAGAGTGGCTTGCCGAGGGACATGGCTTTGATATGTCAAAGCTTAGTAAAAGAGATGGTGGTAAGGGCTATAGTTCTATGATGTATAGAATTCCAGCCACTTCATCGCTTCAGTTTCCTAATAAATTTGTAGGTCCAGAAAAGTGCGGTGAGTGTCACCCAGCTCAGTATGAGGTCTGGAGCAGATCTCGCCACGCAACTACTATGCGCTTCCCTGGCGAGCACCCAGAGGTCAATAACAACCTAACTGAGCCAGTATTTGACAAAGATACCGCTTCTATCCTACCAAAAGGTATCACTCCAGATGTCATCTACGCAACCGTTGGTCACTTAAGAACTAAGATGGGCTACGTCGATGCATGGCTACTTCGCGGTACTTACTACGTTGAGGGTGGTTTGCTAAGAGATGGCACAGGTCAGATCGTAGCTGGCGGTAACCAATGGCAAAGAACATGGGCGTTAAATTTAGACGACGCAACTGTTAAAAAGATAAAAGAGCTCGTGCCTGAATTTCCTGGCACGCTTGAAGAGTATGGCGACAATGGCGGATATGTCAGAGGTCTTGCCTCATACGCCGCAAAACATAAAAAATCGATGTTTTTCCAAGCAAACTCATCATATTGTGAGGTTTGCCACCCAGTTAAATTTGACTTTAAGTCAAAAGCAGAATTTTACGCAGCACTTGGTAATGCCAAAGAGCTTCAAAAACACACTATCTCAAAAGGCGTAAGCTGTGAGGAGTGCCACGGAGCTGGCGGTCACCTTGATGGAGCTACAAATTTTAGAACATCAAACTGCGAACGCTGTCACCAAAGATTTAACTTTAGCCCAGATCTAATGCGAGCTAACCCACTTAATAACGGCAAGCTTGATCTCTCACTTAGCTCTAAATTTAAATCAATGGGACCAGGATGCGGCTCAGAAGGTTCTCAATCATACTTTACCGCTCACTACGATAAAGGTATGAGATGCGTCACCTGCCACGATCCACACGACAACACAGGTAACGTCGTAGGCGATAAGAGCGTAACTGGCATGAACTACAACCCAGATCAAGGCTATCTAAGTGCGTTCTACACTAAACCAAAGATCAAAAAAGATTGTAAAGATTGTCACGAAACTCAAGCATATGTCGCAGCAAAAGCAGATACACACAAAAACAACACTTGTGCATCTTGCCACATGCCATTTATGATGAGCTGCGAGAATTTCTACGCTGTTCAGTTCCAAGACAACGCTGGCTTTGATACTCAAAGACGCTCTCACATCTGGAAGATCATGGTCGATCCAAAAGAGAAATCTCTTGTCCCAGGCGCTGCTTCTGAAAAACCAAGAGATGGAAAAGATTGGCACTTTGAGAGAGATAAAAATGGTCACAACTATGTTGATTTGATGTGGGCATGCGCTAGAACATCTTGGGCTGATAAAGATATGAAAGATAACAAAGGCTGCCATAGCCCAGTGCTATCTGAGCTAAAACCAACACTTCACTTCAAAAACCAAAAACAAGTTTATGATGAGGTTATGGGATGGCAAACTCCAGTTAAAAATGAATTCTCAGAGGTCAAAATAGGCATCGAGGGAATTTACTCACTACTAGAGACTAAAAAGCTAGATCCAAGTGATAAAGCAAGAGTTTATGAGCTTGTCCAAAACGCTCAAGAGATCATCGATATGGTCGAAAAAGATGGTTCGTGGGGTATGCACGGATTTAAATTTACTAAACAAAGACTAGATGCATCTAAAGAGTATATAAAAGAAGCTCAGAGAATTCTAAACAAAAATTTATAGCATTTAGGGGCTAGTTTTAGCCCCTTTAATCTTAAGGGTTTGAAATGAAAAATGCGTTTTTAAAATGTTCGCTACTTCTTAGCCTAAGTGTGGCTAGCCTCTTAGCAAATGTCGATACAAACGACTCTTATGCCATAGGCGCAACAAGCGGTGGATATGTTTTAAAAGGACTGCTAGATCAAAAGCAACTAGGTGTTGGCTATGACGCTGATGCAGTGATAAAAGGCTTTAGCGACGCGCTAAAGAGCGAGCTAAAACTAAGTGATGATGAGATAGCAAAGCTACTAAACAAAAGGGCTGAAAGCTTAGATAAGATAGTAAAAGAAAAAGAGGCTGCCAAGCTAAAAGAGAATTTAGCCCAAGGCAAAGCCTATATGGAAAAAAATGCAAAAAATAAAAATGTAAAAACAACAAAATCAAATTTACAATATGAGATCATAAAAAGTAGCTCAAAAGGGGCTACTCCAAAGCCTGAGAGTATCATCATAGTAAATTATAAAGCAAGCTTTGCTGGTGGCAAGGTCTTTGACGAGACAAAAGAGGCTCCAGCTCATCTTTCGATGCTAAATTTGATCCCTGGTCTTGAAGAGGGTCTGATGCTTATGAAAGAGGGCGAGAAGTTTAAATTTGTCATCCCACCTGAGCTTGCATACGGCGATAGCGGCATGGAGGGGATACCTGGTGGCGAGACTATCGTTTTTGAGATAGAGCTTATTAAGGTCTTAAAGCCTGGCGAACTAGCTGAGGCAGCAAGAAAAATTCATGAAAAAGAGCAAAATGAGGGCATTAAAAAGCCTCATTAAGGCATAAATGGAGTTAAAAATGCAAAATCAAAATAGCAGAAGAGCCTTTTTTAAACGCATGGCAGTTGTGGCTGCTGGTGCTAGCGTGGCAAGTAGTGGTTTTGCTTTTAAGAGTGAAGAGAGTGCGAAAAAACCACATTTTGGCATGATATTTGACCAAAACAAATGCGTTGGCTGCACGGACTGCGAAGTGGCATGTAGAAAGGTAAATTTAGTCCCAAAAGGACAGATGAGACTTTTTGTAGAGGATAAGACTGATCCAAAGAATTTGCTCGATAAAAGATATGTAAGAGTATCTTGTCAGCAGTGCGAGGATGCGCCTTGTGTGGCTGTTTGCCCAACAAAAGCCTGTCACAAGGACATAAAAACTGGCATCCAAACTACAAACATAGATGACTGCATCGCCTGTAAATACTGCATCGTAGCCTGTCCTTACGACGTGAGATATATCGATAAAGTCAATCACTCAGCCCAAAGCTGTAACTTCTGCATAGATACAAATTTAAAGGATAAAAAAGATCCAGCCTGCGTCGAGGCGTGCAGATATGAGGCTTTGGTCTTTGGCGATTTAAACGATGAGAGCTCGCACATTAGCCAGTTACTAGCTGTCAAAGATAGCATAAGACTAAGAGCAGAACTTGGCACAAAACCAAGCCTTAGATATATTCCTAAAGTAAAAGCGGGGGTGTAAGATGGATGGTGCATTAAATTTCACTGCGACATTTTCGCACGCAGTTGAGTGGGGCTGGCCGATCGCTGTTTATCTTCTGCTAGCTGGTATGAGCGGCGGAGCGCTAATAGCTGCCATAGTTCTAAAGCGCTACAAAAGGCAAGATGGCTTTAGCCCATTTTTTAAGGCTGCTTCGCTTTTAGCCTTTGTTAGCATCATGCTTGGTATGGTTTGCTTGATAGCTGACCTTGAAAAACCACTTTTGTTTTGGAAAATTTTAATTAACTACAACTTCACATCGGTTATGTCTATCGGTGTAGCCGCGCTTTGCGTGTTTATACCGCTTAGCTTTTTGATGTGTCTATACGCTTTTAATGCGGAGTTAAAGTCATTTTGTGGCTTTTTTGATGGCGTGATGAAAATTTTATCGCCACTTTATCCGCTCTTAAGCGCGCTTTGCCTGCTTTTTGCGGTTATCATTTGCGCATATACAGGCTTTTTGATCTCGGTGCTCATTAGATTTCCACTTTTAAACACCGCCGTTTTACCAGCGCTTTTCATAGCTTCAGGGCTTAGTGCTGGCATAAGTGGTAGCAGCTTGATAGCGGCACTATTTTTCAAAGAAGATCCACACTCAAGCGACCTTAGCTCGCTTCATGGCGTGGAGTTTTACGTATTATGCGCTGAAATTTTACTCATTTTAATGCTTTTTGTATCGCTTTTGCTTGGCTCAAGCTATCAACAAGGCGCAGCAGTTGCATTTTATAGTGGCGTTTGGGCTAAATTCTTTTGGCTTGGGGTTGTTTTAGTTGGCTTTGTCTTGCCTCTTGTTTTAAATTTCGCACTTGGCAAGATGAAATTTAGCTTCTATCTTGGCTCGTTTGCAGCAGTCGTTGGCGTTTTATTGCTTAGGGTTTTTATACTTTATGCAGGACAGACTTATAGCATTTAAGGCTTAAGGGCAGGTGATGAAAATTTTAAACATCTATCGCTTGTCTTTAATATTATTATTTATCCTTGCTTTTGGTGCAGGGGCGGCGACCTTTTTGGAAAATTTTTATGACACACAGACGGCTAGAGTGCTTGTTTATGAAGCGCTCTGGTACGAGTGCGTCATGGCAGTTTGCGTTATTTGCCTAGCCATTAGCATCGTAAAAACCAAGATGTATAAGAAATTTGGCGCATTTTTGATACATCTTGCTTTTATTCTGATCTTTATCGGTGCTGCGCTTACAAGATACTTTGGCGAAGAGGGCGTTATGCACTTAAGAGTGGGTGAGAGTGGCAACTCTATGCAAAGCACAAAGCCATATTTAAGAGTGCAAATTTCAAATGAAAGCTTTGAATATCCACTAAAACTTAGCCTGCTTGGCAAAAACGACTTTGGCTTCAAAAAAGATATAAACGGCAAAGAATTTATTATAAAGATAGTTGGCTACAAAAAAGATGAGAAAAACGCTCCAGCCACGCTTAGCATAGAGGCTGGCTTTGCTGGGCAAAAGAGCAAAACCGCCAAGCTAAAAGGTGGCGCTGGATACGATCTTGAGCCAAGCATTTTGAGCTTTGACGGACAAGAGGCGAAATTTTACTTTAGCTCACGAGTGATAAATTTACCATTTTCACTAAGGCTTGATAAATTTATCCTAGAGCGCTACGCAGGGCTAAATAGCCCATCATCTTACACTAGCAAAGTAAGCATCGCAAAAAGCGAGCATGAAATTTCGCTAAATCACCCACTTAGCATCATGGGCTATAAAATCTTTCAGTCATCATACGACGCTGACGAGCTTGGAAGCGCATTTGAGATCAGCTTTGATCCTGGCAAAGTGCCAACTTACATCGGATATTTTCTACTTTGCCTTGGCTTTGTGGGAAATTTATTTAGCAAAAAGAGCCGATTTTTTAGACTTTGTAACTTCATAAAAGGCACGCAGTTTGCATTTTTAGCCCTGCTTTTGCTAAACGCTACGCCAAATTTCGCAAGCGATGAAGCCATAAATTTTAAAGCTCACGCAGATAAATTTGCCAAAATTTTAGTTCAAACTGATAGCAGGATCGCGCCAGCTGGCTCTTACACAAGGGCAGTAATAAGCAAAATTTCAACCAAAACCACGCTCTTTGGGCTTAGCAGCGATGAGCTGATGCTCTCTTTTGCCATCTCGCCACAAGAGTGGATGGA
Organism: Campylobacter concisus; assembly: GCF_003049065.1. Classification (GTDB taxonomy): domain Bacteria; phylum Campylobacterota; class Campylobacteria; order Campylobacterales; family Campylobacteraceae; genus Campylobacter_A; species Campylobacter_A concisus_BE. Next base: position 62,444 of record NZ_PISC01000004.1, on the reverse strand, counting down.
TAAAAGGATGGTAAAGATCACGAGTGAGCGCGTGGGCGAGCTTCTTGGCGTTAGTGAGAAATTTGCTAGCTTTAATGACGTTTTTAACGAAAATGGCGAGTATAAGCTGGCTAAATTTGTAGAGGCTGCAAATGAAAAATCCGCCTCAAAAAGAGATAAATTTGATAACGATGTCATTAAATTTGACGAGAGGCTAAATGTCTTATATCTTGCGCTAAAGGGCGAAATTTTAAAATTTATCCCCGCTAAAAATGGTGAAGCGATCACGTGGCTAGGCGTAAATGAAGCCTTTAGTAAAGATGAAATTTCAAACGAGTTTAAAAGCGTTTTAGGAGCTTACATAGAAAATTTAAGCCTTTGCGTAAAAAGTGGCGAGTGCGCTGGGGCTGATAGGAGTTTGGAGCAAATTTCAAACTATCAAAGAAGCACTCTAGGCTCTCTTGCGCCAAGCGAGGCAAAGGCCAGCATTGAAGTGCTTTACAACCAAATGGAGATATTTAAATTTCTTATCTATTTTTACATGATCCTAGCTCTTGCTTCGCTCGCTCTTGGCTTTTATAGGCTATTTTTTGGGAGGAAATTTAGATTTGAAAGAGCGCTTAGTCTTGCATTTTTCACTGCCTTTGCGGTGCATGCTCTAAATTTAGCCCTACGCGCTTACATCTCAGGTCACGCACCTTGGAGTGATGCTTATGAGAGTTTAGTCTATATCTCGCTTATAAGCGTGCTAGCTGGAGTGCTATTTTTCAAGCATCAAAGCTTCGCTCTTGGCGCTGCTTCGCTTTTTGCAAGTGTTAGCTTGCTCGTTGCTCATCTAAATTTTATAAACCCACAGATAACAAATTTAGTCCCAGTTTTAAAGTCATTTTGGCTTAGCGTGCATGTAAGCGTCATCACCGCAAGCTACGGCTTTTTGGGCTTTGGCTTTGTGCTAGGGCTTGTGGGACTTATCTTGATGGCTCTAAAAAATGACAAAAACGAGCAAAAGCTTAGCGAGCAGATAAGATACCTCGCCGCCACCGACGAGCTAAGCCTCATCATAGGACTTAGCTTGCTAACTATCGGAAATTTCTTAGGCGGCGTCTGGGCAAATGAGAGCTGGGGCAGATACTGGGGCTGGGACAGCAAAGAGAGCTGGTCATACATCACGATCATCGTCTATGCCATAGTGCTTCATCTAAGGTTTATACCAAAACTAAGGGGCGTTTTTGCCTTTTTAACAGCTAGCGTGCTATCATTTACTTCGGTGCTTTTTACATATTTTGGAGTAAATTTCTACCTTAGCGGACTTCACTCATACGCAAATGGCGAGAGCTTTGGCGTTTCTGGGCTAATATACTTGATCTTGGCAGCTGTTGCCTTGCTAATCGCCCTAGCCTACCGCGGCAGAGATATAAAAGTAGTTTAGGAGATATGATGAAGAGTTTGGTTTTACTAGCTGCTAGTTTGTGCATTTTAAATGCTGGCTACATAAAAGAGGCTTTAAACGCAAAAGATGATCACAACAAACTAGCACAAATTTATGAAGATGCTTGCGACAAAGAGAAAAAGGCATCAGGCTGCTACAACCTAGCTGTGCTTTACAGCAGGGGTGATGGCAACGTCAAAAAGGATGAGGCAAAGGCAGCAATGCTTTATGAAAAGGCTTGCGAGCAAAATTTCTCTATGGCTTGCAGCAACCTTGGCTACGTCTATGAAAATGGCAAAGGCGTAGAAAAAGACCTTGAAAAAGCAGCTAAATTTTATGAAAAAGCATGTAGTGACAACGAGGGCTGCACCGAGCTTGGCTTGCTCTATGCAAACGGCACTGGTGTGAGAAAAGACCTAAAAAAAGCAAAAGAGCTTTATGAAAAGGCTTGCAAGGCAGGGGACGGCATGGGATGTAGTAACCTTGGCTACCTATACGCTCAGGGCGAAGGTGCTGAGAAAGACTACGCAAAAGCCAAAACATACTACGAAATGGCCTGCGCAAACGAAGCTGGCATAGGGTGTGATAATCTTGGATTTTTATATGTTTATGGGCAAGGGGTTGATCAAAACCTTACAAAAGCGACAAAGCTTTACGAGCAAGCATGCATATATGCCTATGAAAAGGGCTGCAACAACTACGCTATCATGCTAGCTGAAGGCAAAGGCGTGAAAGAGGACGTAGAAAAAGCACGTGAAATTTTCACTGAAAGCTGCAAAAATGGCTTAAAAGAGGCGTGCGAGAATTTAGAAATTTTAGGAAAGAATTGATGAGTTTTAAAAACTGGGGCAACATGCAAGCAAGCCTAGAAGCACTATATGTGCTTGATAGTGTCTTTTTAGAGCCAGATGAAGAGTATCTAAGGCTCATTTCTAAAAAAGAGGATGAAAATAGCCTAAGATACGTGGTAGATAATGGGCAGGGCGATCTACTCGATGTGATATTTACGCGTGAGGCGGTGCTTGTTAGAGGGTTTGATCATGAAAATGAGCTAAATTCGTTAAGTGCTGGCAAAAGCGTGATAGAGCAAATTTATAGTGGCGAGGCTGCTAAATTTCGCTCTTACTTCTTGCCAGATGAGATAGAGCAGACGACCTTTTTTATCTGGTATGACGGGACGGAGCATCAAAATTTAGTCAGTGGTAATAACGGCGGACGCTGGCTGCTTGGCTATGCCTTTGATGAGTTTGATAAATTTAGCGAGTTTGTAAAGGGCTACTACGAGATAGAATTTGACGATGAGATGTTAAAAAAGCTCTATGAAAAGGGCGAGTTAGAAAAAGAGAAACTAAAGGAGATAAGATGAAAATTATAGCTTTGTTGCTTAGCGCAGTTTTTGCCTTGTGGGCTGGAAATTTGACGAGTGAGGCAAATATAAACGCCTATAAAGGGGCGAAAGAGCGCATCGAGCTACCAAAGGATGCAAGATGTGCGGTGTGTGGCATGCCTATAAAAAACAAGCAGTGGGCGACGCTTATCAAGGCTGGTGGCAAGGATTATTATTTTGATGGCGTAAAAGATATGGCGCACTTTTACTTTGCAGATGAGGTGGTAAAAGAAGCTTACGTGAGTGATTATTACACGCTTGAAAAGCTTGATGCAAAAGAGGCGTTTTACGTTCATGGCTCAAACGTTTTTGGACCGATGGGCGAGGAATTTATCCCATTTAAAGACGAAGCAAAGGCAAATAGCTTTATGAAAGATCACGCTGGCAAAGGTGTCATAAAATTTGACGAGATAAAGACATTTATCGGTAAATAAAGTGAAATTTCTAGCATTTTTGGCGTTATTTTTTGGACTCTCTTACACGCTTTTAGCGGCGCACTACCTTAGCTTTGACCACAAAGCAAAGCAAGATGAGCTAAGAGAAATTTCAAAGATAACAAGGGCAAATTTAGCTTCTAGCTTTAGCCTAAAAGAGCAAAAGGGCTTTGTCTATGATAAGTAGAAATTTCATAAACTACGCTGTGATATTGCTTTTTAAAGACAAAAAGGACCATCTCTTTAGCTTTTGTCTCTTTGCGCTCATTATCTTTGTGCTAAGCTCGGTGCTTTTCATCTCTGGCTCGATCCAGCATGATCTTATAAGCTTAGTAAAGGATAGATCAAGCATAGTTGTTAGCGCGTTTCGTGCTGGTAAAAACGACCTTATGCACCATGGCTACATCTATGATATCTCAAAGATCGATGGCGTGGCTGACGTTAGAGGCGTGGCTGATGGGGAGTACTACTTCGTGCAAAAGCGCGTCTGGTTTCATCTATATGAGGATGATAGCCTAAAAGAAGACGAGATGATCGTTGGTGAGGGCGTAAAAGCTGCTATGAACGAGCTTTACTACGATGAGAGCTTTAACTTCTTAACAGAACAGCGCATGATACCAGTAAAGATAGTAAAAACCATGCCAAAACAAAGCGGACTTATCACAAATAACGCCATATTTTTGCATCCAAAAACCTTGCGAGCTATCTTAAATTTAAAGGACGAAGAATACACAAGGCTCTATGTAGATGTGCCAAACACTGATGAGATCAGCCAAGTGGCTTTAAAGATAGAGAATTTATATCCAAACTCATTTGCCATTAGCATAGAAGATGAGGTGGCGAACATTAGGCATCTTTACTACTATAAGGGCGGAATTTTTATGAGCATTTATGTTAGCGTTATGCTCATTTTTTTTGTGCTGCTTAAAAACCAAATTTCACTTGCTTACGGCAGTAAAAAGCGTGAGATAGCCATTTTGCGAAGCATTGGCTTTAGTATAAAAGAGATCATTTTTTTAAAATTTATACAAAATTTCATCGTTAGCGTTAGCGCCTTTTTGCTTGGCGTTATGTTAGCTTACCTCTTTGTGTTTGTTTTTAATGCTCCACTTTTAAAGGGGATATTTTTAGGCGACGAGCTTTTAAATTTTACAAATTTCACGCCTATTTTGGAGTTTGATAAGCTCTTTTTGATCTTTGTCTTTGGCGTCATACCATTTTTGGCATTTGTCCTTATCCCATCGTGGCGTGTGGCGTGTGGCGACATAAATGAGGGGCTAAAATGATAAATATAAGAGGCGTTAGCCTAGTCTATAACCAAGGCAAACAAAACGAGTTTTGCGCTCTAAAAAATATAAATTTAGACGTTAATAACGGCGAGTTAGTGATACTAAAAGGCGTTAGCGGAAGTGGTAAAAGCACCCTGCTCTCGCTCATAGCCCTACTTCAAAAGCCAACTAGCGGAGAGATTTTGATAGACGGCACTAACATCGCAAAGCTGCCTGACGCATTTTGCTCTGAGTTTAGACACAAAAGACTTGGGCTTATCTTTCAAAATTTTAACCTCATCGAGGGCTTAAGCGTCTATGAAAATTTGTTAGCCCCGTTTGCTCTAACAAATTTCAAGGCAAACGTGCGTGAAGAGATGATAAAAAAGGCTCTTGAGCTTGCAAATATCTCACACAAAAGAGATGAAAATGTATCAAATTTAAGCGGCGGTGAGCGTCAAAGATGCGCGGTAGCTAGGGCTTTGTCAATGGATGCGGATATCATTTTGGCTGATGAGCCAACGGCAAATTTAGATAGGCAAAATGCGCGTGCATTTTTAGGCCTACTTGAGTCATTTAAGGCGTTTAAAAAAAGCGTCATAGTCGCCACTCACGATAGCATTTTTGACGAGCTAAGCGCTACAGATAGAGTTGTTAGCTTGCAAAACGGAGAGATAGTATGAGCGTATTTTTATCAAACGCCGTTATCGCCTTTTTGTTAGCGGAGTTTGTGTTGTTAGTCTTGATGGGCATTTCGCTATTTTACGTCGTTAGGATAGTAAGATCGTGGGACTATAACGCGCTAACATCGCTTCAATACTCACTTGAAAAGCAAAACTACCTTGTAAATACGATCTTGCTCTTTAGCGTCTGTACAAAGATCGTTTTGTTTATATTTTTCGCACTTTGTCTAAATGAGCTCTCTGACATCGTGCCAGGAGCTATGTGCTCGGCTGGCGTGATCGGCTCAAATAAATTTGGCGGCATCTTGATGCTCACTAAAATTTTGCTGATATTTGGGCTTGGTATATGGCTGGTTATAAATAGGCTCGACTTGCAGGCTCTAAATTTCCCATATCTAAAGAAAAAATATGCCATTTTCATCTGCCTTTTTGTGATGATACTGGTTGAGCTTGGCATAGAAATTTCGTTTTTTTATAACATCCCGCTAAAAGTGCCAGTCTTTTGCTGCTCGGTCACTTTTCAAGCTCCAAAACTGCCATTTGGTTATACAAATTTTGGCTTAGTAAGCGCCTTTTTCGTGCTATTTTTTGTCATTTTGGCGCTAAATTTCTTAAAGCAAAGCATGGCAAGCTTTGTGGCAAATTTGCTATTTTTGGTGCTTAGCTACTACGCCATCACCTACTTTTTTGGTCTTTATGTTTATGAGCAGCCAAATCACAAGTGCCCATACTGCATGCTAAGAAGTGACTATTTTTACGTTGGCTACCTCATCTGGGGCAGTTTGTTTTTGGGCATTTTTTACGGTCTTATGCCATATCTTGTGGAGATCATCACAAAGACAAACTACTCGCACAAGCTTAAATTTTCATCGATCTGGCTAAGTGTTTGCGTGCTGATATGCTCGCTTTACGTGCTCAAATACTATTTGTTAAGAGGATTTTTATTTTGATAAAGCAAATTTTTTCTCTTTGTTTGTTGGCTCTAGTCTTAGCCGTTCTCGCCTATAATGCTGATATAAGCGACGATAAAATTTTGGTTCTAAATAACGGCAAGTCTGAGCCCATAGAGCAGCTTACGCCAAATAAATTTATATGTTATGAGAGCAGGACGCTCATCGCTGATAACAACGACACAGCTCAGGCCATCATGCCAAATGGCGACATCTACTTCTTTAACGACATCACAAATTCTTTCATCTGGTATATGGCGCAAAAGAGCAAAGATAAGATCAAGCTATTTGTCTATTCAAGAGATACAAACCGCTACATCCCAGCGCAAAATGCCTGGTACTCGAGGGTCGATATCACGCCGATGGGATACGGCATAGGGGCGTATGAGTTTCACACTTACGGCATAAACGACAACTACTTTAAAGAGGTCTTGCTCTACGCAGCACGCGGCGAAACGCTCATAAATCCATATATAAACATCCTACTTTCAGAAAATAAGATATAAATTTGCCTGAGTTCTAAATTTATAGAGCTCGCTAAGTTGTTTTTTTGGGTATTAAAAGCCTTTCTCGTTTATCTTTTTATAAATGTCGCATCCTTGTTGAAGCCCCAAATCACACGCTTTGCCAAAATACTCTTTCGCGGTGTGGTAGTCTTGTTTTGCGCCTTTGCCTTTTAGATAAAAAGCTCCTAAATTAAAACAACCGCGATTGTATCCATTATTGCAAGCTTTTTCATATAATTCTACTGATTTACTGTAGTCTTGCTCTACACCTTGACCGTTTTCATATAAAATTCCTAAATTAGAGCAACTATCATTAACTCCATCGTCACAAGCTTGTTTGTATAGATCAGCCGCTCTATAATAGTCTTGCTTCACACCTTGGCCATTATTGTATGAAATTCCTAAGTTGTAACAACTCATACTGTATCTGTCATTGCAAGCTTTTTGCCATAATTGAGCTGCCTTATAATAGTCTTGCTCTACACCCAGACCATTTACATATAAAACTCCCAAATTGTGGTAGGCTTGGGCAATATTGCCATCGCAAGCTTTTTCGTATAGTTTGGTAGCTTTGGTATAGTCCTGCTCTACCCCTTGTCCTCTTTCATAAAAATTACCTAGATTATAACAGCCATTAGCATATCCGCCATCACAAGCTTGTTTATATAGATTGGCCGCTTTATAATAGTCCTGCTTTAGATATTTGCCTTCTTCGTATAAATTTCCTAAATTAAAACAACCTATAGCATTTTTACCGTCACAAGATTTATTGTATAGCTCTATGGCTTTGTTATAGTTTTGTTCTACACCTTGGTTTTTTATATATAAAACACCTAGATTAGAGCAGCTTAGTGCATGTCCATTATTGCAAGCTTCTTCGTATAATCTAGCCGCCTTATTGTAGTCTTGCTCTACACCTTGACCATCCTCATATAAAAGCCCTAAATTATAACAACCAATACTATATTTGGCATCACAAACTTTTTGCCACAATTGAGCAGTTTTATAGTAGTCTTGTGTAGTGCCTTGACCGTTATAGTATAAAAATCCTAAGTTATAACAAGCTTGAATAATTTCACCATTACAAGCCTTTTCGTATAATTTAGCTGCTTTATTGTAGTCTTGTTTTACACCCTGACCATTTATATACAAAAGTCCTAAATTATAGCAATTGCCATTATTTCCATCATTGCAAGTTTTAGTAAATATCTCGACTGCTTTGTTGTAGTCACCTTTGCTGTAAGCCTCAAGTCCAAGTTCTACTAGATCCTTGGAGAATCCAATAGTTAGTAAGATTGTGTATAAAAGAACAGCCTTTTTCATTTTTTCTCCATTTTACAAATTCGTAGTTATTGTGGTCTGGCCTGCCTCTTTGTTAGAGAAGCAAACCTAATGTTAGTATCTAACGTTATTAACTTTTAAAAAGTCTCTTAGGTCTTCGTATTCGCTATTTTCAAAGTAGCGCCATTTGCCAGGCTTTAGCATATCAAGGCTAACGCGTCCAAAACTAACACGTTTTAGGTCCATCACTTCAAGGTCGAAGTAGCCAAAGAAGCGGCGTAGCTCTCTGTTTTGACCCTCATTTATGATGACCTTTAGTTTTGTGTAGCCACCGCTTGAGCCAAAGACTTTATAGGCTAGAAATGGCTTAAATTCCATTGATTTTATAGTAGTTTTTGCGTGAGCGCCTTTGGTGGCATCCTTGGCGAAAAAGCCATTTGTCATCGCTTCTATCACCTCTTTTGTCACCTCACCTTTTACCTTTAGGTAGTATTCGCGCTCTAAGTCGCTATTCATGAGCGCTGTGGCGATCGCTGGAGCGTCAGTTAGTAAAAGTAGTCCCTCACTTGCGTAGTCTAGGCGCCCTACGCTAACAAATTTGGCAAATTTCTTATCTAACGTGTCGTAGATCGTCTTTCGTCCGCGGTCATCTTTTTTGCTAACTAGCTCGCCCTTTTGTTTGTGATAAACGATAACGGTAAATTCTTTTTTTAGCTTTATCAAACGGCCATTTATGCGCACTTTGTCATCTTCATCCACGCTTGTGGCAAGGTCGCTAACCACACGCCCTGCTATGCTAACCTTGCCAGCTTTTATCAGCTCATCTGCCTCACGGCGTGAGTAGTTTGTGTTGTGTGAGATAAATTTATTTAGTCTTGTTTTTTCCATTTTATAGTCCTAAATTTGCAAGGTCATGGATGTGTAAAACGCCCACAGGCACACCATTTTCTACGACAGCTAGAAGCTGAATTTTATACTTTTCTATTAAAGCTAACGCATCTACGGCTAACATCTCTTTGTCATTTATCTCTTTTGGATGCATGGTTGCAAATTTCATCGCTGGTTCTTCTAGGTCAAAGTCCTCTCTCATAAGCGCGCGCCTAAGATCGCCGTCACTTAAAAGAGCGTCTAGCACACCATCTTTATCGACGATGAGAACCGTGCCAAGCTTGCCATGTGTCATAGTATCGATCGCGCTTTTTAGGCTTGCATTCCAGCGGACTATCGGTAAATTTTCGCTTCTCATCACGTCTTTGACCTTCAAAAATAGCCTCTTGCCAAGGCTGCCACCTGGATGAAAATTTGCAAAGTCCTCTTTTTTAAAGCCGCGCTTTTGCATCAAACAAACAGCTAACGCATCGCCAAGAGCTAACGTTAGCGTGGTTGATGCTGTTGGGGCGGCATTTAGTGGGCACGCCTCTTTCTCTACATTTATATCTATAAAAGCGTCGCTAAATTTACCAAGCGAGCTTGTCTTGCTTCTTGCCATGGCGACGATTTTCACGCCAAAGCGCTTTACATGAGGCAAAATTTTGATAAGCTCATCGCTCTCACCACTAAAACTAATGGCTAACAAGATGTCGTCTTTTTCTATCATGCCAAGGTCGCCGTGCATAGCCTCTGTTGGATGCAAGAAAAAGCTTGGCGTGCCAGTGCTTGCAAGCGTAGCAGCGATCTTTGCGCCCACGTGACCGCTCTTGCCCACGCCTGTTACTATGACTTTGCCCTTTGCGTTAAATATCAAATTTACGGCATCTTCTATCTCTACGCTTTTAGCGTGTCTTAAAAGCTCGTTTGCTTCTATCTCTAAGACTTCAGCGGCGATTTGGTTGGCTTTTTGCATAAATTTTCCTTACATTAGATAGATGATCGGCACGATAGTTGGGTACTTTTTGACCTTTCTAAATATGTGCTTTCTGATCACTTGGCGCACTTGTGACTCGAGTAGTCTGCTATCTTTCAAAAGCTCCTCTTTGACGTTACTTAGATACTGCTCTAGCACGCCCTCCATCTCTTTTCTAAACTCAGCGTCTTGCTTGTCGCCCACAAGGCCGTAGCTGATGACGCGAGGTTTGTTGATGAGTTTTGCGCCGTGACGTGAAATTTGAGCGATTATCATGACGACGCCTGCTTCAGCTAGGTTTTGTCTGTCGATGACGACGTCGTCTGCGATTTGTTTATTTATTTGATTATCTATGAAGACTTTGCCAGTTTTTACCGTTTTTACACGTTTTAGGTACTTTTGGCAAACCTCCATCTGATCGCCGTCGCTCATTAGATAGATATTTCTCTCATCCACACCACAGCTAATAGCCGTCTCTTTGTGCTTTGCGATGTGGTTGTACTCGCCATGCACTGGCAAGAAAAATTTTGGTTTTATGAGGCGAAGCATCAGCTTTTGCTCTTCCTGCGCTGCGTGACCGCTGACGTGGATCTCGCTAAAATCTTGGTAAGCGACGCTCGCACCTGATTTTAGTAAGAAATTTAGCACCGTTGAGACGCTGTTTTCATTGCCTGGGATCGCTTTTGAGCTGATGATTATCTGATCGGTCGGCTTTATCTTTATATATTTGTGCTCATCTGTCGCCATGCGGTAAAGGGCGCTCATAGTCTCACCCTGAGAGCCAGTAGTGACGATAAGCACCTCGTCATCTTTAAATTTACCAACCTCGTTTGCATCGATAAAAATTTTCTTATCGAGCTTGATGTAGCCAAGCTCCATAGCAGTGTATAAATTTCTCTCCATCGATCTGCCGATGACACAGACTTTGCGGTTGTATTTTAAGCCCCATTCGATCGCTTGATAGACGCGGTGGATGTTTGAGCTAAATGTGCTCATTATGACGCGGCCTTTTGCTTTTGAAAATATCGCGTCAAAGGTCTTACCAACGCTGCTTTCGCTCTTCGTAAAGCCCTCTTTGTAGCTGTTTGTGCTATCGCTTAATAGACAAAGCACGCCACGCTCGCCGTAATACGCTAGTCTGCCAAGGTCTGTTGGATAGCCATCTATCGGCGTGTGGTCGATCTTGAAGTCGCCTGTGTGGATGATCGTGCCAGCCTTTGTCGTGATCGCAAGTGCCGAAGCGTCGATGATAGAGTGCGTGATGTGTATCCACTCGACCTCAAAGTCACCTATGAGATATGGTTTTCTTTTTTCGACTGAGCGAAAGAGTGAGCGCTCTTGTTTTAGTCCATGCTCTTCAAATTTATTATTTATCATGCCAAGTGGAAGCGGTGTGGCGTAGATAGGAAATTTAAACTCTTTGTAAAAATAAGGCACCGCGCCGATGTGATCCTCGTGTGCGTGAGTGATGATGACGCCTTTTATCTTATCTTTTATCTTGCGAACGTAGTCGAAGTCTGGGATGAGGATATCCACGCCGTGCATGCTCTCGCTTGGAAAGCTCATGCCGATATCAACGATTATGGCGCTAGTTTCAGTTTCAAAGACCGTCATATTGCCGCCGATCTCGCCAAGACCGCCAAGTGGTGTTATGCGAATTTTATGCTCGCTTGAATTTAGATATTTTAGTGGCTCAAGTCTTAGCTCGTGAGTGGCTTTGTTTGCCTCCATCGCACTTGCGATATCTTGTTGCCACTGCTCGTTGCCATTTAGCTTTGCGGGTAAATTTTTCTTTGGTTTTTTAGCCTTTTTTGGCTTCTCTTTTTGCTCTTTTGCCTCGTTTTTAGCTTCAGCTTTTGGCTCTTGTTTTGGCTTTTCTTTTTGCTGTTTTTGCTCTTTTGGCTTATTATTTTCGCCATTTTTGTTTTGATTTTTGTTATTTCTTTGCTTTTTTGGACGAGGATTTTGACTTTTTGGCTCGGCGTGCGTTTCAGCCTGCTCTGCTGCAAAGAAGTTATCTATCACACTTTTGCTTGCTAGTGAGGTTTGCTCGGTAGTTTCGCCCTCTTGTTTTGGCTTATTTTTTGGTCTAAATCTTCGTCTTTTGTTGTTTTTACTTTGGTTAGTTACAACTTTCTCTTCGTTTTTGTCGTTCATTATCTTCCTTTAATCTTTCAAATACTTTTAGATAAGAATCGACATCTAGTTCGTGTGGACGTAAATTTTGAGCTAAGTCTAGGTCTTCAAAAATTTCTTCTAACGCTTTTTTGTCAAAATTTGTGGATAAATTTTTCAAAAGCGTCTTTCTTGGCGAAGCAAACGCAGCTCTTAAAAATGCTTTAAAAGCCTCGTATTGTTTTGCATCTTTGAAAATCCCGTCTTTGCCAAAAATCTTTTTTGTTTTTTGTAGTTTGATGACTGAGGATGTGACCTTTGGGGGTGGATTAAAAAGCTTTGCATCCACGTCAAACAAAAGCTCGCACCTGCCTTGAAGTGAAGCGAGGATCGATAAAGCGCTAAATTCTTTATCCCTGCTATTTGCACTAAATTTAAGAGCAACCTCTTTTTGTATCATCACGATAAGCCCAAGGCATTTTTCATCATCTATCGCATTTAGTATCATCTTCGTAGCAACGTAATAGGGCAAATTTGCGACCAAAAAGTAGTTCTCGCTACTTAGTCCGCCCTCTTGCTGCCACTGCTCTAAAGCATCTTTACAAAAAAGTTTTAATTGTCCATTTTGGATCTCATTTGCAAATTTGACCTTTAAAATTTGAAACAGCTCACAATCTATCTCAAAAGAGGTCGTCTTATAAATTTGCAAAAGTCTAAATGTCAAATCACCTAAGCCAGGCCCAATCTCAACGACGTTTTCTACGTCCTTGGGTATCGCTTGGATGATCTTATCTAGTGTCGCTTTGTCTTGTAAAAAATTCTGTCCAAAGTGCTTTTTTGCCTTTATCATAGCCGCGATATTAGCCAAAAATTACTTATACAATGATTACAAGTTTAGTTTAATCATATATAAAATGGATTATAATCACTAAATAACAACAAAATAAGGCACAAATTTGAGTAGGGCAAATACCTTAAAATACTTTTTATTATCACAATATTTAGAGCCAAAAACCTTAGACGAGCCAAAAAAGACAAATAGCAAATTTAAAAAATCAATGGACCTTGAGATCGCAAATTTCGATGAGAAATTTATGCAAATTTTAAGAGCATTTGACAGGTCGCTTTTAAAAAATGGTGTAGAAATTTCGATTTATGGCGGCATTTTTGAGACTGACTTGCTCGCCCTTGCGATATCAAAGCTAGCAAAGGTGAAATTTGAAAAAGAGCAAATTTTAGATGAGCTACGCTCTGAGCAAACGAGCTTTGAAAAGGCATTTTGTTATAAGCTTAAGCTCTCTGGCGATCTACTCTTTTGCAAAAATGAGCAAAATTTTGCCTTAAAAGATGCAAATTTAGATGATGAGTTAAGCCCATTTTTCACACCAAACTCATCAAATGACCTTTTTATCCCAACGGCTCCTTGGGCGATGGTGCGACTAAACCACCTAAAAGAGATCAGCCAAAACGACTTTAACAAAGAGTGCGAGCACATCAAGGATAAAATTTCTATCCATAAAGAGAAAATGAGGCTTAGCGACTATGTAAAAGCGGTGCACGAGGAGCTAAAAAGCTCTCTAAAGACGCCATTTTGTAAAGATGTGATCAGGCTTGAAGTAAGGATCGCTGACCCAAATTTTAAAGAGAATGACACCCTTTTAAATAGCTTTTTTATAGATGATATAAATTTGCTTATCAAATTTTACGAGTCAGGCAGGACGCACGAGCTGACGGATCAGTTTTTAGACGAGGGCAGTGAGAATAAATTTGAGAGGATTGACGTTAGAGATGAGCTAAATCAAAGGGCTGTTAGGGATTTTTTTAAGGCTGAGCGCTACCCAAGATCGGCTTTTGCAAGTGATTTTGCCTTAAATTTCTCACAGCAAATGGCGCTAAATAACATCATAGAGAAATTTAAAGAAGGTAACGGCGGGATTTATAGCGTAAATGGCGCTCCAGGCACGGGTAAAACGACACTTTTAAAGGACGTGATGGCTGAAGTGGTGACGCTTAGGGCGATGAAGCTCGCGCAAATGAGCAGGCACGATATCTTTGAGCCAGTTTATGACAGCGACGAAAAGGCGCTTTATTTTAGGCTAAATGACGAACTGCAAGGCTACGAGATGGTCGTTAGCTCTTGCAACAATGGCGCGGTTGAAATTTTGAGCAAGGAGCTAAGCCAGTTAAAGAGCATAGGGGATTATGCGGGCGAGATTGATTATTTTAAATTTATAGCCACAAGGCTACTCTCGGCTGATGAAAAGAGTAAATTTGGCGAGAAGTCCTTTATCTCAAAGCCAGCTTGGGGGCTATTTTGCGTGGCGCTTGGCTCAAAGCAAAACAAGTCAAATTTCGTTTTTAATGCAATTAATGGCGTAAAGATCGAGGCTACTCACAGCCAGCATGATGAGATATCAAAAGAGTATGGCGAGTTTTTGGAGCAAGATGGCTTTTTGATGGGGCTTGGCAAATATCTGGCAGTTGGCGAAGGGGTTGATGACTACGACGTGGCGAAGGAGAAATTTAATCTCGCACTTCACGAGGTAAATTTACTTTTTAGCGAGATCAGGATCAAAGAAGAGGAGCTAAAGAGCCTTAAAACAGAGCTAGCTGACGTCGATAGAAGACTAGAGAGCTATAACTCAGCCAAGCAGATAGAGGAGTTTTTATCTCCTCTTGAGAGCGAATTTACTAGCGTTAGTGACGAGCTTGAAGATAAAAAGGCTGAATTTAGCGAGCTAACAAGAGTTGTTAGTCAAAATGAAGCGTTGCAGGAGTATCTAAGCACACCAGAAAAGCCGCCATTTTTTCTCTTTCAGCAGATTTTTAAGACAGAGGCCTTTGAAAAGTATAACGACGAGGCGTTAAAGGTTGGCGAGATAAACCGCCAGATAGCTGAGCAAAATTTAAAAGCAAGCAAGCAAAATGGCGAGAGTAAAGAGAAAAACGAGGCAAGGCTAAATGAGCTAAAAGACGAGATAGCGGGGCTTGAGAGCAGAGCAGCAGAGCTTGGTGTAAAGATAAATCTTTACAAAAGGCTACAAAGCGACTTTGCTAGACGTCAAAAGATACTTGGCAGGAGCGAGGAGCTAGATATCTTTCTAAACGGCAGCTTCAGCGAGAGTAATGACGAAATGCAAAAGAGTATGCCATTTATGATGGAATTTGGTATAGATGAGAAATTTCACAAGACAAAGCTTTTTAAGGCTAGGATAGAGCTTTTCAAAGAGACGCTAAATTTGCATAAGGCTGCCATTTTTGCCTGCAAAGAGGCTGTTAGGACAAATTTACGCGCTCTTAGCGTTATCTTTAACGATGAAAAGATGGCTGAAAAAAACGGCTTAGAGGCAAAGCATAGACGTGAGGTCATCAAAGGGCTCTTCTTGTTAACGCCTGTTGTTAGCTCGACTTTTGCCTCGTTTAATAACACCTTTAAAGAGCTTTTAAATGGCGATATAGGCATGCTTTTGATAGACGAAGCAGGGCAGGCAAATTTAACTAACGCGTTAGGTGCCTTACTCCGCTCAAAGATGGCTGTAGTGGTTGGCGACCCACTTCAGCTTGAGCCAGTTGTAACACTGCCAGTTAGTTTAAATAACGCGATCCTTAGCTACTGCGAGGCAAAAGAGGAGTTTAACTTGCTTAAGTCCTCTGTGCAACTAAGAGCCGACAAAGCGCAGAATATCGGCACATATATAAAAGGTAGTGGCGAGAGTATCTGGGTCGGCTCGCCACTGATCGTGCATAGAAGGTGCGCTAACCCTATGTTTGAGATATCAAACGAGACTACATACGATGATATGATGATACTTGGTAGAAGCGCGGCTAGTAAATTTGCAAACACTAACGTGCAAACAAAGTGGATAGATGTTAGAAGTGAGGAGTGGATAGGCAACTACAATAAAGCCGAGGGCGAAGCGGTTAAAGAGCTCTTGGCAAGTGAGCTAACTAGCCAAAATTATAACATCAGGATAATAACGCCATTTAAAGATGTTTGTAGAAATTTAAAAGGTGCAGGCACTATCCACACTATGCAAGGTAAAGAAGCTGACATTATCGTGTTTGTGTTAGGGGGAGCTACAAAGGGCGCTAGAGCATGGGCTGCTAGCAAGCCAAACCTGCTAAACGTGGCACTAACAAGAGCAAAAGAGGTTATTTATATAGTTGGAAACCGAGAAAATTGGGCTAGTTTGCCCTACTTTGAGGTGGCAGCTAGAAAGATAGACAAAGGATAAAATTGAATCATTTCGCAAAACGCATAATCCCATGCCTCGACGTAAAAGATGGCAGGGTCGTAAAAGGTGTAAATTTTGTTGGACTTGTTGATGCTGGAGACCCGGTCGAGATAGCTAAAAGATATAACGACGAGGGTGCTGACGAGCTTTGCTTTTTGGATATCACAGCCTCTCACCTTGGCCGTGATACGATAGTTGATGTCGTAAAAAAGGTCGCAAGCAAGCTTTTTATACCACTAACCGTTGGCGGTGGCATACGCACGATCGATGATATCTCGCGCCTTTTAAATGCGGGCTGCGACAAGGTGAGCCTAAACTCATCGGCGATAAAATATCCAAATTTAATCGACGAAGCGGCTAAGAAATTTGGCTCGCAATGTGTCGTCGTAGCGATCGACGCTAAAAAGATTGAAAATGGTTATAGCGTTTTTATAAATGGCGGCAGGATCGATACCAAAAAAGATGCCTTTGCTTGGGCAAAAGAGGTCGAGTCGCGCGGAGCAGGGGAGATATTGCTAACGTCTATGGATAACGACGGTGTCAAGCAGGGCTTTAGTCTGGAGCTGACAAAGACCTTTAGCGCGCTTTCTATACCGACTATCGCAAGTGGTGGCGCTGGCAAGATGGAGCATTTTAAGGATGCTTTTGAAGCCGGAGCTGATGCGTGTCTTGCTGCTTCGATATTTCACTTTGGTGAGATCGAGATAAAAAAGCTAAAAGAGTATCTTAAAGCAAATGGCGTTGAGGTTAGGCTCTGATGTTAGTTATCTCAGCTGGAAAAAATGAAATTTTTGACTTTGCCTTGCCAATGGGGGTGGGGCTAGTCGATATGGCGATAAATTTGACAAAGTTTTTGCAAAAAAGATCGTGCGTGGGAGCAGATGAAAAGAGCATAAATTTAAAAAATATTGATCTGCACTACCTCGCAAAGATCGAGGCTAAATTTGCAAACTCATCAAACCCAGAGTTGCAAAATCTAAGCCAAAATTTGTCAAAAAATCCTGAGCGAAATTTATACCAAATGCCAGAAAAGATAGTTTTTGTTGGCTCGGCAGGTCTTTATGAAGATGGTGAAATTTTGCAAATTTATGAAAGCTCGGTTGGGGCAAATGTTGAAATTTCTAGCATAGAAAATAGATCTTACACGCCGATCGAGTGTGAAATTTCTTCTATCGTTTCACGTGGAACTATCAAAACAAATTCATCAAATTTCATAACGACAGATAAAAATTTGGCTCATAAGATGTTTGAAAAGGGTTATTTTTTAGAAAATATGGAGTTTTTTTCTGTTCTAAAAGTGGCTCAAATTTTTAAAATTCCAGCTTACGGAATTTTTGTAGCGACAAATTTTTGTGATGAAAATGCGCATGCTGATTTTATAAAAAATCACTCTGCAGCTAAAGAGCTACTAACAAAATATGTAAAGGAAAATATGTGAAAAATTTGCTTGATCTTAGCATCGAAGAGTTAAAAGAGCTAGTCTCTCCCTCGTTCAGAGCGACGCAAATTTATGAGTGGGTATATAAAAAAAATGCAACAGAATTTAGCCAAATGCTAAATTTACCAAAGGATATGCGTCAGGATTTGGCTGAGAAATTTTATCTTGACCCTCTAAAATGTGTGAAATTTGAGCAAAGTAGTGATGGCTCGATCAAGTATCTTTTTGAGCTAAAAGATGGTCTAAAGATAGAGAGCGTTTTGTTGCCGATGAAAGAGGAGATCAGCGATGAAGATGGCAAGGTTAGTCGCCATGCTCGTTATACGGTTTGTGTTAGTTCGCAGGTTGGCTGCAAAATGGGCTGTGCTTTTTGTCTAACAGCAAAGGGTGGGCTTGTTAGAAATTTGACTGCTGGCGAGATCGTAGGGCAAATTTTATGGATAAAAAGAGAGAATAACATACCATACGAGAGACGCATAAATGTCGTTTATATGGGTATGGGTGAGCCACTTGACAACCTTGCTAACGTTAGTAAAGCGATTAAAATTTTAGCTCTTAATGAGGGTCTAGCCATATCTCCACGCCGTCAAACTGTTTCAACTAGCGGCCTTGGTAGTCAGATAAAAAAGCTTGGAGAAATGGACCTTGGTGTTTTGCTGGCTATATCACTGCATGCTGTTACTAACGAGCTTAGAAGCCGCCTGATGCCGATAAATAAGGCGTATAATATCGAGGCTGTTATGGATGCTGTTAGGGGATTTCCTATTGATATGCGAAAGCGTGTGATGTTTGAATATCTTGTTATCAAGGACTTAAACGATAGTGTTAGTGACGCAAAAAAGCTGGTTAAACTGCTGCATGGTATCAAGGCAAAGGTAAATTTGATCTACTTTAACCCGCATGGAGGTAGTGAATTTGGACGGCCTGAGCTTGCTAGTATGCTAAAATTTCAAGAATATCTAAGGGAACATGGTGTTACTTGCACGATCAGGCAGAGCAAAGGGCTTGATATAAGTGCTGCTTGTGGCCAGCTAAAACAGCGAAATGAAAATCCAAAAATCAAAGCTAACGTTAGTGATAAGAGTGCAGCTAAAACAGAAGAAAAACCAACTAACGATAAAACTAACGTGAGTAAAAAATGACAGCTCTTGATATCGCCGAGATAATTTTTATAGTGTTGGTTGCTGGTGTTGGACTTGGGCTAATCATGAAAGTTTTAAAAGAGGAAAATAAAATTTCAAAATAAAATCTAAAAAATTTGGTATGAAATTTTGTGAGTGAAAAACAAAAACACAAAGTTGATTACCAAAATTTAATTCACAATGCGGCGACACTAAAAATCTAATTCTACTTTTCAATAAAAACTCTATTTCAAATTTAAAAGCAAAATTATGAAATTTTTTATAGATTATTTTTACTAGAAAGACTTTTTAAAATTTAAATATTTTAATTATTTGCTTCTTTTGCAAATTTATAAAACTCACTTTCGGCGTCAAATTTGCTTTTTATGGTGTAAAAATTTTCATCAAATTTAAATGAAATTTCATCCGAGTGAAGCAAGAGCCTTTTTGCACCAGTTAAATTTATCCGTTCATGCTCGCTCATCTCTTTGTCTAAAATTTTCTCGATCTGCGGACGTAACAAACCATAAAGTGGTTCGCCAAGGATCTTGTGTTTCACATGAAACAAATGCAAGCGAATTTGATGCTGCCTGCCAGTGAGTGGGATAGCCCGAATTAAAGTCGTATCGATATCGTCAAAATACTTTATAGGCAAAATTTTAGTCACAGCGCTCTTGCCATTTTCACAAATTTGCATTCGCATTTTCACATCGTCGTAGTTGTTTGCTAGATCCATCTTAGCATCGATCGTAAATTCTTGCTCGATCTTGCCTTGCACCATCGCGACGTAGCTTTTAGAAACCTCTCTGTTTTCAAAGATTTTCTTTAGTTTTATCGTAGAATTTCTATCTTTGCCAACGACTATCACGCCGCTTGTTTCGCAGTCTAGCCTATGTGCTACGCTCGCATCTCGTCCAAAAAGTGTGTAAATTTCATCGTTTAGTGAGTAGTCGCAGTGTCTGCCATTTGGGTGGCTCAGCACCCCGCTTGGCTTGTCAAATACCGCAAAGCTCTCGCACTCAAAGATCGGCTTTAGTCCTTTTGGCTTGGCCTCATAGTCGATCAAAAAGACATCGCCGCACAAAACGGCATTTTTCTCACTCACGACACTGCCGCCACAGATCAGCCTGCCTTTGTCGATGAGACGCTGGGTTTGGCTCATGTTAAAGCCGTTTTGCAGTAAAATTTCATAAGCTTTTTGATGATCTGCAGTAATGATAAATTTATTTACATAGGGCAAAAATGATCCTTTGAAAAACGAGTAAGCTATCTTAAGCCCAAATTTATAAGCGTATAACCGACATTTCAGCCCGGATTTTATATAATCAAAACTTAAATTTAGAGAAATTGCACGACGTGATTTCTGGCTCAAAAAGCCAAATTTATACTTTCAGGACAAAAGCAAACTAACACAAAAGGTTCAACAATGGTCGAAAGATACTCACGCAAAGAGATGGCTGAAAAGTGGAGCATACAAGCAAAATACGACGCTTGGCTCAAAGTAGAAAAAGCTGCTGTTAAAGCTTGGAATAAGCTTGGCTTCATAAGCGACAGCGACTGCGAGAAAATTTGCAAAAATGCTAAATTTGAAGTGGCTCGCATCGACGAGATAGAAAAGACGACAAAGCATGACGTCATCGCATTTTTAACAAGCGTCAGCGAGAGCCTTGGCGAGGAGAGCAGGTTCGTACACTACGGCATGACCTCAAGCGACTGCATCGACACAGCCGTCGCACTTCAGATGAAAGAGAGCCTAGAGCTCATCATCAGCGACGTAGAGGAGTTTATGCAGGCAGTCAAAAACAGAGCAAACGAGCACAAGCACACGCTCATGGTTGGCAGAAGCCACGGCATCCACGGCGAGCCGATAACTTTTGGCCTTGTGCTTGCCATCTGGTACGACGAGATCGCAAGGGCGCTAAAGCTCATCAAAGATGCAAAAGATACGATAAGCTACGGCAAACTCTCAGGCGCTATGGGAAATTTAGCCCACGCTCCGATGGAATTTGAAGAGCTAACGTGCGAAGAGCTAGGCCTAAAAGCAGCCCCAGCGTCAAATCAAGTGATCCAGCGCGACCGCTACGCCCACGTGGTGAGCGCCATCGCTATCTTGGCCTCTACTTGCGAGAAGATCGCAGTTGCCATTAGACACTACCAAAGGACCGAAGTTTATGAGGCGGAGGAGTACTTTAGCCCAGGACAAAAGGGCTCAAGTGCGATGCCACACAAGCGCAATCCAGTCCTTAGCGAAAACATCACCGGTCTTTGCAGGGTGCTACGCTCATACGTCACGCCTTCTCTTGAAAACGTCGCCCTTTGGCATGAGCGCGATATCAGCCATAGCTCGGTTGAGAGATTTATCCTGCCAGATATGTTTATCACGGCTGATTTTATGCTGGTTCGTATCAAAAATTTGATAGCAAATTTGGTTGTCTATCCAGAAAATATGATGAAAAATTTAAATTTAACAGGCGGATTAGTCTTTTCGCAGCGCGTGCTTTTACAGTTGCCGCAGCGTGGAATTTCTAGAGAGGACGCCTACAAGATCGTTCAGCGCAATGCCATGAAGGTATGGGCGGACTTACAAGAGGGCAAAAAAGCGATAGACGAGCAAGGTCACAGCCTATTTTTACAAAATTTACTAGCCGACGAGGACCTAACTAAGAGCCTTAGCAAAGATGAGATCAAAGAGTGTTTTGGCTATAACTACTACACCAAAAATGTAGATAAAATTTTCGCCAGAGTTTTTGGCAAATAAATTTAAACGCAAGGGGTAAATTTAGCCCCTTGCAACTACCCTAATACAAAATCCAAATTTATCAGCTAGGAGCTAGCATTTT
Organism: Campylobacter concisus; assembly: GCF_003049065.1. Lineage (GTDB taxonomy): Bacteria > Campylobacterota > Campylobacteria > Campylobacterales > Campylobacteraceae > Campylobacter_A > Campylobacter_A concisus_BE. The sequence goes on along the minus strand of NZ_PISC01000004.1, from coordinate 40,935 downwards.
TCAAGTAGCTTTTACAAGTGCTAGCAAATTTTATCGGCAATGTTGGCGCATTTAACTTTTGGTAGCCAAAGCTAACACAAAAGTTCATAACGTTTAACGTTTTTTATCACCCTCGAGCTAGAAAAATAAGAGTTTTTAGCAAGCCTTTATCTTTCTCATTTTGGCGATAAATTTTATATTTAATGAAGAGTTTTTGGCAAAGAGAGTTTTTATATCTTTTTGGATAAAATCTCAAATTAAAATTTAACACGGAGAGACATTTTTGAAAGTTATAAAACGTAATGGCAGAACAGAAGAGCTTGATATCAGCAAGATCAAAAAATACACAAACGAAGCGGTCCTAGGTCTTAGCAACGTAAGTCTTAGCGAGCTTGAGGTAGACGCGAAAATTCAGTTTAGAGATATGATAACGACTGAGGAAATTCAGCAAACTCTTATAAAAACAGCAGTTGATAAGATCGACATCGACCGCCCAAACTGGACATTTGTCGCTGCGAGGCTATTTTTGTTCGACCTTTATCATAAAGTGACTGGCTTTAACGGCTACAACCACCTAAAAGACTATCTCGCAAAGGGCGAAAAGGTAGGCCGCATCATCCCTGGGCTAAAAGAGAAGTACGATCTTGAGGATCTAAACGCATACATAAAGCCTGAGCGCGACCTCCAGTTTGCATACCTTGGTATCAAGACGCTTTATGATCGCTACCTCATCAAAGACAAGAGCGGTATGCCTATCGAGCTGCCACAGCACATGTTTATGGCGATCGCTATGTTTCTTGCGCAAAACGAGCTAGATAGTCAAGGCTGGGCAAAGAAATTTTACGACCTCATCTCTAAATTTGAAGTGATGTTAGCCACCCCAACGCTCTCAAATGCAAGGACTACACGCCACCAGCTAAGCAGCTGTTACGTAGGCAGCACGCCTGATAATATCGAGGGCATTTTTGATAGCTACAAAGAGATGGCGCTACTTTCAAAATTTGGTGGCGGTATCGGCTGGGACTGGAGCAAGGTGCGTGCGATGGGTGGCAGTATCGACGGACACAAAAACGCAGCTGGCGGTATCATACCATTTTTAAAAGTGACAAACGACATCGCAGTAGCGGTCGATCAGCTAGGCACTAGAAAGGGCGCGATCGCTGTTTATATCGAGCCTTGGCACATGGACGTGAGCGATTTTCTCGATCTTCGCAAAAACTCAGGCGAAGAGAGACGCCGTGCGCACGAGCTTTTCCCTGCACTTTGGATAAACGACCTATTTATGAAGCGTGTTAAAGAAAATGGCCGTTGGAGCCTTTTTGACCCAGCTCAAGTAAGCGACCTTTGCGACCTTTATGGCGAGGCGTTTGAGAAGAGATATTTAGAGTATGAAAACGACGAAAATATCCAGAAAAACACCATTCTCGCAAAAGAGCTTTGGAAGAAAATTTTAACTAGCTATTTTGAAACCGGCATGCCATTTTTATGCTTTAAGGACAATGCCAACAAAGCAAATCCAAACGACCACGAGGGCATCATCAGAAGCTCAAATTTATGCACCGAAATTTTCCAAAACACAGCGCCAAACTACTATAAGATCAAGATCACTTATGAAGACGGCGGCGAGGAGCTATTTGACGAAGAAGAAGACGTCACCGTTGATAGCGGCATAACTAAAAAAGCCAAAAAGCTTAGCGCGCTTGATAGCCTAAAAGGCAAGCAAATTTTCATCGTAGAAAAAGAGAGTATCGAGGGCAAAACGGCAGTTTGTAACCTTGCAAGTATAAATTTAAGCAAGATAAACAGCAAAGAGGACATCGAGCGTGTCGTGCCGATAGCTATCAGGATGCTTGATAACGTTATAGACCTAAATTTCTACCCGCACAAAAAGGTAAAACACACAAACCTAGCCTCTCGCTCGATCGGCCTTGGCGTCATGGGCGAAGCGCAAATGCTAGCTGAGAAAAATGTAAAATGGGGCAGCTATGAGCATTTGGCGCTCATTGATAGCATAATGGAAAACATAAGCTACAACGCGATCTATGCTAGCTCAAATTTAGCTGTAGAAAAGGGCATATATCCAAAATTTGAAGGCTCAAAATGGAGCAAAGGTATTATGCCGATAGACACCGCAAACGAGAACGCAAAGGCACTTTTAAACGACAAAGGCGGGCTATTTGACGAAAATGTCTGCGACTGGGACAAGCTAAGAGAGAAGGTTAAACGTGACGGCATGAGAAATGGCTACCTAATGGCGATCGCTCCAACTAGCTCGATCTCGATCCTTGTTGGCACTACTCAGACCATCGAGCCAGTCTATAAACGCAAGTGGTTCGAGCACAACCTAAGCGGCATGATCCCAAATGTCGTGCCAAATTTAAGCCCAGATACTTGGCAGTTTTACACGCCAGCTTATGAGCTTGATCAGAGAATTTTGATAAAAGCAGGCGCGATCCGCCAAAAATGGATCGATCAAGGTCAAAGCCTAAATATCTTCATGAGCCTAGATAAGGCAAGTGGCGGATACCTAAGTGAAATTTACACGCTTGCATGGGAGCTTGGACTAAAATCAACCTACTATCTACGCTCTGAAAGCCCAGACAGCGAAAAACTAAACGACGTAGCTGACCGCTCGATCGAGTGTGAAGGATGTCAGTAGATAAATTTAAGATGGTCTTTTGCTTTGGCACACTAGCCAAGGTAAAAGACCTATTTGTAAGTGATAAAACAGAGAGAAGCTCACGTGGCATCTCTGGTCTTATCGGCTACGTAAGTGCATCATACCTATATAAGATAGTTCTAGACTATATGCCTTTTACGGTTGGCATTGTAGCTGGAGCACTAGCCTTTATAAGCTATGTTATAGAACTAGCTAAGTTTTACTACATCTCACCATTTGTTACAGCTTTTGCTGTCACTATGGGTAAAACAAACAAGATAGTTGACTTCTTAGTAGGGGCACTATCTATATTCTTTAAACCTATCTTGATAGTTATATTTATCTACTTTGGTCTATTTGTCTATGGTATATTTAAAGATATATTCTTGCTCTATGCCGAAGAGCAGATGAATATGATGTATGAACTTCAAAGCCAGTTCTTCTTAACAGTTATGCTTCATATATTTATGGCACTACTACATATCATAGGTGCAATAGGTGGTGCTTACATGCTTTGGAAGATCATACTTCATGCACCAACATGGGTTTTAAAGATGGTAGGTCTAAGTGATAGCGGAGCAAGCTTTGCTTCTCAAGAGCTAGCACGCAACCTAGAGAAATATACCTTCCATATGTAACAAATATGAAATATTACTAGAAAGGATAAGAGATGAGTACAAAAACTTTACACCAAACAAGAAGAAAGGAAAGTTAAGATGAGAAATAAAGCATTAATTGCAGCAGTTGTTGTAGGATTTGTTGGTTGTATAAATTTAAATGCCTATTATGGATCTTCTGATGTTTTTAATAAACATATGAGGGGAGCACCTAAAGAAAAAGAAGAGGTTGATTGTGATGATCCAAAAAATTTACCGAGATTAATCGGTGATACGCTAATAGGTGGAAAAGAAGAGTGTTTTGTTAATCGCGGAACCGCTGCTAGAGCAAAACGCGAACTAGATATGACTATCGGTAGAAACCCAGTTACTGGCAAGGCCACATCAAAGGCTAAGCTACTAGGTGGCAACAAAGCTACTAACAATCTCGAAAAAGCTCAAATGAACTATGGCAAAAAGGAATTTGAGCTTGAAGAAGCAGAAAAAGCCTATGCTGATAACCCAAGTGTCAAAAACTCTAATCGCTTAGAAAAAGCACGTAAAGCCTTTAAAAAAGCACAGCTTGACCTAGAGGCTGCAGAAGAGATAAAAGCTAAAGACGATAGAAGAAACACAAAATAGTAACGGCGTGGTCTTTCACGCCTTTGGTTTAAATTCTCTGAAGCTTCAAAACTTTTTTGAGAGTAGAATATTAAAATCTTTTCAAGGTCTGATTGAAAGCGTTTGCTTAATAAAAGCTTCATTTAGACCTTTCTTTTTTTAAATATGGTCTCATCTCTAGGTCAAATTCATCTAAATTTACGCACTCTAATTCACCACGCTTTTTAGCATTTATTAGCCCAGCCAGATCCTTTTGATCTGCTTCATCTAAATATCCGTCGTCATCATCATAATGATATCCAAATAAGCTTGATTGACCTGTAAAATTTCAAATCTACTATTTTAAAAACTAAAATTAAAATAATTATTTAAGTAAAAGTAATCAAATTTTAGTTTAAAATACATAAAATACGTAAAAATATACTTAATAAAACCCTCTAAAATTTTATATTTTTTGATAAATATTATTAAACAAAATAAAATAGTTATCTATCTTTTAAGCTTTCTTGTCCTATACTTTTAAACTCCATATCAAAAAAACAATCAGAAAAGAGCAAGTGATGCGTGAAATTTTAAAACGAGATGGCACAAGGCAAGAATTTGTAGCATATAAGATAGTAGATGCGATAAAAAAGGCATTTGCAAGCGAAAATAAAGCTTATGACGAGCAAGTTTTTACAAATGTAGTCCAAGACATCTTTCAAAAATCAAGTGCGATAACGGTCGAAGACATCCAAGATGCGATAGAGAAAGAGCTATTTGACGGCGGACATTTTGAAGTTCTAAAGAGCTTCATGCTCTACCGCCATACGCATAAGCTCCAACGCGAGCAAATTTTAGGGCTAAACGAAGATACTACCTATATAAACTCAACCCAAACGATAAATGAGTACATAAACGGCACCGACTGGAGAATTTCTGCAAACTCAAACACAAGCTACTCAAACGCAGGCCTTATCAACAACACCGCCGGCAAAGTCATAGCAAACTACTGGCTAGACGCTGTTTATAGCAAAGAAGAAGGTTTAGCTCACAGAAATGGCGACTACCATATCCACGACCTTGACTGCCTCACAGGATACTGCGCTGGCTGGAGTTTGCGAGCTTTGCTAAACGAGGGCTTTAACGGCGTTCGTGGCAGGGTCGAGAGCAAGGCGCCAAAGCACTTTAGAGAGGCGCTTTATCAAATGGCAAATTTCTTAGGCATTTTACAAAGCGAGTGGGCGGGCGCTCAGGCGTTTTCTAGCTTTGACACCTACCTCGCGCCTTACGTTTTCAAAGACGATCTAAGCGACGCCGAGATCAAAAAGGCGATCACTAGCTTTATTTTCAACCTAAACGTGCCTGCACGCTGGGGACAAAGCCCATTTACAAACGTAACCATAGATATCACCTGCCCAAGCGACTTAAGGGATCAGATCCCAACGAGCGATGATATACACCTTTTTACAAATGTAAAAGATGAGAAAATTTTGAAAAAAGCAAATGAGCGTGGCAGGAAAAATTTGATCGATATGACCTACAAGGACTTCGAGCCTGAGATGGCGCGCATAGATAAGGCATTTTACGAGGTCTTGACAGCTGGCGACAAATGCTCGCAGCCTTTTACATTCCCTATACCAACGGTAAATATCACAGAGGATTTTAACTGGGATAGCGAAGTAGCCGACGTGCTCTTTGAAAATACCGCAAAAATGGGCTCAAGCTACTTTCAAAATTTCATCGGCTCGCAATACACTTACGACGAAAATGGCAACAAGATAGAAAACGAAAACGCCTACAAACCAGGCCACGTGCGCTCTATGTGCTGCCGCTTGCAGCTTGATCTAAGAGAGCTTTTGAAGCGCGGTGGTGGTCTTTTTGGAAGTGCTGAGATGACTGGCTCGATAGGCGTCGTCACTATAAATTTAGCCCGCCTTGGCTATAACTTCAAAGGCGATAAGGTCGCGCTTTACAACAGACTAAGCTATCTTTTAGACCTAGCTAAATCAACCCTAGAGAAGAAGCGTAAATTTATCCAAGAGATGTATGACAGAGGGCTTTATCCTTACACAGCTAGGTATCTAAAGCACTTTAACAACCACTTTAGCACGATCGGCATAAATGGCACGAATGAGCTACTTAGAAATTTCACTGGCGACAAAGAGAACATTTCAACTAAATTTGGACGAGAATTTGCCCTTGAGATGGTTGGCTTTTTACGCGACAAGATAAGGACATTTCAAGAAGAGAGCGGAAATTTATATAACCTTGAGGCAACTCCAGCTGAGGGCACGACCTACCGCTTTGCCAAAGAGGATAAGAAGCGCTATCCAGACATCATCCAAGCAGGCGAGGGGGACAATATCTACTACACAAACTCAACCCAGCTACCTGCAAATTTCACAGACGACGCTTACGAAGCGCTTGATCTGCAAGATGAGCTACAAAGCGCCTACACTGGCGGCACCGTCTTTCACCTATATATGAAAGAGCGCATAAGCTCGGCTAAAGCTTGCAAAGAGCTTGTAAAGAGTATAATCTCAAACTACAAACTCCCATACATCACGATAACGCCAGTATTTAGCGTCTGTGCAAAGCATGGCTACATAGCTGGCGAGCATGAGTTTTGCCCACTTTGTGATGCAGAGCTGATAGAAAATGAAAAGAAAAAATCCAAATAAGGAGAGAAAATGACAGAAAAAGAAATTTTAGAAAAAGTGCAAGACAAACGCACAAGATGCGTGGTTTATACTCGTGTTATGGGCTATCACAGACCAGTTGAGAGCTTTAATCTCGGTAAAAAAGGCGAGCACAAAGAGCGTGTTAAATTTGACGAATACGCAAGTTGCTGCAAGAGATAAATTTCTTGCCTAAAAACAATAATAAATTTAAAAAAATCAACTAAAATGCGAACCAAAGGCACGCCATTGTGCCTTTTAGTTTAAAAAAGGGTCAAAAACTTGCAAAAAGTCTTTAGTATAACGCCATTTACGACGCTTGACTACCCAGACAAAGTGGCAGCTGTCATTTGGTTTGCAGGGTGTAATATGCGCTGTGGATACTGCTACAACATCGAGGTTGTAAAGTCAAATGGCACTATAAGTTTTAGCGAAGTTTGCGACTTTTTAGACCGCAGGGTCGGCAAGCTAAATGGCATCGTCTTTAGCGGTGGCGAATGCACAGCACACCCTCTTTTTTTAAGGCTAGCACGTGAGGTAAAGGCACGTGGCTTTAGCTTAAAGGTCGATACCAACGGCTCGTATCGTGACGTCATAAAAGAGGCGATAGATGAGGGGCTGATTGATTACATCGCGCTTGATTTTAAAGCTCCAAAAGAGAAATTTATAGGCATCACTGGTTCAAATTTATATGAGAAATTTGCCGCCACGCTTAGATACCTGCTTGAGATAAATTTTAAATTTGAAGTTAGAACGACCGTGCATGCGGACCTGCTAAGCGAAAAGGATATCTCTGAGATGTCTGAGCTGCTTTTCGAGCTTGGGTATAGAGGGGATTATTTCTTACAAAAATTCTTTAACACTGGCGAAAATTTTGGAGGCTTAGGCGATCCAAAAAACAGCTTCGATCCAGATAAGATCACATCAAAACTACCTATCAGACTAAGAAATTTCTAAATTTAGCGCAGATAAAAATAGCTAAAAATAAGAAAATTTAACTAAAATTTACCCCAAATCACAAAAGCAAACAAGGAGAAAACTATGCAAAATTTCAGCTTTTTAAACCCTACTAAAATAGAATTTGGCAAAGACAAAGAGCAAAACATCGGCAAATATATGAAAGAATTTGGCGTAAAAAAGACGCTTATCATCTATGGCAGCGACAGGATCATACAAAACGGACTTTTTGACATCGCCACAAAGAGCCTAAGTGCAAATGGTATCGAGTTTTGCAAGATAGGCGGCGTGAAGTCAAACCCAGTGCTAAGTAAGGTAAATGAGGCTATAAATTTAGCTAAAAAAGAGGGCGTCGATAGCGTGCTAGCCATAGGCGGCGGCTCTGTGCTTGACACGGCCAAGGCGGTGGCTGCTGGTGTGAAGTATAACGGCGATGTTTGGGACTTTTTTACTGGCAAATGCCCAAAAGAGGCGCTTATGATCTTTGACATCATAACGCTTGCTGCAACTGGCTCAGAGATGAACGGCGGTGCAGTCGTCACAAATGAAGCCACAAAAGAGAAATTTGCCATGCACGGCGCTTGTCTTTACCCAAAAGTATCGGTGGTAAATCCGCTTCTTCAAGCAAGCGTTAGCAAGGAGTACTTGGTCTATTCAGCCTCTGACATCATCGCTCACAGCATCGAGGGCTACTTTACGGCGAGAGTTCAGCCTGAGATCATAAATTTATACATCGAAGCAAACATCAAAACGGTCATGAAAACGACTGAAATTTTACTAAAAGAGCCAGAAAACTATGATGCTAGAGGCGAGTTTGCTTGGGCTGCGACGATGGCTCTAAATGGCTTAACTTACGTTGGCACGGCTGGCTACTCATATCCAAACCACATGATCGAGCACGCCATAGGTGCGATGGTTGATTGCGCGCACGGGGCTGGGCTAAGTGTGGTGATGCCAGCTTGGATGAAGTGGTATAAGAGTAGAAATTTAAAGGCATTTAAGCGCTTTGGCAAAGAAATTTTTGGCGTAGATGACGCAGACGAGGCTATTAAAAAGCTAAAAGAGTGGTTTAGCAAGATCGGCACGCCAACAAGCCTCATCGAAATCGGCGTTGATGAGTCAAATTTAGACGAGATCATGGCGCTAGTTTATGACTACGCCAAGGGCAGGGGCTTGGAGCAAATTTATACAAAAGAGGCCATAAGCGAAATTTTTGCCTTAGCGAGATAGAATTTATCCAAAATTTACAAAGGATAAACATGAAAAAAGTCGCCCTTATCGCAGGAGCCAGCGGCGCTGTAGGAAGTGAAATTTTAAAAAATTTATGCGAGAGTGAGCACTATAACAAGGTGGTCGCCCTTGTTAGGCATGAGCTAGAATTTACCCATGAAAAGCTTGAAGTAAAGATAGTAAATTTTGATGATTTTAAAGATGAGGCGCCATTTATCGCTGATGATGTATTTTGCGCGCTTGGCACGACGATGAAAGCTGCAAAGCACAAAGAGCAGTTTTACAAAGTCGATGTGACCTATCCGATAAATTTCGCAAAATTTGGCTTGGAGTGCGGCGCAAAACGCTTTATTTTACTCTCAGCTGCAGGCGCAAACAGAAAGTCAGGCTCGTTTTACCTAAAGGCAAAAGGTCAAGCAGAAGCAAAGATAAAAGAGCTTGGCTATAGCTCATTTCATATCGCCAGACTGCCACTTATCGAGGCTGAGAGAAAGGAATTTAGGCTTGGCGAGTATCTAGCGATAAAGGCGTTTAAATTTATCCCAAAAGGCTTTTTTGACGAGTATCGTCCGATGAAGGCAGCTGACATCGCTAAAGTGATCGTGCAAGTAGCGCAAGATGACCACAGCGAAGGTGTCAAAATTTATAGCCCAGTGGAGTATGCGAAGTGAAAAGATACATCGCCATCACTGGAGCAAGCTCAGGCATAGGAGCGGCCACGGCAAAGGCATTTGCAAGGCGCGGGGAGAATTTGATCCTTATCGCAAGGCGGGGTGAGCTTTTAGAAGAGCTAAAAAGCGAGATAACTAAATTTGCAAATGCCGATGTGGTGATAGAGCTTTGCGACCTTTCAAAGCAAGAAAATGCCCTTTCTCTTTGGCGAAATTTAGAAAAATTTGAGCTAAAAGCGCTTATAAACAACGCTGGCTTTGGCGACTATAACAAGGTCGGCGAGCAAAATTTAGACAAGATCACGCAGATGATAAATTTAAACATCATCTCACTTGTCACGCTCTCAACGCTCTTTACGAAAAAATATAAAGACAAAGATACGCAGCTTATAAACATCTCCTCAATAGGCGGCTACAAGATCGTGCCAAACGTCGTGACCTACTGCGCTAGCAAATTTTTCGTAAGTGCCTTTAGCGAGGGACTTTACCACGAGCTAGCACAGGACAAGCAGGCAAAGATGCAAGCAAAAGTGCTGGCCCCAGCTGCCACAAAGACAGAATTTGGCATGGTGGCAACTAGCAAAGAGAGCTACGACTACGACAAAGCGTTTAAAAAGTACCACACGAGCGAGCAGATGGCGGAGTTTTTGCTACGCCTTTATGATAGCCATTACTGCGTTGGCTCGGTCGATAGAGATAGCTTTGAGTTTAGCCTAAGTAAGCCAAAATTTGACTATGCCCTCAAGTATGATGCAAAAAATATAGATAAATAAAGCCAAATCAAGGAAGCAAAATGGCACTACAAAAAGTTGATCTAAACAAGGCCTACCGCCTCATCAACCACGGTCCAACGCTCATCATCTGCGCAAGCCACGAGGGCGTCGTGGACGCGATGAGCGCCTCTTGGGTCTGCCCGCTAGACTACGACAAGGTAACAGCAGTCGTAGCCTCTGGCTCATTTACACGCTCGCTTTTTGAAAAGAGCGGTAAATTTGGCCTTTGCGTGCCATTTTTCAAAGATACCGCCCTTATCACAAGACTTGGCACGACCAGCATGCACAGCGACAAAAACAAGCTTGCTGGCGTGGAGATGTTTTACGAAAATGGCGTGCCTTTGCTAAAAGAGTGCGCAGCCTACATGGTTTGTGAGATCATCAAAGACGCCAAAAACGAGAGCGAGTTTGACCTATTTAAGGCCAAAGTCGTGGCAGCCTACGCCGATACGCGCGTTTTCGAGGGCGGCCATTGGAAATTTGAAAATTTAGATGACGAGCTAAAGACGCCTCACTACATAGCTGGCGGGCAGTTTTATGCTGACGGAGCGGCGAAATTTGAGGAAAAGGCAGCCATTATCGGTTAAAGGACGAAGTATGAAAAGTGCAAAATGCCTAGTTTTGGTGGTTTGCTTGGCTGGGGCGTGCTTTGGTAGCGAGCTTAAATTTGATGAGAGTAAATTTGAGCTAAAAAGCGTGCAAGTTGGCGATAGGACGCTTAAATTTAGAGCTTATGAGGGCATAGTCTATGTGGCAAAGCCAGTTAGCGACTATGAGGTGCTAAATTTTTACGTGCCAGAGGGTAAATTTAGCGACCAAAAAGGGGCTATCTTTATGCCAAATGCGATCGGTGGCTACATGAGCGCTAAACCACAAAAGCCAGAAATCCAAAACGAAAAGCCAAATGCCACTCTTGAAGCGCTTCTTAGAGGCTACGTCGTGGCAAGCGTTGGCGCTAGGGGCAGGACGCTAAAAGATGGTGGGCGTTTTATCGGCAAAGCGCCAGCTGCGATAGTCGATCTAAAAGCGGCCGTTAGATATCTTAAATTTAACGACAAATTTATGCCAGGCGACGCAAACAAGATCATCTCAAACGGCACGAGCGCAGGCGGCGCGATGTCGGCACTTCTAGGAGTAAGCGCAAATGCAAAAGAGTATGAGCCATATCTTAAAGAGCTAGGCGCTGCAAAGGCGGACGATCAAATTTATGCCGCCTCTATCTACTGCCCTGTGACAAATTTAGAGCATGAGGACGAGGCGTATGAGTGGATGTTTGGGGATTTGGATGAATTTGAGAGGATTGATTTTTCAAGCTTTGATGCGAGCACTTTTAACGACAGGAGCAAAAAGCCAAAGATGATCGCAGGCGAGCTAAACGCCACGCAAAAAGAGCTCTCACGCGAGCTAAAAACTAAATTCCCAGCCTATCTAAACTCGCTAAATTTAAAAGACGCCAAAGGCCACGCGCTAAGCCTTGATGAAAACGGCGAGGGTAGCTTCAAAGAGTATATAAACGCTCTTGTCTCAAAGGCATTTACCGCTACAAAAAGCAGCGACAAAAACACGCTCACGCCTAAATTTATAACTCTTGACACGCAGGGTTGCTCGCTTGGATATACATTCAAATTTGAGGACTTCATCGCCTCGCTAAAACGTGCCAAAGCGGTGGTTGCCTTTGACGGCCTTGGGCTAGAAAATCCTGAAAACGACCTTTTTGGCGATAGCAAAACGCCTGCGAAGCACTTTACTAAATTTGCAAAAGAGCGAAGCGAGGGCGAGATGGCGGATGCTAGCGTCATAAAGATGATGAATGCGATGAACTACACTAAAAACAAAAATGGGGCGAAATTTTACCGCATAAGACAGGGCACAAACGACACTGACCTAGCCCTTGCCGTGCCTGCTATGCTCGCACTCTCGCTTAAAAATGCTGGCAAAGAGGTTGATTTCGAAGCGGTCTGGGGGCAAGGACACGGCGGCGACTACGACTTAGACGAGCTTTTTGCTTGGATGAAAAGAGTTTTAGAAAAATAAAATTAAGGAGAAAGTATGAGAAATTTAAAATCCAAAGGAGAAAAGATGAAATTTATAAATTTGTTGATAGTAGCGGCTTTGGGAGTTACACTTAGCTATGCAAAAGAAGAGGTTGATTGCAGTGATCCAAAAAATTTACCGCTTGATATAGGTGGCACACTAATTGGAGAAAAAAAAGAGTGCTTTGTCAATCGCGGAACAGCTGCTAGAGCTAAACGCGAACTAGATATGACTATCGGTAGAAACCCAGTAACTGGCAAGGTCACATCAAAGGCTGAGCTACTAGGTGGCGACAAAGCTACAAATGACCTTGAAAAAGCACAAATGAACTATGGCGATAAGAAATTTAAGCTAGAAGAGGCAGAAAAAGCCTATGCTGACGACCCTAGCACGAAAAATTCTAACCGCTTAGAAAAAGCACGTAAAGCCTTTGAAAAAGCGCAGATCGATCTAAAAGGCGCAGAAGAGATCAAAGCTAAAGCTGATATGAAAAAGGCGAAGTGATAAGGGGAATTTTGATGTTTAAAAAGCTATTTTTACTAGCGGTTTTGGCGGCGTTTGCCTTTGGGGCGGAGGCGAAAGTGAGCTTATATGAGCTGCTTTCAACGCCAAATAACAAGAGCTTGCTAAAGCGTCTTGGCAGGGAAAATATTCTTAGCTCAAAGAGCGAGCCAGGCACGCAGGCGATCTTTTTTGCGAGCGCAAAGAGCAAGCCAGAGCTATTTTACCTGCTTGAGTTTTACAAGGACGAGGCGGCTTATAAAAAGCATATAAGCTCGGCGCATTTTAAGAAATTTGCAAGCGCAAGCGCTGAAATTTTAGCTAGCAAAAAGGCTATAAGCGTGAAAAAACGAGCCGCGTTTTCTAAAAATTTAACGCCAGAGCGCCTAAAAGATGCCTACTTTCACATCACAAACTTAAGCCTTAAGGCAAAGAGCGATGCGAAATTTGAAAAGATCATCAAAAAATATATGCAAAAAAGCGTAGATGATGGCGCTTACGCGCAGTTTGCCTTTAGTCAAAAAGAGGCACCTAATAAATGGGTGCTGGTTGAAATTTACAAAGACGAAGCTAGCTTTGAGAGCTACCGCCACAGCGAAAACTACAAAGCTTACGCCAAAGAGCGAGCTGGGCTAATAGATGAATTTGACGGCTTTGGTCTTAAGAACGAGACCTCATTTAGCAAGATAAAATTTTAGGAGATTTATGAAAAAGATCTGCTTTTGCCATTTATAGGCTGGGCGGATTTGTTTGCAAGTAAATTTAAAGGAAAAAGATGTTTATCGTTACTATTAGTTTAAAAACAGATCTCATACCAAAAGAGAGGGCTGATGAGCTTTTTGCCGAGCATAGAGGGTGGTTTATAAAGTATGCTGAGTATGTGGTTAGAGAATTTAAGGCTATTATGGGCAAGATTTCATGATACCAGCGAAATTTTATAGATATGTTTTTGCGTTTATAATGTCAGCATTTATGGCGTTTTTTATGTCGTTTGTGCTGACGTATCTAAACCTTGGCTTTGTTGATGGCTTTGTGAAAATTTGGCTAATCGCTTATGTAAAAGCCTTTGTAGTGGCGTATCCTGTGCTTTTGCTAGTTTCGCCGTCTGTTGCAAAGATCACGCAAAATTTATGTAAAAAAGAGGGGTAAATTTAAAATGTGGCTAGAGAGCCTAGCCACGTGAAGGTTTATTTTAAAAGACCTTGTTTTTTCATTTGATCCATTACTTGAGCAAACATCTCTTTAGCTTGTTTGCAAGTAGCGTCTTGTTGCTCTTTTGGTAAAGAAGCTAGTTGATCCATTGATTGTTTCTTTTGATCTTCATACATTTTTACTTGTTGCTCTTGACCAGCTTGTTTGTAAGCTTCGACCATTTTGTCGATGTCTGAGAAGTAAGACTTGCAAGTATCTGTAAGATCTGCAGCGTTTAGGCTTAGTGCAAAGCCAAGAGTAGCTAAAACTAAAAGTGATTTTTTCATCTCTTTCTCCTTGTGAAAATTTAAGGAGATTATATAACTTTTTTATTTTAAATAGATTTAAATTTATTAAATTTAGCCAAGACGAGCGCCTTGGCTAAATTTTTGGCTTTTTAGCCTAGGAATTCGCGTTTAAAATACTCTTTTGGAGCTTTGCAAAGTGGGCAAGCGCCTGGAGCTTTTTTACCTCTATGAACGTGTCCACACACCTCACAAACCCAGATATCCTCTTCGTCGCTTTCAAAAAAGCCCTCTTCATCAAGCATCTTTTTAAGCTCTAAATACTCCCTCTCATGCTCAACTTCAACCTTGCCAATCGCGTTAAATAGTCTTTCAACATCTCTTAGCTCTTCTTCTTTTGCAATCTTTGCAAAGTCTGGATACATCGTCGTATGCTCGTAGTTTTCGCCAGCTGCAGCGTCAAGTAAATTTTTATCCATCTTATCGATCGGATCGTTCATCATCTCGTGGTACTTCTTAAATTCAGCCCTTGCGTGCCATTTCTCGTTTTCAGCTGCCTCGTAAAAGTGTCTAGCTATCGCGTGATAGCCTGCTTCTTTAGCTAGGTCGCCGTAAAGCTCATACTTGTTTCTAGCTTGTGACTCGCCAGCAAATGCCTTCATCAAATTTACTGCTGTTAAATTTTCAGTGATGCATTTCATCTCTTCGCCGCAACAGGTTAATGTGCCACCACCAACTTTTTGAACCTCGATCTCGTTGCCGCATTTCTCGCATTTGTATGTTTCGTACTGTCTCATTTTGACTCCTATTTTGATAAAATTTGAGCGGATTATAACCAAATAATTAAAATATGTAAATAATAATTTTTATTGATAACGTATATTATTTTTATAAATTTGAAGTTATAATAAGATAAAAATTTAAAGGCATAAGATGACTACAACGATTGATTTTAAAAATGCTGACTATGGATTTATCGAGCTTATAAAAGAGATGGCTAGGCAAGCAAATGTAGAATTTGAGCAAAGAGATAAGGTCTCAAGGCTTGACAAAGCCATCAAAGAGATCGAAAATGGCGAAGTAGAGAGATTTAAAACATTTGAAGAATTTGAAAAGAGCCTTGATGCTTGAGATAGAGTATTCAAAGAGTTTTAAGAAAGCTTTTAAAAAGCTAAATGAAAGCGAAAAGAAACTAACCAAAGATATCATCTGGCAATTAGCAAATAACGAGGAGTTAGCATCAAAATATAAAGATCACGCTCTTATTGGAAGCTATAAAGGCTTTAGAGAGTGTCATGTTAAGCCAGACTTGCTCTTGATATATAAAAAACAAAACGAAATTTTACTTCTTATATGCGTTGAAATAGGAAGCCACAGCGAACTTTTTCAATAAATTTAACAAAAAACAAAATCCATCATCATAAATTTAAAAAAGATAAATTTCAGCCAAAATTTATTCTAGCGTTAAAAGTGCGGTTGAGCTTGGTTGTAGAATAACTCAAAATAAATCATCTAAAGGAGATTGTTATGAGTTTTCTATCTAAATTTAGTAAGGCTATCTTTGCCGTTGCGGTTGCTGGTGCGATCAGTGCTAGTGCATTTAGCGAGGGCGAGGACTACGTCAAGCTTGAAAAGCCACTAAGTGTGGGACAAAACACGTTAGTTAAAATTTTTAGCTACGCTTGCCCATTTTGCTACAAGTACGACAAGAGCGTCACTCCAAAGGTAGTTGAGAAAATCCCTGGACTAAAATATGAGCCATTTCACCTAAAGACAAAGGGCGATTACGGCGAGGTTGCGAGCAAGGTCTTTGCCGTGCTTATCGTTATGGACGAGGCAAAGGGAGTGAGCTTGTTTGATGAAAATTCGCTATTTAAAAAGGCTAAATTTGCCTACTACAAAGCTTATCACGACAAAAAAGAGCGCTGGGGCGATGGTAAAGATGCTGAGGGCTTTTTAAAGACTGGACTTGATGCTGCTGGCGTTAGCAAAGCAGACTACGAAAAAGAGCTGGCTAATCCAAAAGTGACTGAGCTACTTAAAAAGTGGGATGAGAGCTACGACGTGGCTAAAATTCAAGGCGTGCCAGCATTTGTCGTAAATGGCAAATATCTCATCATGACAAAATCAATCAGCTCGCTTGACGGCATGGCAGCACTCATCGAAGAGCTTCTTAAAAAATAAGGCGCCACATGAGCTTTTTTAAAAAAATGGCTAAATTTCAAGACTCACGCATCTCTTGGGCGATCTTAGTCTTTGTAAGCGTCGCGCTTGTCGTTATCGCGCACTCGCTCTTTCAAAACTACGCCTATATGCCTCCTTGCGAGCAGTGCGTCTATATACGTTTTGCCTTTTTGTGTATGGCGCTTGGCGGCGTGATCGCTATCATAAACCCAAAAAATTTGCTCTTTGCTCTAATTGGCTACCTTTTTGCCTTTTGGGGAGCGGTGCAGGGCATAATGTATAGCGTGAAGCTAGCCAAAATCCACGACGCAGTGCATGGCGATGATCCTTTTGGCGTGCAGGGCTGCTCGACTGAGCCGCACTATCCATTTGGCTTGCCACTTGAGAAGTGGGCGCCAGACTGGTTTATGCCGACGGGTGACTGCGGCTATGACAGCCCTATGGTGCCTGATGGAGCGGTGCTAAGCGATTTGCAAAAGAGCATAGTGGATCTTTATGCAGACGGCTGGTATCTTTTGCCGTCTTCTAAATTTATGTCGATGGCGGATTGCACGCTGCTTGGCTTTAGCATTTGCTTTGTTGTGCTTGCACTTATGCTTGTTTCAAAGCTCTTATCTTTTAAAAAATAAATTTTAGTTAGCTCTATTTTTGGGCTAACTTAGGATATACTGCACGCATGGGTATTAATTTAAAATCACAAAATATTAAAATTTATGCGATCATCTTGCTAGCAAGTCTCTTTGTCGTGCTTCTTGGGCTAAATAGCTACAACAATGCAAAAGAAAAGATCATCGAGCTATCTGATAAAAACAACATCGCAGTTAGTAAAAACATCGTTAGCAACTTTCAAATTTGGCTTGATGAGCGCTTAAATTCACTCATCCGTGCGTCAAAATTTATCCAAAACTCTAACATCATAGATGACGATACTAGGGTGGCAAATTTCATAAAGCTCTTTAAAGAAAATGCGAAAGAATTTGATCTCATGCAACTTCTAAGAGAGGATGGCGAGATCTTTGTAGATGGGCAAAAGATCTCAGAAGAGGTGATGTCAAAGCGTGAGAGAGCGGGGCTTATCTGGTATGTCGAGACAAAAAATACAAATGCCCCAAGCGTAAATTTCATGCAAAATCACAAAATTTTAAAAGACTCTACTTTAAATTTATGCGTGCCAGTTGAAAAGGATGATAAATTTGAAGCAGCACTTTGCGGTGTCGTTCGCATAGGCACTATCTTTGATAGTATCAAAAACTTTAGCCTTGCGCCAAATTCTTACTCATTTTTAGTAACTCACAGCGGTGAGATACTCACATCGATGGCCGATGCGACGCTAAAAAGAGAGATCGAGGAGAAATTTAAGGAGCTATTTTTAAAAGATGAAGACATCACTAGCCTAAAGATAGGGCAAAATTTGATCCAAGTAGCCGAGATACCGACGATGAACTGGTTTATCGGAGCTGGCACAAACAACGAAGAAGAAATTTTAGCCATGACAAGAGAGGCGCTAAAAAACGCCCTAAATTTACTCTTTGCCTTCGTCGCACTTGCATTTTTGGCAAACAGCCTGCACAACTTCATGTATAACAAGATAAAAAAGGTGCAAGACGAGTACGAGACCTTGCTGGCGCACAGAGCCAAGATGAGCGAGGCTGGAGAGCTCATAAGTGGCATAAGTCATCAGTTCATCCAGCCAGTAAATTCGCTAAAACTGATGCTAAGCTCGGCGATAATGCTAAAAAAAGAAGGCAAGCTAAGCGATGAGGAGCTTGTAAATTTACTAGAAAAAGGGCAAAGCTCGATCGAGCTTCTTTCAAAAACAATCGAAATTTTTAGAAATTTTTACAAAAGCGCTGAAAACGTGAGCGAATTTGAGATCCAAACAAGCGTTAGAAATTTAATAACACTTATGCACACAGAGCTTAGTCGTGCAAATGTAAGCGTGAAATTTAGCGGATTTGAAGAGATGAGGGTCTGTCAGATAGAAAACATCATCCAGCAAATTTTGCTAATCCTAATCCACAACGCAAAGGACTCACTAGTTGAGAGCTACAAAGATGAGCCGCTAAAACGCGTCATAGAGCTTAAATTTAGAAGCTTTGAAGATAAGTGCTACATCGGCGTTTATGATAATGGCGGTGGCGTGAGCTACGAGATGAGTAAGAAAATTTTTACCTGGCTAAACACGACTAAAAAACAAGGAAATGGCATAGGACTTTACTTTGCTAAAAAGCTCGCACGTGAGAAGCTAAATGGCGATATCACGCTTGTGCACAACCTAAAGCCAACGATTTTTGAGCTAAGCTTTGAGAAGAATTTAAAGGGTTAAAAGATGCAAGAGGCGTTAGAAATTTTAAAAAAAGTATCTATCTTAGTAGCTGAAGATGACGAGATGGCAAGGGAGCTCATCATCACTGGGCTTAAGCCATACTGTGGTCAGGTCGTAGGCGCAAAAGATGGGCAAGATGGGCTGGAGAAATTTAAAAAACAGGGCTTTGACATCGTGATGAGCGACATTCACATGCCAGTGCTAAATGGCTTTGAGATGATGAATGAGATAAAAAAACTAAAACCTCATCAGAAATTTATCGTCTTTACCTCGTATGATAGCGATGAAAATTTGATCAAGAGCTATGAGCAGGGTGCGACCTTGTTTTTAAAAAAGCCTATCGATATAAAGGATCTTAGATCGATGTTAATAAGCCTAAGCTTTGAGCGAGATGAGAAGCTAGTGCGCCTAAGTGATGAGGTGAGTATAAATTTAAAAAGAGAGAAAATTTATAAAAACGGTAGTGAGCTATACCTTAGCTTCTTGCAAAATAAGATATTTTGGCTATTTGCCTACAACCTAAACAAGCTTGTCACCTACGAGATGATAGAGGAATTTGTCTATGAGAGCACCGAGGTGAGCAAGGCTGCTATACAAAATGTCGTGCTTCGCCTAAAACGCGAGCTTGGCGTGAAATTTAAAAACATCAGCGAGAGCGGATATATCTTAGTCGCCAAGAGCGAAAAAACATAAATTCAAAATAGTAAAACTAATATCTTTATCTAAGAATATCTTAAAAGTAGTGATAAATTTATGTTACTACTAGCTAAAATTTATAGAAAAAGAGATGAAAATTTGCAAAATTTGATAGATAAACTTAAGAAAATTTATGTCACAAGTGGGTATAAATTTATGATAGTTATAAATAAAAAACATTTTGATATAAAAAGGCTAAATTTGGTGATAATAAGGCTAGATAAAGGCTTTTTGAATTAAGAATTTATGCGTTTAAAATGAAA
The DNA here is from genome assembly GCF_003049065.1 of Campylobacter concisus. GTDB lineage: Bacteria > Campylobacterota > Campylobacteria > Campylobacterales > Campylobacteraceae > Campylobacter_A > Campylobacter_A concisus_BE. Next base: position 21,349 of record NZ_PISC01000004.1, on the reverse strand, counting down.
AAAATTTTGTGACATTTTTGGGTTATTTTATCAACTACTATACCATTTTGATGAACAAAAACTTAAAATTTTAAAATTTATATAGATAAATATAAAAATTTTCACACATTTATAAAAAATTTACACATTATTAACCCCTAAACTTAGGCTTTTCTTAAGGGTATTGTACCAAAGTACAATATAACTAAATTTTTTTCTTGGCTAAAATCTTGATATAGATCAATAAAATCCAAAGGGAGGCACTAAGATGCAAAAGTTAGGCGTTATCAAAAATATCCTAGGCGGTGAAGTCGTAGCTGTTGATAAAAGTGGCAACGAAAGAGTCTTGAAGGTGGGCGATAGCATTTTTGAAGGCGAAACGATAAAGGCTAATGGCTCTGCAAAAGCAGTGATCGCAGGAAACGACGGCAAAGAGGTCAGCTTGCAAAACGGCGAAAGTCTAAGCCTAGATAAAGAGGCAAATGCACTTAGTGACAACCCAGAGATAGCCTCTATCCAAAAAGCCTTACTAAACGGCGCAAACATCACAGACCTTGAAGAGACTGCAGCTGGTGGCAACCAAGGCGGTGGCAACGCTACTGGAGATGGCGTGAGTTTAGGCGCTGCAAGCTTTGCTGAGGGTGGCCACTACTCAAATATCAATGAAAACTATAGAAATTTAACCGACGCAAATAGAGCTTTTCAAACTCCAGAAAACTCAATAGGCGGCTATAACGATGCAGGCACAGATGCAGATACGACAACTCCTATCTCACCAGCTACGCCTGTCACACCAAGCACACCAAGCACTCCAGTAACGCCACCAACTCCGAGTACCCCAAGCACTCCTGGCGTCACTGTAACTCCAGGCACCCCTTCACCTGCTAATCCTCCAGTCATCACGCCTCGTCCTGGTGCAGTAGAGATCACTACTAGCATCGATCCTGCTACTAGCGAGGTAAGAGAGAGCGGCGCAGGAGCAAATGGCGAGGGCGGACACTACCTTGTTTATAAACTAGGTCTATCAGGCACTCCAGTAAGCCCAAGTGGCGAGACCACAGATCTAGGTTTAAATTTCCTTGGTGGCACTAGAGGAGAGGATTATTCAAGCGTGGTTGAGTACTCGACTGACAATGGAGCGACATTTCAGCCACTATCAGGCTACACGATAACTGGCGTAAATATAGAAGACATCTCAAAAGTGCAAGTAAGGATAAAGGTGCTTGACGATAACGGCCAAGACACCACAAAAGGTCCTTTGCATCACAACCAAAACGAGGGCGAGAACACTGGCCCTCAAGGCATGACTATCGACAACGTACAAAAAACTGATATGGTTGATAATTTTGCTGTATTTAAAGAGGGTGTGAAACTAAGTGTCACACCAAGCAGTAGCTACCTGCTACCAACAACTAATGCAAATATGGCTGAAGGCAAAATAATAGATAACGATGACAACATCGAGCTAAATAAAGATATCAAAGGCAATATCGCAAACCATACAAATTTAAACACAAATGATGGTGATGATACGGTTAGCATAAAAGCAAATTTAGAGAATTTACACTTAAATACCGGCTCTGGTAACGACGTGGTAAATTTTGATAAAGAGGTTACTATTAGCGGCACAGCAAATAGTGGTTCAAATGCTAATAGTACAAGTATAGATCTTTATAGTGGCGATGATGTGGTAAATATCAATGCTGATCTAACCATGAACAAAGCTTCAATTAATCTTGGTGCAACAACAAATGATCCAAACTATAACGCACATGATGCCTCAGGCACTAATGAGCTAAATATAAATGCAAATATTACCGGCATAGGCTCTGACTGGAGAAATAAAAATACTGTTTCTATGGGAGATGGCGACGACAATGTAAATTTTAAAGATGGCGTAAAAGTTGAAAAAGTGTTTATAAATATGAACGCTGGTGAAAATACTGCCAAGGGAAGCCATGTGACCTTAGAAGATGTTCGCTTAGATACTGCAACTAGCTACACAAAAGCTGGCGAAACTAGTAATGTAGAATTTTCAGACTCTACATTTAGAAATGTAGAGATAAATTTTGGCGTAAATACCGCCGCAGATGTTAATCTTGGCGTGCAAAATGTCAAACTTACTAATATCATAGGAGATCACGTCACAGCTAATGCACAAGATCATCTTGAAGTAAAAGGCGGATCATATACTGGGGGCGCTAACTACTTTTCATCTAAAGATATCGTTATAGATGATATTACAGTAGATCAAGCTAGTATTGGTTCATTTAGCGGCGTATCATCAGTTGCAAACATATCAAATTTAACCGCTACAAATAGGGTTGGTTTAAGGTACGGAGACGGCGACGATACGATAAATTTAAATGGTGGTAATATTCTAAGCAAGGCTGACGCTTCAAGCTATGCCGATATAGATACCGGAAAGGGCAATGACACCATAAATTTTAATGGCGAAAACAAATCTGGTGGCTTAAGCATAGATACTGCTGATGGCAACGATACTATAACATTTGGTGCAGGCACTACACTTGGTGGTACTTATACGAGTAGCGATAATAACCTAGTTAGCCACTATGTTGGCGTAAGAATGGGTGCAGGAGACGATACACTAAATATCGACAAGGGTGCTGTGCTTAAAAATGCTGGTATAGAAATGGGTGATGGTAATGACGTTGTAAATTTAAATGGCGGTCTAGAAAAAGCAGGGGGCGGTATGTATAGCCCTGGCGTAAGTGCTATTAACCTAGGTAGTGGCGATGACATCATACATATCGGCAAAGATGCAGTTGTTAATGACGATGCTATGTCTTTTAGAGGCGGATCTGGCCATTTAGAACGTGACGGCATCATCATTCAAGGTGGAGCAGGTACTGATACGCTAGATATTGCTGGAAATATCGACTTTAGCAAGGTAGCTGGCTTTGAAAAACTCACTCTTGGCGGCAGTGAAAACAAGGTAACGCTAAATTTAACACTAGATGACGTGCTAAATATCACAAATGGTAACGGCACTAACCGCACTCTAAGGATAGATGGCGAGGCGGGTGATCAAGTAGATATGTCAGCCTTTAGGAAAGACGGGGTAAATTCTGAAGGATATACAGAGTACTCAGCTACGCATAATAATGGTACGACATTTACCATCGAGATAAAAGACGAAATAGTCTTACACTCTTAAATTTCATGCCCTAGTCTCCCAAACTAGGGCAAATTCTTACAAAATTTCAAATTTTAGTACCATAGTACAATTTACAAAGCTCTTTTAAGATATTAAAATACGTTCAAAATTTTTTAGATAAGGAAGTAAAATGGCAACAAGGATAGGCGTAATCAAAAGCATCTCACAAGGAGCAAATGTAATCGCAACTGCAAAGGATGGCACACAAAGAGTGTTAAAAGTAGGCGATGAAATTTTTCTTGGTGAGACTATACAAACAACTGATTTTGACTCAAAAGTAGTCATAACTGCAAACGATGGCAAAGATATCGCACTGATAGGAAAAGATACTCTAAATTTAGACAAGAGTGTAGCTCACAACGAGAGCTTTGGAAATGATAGCGTAGCTGATGTAAGCGCTATCCAAAAAGCACTTCTTGATGGTGCAAACATCACTGATCTTGAAGAGACCGCAGCTGGTGGTAACCAAGGTGGCAACGCTGGCGGAGATGGTGTAAGCTTAGGTGCTGCAAGCTTTGAAGAGGGCGGTCACTACTCAAACATTACTGATGATTATAGAAATTTACCTGATTCAAACAGAGTCTTTCAAACTCCAGAAAACTCAATCGGCGGCTACAACGATGGCAATGACGCAGGCAATGCAACTCCTGTTGCGCCAGTCATACCTCCAATCAGTGTTGATATCAAAACTTTAACTGATGATTTTGGCACTATAACTGGCGATTATAGCCTAGACGCACCAAGCGTACCTCGCACAAATGACGCTACTCCAACCATAAGTGGCACAGTTGAGCCTACTGCTGTAAGAGCGGTTGTTAGCGTGCTTGACAAGAACGGACACGAAGTCTTTACAAAAACTCTAAATCCAAGCGACTATACTGATGGTAAATTTAAATTTACAACTAATGAGTTAAGTGTAAATGGTAGCCATGATGGCGATTATAAAGTAGAGATAACAGCTACAGGAAGAGATGGCAAGACTGCAACTGATACTGGTAATTTCGTGCTTGATACGCTTGCAAAAATAACTATAAACGTTGAAACAGAGATGAGCCTTGTAAAAGAGTCTGAGATGAGTAGCGGACTAAAAGGAAATTTCTGGTTTAACCACATCTATGAAGAAGAAGGCGTAAGAGGTACTGAGCTAAGAGACTTTAAAAATAAAATACCTGGCGGTTTTGAAAATACAGAATATGCTCATAAAGGTATGAAGCAAAATGACTTTATCGAATACTATATGAATAACACCAAACCTTGGGCAAGCTTTAAAGCAAAAGAGTTAAATTTCCAACAAGGTAAAGGTGGAGATAGGGATAACACTGATAACGACGCAGGAACAGTCTCAGGACTTGACGGCGCTCACAATATGATAGGCAAGATCGATCTTGACGGTAACAAAGTAACTCCAAATGGCGAGTGGGTAGCTCCAAATTTAAAAGCACTTGAGTATTTTATCGACAATGCAAAAGGTAGCGATATTCATCCCCTAAGAGATACTCCTAATGGCAAAAACACAACAGCTGGTGCGATGGTAAATTTAAAAGGCACTATGTATCTTGAGCCAGGGGACTATAAATTTGACGCAAAAGGCACTGACGATAGCGTGAGATTTAAGGTTGATGGCGTTACTATGGTCGATTATGACACTATCCACTCAGAAAATAGAGCCACAGTTACAACTTTACACGTTGATAAAGCAGGTTACTACGACTTTGATATGAGCTATGCAAACTACATCTATTGGGGCAAGCTAAAACTAACAGTTTCAAAAGATGGCGGACCTGAGAGCATACTTGGCTCAGAGGCAAGTGGCATAAAACTAAATTCAACCGACTTTGACAGTTACGTAGATACAGTAACAAGAAATGTCTATAAAGTAACTCAAAAGATCACAGGAACTGTGGATAATGTAGAAGATGGACAGATCGTAACTGTCACATCAAGCACCGGCGAAAGCCATACAGCAGTTGTAAAAGACGGTAAATACGAAGTTGAGTTTAAAACTAGCGATCCAAAAGCGACATACACAGCTAAAGTTAGCGACCTTGTAGGCAACGAGGCAGAGGCAAAATCAACTAAACTAAATAATGTCGCTACAGACCTAATAAATGCGACCGATGATGATGCAAGCAGTGTAAGTGCAAATACAAATACAGGTATAAATGACGCAACTAAATATTATAAATATACAACTGACGACATCGCTCAAACTGATAAATTTTCAACTAATGCACCACTACCAGTACTAAGCGATAAGACTCCGACATTTACGGGCAGCATAGATAGCAGCGCAACTAAAGCTATCATCACTGTTCTTGATAAAAATGGACATGAAGTCTTTACAAAAGAGCTTAGCCAAAGCGAATTTGCAAATGGTAAATTTGAAGTCACATCTAATGAACTAAATGACGGCAAATATAACATCAAAGCAACTGCTGTCTTTTCAAATGGCGACAAGAGCACGATAGTTAGCGAATTTGTAGTTGATAAGACTCCAGTTACTATAGAAAACATCAAGATCATCGAAAATGATGGCGAGGGACTACACCATACGCTTAAATTTAACCTCAAAAACTATGAGGATGGCGATAAGATCGAGAGTATAAAAATCGTAACTGCTGACGGAACTACTAACGTAATCTCTGTTGGCACTACTAAGCCAACTAATGGCGTGCTAAGCTTTTATTACGATCACAAGATAAAGCTAGGCGATAAGATCGAAGTTGAGATGACTGATAAGGCTGGTACAAAATATACTCACGTAAATGAAATTTTAGTTCCAACTATGACGCAGTTTGAAAACGGCAACGACACAACTACAAATGCAAACAACCGTTCAGCTGAGAAGTTGTGGGGCACTATGGAGATGAGTGAGAGTGGTCTTAGAGCTGATGGCTCAAGGATCGTTTCAAATGACGCTATCCCATACCTAAGAGCTGTGATCCCAGAGGATACAACAGCTGGTAATGCTAGCGACAATCAAACTGTAAGTGAGTTTTTAAATAGCGGAAGAGGCATAGCATGGGGCACTGGTGATGTTAGATTTGTAGCAACTAACGTTGATACAGGTGTTTCAAAAGATCTATTATCTCAAGCGATAGAAAAACCAATAGGCAATGTAACGCCTGATCACTACAACAGACTTACAGGCTATAACAACAGACTTGATGCCGCTGGCAAGATGGCTGATGGTGTTTATAAAATTTCTATCGATGGTAAATATCAAGGTGGAGATGAGCTACTTTACAACTCTATCAGATTTACGATCGATGCAACAGCTGCAACGATAAAAGACTCAAATTTAAGCTACGATGCAGCTACAAATAAAACCACATGGAGTGGAAATTTAAGTGAAAATGGAGTTGGTGCAAGCTATACATTAAAACAACACTTTGAAGAGGCGGTAAAAGGCATAGCTCTAAAAGATAGCATCACTTTAAGAGATGCAAATGGACACATCATAGCTGCAAATTCTGTAACGCTTGATGATAATGGAAATTTCGAAGCGGTATTTAACGGCGAAGTAAAAGCAAGCGATGTCTATCTACAAATTTCTGATATCGCTAAAAATACAACAGTAGATGCAGAAAATAACAACAATAATAATGTCATCACAACAAGTGAAGGCAACGACATTATCAATGTTGGAGATGGAAACAACGTGATCAATGCAGGACGCGGTGAAAATGAAATTCGCACAGGCAATGGCAACAACGTAATCATCACTGGCGACAACAACGACGTCATAACCACAGGAAGTGGCAACGACTACATCGACGCTGGCAGAAGTGGCTATACTGGCATGAACAAAGGCGATCTAGTAAATGCTGGCGCTGGCAATGATAAGGTTGTATTTACCTTTGATAATCCAAGAGCAGCTCTATCTCAAAGCCTAGATGGCGGCACTGGCACAGATACGCTTATCATGCGTCCAGTGGCAAAGGATGGCACTATCGACTTTGATAAGATAGACAACAAAGGCTTGAATAACGCGATCAAGAGTTTTGAAGAGATCCAACTTGGCATGGATGAGCATGGCAATGACAATCAAGCTGTTAAGCTACTAAATTTAAAAGCGGATAATGTATTTAGCATCACTGATGATATAAATACTATCTTAAAAATAAGTGGCGACAACAAAGATAGCGTTTCATTAAAAGGATTTACTGAGGCTACAGATCAAACTGGTGTTCAAGCTGGATATACAAGATACGAGGGTCAAACAAGCTCAGCTACTCCGACAACTATCTACATAGATGTGGATAACGACATAAACAAACAACTTGTATAAAATTTGGGCTTTTTAGCCCAAATTCTTCTTTTTAATTTCTATTTTTACTCCCAAAAAACGCCTTTAAAAACCATCTTTGTACCAAAGTACAATATACAAATTTAATAAAAAACACTAGAATAAATCAAAAATAAAAGTAAGGAATAAAGATGACAGCTGTAGCCGGCAAGGTAAAAAGCGTCACATCTGATGTTATAGCGATAGATAAAAACGACCGTGTAAGAGTTCTAAACGTAGATGATGAGGTTTATATAGGTGAGAGCATAAAAGGCGAGAGCCAAAGTGCTAGCGTGACTATCACAGCAGTAGATGGTAGCGACATATCTCTAAATGGATATGACACGATATGGCTTGATAGTAGCGTGGTGAGTGCTGATACTAGCGCTGAAAATAGCATCGATACTGATGCACTTTTTAGAGCGCTTCTTGGAGAAAACTACGCTGAGATACTTGATCAGATGAATGAAAAAGTAGAAGATATGTTTGCAAAAACGCAGCCAAATGAGGCTGAAAATAGCTCAAATAGCCTTGAGAGCAGTGAAAATTTAGCGCACAAACATAGCACAAATGATGAGATTTTAACTGACTCAAATGAGCTAAAAGTAGATAACTCTTACGAGCATGCAAATTTCGACGCAACTACGATATATATCGAGATCGATAACGATCTAAACAAACTTTCATAAATTTGAGCCTCTTGGCTCAAATCTTTTTAAAAACTCAAATTTAACTAACATCTCTTATAATAAGCCAAAATTTACAAAAGGAAAACGATGAAAAAAATTCTAATCATCGCAGGCTCTTGCAATAGCGGCACAGCAGGGCTTCAGGCTGATATAAAGACATGCGCTAGGCTAAATTGTTACAGTGCAACGGCAGTCACTTCGTTAGTTGCTGAGACCACAGACGCGATAAAAAGCGTAGTTTGTTTAGAGCCTAGCTTTGTTAAAGACGAGCTTAGCACGCTCGCGGAGGAATTTAGCTTTGATGCCATAAAGATCGGTATGCTCTTTAGCGAAGAGATAATGGACGTTGTGCATGATTTTTTACTCACTCAAAAGTGTAAGATCGTGCTTGATCCAGTCTGCGTCTCAAAGAGCGGTCACAAGCTCATAAAAGATAGCGCAGTAGAGAAGCTAAAAGAGCTAATGAAGCTTGCTACCGTCGCCACACCAAATTTAGACGAGGCAAATGTCCTTTTTGGAGGGAATTTCAAAGATCTGCCTTGCGATATCATCGTGAAAAAACATGTAAGCGAGGATAGCAGCATAGATACGCTTTATAGAAAAGATGGCTCACTGCAAAATTTCAAAACTCCGCTTGCTAGCCCACTTGTGATGAGTGGGACTGGTTGCACTTTCTCAACGGCGCTTGCTTGCTACCTTGCAAAGGGCAAGAGCTTGGAGGAGGCCATAGGGCTTTCAAAAGAGTATATTTGTGAGATTATAAAAGAGAGTATCGACACAAAGCTAGGCAAAAACCGCCTACTTTGGCACGGAGTGAAGTAAATTTAAGCCTAAAATTTAGGCTTAAATTTGGTAGTTTACGCCTCTAATATCGCTCCATTGCTTGCGTTTGTGACTAGTTTTTGATACTGCCTTAGCCAGCGAGAGGTTAGTGCCTTATCGACTGGTTTAAATTCCGCTCTTCTTTTTGCGATCTCAGCTTCACTTAGGCGAACGTTTATCTCGTATTTATCGACGTCTATATCGATGATGTCTCCGTCTCGTAGCAAGCCTATCATGCCGCCTTCAGCCGCTTCTGGGCTTACGTGACCGATGCTTAGACCCCTTGTCGCCCCGCTAAAGCGACCATCCGTGATGAGCGCTACATCTGCGCCAAGGCCACGCCCCATGATGAGCGAAGTAGGGCTTAGCATCTCTTGCATGCCTGGTCCCCCGCGTGGGCCTTCGTAGCGTATGACGACGACGTCACCTTTATCTACTTTACCGCTTGAAATTCCAGCGATGGCTTCATCTTGTGAGTTAAAGCAGACTGCTTTGCCGCTAAATTTACGCTCGCCAACGATGCCAGCTGTCTTGATGACACAGCCTTGCTCGGCTAAATTTCCAAACAAAATGGCAAGTCCGCCGACCTGAGAATAGGCATTTTCCACCCTGTGGATGACGCTTTCGTCTTTGATGTCGCTGGCACGTACTCGCTCGCCCAAAGTCTCACCACTAACTGTTAGGTTGTCCAAATTTAGCATGCCGTTATCTCTGCGTGAAATTTCTTTTATCACTGCATTCATGCCGCCAGCTCTACCGACATCCTCCATGTGCACGTTTGGCAAGCTTGGGCTGATCTTTGCGATGTGAGCGATGTTTTGACTGATCTTGTTTAGCTCTTTGATGTCTAAATTTACGCCAGCTTCTCTTGAGATAGCTAGCATGTGAAGGACGGTGTTGCTGCTGCCACCCATCGCCATATCAACGACAAGTGCGTTGCGGATCGCCTTTTCATTTAGTATGTTTCTTATCTTAAATTTCTCATCAAGGGCGATCTGGCAAATTCTACGAGCAGCCTGCCTGATGAGCTCCTCACGCTCTGGAGTTAGCGCTAGGATGGTGCCGTTGCCAGGGAGCGCTATACCCATCGCTTCGCAAAGCGTGTTCATAGAATTTGCCGTAAACATACCGCTACAGCTGCCGCCACTTGGACATGCGTTGCACTCGATATCTCTTAGCTCGGCCTCGTCTATCTCTTTGGTTTCAAATTTGCCAACCGCCTCAAACGCAGTCGCAAGATCGATCGGCCTGCCATCTTTTGTGTGACCTTTTTTCATCGGGCCACCGCTTACGAAAATGGTCGGGACATTGACCCTTAAAGCACCCATAACCATGCCAGGGACGATCTTGTCGCAGTTTGGCATACAAACAAGCGCGTCAAGTGCGTGCGCGTTCATCACGGTTTCGATAGAATTTGCGATGATCTCGCGGCTAGGCAAGCTATATAGCATGCCCTTATGCCCCATCGCGATGCCATCATCCACGCCGATGCAGTTAAACTCAAACGGCACACAGCCATTTTTGCGAATTTCATCTTTTAAAATTTGAGCGTATTTGTTTAAGAAAAAGTGTCCAGGGATGATCTCTATAAAGCTGTTTGCAACGCCGATAAATGGCTTAGCAAAGTCCTCGTCTTTTAGCCCAGTCGCACGTAAAAGTGAGCGGTGTGGGGCTCTTGTATAGCCTTTTTTGATTATATCGCTTCTCAAATTTGATCCTTTTTTTTAAAATTTGAGAGGATTTTATCACATCTAAAGTATCAAAAATTTTAAAAGTTTTTACAAAATTTAAAAGAAAATTTTTAATAAGTTTTATAACGCAAATAACACGTTAAATTTAAATCGCTCTTAAAAGATAAGACAGATAAAATGAAATTTGCCTTATTTTGATCAAAATGATATATAAATTGATAACGTAAAATTGTCATACATGTGTCACAAATGTCGAATTTAAGGGCCTTATTGTACCTGGGTACAATATACATGAATTATAAAATTCATTAAAATGCGAGAAAAAATTTAACAAGGATGAAAATGGCAGCAAAACTAGGAAGTATAAAATCAATTTCAGGTCAAACTGAAGTGATCGCAGTCGATAAAAGTGGAAATGAGAGAATTTTAAAAGTTGGCGATAGCTTGTATGAGGGCGAGAGTATAAAGACAACTTCAGCTGATGCGAAGGTAGTCATCGTTGCAAATGACGGCAAGGAGGTCTCTATGGTAGGCGAAGATACTATCTCGCTTGATCCAAAAGAGGCAGCAAACGCACAAAGTGCTAACCCAGAGGTCGCAGCGCTTCAAAACGCTCTTTTAAACGGCGCAAACATCACAGACCTTGAAGAGACAGCAGCTGGTGGTAACGCAGCAGCTGGCGGTGCTGGCGGAGATGGCGTAAGTCTAGGCGCAGCTAGCTTTGCTGAGGGTGGCCACTACGCAAATATCAATGAAAATTTTAGAAATTTAACTGACGCAAATAGAGCTTTTGCTTCATACGATAGCCCAATAGGCGGTTATGCGGATAATAACGACAATGGCGAGGGCGATAATGTTGCGCCGCAAAACCCAGCAACCCCAACAAACCCAGCAGTCCCTGTAACACCAGTAGCTCCAGTTACTCCAACAACCCCTGTTACACCAGTAACTCCAGCTACTCCAGTCACTCCAGCAACCCCTGTGGCACTAAGCGTATCGCTTGAAGGTAGCGGCGAGGCAAGAGAGGCGACTCCAAACGAGTATCTAGTCTATAATCTCGGCCTATCAGCTGCTACAAGCTCAACTACGCCTACTGATCTAACACTAAATTTAAGTGGCGCAAGTGCTGGCAGAGACTACTCAAACGCTATGGAGTATTCACTTGATGGCGGACATAGCTGGACGCCGATACAAAATGGCGGCACGATAAGCGGCGTCGCGCCAAGTGATATCGCAAATGTAAAGGTTAGAGTGCAGGTTATCGACGACTACGGTCAAACAGCAGGTAATCAAAACGAGGGCACAAGCAGTGAGGATCTAGGCGCAAATATCGCTCCTGGCATAAAAGACTACGGCGTTTATAAAGAGGGCGTAACTCTTAGCGTGACTACAAATAACGCTGCTATCACATCTGGCGAGGCTGAGGGCAAGATCATCGATAATGATGACAATATAAATATCACAGAAAATATAGATGCATCTACAGAGGGCTTAAACCCTGCTCTTGTAAATTCTGACCCAGACAATGGCAACACTATGAAAACTATCATAGACACAAAAGATGGTGATGATACGATAACCATAAAAGAGGAAGTCTATTTTTCAAGTGGGTTATATGATCTAAAAGAAAATGCCAATGATGTTATAAAAATGGGCGATGGCGACGATGTGTTTAATACAGAAAAAGATGCTGTTGTAGAAAACACTAGGATAGACCTTGGAAACGCTGGCGGAGAGAAAAATCAAGATACACTCAATATAAATGGAACTGTTATAACAGATACAAGATTTACAAGTCACGATGGCAATGATGTATTTACTATAAAAGATGATTCTGGTCCAAGCCTTGGTAGTACTATTTTAGACAATGTCTTGTTTAAAACAGGAAGTGGCAACGACACTGTAAATATCGAAAAAAGCGATAATCATCAGCTTATAAAAAATACCAAAATAGACACCGGTGCTGATAACGACACCGTAAATATTAAAAGCGACATGTATGCTTACGTTACTAATAACGGAACAACTGACGAGACTGAGTATGCAGGAAGCAGAACTGATAGCTTTATAAAAACAGGCGAGGGTGACGACACTATAAATGTAACTGACGCAAGTATCAGTAGAGTTGATATCGATACAGGCGACTCAGACACAGGTGATATGTTAAATTTCATCAGTGCAGGTATAGAGAACTCAGAGATCAAAAGTGGCAATGGCAATGATAAAATCGTACTTCAAGATGCTAAAGCAGATGTCATGGATATCTACACAGGCGAGGGCGATGATAGCTTAACTATCAAAGGCGAGACTAATATCACAAATAGTGCAAATCCTAGCAAACCGATCACAGATGCTATAAGCTCACCAGCTCACGTGGCAAATCCAGTAGCTAACCAAGCTGGAATTTACTCAAACTACATAGAGATGGGCAAAGGTCGCGATACACTAACTATTGAAAGAGGCGCTGAAATTTCAAACACTAAGATAAACACTAGCTCAGCTGATGCTGGAGTAGGTGACGATAGAGACAGCGTAGATGTTACTGGTGCTAAATTTAACAACGCTGCCATTGAGACTGGATATGGCGATGATGTGATAAATTTAAAAGATGTCACCATGATCTCAAACGATGGATATAGCACATATATCGGCGCAGGCGGCGGAAATGACACTATTAACGTCTCTGGAAATAGCTCATTTGACAAGGCTATCATCTACACAAACGGCGGAGATGACCATGTAAATGTCGATGGTGATGTCTCTATGGTGGATTCAAACATTATGCTTGAAAATGGCAACGTAACGCTAAATGTCGCAAAGGCTACTGGTCTAGTTGATACAAACATAGAGGGTGCAGGCGTTGGAAATGCTGGTGTAAAAACCGTGACTATTGATAACGCTGAGCTTAGAAGGGTCACCATAAATACCGCAGATGACGGCGATAGTGTGACTATTGGAGCTGGCACTCATGATAATACTGATGTTAAAATTTTCACTCAAGGCGGAGACGATACGATAAATATCAACTCTGATCTAACTGGCACATCAAGTGTAAATTTAAGTCCAGCTGCAGGCGAAGCTGCGCATGACTACGATACATCAAACATCAACTCAGGCAAAGGCAACGACACTATCAATATAGCTGATAACGTGACACTAACCAACACCTACCTTTCAGGTGGCGACGGCAATGACTTAGTCGATCTTGGCAAGGACGTAAGCCTAAATGGCACTGCTATAAATGGAGGCGATGGCATAGATACGCTAAAAGTTCATGACGCATCATTTAATACGACAAATGCTGGCAAGATAAGTGGCTTTGAGGTGCTTGATATGTCAGATATTAATGCTGATGCTAAATTTATATTTCATAATGCCTCAGATATCGCAAATTTCATAAAAAATGTCGGTGGAGAAGGTGCGACATCGTTAATCGTAAAAGGTGTAGAAGGTGTTGGTAAATTTGAAGAAGGCTCATCTGAAATAGCAAGTGCTGGTAAAGAAGATAGCAATGGAAACCACGTATATAGCGTAAATGATGGCGGTCAGACATTTACTCTTACAATAGAAAATGATATCACTATAAATCCTTCAATGTAAAATTTAGACCCATTTTTTGGGTCTAAACTCCCCTTGCTTCATTTAATAAAATTTTTTATACAAAAAGCCTAAATTTAGGCATTTCTTTTGATAATCAATATAATTTATATTTCAATGTGATTTAAAAACGCTTATTAAAATCCAAAAGTCAATTTTTTTAAGAAAGGATTAATATGAGCGTAGAAGTAGCCGACAAAGAGGGGTTAAATTTAAGCGGTGGTGTGAGCCAAAATGACCCTCACGTGAGAATCATAGAGGAGATAAAGTCGCTTGAGATACTTGAGCCCAAGAATTTTCTTGCTGAGCTATACGGACGAAGGGTGGCAGATGCAAGGCCAAAAGTGCAGGATCAAATTTTAAACATTGCAGACGCAACCACTAGTGCAAACGATGTGCGTTTTGACAATGGCAACGACATAGTCGATATGACAAGATCTATCGTAAATGATGCCAAGATAGACGCAGGAGATGGCGACAATAAGCTAAGAATTCACGATAATATCGAGGTTAGAGGGCTGAGATTTGACGCTGGAGCTGGCAACGACGAGATAGAGATAAGAAACAATGTCGGCATAAAAGATCATACGCTTTTATATACAAATGACGGCGATGATAGCGTGAAAATTTATGGTGCAACGATGGAAAATGCTGCCATTCATACAGGTTTAGATAACGACATTATAGATATCCAAAGATGTGAAATCAAAAATGGTGCGGATATAAGACTTGGCGGAGGAAATGACACTATAAATACCGACTGGGTGGGCTTTTTTGGTGATACGAAAATTTCTCTTTCTAGCTTTACTAATCCAAACGAAGTAGATACGCTAAATATGGACAATACCATCTTTAACGGACACACTACTATCGAAGCGAATGATGGCGAAAAGACCACTATGAATATAAAAGTGTGCGGTGGAGACGGCGAGATAGATATAAAAGGCTCACACGCAAATTTAGACCATACGCCGCTTTTTGATATGAATTTTCTTGGGCCAAAATTTATGGGTGACGTTAAATTTGACGGCAGAAACAACAAGGTCAATATGCACATAGACGACTCAGAATTTCATGGTAAAAATAACGAATTTTACTTCTCTGATAATCAAAATGATACTTTAAATGTGACATCAGCTATCATAAAAAATTCTAAATTTTATCTAGGTGGCGGAGACGATACAGTTAGTTTAACTATGACAAGAACAGATATAGATAATAATACTCAAATATTTGGTGGCAAGGGCTATGATACTCTTGTACTTGATAATAATATCGACTTCTCAAAGGTCTCTGGCTTTGAAGAATTAAAAGTAACGAGCGGTGCTTATGTGACATTAAATGGCAATGATTTGGCTCATTTGAGTGACATTTTAGACAATGGCTCTAATGTAGTTAAATTTAGCGAGGCGCATGGCACTGTAAAACTTAATGGTTTTAGCGAAACTAGCGGAGCAGAAAATGGCTACCACAGATATGAAAGTGCCTATAATACGCACTTAGCAGACGGTAGTGATCGTCAAGGCACAGTCTATATAGATATAAAAGAAGACATTCACGTCGATCTTTAAATTTTAGATCCCTTTTGGGATCTTGCTTATATTTATCAAAAATTTAATTTTTAAAACCCACTGCAACAGCGTAATCTTAAGAATTAACATCATATTTACATTACTTTATATTTAAAAGAAATATTTATAATGTGTCAAATTGATTTTAAAGGAGGCAGCGATGGCTGTTAAAGTAGGTGTTATTAAAAACATTCTTGGCTCCAAGGAAGTAGTAGTTATAGACAAAAATGGCAACGAAAGAGTTGTTGTCGCGGGAGATAGTTTATACGAGGGCGACATTGTTAAAGCAAACGGCGCAAAGGTAACTATCGCATCAAACGACGGCAAAGAGTTTGAGCTAAAAGATGGCGAAACTCTAAATTTAAATAACGACCTTAGCTCAGACAAAGAGGTAGCAGCTATACAAAAAGCCCTTTTAAAAGGTGAAAATTTAGCAAATCTCGAAGAGAGTGCCGCTGGAGGCAATAGCGGTGGCAGAGGCGGTGACGGCGTGAGCCTTGGCGAGACAAGGTTTGAGCATGGCGGTCATGAAAGCTCTGATGTATCAGCTAGCTTTAGATCACTTTCAGATACTTTTGGCGCTGTAAAACTAACTAACCAAGAGGTAAAAGGTGGCGGTAGTGATGTTTTTGATGGTTCAGATAGTGATATAAATTCTGCCATTGCACCTGTAGCCCCAGTTGAGCCATCACAACCAGAAAATCCAACTCCAACTCCGCAGCCTAAACCGGTTGAGCCAGTAGAGCCTAAACCAGAACCAACTCCAGAGCCACAACCTAAACCAGAACCTAAACCAGAGCCGACCCCACAACCTGAGCCAAAACCTGACGAGAGCAAAGATATAGTTAAAAATATCTCTGTTGAAAACAAGTCAGAATTTGGCTATGAAAAGAGCTCAGACGACAAATCATACCTAGAGTACAACCTAAAAGGCGAAGTAGCACAGGCTGACGCTGATAAAAAGGTAGATGTGACGCTTAAATTTGGCGGAGAGGCAACTACTGGCAAAGACTATGAAAACGCAGAGTACTCACTAGATGGCGGTAAAACTTGGCAAAAGCTAGATGATAGTGGCGTGATAAAAGATGTAAGAGCTGGCGATATAAATAAAGTAAGCGTTCGTGTTGAAGTGGCAAACGATCACGACCAAAATGAAGGCACACTTGATCCATCAGAGAAAATTTTCACAGATGCAGATAAGGGCGTAGAAAATAATGGCTACTTTAAAGAGAGCGTTTCGCTAGAAGTTAGCATAGGTGGCTTAAAAGCATCAAATAGCGAAAAGATCGTAGATAATGATCATGATATCACTGTAAATAACCAGTTTAATAATGATAAATCTTTTGACGTTACATTTAAAGATAATGGCGACAATACACTAAATTTCAAAGATGCGACGATAAACCACAAAGCTGGTGACGTGGCTAGTACTATAGTCTTTGGCGATGGCAGCTATCTTAATGAAGGTAAAGATACCATCAATGCCGATAACTCAAATTTAAACTGGCTAAACATCAACACCCAAGGTGGAAATGACACTATAAATATAAATGGTGGAAGACACGAGAGACTTCACGTCGAAACTGGTGCAGACAACGACACTGTAAATTTAAACGGCGGAACTTACATAGGCACCGATCCTTATCAAAGTGGCTTCACGCTTGATAGCGGAAACGATGTATTAAATTTAAATGGTACAAAAGATGATCATGTAAAAATGACAGATATGTACCTAAGAACTGGCTCAGGCGAGAAAGATGAGATAAATATCAAATACGCTGATATCGACTCAACATATAAAAATTCAGCCAACCACATCGAGGCAGAGGCGAAAAACAATACTATAAATGTTGAAAACTCAAATTTAAAGGGCATCAACATAGGTACAGAGACAAACACAGGTACCGACGTAAATAGAAACCCACTAAATTTCGATCTAAATTTAAGATCATCTACTCTTGATGATGTAAATCTCAACACTATCTACAAAACTCACGTAGTAGTTGAAGATACAAAGATAAATGGCAGCTACCCAGAAAATGCCACAAAGTGGAATTTTGCAGATACAGATGATACTTTAGAGCTAAGATCAGGTACATTAAACGATATGACGGTTAATCTTGGCAACGGCGAAGACAAAGTCGTCGTCTCAAAAGCTATGAAGCTTGATGGATACACCATGATAAATGGTGGCACTAGCTATGAGACCGATACGCTTGTGGTTGATGGCAATGTTGATTTTAATAAATTTAAGAGCTTTGAAGAGCTACAAGTGACTGGCAACGAGAAGGTCAGCCTAAAACTAGAAGATCTATATGATATGCTTGACATTAAAAATAATGATAGCAAACATATCTTGGCAGTTACTGAGGCAGCTGGCGGAGTAGAGCTGGCAGGCTTTAAGCTTTCAGAGTTCGGAAGAGGTTTAAAAGAAGGCTTTACAAGATATGAGGGCGACTTTAGTCTTCAAGAAAACGGCAGATCTTATACTACCAAAGGCTATATAGATGTAAAAAATGGTATCAATGTCGATCTTGGTACTAAGCTAGAGCCTACTCCTGTTGAGCCAGTCGAGCCTGTAAATCCAGCTCCAGCCCCACAACCAGAACCTAAGCCAGAACCAAAACCAGAACCTAAACCTGAGCCAAAACCACAGCCGACACCTGAACCACAGCCTACGCCAGAACCTGAGCCAGAATATATAAATGAATATGACTCAAAATATGTAAAAAATATAGGCATATATGGTAAACAAGGCTTTCAGATCGAAAACCATGAAAGATCGAATATGTGGGAACATAACAATTTAATATTTGAGCTAAGGGGTGAAGTGGCAGAAGCCGATGCGGATCAAAAAATCGATGTGAAGCTTAAATTTAGTGGCAAGGCGACTTACGGCAAAGACTACGATAAAATTCAGTACTCACTCGATAATGAAAACTGGATAGATCTAGATAGTAGTGGCGTCATAAAAGGTCTAAGAGCGGGCGATATCAACAAAGTAGTTGTTCGTGCAAATGTAATAGACGATAAAGAACCAAATGAAGGCAAGCTTTTATCTGAAGATGAAGATAGTGGAATATTTTATTATCAATGGGATAAAGAAAAGTTATTTAAAGATGCAGATAAGGGCGTTGAAAACAATCACTACTACAGCGAGAGTGTGATCTTAGAATTTAGTATAGATAACGCTAAATATACGTATGAGGGTGGCATCATAGATAATGACCATATAACAACTGTAAATAGCGAATTTCACAACGACAAACGCTTTGATGTAGAGTATCTTCAAAATGGAGATAATGTCTTAAATTTCAACAATGCAACCGTAAGTCATAAAGAAGGAGAAGAACCTAGTAAGATCCATTTTAGTGAAGTATATAGTAACTCTGGAGACACTGAGGTCAATATCAATAGTTCAAATTTAAATTGGCTTGATATTAGAACTAATACTGGAAAAGATAAGATTGATATCAATAACTCAAATTTAAATAATGTCACTATCGACACCCGTAACGAGAACGATACTATAAATATAAATGGCGGAACGCACGAAAAAGTTGAGATCAATGCGGGCTTTGGCAATGATGTCATAAACATAAATGGTGGAGTTTTTAACAAAGAGACCATCTATCTTGGCATTAACAGCGATATCTTAAATATAATAGGTACAAAAGCTGATCATGTAAAAATGACAGATATTGACATAAGCACTAATGCTAATAAGCTTAATGGTGCCTTCCAATTGGTTGGTAATGAATTAATTAAAGGCGATGAAGACGTTATAAATATCAAATACACTGACATTAACTCAACAACATCAGCAGAAAAAAGTGCGATCTATGCAGGATCATCAAAAGGTACTATAAATATAGATAGCTCAAACCTTGATAACGTAGAACTAAATGGAGGCAGTAGAGTCCCTTCATTTGGAGAAACTTATCATACAGATATAAATTTAAAGTCATCTACCCTAAAAGATGTAGATATCATGGCTTATATAAATGAAATGCATGTGGTAGTTGAAGATACTCACGCATCAGCTAGTGGTTTGCCAGCTGAACACCATGCGAACTGGATTTTGAGTGGACATGAAAATGCAAAAGATTATTTGGAGCTAAGATCTGGAAGCTTAACTAATATTAAAATAGATCTATCGGATGGCAGTGATAGTGTCTTTATATCTAAAGATATGAAGCTTGAGGGTGGCACTAGCATTCTTGGTGGATACTCAGACAATAGAAGTCGCTATGATCACGATACGCTTTTGGTTGATGGT
Source organism: Campylobacter concisus (assembly GCF_003049065.1). GTDB lineage: Bacteria > Campylobacterota > Campylobacteria > Campylobacterales > Campylobacteraceae > Campylobacter_A > Campylobacter_A concisus_BE. The sequence goes on along the minus strand of NZ_PISC01000004.1, from coordinate 1,252 downwards.
CAGATAGACTTTACAAAGGTTAAGAGCTTTGAAGAGTTAAAGGTTACTAGCAATGAAAAGATCACTCTAAAAGCTCTTGATATAGCTGATATGCTTGATGTCGGACACGAACATAGTAATAATTTGCTCCAAATAACCGAGGCAAGTGGCGGAGTAAAACTTGAAGGCTTTAGTAAATCTGCTGCCAACGCAGTAGAGGGCTTTGAAAGATATGAAGCGAATTACGGCACAACTACAGCTTATATCGATGTGAAAGAAAACATCCACGTCGATCTTTAAAATTTAGACCCTTTTTGGGTCTAAATTTCTTCTATATAAATTTGCAAATATTTTTTCTATAAATTCTATTATTCTTTTAAAATTTACTATAATCAAATAAAAACATTTGTAACTTAAAATATCATTAATCAATTCTTATTAGAAAATTAAAATTTATATAAGCGTCATAGAAATATCATCTATTAATTAAAAAAAATTCTATAAATGTAACATATATTAAAATAATGTAACTATATTGTACCTAGGTACAATTTACAATTTCTCCTAATAGTTATAAAATAATGCCAAAATTAATTTAGCCCAAAAGGAATTAACATGGCAAAGAAATTAGGCACAATCAAGTCTATATCGGGTTCTGCTGAGGTTATCGCAGTAGATAAAAGTGGTAACCAAAGAGTACTAAAAGTTGGTGATAGCCTTTATGAAGGTGAGACGGTAAAAACAACTTCAGCTGATTCTAAGGTTGTGATAGCGACAAATAATGGAAAAGAGCTATCAATGATCGGCGAAGATACACTAAGTCTCGATCCAAAGGCAACTGCTGCTGATTCACAAGTAGCAGCACTTCAAAAAGCATTGTTAAATGGTGCAAATTTAGAAGATCTAGAAGAGACAGCAGCTGGTGGCAATAGCGGTGGTCGTGGCGATGGCATGAGCCTTGGCGAGACTAGATTTGAGCATGGCGGACACTACTCAAACATAAGCGCTAGCACAAGTGCTATCAATCCTTTAGGCGCTGCATCTTTTGCAGGTCCAGCTGAGGGTAAAAGTGGCGGTTTAGATAGCGGTCGTGGTGGTAGTGATGACGATACAGCAGGCACTGGTACTACTATCGATCCAGAAACTACTAGAAAACCAAGCAACCCAGAAATTAAATTCCCAGAAGATACAAACAAAGATGGCAAAATTTCTGATGATGAAAACAAAGCTGGTGACAATGATGCTGGTAAAACAACAGTAGAAGTTACTATAC
>NZ_PISC01000003.1:0-220612 GCF_003049065.1 Campylobacter concisus | reverse complement strand
AAAAGACGGCTGATGTTATAAGACAAAGTGATGAAATTAAAAACATCATAACTATCATTAGAGATATAGCAGATCAAACAAATTTACTTGCTCTTAATGCAGCAATTGAAGCAGCACGTGCAGGAGAGCATGGTAGAGGATTTGCCGTTGTTGCTGATGAAGTTAGAAAACTAGCTGAACGTACTCAAAAATCTCTAGGTGAGATAGAAGCAAATACAAATGTATTAGCTCAATCAATAAATGAGATGAGTGAATCAATCAAAGAGCAAAGTGAAGGTATCAATATGATAAATGAGTCAGTTGCTCAAATAGATCACCTAACAAAAGAAAATGTAGCAATTGCAAACCAAGCAAACGAAGTAACATCTGAAGTAGATGAGATGGCTAAAGCTATAGTTGAAGAGGTTAGGAAGAAGAAATTCTAGCTTTTTTTATCCAAAGGGGGACAAGGGGACTTGAATTACGAAGCCGTCCCCTTATCCCCCTTTTTAAATCCCCTAAACCCTACGACGTTCAAGGTGCATGCGGTAGCACTATCGTGCCGCATGCGTTTCAAAAGCTCTAATAAATTTTAGATATGCTCACTCATAAATTTTAAAATTTGTTTTTTAGTGTGTCGCATGTGTTATGTTATTTAAATTATTAACTACATCTATGCGCTATATGGTTTTTTGTTTGGATTTTAGGATCGTCAAAATTTATAAATTTTCCTAGCCCCTAGTGAGACCAAATGGGGCTAGAGTAGGGATTATTTTTTAGCTACAAGAGCATTTTTTAGCACATCATCGATCGTATCTACGGCGATGATCTTCATATCAGCTTTTACTTCGGCTGGGATATCGACAAGGTCGCGGTCATAGTTTTTACGAGGTATTAGAGCTGTTTTGATGCCAGCTTTGTGAGCGGCGATGAGCTTCTCTTTTAGTCCGCCGATAGGTAAAACTCTGCCACTTAGCGTGATCTCGCCAGTCATCGCCACATCGTGTCTTACTTTTGTATCAGTAAGTATCGATGCGATCGCAGTTGTCATCGTGATGCCAGCGCTTGGGCCGTCTTTTGGCACCGCGCCCTCTGGTACGTGCAAGTGAAGATCGTAGCGTCTATAAACATCGCTGGCTTCTAGCTTGTGCTTGTCATCATCAAATTTTGGCACGATAGCCATTGGCACTTTTAGTTTTTTGTTATCTATCAGCACTTTTACCACGCTAAATGCGATCTGGGCGCTCTCTTTCATCACGTCGCCTAGCTGACCGGTGATCTGCATATTGCCTTTGCCTTGGATCCTGATAGCCTCGATCCTTAGCACGTCGCCACCGACACTCGTCCACGCAAGGCCATTTACCAAGCCGATCTGATCTTTTTTATCCGCTGGCTCGATCTCATAGACCTTTTTCTCTAAAAACTCTTTTAAATTTTTAGCCGTGACGCTGATCTTGCCTTCGTTCTTTTTGGTGAGGATATTTTTGGCGACTTTTCTTAGTATGTCAGCGATCCTGCGGCGTAAATTTCGCACGCCACTCTCTCTTGTGTAGTCGCTAATTATTAGCTCAAGCGCCTCTTTGCTAATGCTTACATCGCTTGGTTTTAGGCCGTGCTTTTTAAGCTCTTGAGGTAAGAGATATTTTTTAGCGATCTCAAATTTCTCTTGTGGAGTGTATGAGCTAAGCTCGATAAACTCCATCCTGTCGCGAAGTGCGGCTGGTATCATGCTCACGTCATTTGCTGTGGCGATGAAGATGATCTTGCTAAGATCGATGTTGAAATTTAAATAGTAGTCTCTAAATTTATTATTTTGCTCTGGGTCTAAAATTTCAAGTAAAACTGCGGTCGGATCGCCTCTGTAGCTTCTGCCAACCTTGTCGATCTCATCTAAAACAACCACTGGGTTCATCTGCTTAGCTTCTATGAGCCCTTGCACGATGCGGCCTGGCATAGCGCCTATGTAGGTGCGGCGGTGGCCTCTTAGCTCGTTTACGTCTTCAAGTCCGCCAAGTGCGATCCTAACTAGCTCACGCTTTAGCGCCTTTGCGATCGAGTTTGCAAGGCTTGTTTTGCCCACGCCTGGAGGTCCTGCAAAGCATAAAATGGCGCCGTTATTTACCTTTTCGCTAACACCTCTAAGCTCCAAAAGCTCGCGCAAGGCAAAATACTCCTCTATGCGCTCTTTTGGCTTCTCTAAGCTGTAGTGATCGGCATTTAGGTGCTTGCTCACTTCGGCGATAGAGGACTTTTTCTTAGCTACATTTTCAAATGGAATTTCAAGTACCCAGTCAAGATAGCTTTGCAAGGTGTTCGCGTCTGCTGAGTCTGGGTGCATGCGAGAAAGCTTATCTATTTGTTTTTTGATCTCTTTGTAGGCGTCCTCAGCCATAAATTTCTTCTTCGCATCAAGCTTTTTGCGGTACTCCTCAAGCTCCTCTTCACGGCTCGTATCCGCTCCAAGCTCAGCTTGAATTTGCTTTAGCTGCTCTTTTAAGAAGTACTCTTTGTTCGTCTTATCTATCTTTGAATGAACCTTATTTTTGATCTCTTTTTGAAGCTTGTTTGCCTCGATCTCTTCGATGACGTAGTCGATGAGCTTTAGTAGGCGCTGCTCTAAATTTTCTTCGACAAAAAAGCTATAAGCGATCTGTTTTTTTAGGCGAAGTGCGCTTGAAACTAGGTCGCAAACTCTGATCGCCTCAGCGCTCTCTTCGATCGTTTTTAAAAGATCAGGTGGGAAAAAGTGGCTAAACTGCGAAAGCTCTCTTACTTTTTCTCTTAAAACCACGATGAGAGCGTCAGTTTTGACCTGTGATGGGCGCTTGACGTGGAGCATATCGACGATACCACGGAGCGGATTTATGCCTGATTGTCTTAAAATTCTGCCCTTGTCGATGCCCTGAAATAGCACTTTCACACGGCCATCAGGTAGTGGCACACGGCGCATTATCGTGCCGATAACGCCTGCGTCATAGATGCCGTCAAAGTCTCTAGCGCCGTCTTGCTGGGGTTTTGTAGGCACGACAAGGATCGGCGTCTCTCCTTGTATGGCAAGCTCAAGCGCTTTTAAATTTTCTTCGTCGCTCAAAAAAAGCGGTGTTATCATAAATGGATATAAAAATAGCTCGTCCTCAACTATGATAGGGATCTCAGTTGGGAAGCCTTTGTTTTCGTTTATTTGCAAAATTTCTCCTATTCAAACAGTTTTCTATACCATGCCACGTCAGGTTTGATAAGGTCTGAGTTTTTAAACGGCGACTCTTCTAGCTTTTGCTCGTAAATTTTAGCCGAAACGTCACGGCCAGTTCTCTTGTAAAGATCTGCTATTTGCATGTCTAAGAAGTAAAGAGCAAGTTTAAATTTGATGAGCATGGTCTCGATAAGCGGCTTATACTCGGTATTTGGATACATATAAAGAAATTTCTCGATCTCAGTTACGCTATCCTCCATTAGCTTTTGGTTGCGGTTTGGCTGGGTAAATGAGTCAAAATTTGCTTTTATCTTTAGATATTGGGCAAATTCTGTTTTTGGGCCGTTATCGCCGTATCTTTTGATGTATTCATCAAGATAGTGATTTGCCATTAGATACTCTTCGTCATTTGCGTGAGCTTGGGCAAGGATGAGTAAAATTTGCTCCAAAAGTGGGCTTGCAACGTGCTCACTAGCCATTGAAACGTAGTGTTTATCAGCTGACTCCAGATCGCCATCTTTTATGTCAGCGATGACCTGAGCGTACCACTCGTCTGGAGTTAGATTGTAAAGTTCGGTGTATTTTTCAGCACAACCACTAAAAAGCCCTAAAAGAGCTACGACTGCTAGAAATTTAGAAAATCTTTTCATGCTTTTCCTTAAAAATTTTAAATTCGCTTATTTTACATTTTTTGGCATTATTTTTGTATAAATTTTTTAAAACTATGCTAAAATAAGGCAATTTTACAAAATAGGAGTTAGTATGATTTTTAGTGTTAAAAGCCCTATTTTAGGCTTCGAGCATATCAAGACGATGGAACTTATTGAGCTCGATAAATTTTTTGTTAAGCTAGCAAGCAAAGATGATGAAACATCTTTTACAATGATAAATCCTTTCGCGTTAAGAAGTTATGAATTTGACATCCCAAGCTACTATGAAGAGCTTATGGACATTAAAGAGAGTTCGCAACTTAGAATTTACAACATCATCGTAGTTGCACTCCCTCTTGAGAAATCAACCGTAAATTTCGTGGCTCCTATCGTTTGCAATATGGACAATATGACTTTATCTCAAGTAGTGCTTGACGTTACAAAATATCCACAATACGGACAAGCTGAAATGATAGAAAATTTCATACAAAAGTAAGTCGCAGGGAAGCTTTTTAAAAACAATCCTTGGTTTTCTTTCGTATCAAGGAGATTACAATGAAAACTATATGTCTTCTTCTCTTTATTATTACATTTAGCTGGTGTGCGCCTAGGGAATGCACATCAGACGAAGCAAAGTCTATCGGTTGTAAAGTTACTAAACCTTATATTGAAAATGACACGAAGGTACAGTATTTATGCTTTATAGATGCCGAAGAGTATGTTGATGGTTCTTCTAAAAATATCCCTCACTGCATAACGACCTATCCTAGAACTTGGACAGTAGATACAAAACCTTTCCCTCTTTTTTCTTCGCTAGCGCAAGATCACTTTCATGGTTATATTTCAAACGGATTTAAGTCATTAAAAACTGCTGTTGATGACCATTCTTCATTAGGGCTAAAACAAAGAGTTATAAATGGCAAGCTAAATACAAGAGTAAATGGCGATATGGCAACCATCGGTGCTACCGTCATGATCCAACGAGATGGTGAATATGACTTTGATCCTATCCCAGATAACAACAAATCATCGGTTTATTCTGAAAAAATTTTTAAAAATGATGGTGGCTTTAGTGTTAGTAACTATACGCAGTGTCAAAGTGATTTTGTTTATAATCCAAATAAACTTAGTTGTTGCCAAAACTCGGCATCATCTACATTCGACTTTAGTGAAAAAAACGATCATATACAAAAATATTTAACTGGGAAAAACGTGGTCTACGCCAGACTATACTGGGGTAGTTCTGTCTATCAAAACTGGAAATTTAAAAATGATGTAGCGGCAGATTTTATATCAAATGCATTGAACTTTATAAAAGGATATAGCAGGATAGACTTTAAGGTTCCCGGTAAAGAACAAGCCATAACGATAGACGCCAAACCAGAGGATATCTTTTGGACAGGTTCGTTCAGTGAGTATCGACCAAAGTCGATGACTTTTGAAGCGTATCAAGGATCTGGAGACCACCAAACGGCTATAAAAGCTGGCATAAGCTACATGTATGTTGCAAGTGCTGATGTAACAAAGATCGTTCAAAAGAGTCTTGGAACAACAAAAGAAGAGAGAACTTTTTCTGCTGGAAATATCAGAGCTACAACCACTCCTATTAAATACGATTTGCTGGAAGATAGTGATAGGTATTTTCAAAGAAGCAATGGTGAACAAGTTGATTTAGGAGGTGTATGGGGTTCATTATTGTTTTCGCCAGTTAATAAAAATAAAAATAGCGGATATTGGATGCAGACAAATCCAGCTCAATATGCTGGCTGGAGCTTGGTAATCATCTATAATTTTGACGATGAAACTGCCAGAGAAAATAATATAGAGCCAAAGATGGTTAGTATATTTGACGGTCTTGAAAAGCTTGCTCCAGAGTGGCTTACAAATTATGAACTTGAGCATGGGGCTTCTAAACCAAAAACATCTATAGTAGAAATTAAATTTAACAATCTTAATAATCCAAAACATGGGGATATAAATGCAACACTTACGATGCTTTCTTTTGGTGCTAAAAGGGAGGTTGTAGGTGATGATATAGAGATAAAACATAAAGGTGTTTTTAAGAGTGTAACTAGCAAATACAATGAAAAAGGCAATCAGTTTAACTCAACTATGACAAAATTTGGAAAGCTTATAAATCCCGATAAGTTTTTTAATAACCAAATTGATCTAGATATATTTGATATCTCAAATTTTATAGAAAATAAAGATCCAGCAGTCCAGATGCGTTTTACAGTTGCATCGACCTTGTTAAATAAGGGTGGAATTAAAATAGTAAATGCTGATCGTCCAAATTTAGCATTAGTTGGTTTTTCTAGTCGTATGTATAGACCAGAAGTTTGCTATGTAGAGGATTTGTATTATAAAGAGCCTGGTAAAAGTGGGTTCGTAAAAGCAGATAAAATTAAGATAATGGACAAAGGAGTGTTAAAAAAAAAGATAATAGAAGCAAAAGGCATAAAAAAAGAGACTATATTAAAATTTATTGTAAAGATAATGAATAGTTCAACAAATGAAGATGCTGAAAATTTTGTGCTAAAAACCATTATAGATCCGAGCCAAAAATATGAGCCAAACTCAACGAATATGGTTAAGACAACGACAATGCCTGACTATTCTGATAGTATGTCAGGGCTTGAGCACTACAACGACAACACTGGCTTGCAACGAAGTAGTGGTAATAATCTGACCTTTTTTTTAGGGAAAGGTGCTATATCAAATAAAGGTGGAACAATAAAGAGAAATGAAGGCGACTTTGCCTATGTTGTATACAACACTGAACTTAAGCATGAATTTAAAGAAAATAGTTACAAAACAACCATTACAAGTACAAATCCTGCTATAAATTTAGATCCTTATGATACATATATTAAAAAATGCCAACCTTATGATTTTAATATAACATTAGAAAAGCAAGAAGAGCCAAATAGTTTTGTCCCAAGTAGCAAACCAGATGATGGCACAGGAGCTTTTAAAAATAGACTTTTAACTCAGATAGTCTCAAAGCCATTTGATATCTATATTACAAACTACGGAGAAGATGGTAAAAAAAGAGCACCAGACTCCCCAGTGGATGTAAAAGTGGAGTTAGTTACATCATGTGACGCCACATCAAATTTATATGAAAAAAATATAAATTTTAATCAGGATATGATTACAAATAAAATAAGTGAGATCTTACTAAAAGACATCAAAGTAGATAGGGCTTATAGCACTCTTAAATTTAGAATTTCTCATCCTAACCCTAAGAAAAAAACAGATCCTACAGCACCAGATAAAATCACAGCATGTGAAAATTTAGATGACTTTGCTGTTAGACCAAGCCACTTTAGACTCTGGGACAACGAGGCAGGTACTATTATGAGTACTTCAACAAAGTCTTTTACTGGCGGCGAGACATATAATGACGCCATTTCGCTTGCTGCTATGAGGCCAAACGATAGTGATCTAGCAAGAGGCTATGCAAATAGCCTACTTGCAAGCCTTGTAGCTAAAAATGGTAACGTCTGTAATGCTATTTTAGATAGCAAAAACAGGCTAAATGTAAAATTTACAGAGGCAAGTGGAGGACTTGGCAAGATCACACGTAGTGCAAATAGCAATGATGGCTTTTCATACTCAGATATAGGTGATACAACTTTTTATGTAGTAGATAGCAGTTATACTTCAACAGATCAGCACGCTTCTCCAAGAGGCGATGACTGTGTGAAAAAATATAGAAAACCAGTGTTTGATCCAAACAACCCAGCAGATGATCCAGATGGTATCGGTAGGGTTAGCTGTGATATCGAGCTCAAAAAAGAGGGTAATGTTACGTTCCAATTTATCCCAGAAGATATGCAAATAAGCAATTTAAAAATCATAAAAGACGACGACGTGACTTATCTTGACAATGACGGTATGCAAAAAGTAAAACTTTGTTTTGATGTGACTGCAAAACTATCTGATACATTAAAAAATCTGCATCCAGAGCTTTATGGCGACTATAGATACTCAGATGAAAAATATCTACCTGCAAAGTTTTATGTCGATGCTTGCTATGCAAATGAGGCTAATTTTGAGCTAAAACTGCATAGAGTCCCTTTAAATTTTACAGACAACAACGGCAATGTTGGCACACTTGAAAAGGCAAATGAAGAAATTTTATTTTTTGAAGTTCTTGGATCAAATACTAAAAAATTAACTGGTTCTAACGCTAAAAAAGGTATGTTTTATATTAAAAAAAGTGCATTTGAAGAAGGTAAGGCCAGTGCAGAAGTCTATTTTAACTTCGCTAGAAAAGTAAATCACGCTAAAAATCCTTTTACGGTATTTAGCGATGATTTTAGTCTTGATAACTTAGATACGATCATAAATTCTAAGTCTTATAAATATGAATCTCCAGCCAAAAAAACATCGGCAAATTTCTACTATGGCAGGGTCTATGCGCCTTATTACGAAGGTCCAGCAGATGGATTTTTTGCCAAAATTTATTATGGTATATATTGTGATGATTGCGACAAAGCTACATACTTAACAAGCGGTACGGGTGCATGGCAAGCTTTTCCAGCGGCTACTTCATGGTATGTAAATCCTTCACATAAGGCAGGGGTGCTTAAATTTGATGATTTTAGCTTTTCTAATAATACGGTTTTGGGAAATAATGTAAGTGCTGTAAATAATGGCGAGCAACTCATTTTTGTAAGTAACCAAAAGCCAGTTAAAGACATAGCAAAGATGCATGCTAATATGTGGCTAATATATAATGAATTTAATAAAGATGCTACAACAAATGATTTTACATTAAAATTTCTAGTGCCAGATGGTAACTGGGCTGGTAAGACACTAAAAGAAGGTTCAGAAAAGGGCGATGTAGGAAATGTAGTGGGTGCAGAGGGAAATTTCAAAGACCTAAGCAAGAAGACAAATAGGAGAATTTCTTGGTAGATTCTAGCCATTTTTTTGTAGATTTTAGATTTCAAAAAATAAGCATACATTTAGAACCAAAAAGATATACTTGCCCACTATGGCAAGATGCCAATATGTTAGTTACATTATGGAGATTGTAATTTGAAAATTCTTTTTTTTATTCTTTTATCTTTTATCTATGTTTTTGGTGATGCTGATCCTGATGCTCTTGTATTGCCAGCTAGTGTCGGTGAGTGCTCCGCAGAGCAAACTGCAAGCTGTAACGGAAAAGTTTGCAAGATCGACTTTGATGGCATGAAGCATTGTGTTACTGGTGCTCAAAATACATGGGTGGTATATCCATCAGATCCAACTTCAAATAATAGCCAATCAGTAACACTAGACGGATATCTTGATAATAACAATCCAGACAATACCCTTAGTAAGCAAGATAAATTTACAAGAATTTTTGGCGATATGGACGTTATAGGAGCTAGTGTCATCATGCCAAGAGTGCTTGGCTATAACTTTGATCCAAAGTCAAGTGCTGCTGGAGGTGATCCTTTGGTTGAAACCTCACAGATTATAGAAAAGGCATATGTCAATGAAGAGTCGAGCCTGGCTGGTAGGAGATTTAAAAACTCATCTCGCGCGACTTTTAAATTTGAAAATAAAAGTGAATTTGAACGAAATAATATAGATGGTAAAAAGATAAAATATGCAAGGCTCTACTGGGGCGGTGCTATATATGGTGAACGAACCGCAGAATACCAGCTGCTAAAGAATTTGTTTGAAGATATTTTTGGCTACTCTAGCGTTAAATTTAAAACACCAAAAGGAATATATACTGTAAAAGCTGATTATGATGATATCAAGTGGGAGAGTTCATTTACTTCTTATAATAAAAACTCAGTGCCAAGAGATACTTACTACCCATACTGCTATCATAAAGATCACCCAAATGATAAAACATATGCAAATTGGTGCGGTGATCCAAGTGGTAATTACAAAACTCCAGTTCACCATAGCTACGAAGACCCTAACATAGCCCAAAGATCAAATTTAGGTGCAAGAAGTGGTGCATCATACTTTGTCTATCAAGCAAGTGCTGATGTAACTAAACTAGTACAAGATAGCCTTGGCACAACTGAGGCTGGCAGGACATTTGCTGTTGGCAACATCGCATCAACCATCTTTAAATTATCTAGGAACTACAACTATAATGTAACGATAAGTAATGAAACAAGGACTTTAACCTTATCTTATGGTGCGGTTTTATATGGTGATGGAGGCTGGATATATAGCTATGTACCATCTCAGTTTGGTGGTTGGAGCTTAGTTATAGTATATGACTTCGGCGACAAGGTCGGAGAGACAGAGCACATAAAACCAAGGGATGTTAATATCTATAGTGGTATGGCAAATATCTCGCCTAATGTTGAAAGAAATAAAGTATTGCAAAGTGCACAAAAAACAGAGATAAATTTAAAATTTGAAGACTTTTTTACTCCATCTGCTGGAACTATAGATTCTAGTTTGGCATTTATGGGTTTTGGTGGACGCAAAGAGATCACAGGTGAAGATATAATGATAAAAAAGAAAGATGGTCCATTCGAGAGTCTTTTTACTGCCGCATCTCCGTCAGGATTAAATTTACAACACAATCAGTTTGACTCATCTATAACGAGATTTGGCAAACTTGCCAATGTAAATAAAAAATATAATGCAATGATGGATCTAGATATATTTGATATATCAAATTTCATGTCACATAGGCAAAGTGAGGTTGATATTAAGTTTAACGTAAAGGCTGAAAAGATAGGTGACAATATCCAAGGTGATAGGATAAATCTCGGAATGGCTGGTTTTTCAACGATACTTTATGACCCTGATGTTTGCTATGAAGAAACAATCTCTACTACCAAACAAAGTATAAATGCAGAAGGCAGAACTATATATATTGATGATATAGAAGTAAAAAAGGGAGGAGAGGGTACTACTTCAGTAAAACCTGGAACCTTGATAAAAGTTTTAACTACTATAAAAAATAGAGGCAATGAAGATGCAAACAAGGTTCAAGTAAAAGTCAATATTGATCCTAAATTTATGAGTTATGTGGATAAATCTGGTTGTACGGAAATTTTTAAACCTGGCGGATCAACCGTAGCATGCCCTATGGATGATAATGGAGCGCATTATTTTAAGAAATTAAGTGATTATAATCTAAGGTATTACGTCGGCCAAGACGCTAATAGGTCCCAAGGTGGTACAATAGAAAGATCATATCGATATCCAACAGATATTAGATTTGTAGGGACTGTAGGTGCAAATTCTGAATATCGTAAGATAGGCTATGAAGCTGAATATGAAAGTACTATCGCTGGTAAGACCATAAAATATAAAGGCAAGATAAATGAATGTGTGCCTAAAAACTACAACTTAACGGTAACTAATGAAGGGGAAAATAACTTCTATCCGCGAAGTAAAGCAGATGACGCAGGTCCAAATTTTAAAAATAGACTTTTTACAAAGATAGCAAACAAGCCTTTTGATATCACGATATCAAACTATGATAAGACTAGCGGGGCTTTAAAAGCACCTGACTCAAATACCGACGTGACGTTAAAGCTAGTGACTGATTGTAGCTCAAATAATTCGGTCATATCTGAAAAAACTTATAATTTTACTACCGCGACACACACTCTTACAAAAAGTGTAACAGTGCCGATACCATATCCATCTCTGCACGTAAAGCTTAGCTATCTTAATAAGCTTACAAATTTAACCGATGAAAAATGCGAAGACTTTGATACTTTTGCTGTTAGACCAGCCAAATTTGATATTTATGATTCGCCTAATGGCCCTATGATAGGTGGTAAAAGCCATACTGATTTTATAATCGGTGCTTATGATGCTAAAGGGGACCTTACAAAAGGATTTATAAGTACTGCAAGTAGTGATATGAAGGCTGGTGATGGAGCGCAAATACTGCCTAAGGTATTTGCTGGCTGCACTCTACCAGCAGATCTATCAGACAAAGATAGTAGAGAAAATAAATTTGAGATAAGCTTTAATAACCCAAATAAGGCTATCGGAGTTATTACAAATATTAGCACTAACAAAGTGGGACTTTCTTTTTCAGACATAGGAGATACAAATTTTTACGCTATGGACTCAGTCTATACAAGCGTGGATCAAGATACAAATCATGGAGATGACTGCGTAAAATCGTATAGTAGAGACTCTAGGAAAAACCGAAATAATCCACTGGATCTATACAATAATGATTTATCAATAGATCCAAATAATCCAAGTCACGATCCAGATGGCATGGGTAGGATAGGTTGTAACATAGTGTTTGAAGAACAACACAATCAACTAAATTTTATCCCAGAATATCTTGATGTGAGTGATTTTGAGATCATATCAAGTGACTTTTCATATATCTCAAATGAGGAAACTTTGTGGTCACCGACATTAAAATTTAAAGTAAAAGCAATGTTGTCTAATGAAAATCCAAGAGCTTCTGGCGACAATACAGCACATCTTTATAAAAGTGGCTGCTATGCAAGTAATGCTGTCTTTAATATAAAAGTAGGGAATATAATACCTAACTACATAGACAATAATGGTTCAAAATTAAGCAATGATGAAGATGGTGTTAAAAAGCTAAATAGTGAGATACTATTTTTCGGTACTACTGATCAAAATGCGATTGTTCAAAAGCTAAAAGCATCGCCTCATGACGGCGGCTATATGGTAAAAAAAGAGGCTTTTAGAAGTGATGGCACAGCTGAGGTATATCTCAAATTTAACTTCAAGCGCGAAAAAAATGTAGCTAAAAATCCTTTTGAGGTGACAAGTGATATATTTACTTTTACAAAATTAGCCGAAGATGAAAATAGCATAAATAAAACAAAAGGTAGCCAATACTTAAAACCATCTAGGAAAACATCGGCGAAATTTTACTACGCTAGGACATATGCACCTTACTATGAGGGACCAAATACTGGCTTTAAGGCAAAAATTTACTACGGAGTGTATTGCAATGGTTGCGACGAGAGTAAATTTATGTTGCAAAAACCAGGATCAAGCGCTCGCTGGGAGGAGTTTGCAGGTACGCACTCATGGTATGTAAATCCTTTTCACGATGCTAGTTATGGTAATGTCGATAGTTACAGCTTTTCAAATCACACTACGCGAGATACAGCAAAAGAGACAGCACTTAGTGACGGCATCAGCTACATTTATGTAAAAAATGACCGAGCAGTTACAGATATAGCCAAGATGCATACGAAAAACTGGCTCATATATAATGAATTTGATAAAGATGCAGCGACAAATGATTTCACAGTGAGATTTCTCGTGCCAAATGGCGACTGGGCTGGCAAGACCCTAAAAAGTGGCTCTAGCAAAGGTGACGTAGGAAATGTCATAGGCGGCGAAAACAACTTTAACGATCTAAGCGATAAGACAAATAGGAGAATTTCTTGGTAAAAAGAGGCTTTTCTCTTATAGAGCTTATCCTCTCGATAGTCGTTGTGGCGATCATCAGCACATCGATACCGCTTGTGCTAAAGACCACATCTGAGCTAAATCAAAAGGCGGTTACACAAGAGAGCTTGATGAATGCTAAGACCTATATGGGGCTTATCTTAAAAGCTCCCTTTAGCGACAAGGTCATCAAGGTTTCAACAAACATCGGCGGCAGTAGTGCTGAGACGGCTTACTTTTTTCCCATCATCCTAAAGCCAGGTGATCATAGAAATGAATTTTATAAGATAAACAAAATAACAGGCGATGGGCATAGAGTTTTTGCCTACGAAAATTCACCAGATCTAGCACCTGATACGGCAGTGAGATCTGTGGATTACTATGGCAGAATATTGGATAAAAATTTAAACACAACAAATCAAAATAGAGACTATATAGTTGGCTCAGACTATAATGTAATTGTGAATGAGAGCAATGGCTGGTTTAAGCCAAATTTAGGGCTAGATAACAGCGACGTAAAAGAGATAGTAGTAACTGCTACTGCATATAAAAATGACACAAAACAAGAGACGACATCAGTGCTAAGAGCTTACGCTTTTAACCTAGGCGAGGGCGGCTCGCTAAATACGAAAGCGTGGAAATGAAAAGAGCCTTTACTCTTCTTGAGCTTGTAGTCGTCATCGTCGTACTTGGTATCATCGCTATGATGAGCTTTAATGCCATAATGAACATCTACTCAAACTACTTTCAAACAAGGACAGTAAATGAGCTCGAGACGCAAACGGAGATCGCACTGGAGCAAATTTCAAAGAGGCTAGAGCACCGCATAAAGCCAAGCGTGATCGCTAGAAAAACTGATGGAGCTTTTTTGGCACTAAATGATAGCGGGGTAAATTTAAATGCCGAGTATGAAATTTTAGAATTTATCCCCTATGCGTATGAAATTTTTAATGACGTGCCTTCTGATAATAAAGCAGGCAGATATAGTGGCTACGCAGATCTTGCTAATAGCTCACCAGCAACTGGTCTTATAAGTCCTGGAAGTAATTTTACTACTGGAGTTGTCGAGACCATAAAAGATCTAACTTGCAGGGAAGATACAAATGCCACTTGTGTTGATTTTAAAAATAAAGATGGTGGCGTTGCAGCGATATTTTCTGATGTTTATTATGATGTGCAAAACTCTTTTGGGTATAAAGGTGTTTCAAATTTAGACATAGCAAAAGTTGGTGTAAAAAGCATAGACGGCGACACGCTAGAAATTTCAGGATTTGCTAACAAGCAAATTTCAGAGCAGTACCATCTAGCCTACACTGCAAACGCCATAGTACCAGAGCAGAGCCAGAGCCAAGCAGACAAAAATAACGGCGTCTTTGATCTAAATTTATACTACGACTATCGTCCATGGATGGGAGAAAAATATAAACAAAATGGCGAAAAGGCAACCCTTGCCAAAAACGTTACGAGGTTTGTTTTTACTGAAAAAAATGGCGTCATCGTGCTAAAGCTTTGCATGAGGGCAAAAAACTCAGAGATAACCATCTGCAAGTCAAAGGCGGTTTATTGATGAGGCGAGGATTTACGCTAATTGCAGCGATATTTTTTGTGGTGATCGCAAGCTCTATTTGTATGCTAGCTCTTTCGATCGCTAGCACTTCAGTTAAGCAAAATAGCGAAATTTATCTAAGAGAGCAAAGTGAGCTAGTAGCTCGCGCAGCGACAGAATACGCCATGCTAGCTATCATAAGCAATGACTTTTATAAAACTGGAGCAGTTTGCCTTGGCGACGAGCATAATCCGATAGCTGGCGAATTTGGCGATCTTTTTACCTTTAAAGTATATGTAAAATACTTTGGCGATATGGGCATTTGTTCTGGTGACGCAGTGGCTGCTACTGGAGCAAATCAAGGCACAATAATGCTTGACGTCTTTGTCAGCTCAAAACCAGGAAAAGCCTCAAATCCTATAAATTTTCACAAACGAACTCTTCAGAAACTTTAAAATTTTATAAAGATTTTACTTTAATTTGCTTTTAGTTTCGTCGTGTTATAATCATCTTACTTTCTATAAAGGAGATTGCGATGAACATAAGCATTGTAGGAAAACAATTTGAGCTAACAGAGCCCATCAAAAACTACATCCAAGACGCTTTTGACACCCTTGGCAAGTACAACCTTGACATCATCTCAGCAAGATGCGTAGTAGGAGCGGATGAAAAGCAAGGTAAAAAGGGCTTTAATGCAGAATTTTCTCTAAATATGGCACATAAAGACACGATAGTCGTCCGCCAAAAAGATAAAGATCTCTATGCGGCGATAGATCTTGCTATCGAAAAGGCTTCAAAAGTTTTAAGAAGAGAGCACGATAAGAAATTTACAGTAAAAGGCAAGGCTGATGATAAAGAATTTCGCTCTAGAATAGGCGAAGAAAA
Organism: Campylobacter concisus; assembly: GCF_003049065.1. Lineage (GTDB taxonomy): Bacteria > Campylobacterota > Campylobacteria > Campylobacterales > Campylobacteraceae > Campylobacter_A > Campylobacter_A concisus_BE. The sequence continues at coordinate 204,978 of NZ_PISC01000003.1, read as the reverse complement.
GATCGAAGGTGTCGAGGAGATCGTGCCTATGGAGCTTGAAATTTACAAACCTCTTGAGGTAGAAGAAGCGCTTGATAAACTAAAATCAAGCGATAAACAATTTTACGTATTTAACGATGTCGATGCCAAAATGCGCGTCATCTACAAAAGAACAGACGGAACTTTTGGTCTATACTAAATTTAGGGGCGCTTTGCCCCTAAATTATTTTTAATATAAATTCTCTATTCTTTAGTTATTTAAGCTATTTTTAAATGATTGCTAACTATAATACGACTTCTTTTAAGTGTTCCGGATTAGCTCAGCGGTAGAGTAGGTGACTGTTAATCACTTGGTCGCTGGTTCGAACCCAGCATCCGGAGCCATTCTTCTTAAAAAATCATTTTAAAACCCCGATTTTAACGATGTTTTAAAAACTTTAATTTTTCTTATTTTTTGTATTTTTCCCCCTTATTTCCCTTCAGCTTTATTGCTATTTCAAAGTATATTGTTCTGTTTTGATGTCAAAACATGATTATATGTTCGGCTTTTGGCGAAGTTAAAATAATTTTTTCATTCATCCTAGCTTCATTTTAGGCTTTTATAATGCGCTCATCTAAACAAAAGTTGGAAATCAAAAATAAAAGGATCAAAAATGAAAAAGGCATTAGGCGCAGCAGTTTTAGCAGTAGTTTTGGGAGTGACAGGCTTGCAAGCAGCCATCACATCAAAAGAGGCTTTAAACATAGCTGAGAAAAACTTTCCAGGCTCAAGCGTCAAAGATATCGAGATGAACGTCAAAAAGGGCGTGACTTTTTACAAGATAGAGTCATTTAAAGATGGTGTCAAACAAGAGATCAAGATCGATGCTAACAGCGGTCAGATCGTTAAAGTAGAGAATAAAAATAAAAAACATATCTTGCCGATCGAAGCGGTAGATTTTTCAAAATTTGCTCTTGGCATCGACGAGGCTGTGGCTAAAGCTCAAGCGCTTGAGGCTGGCTGGAGCCTTGATGAGGCAGAGCTTGATAATAAAAATGGTGCTTGGATATACAAAGTAGAGCTTAAGCGCGATAGGAGCGAGAAAAAAGTGATCATAAACGCTCAAAATGGCGAGATAATTGGTAACTTCACAAAGTGATCTAGCGCCCTTTTTGGGCGTTAAAATTTATAAAGGTGAAAAAGATGAGTGAAAATTTAGAGCAAAATTTAAACGATAACGTTGATGAGCAGGTTTTAGAGAAAAATTTGAATGAAAATTTTAGCCAAAGTGCGAGAGAAAATTTAAGTAAAAAAGCCAAGTCTGGCGTTTATAAAAATAGTTGCGAAAATTTAGGCAAGAGTGAGCAAAACCCTGAAAATTTAGATAAAAATTTAAGCCAAGCTTTTTCAAAATACAAAGCTCAAAATTTCTTTAAAAAAACGCTTGAGCTTTCGCTTCAAGGTGCAGCGGATTTGCTCATCTACGCTGGTAAGGCTGGAGTATGGCTATCAAATGCTTCAAACCGCCTAAAAGACGAGGCGCAAAGGGCGGAGCTATCAAAGATAAATGAAGAGCAGGCCAAATTTGAAAGAGTGGCTTGCATCTTGCCAGAAAAAGTTAAAGAGATCGTCACAGAGCGCCTAAAAGTAGAGCCAAACGAGGTGGAATTCGCGCCGATCTATCTAGCTAAAAAACAAAGTTTTGGCTCGCTTGGAGCGGAGTATTTTTATGAGGCAAGGGCTAAATTTAATGGCTTTTTATATGATTTTAAGATAGGCGCAGCAAATGGCGAAATTTTAAATCTAAAAATAAAAAGCCAAATTTGATAAAATAGCTGGCAAAACCAAGTGAGGCAGGTAAGGCAGGGATGAAAATTTTAGTCGTCGAGGACGAAATGGACCTAAATAGCGTCATTACAAGGCACTTAAAGAAAAACGGATATAGCGTAGATAGCGCGTTTAACGGCGAGGAGGCGATGGACTTTACCGCCGTCGCGCACTACGATCTTATCGTGCTTGATCTGATGATGCCGGTGATGGACGGACTTACATTTTTGCAAAGATCGCGCGCCGCAAAGCTAGCGACCCCTGTGCTGATACTAACGGCAAAGGACGATGTGGATGACGTTGTAAAGGGGCTTGACGCGGGCGGGGATGACTACTTGGTCAAGCCATTTGACTTTAAGGAGCTGCTAGCTAGGGTGCGCACGCTCATTCGCCGAAACAGCGGCAACGTGGCTAGTGAAATTTGCGCAGGTGAGCTCAAGATCGACCTTTCTAAAAAGTCAGTCGAATTTAGCGGCGAGCAGATCGAACTAACTGGCAAAGAGTATGAAATTTTAGAGTTTTTGATACTAAATAAGGGCAGAATTCTAACTCGCGACCAGATCAAAGAGCACGTCTGGGACTTTGACTACACGGGCGGCTCAAACGTCATTGACGTGCTTATAAAAAACATAAGAAAAAAGCTTGGCGAGTGCGAGGTGATCCAGACTAAAAGAGGGCTTGGTTATGTTGTTAAGGATTAAGCAAGTTCTCGCAAACATCCCGATAACGGCGCGCGTAACGCTTTGGTACTCGTTTTTTATCATCGTTATCGTGGCGGCTCTCATTGCCATCTCGGCGGTCGTGGCGGATGAGGTTTTTGAGGATGTGAGCCAAAAAAAGCTAGCCAAATCAGCCACCAAAATAGCCAATGATATGGATGAGTTTGAGCCATACGATGATGGGATATTTTTTATAAAATATAACGCAAAAGGCGATGTGATCGGTGGTTTGGCGCCAAAACACTTTCAAATTTCACTTAAAATGAACAGCGGTGCAGTGCGCCTTTTTGAAAACGGCGAAAACCGCTTTTACTACTACGACATTGCAGCTAGAGGCAAAGGGGTCTGGGTCAGAGGCGTGATAAATGCGGAGAAATTTTTTAAAAAAGAGGGGCTATTCTTACTGGCTCTTGGCGTTTTTGTGCCAGTTTTGTTTATTTTTGTGCTTTACGGTGGCTATAAAACGATAAAAAACGCGATGAAGCCAGTCGCTACGATGTCAAAAACTGCCCTTGAGATAGGCAGCAGCAGGGACTTTTCAAAGCGCATAGACCTACCTGCTGGCAAAGACGAGCTGCACGCACTTGCAAGCGTTTTTAACCAGATGCTCGACTCCCTAGAAAAAGTCTATCAAAGCGAGAAGCAGCTTACATCAGACGTCTCGCACGAGCTGCGAACGCCGCTATCTGTCATCATGGCTGAGAGCGACTACGCTAAAAATTACTCACAAAATTTAGACGAGGCCAAGGAGTCGCTGGAGGTCATCTCTAGGCAGTCAAGAAAGATAACCTCGCTGATAGATCAAATTTTAGAGCTCTCAAGGCTAGAAGCTGGCAGAAATTTGGAGCTAAAGCGCATAAATTTAAGCTCTATCTTACAAAATTTAGCCAGCGACTATGAGAAGCTAGCAAGCGCTAGGGGGCTAAAATTTAGCTGCGTGGTAGCGCCAAATGTCCAAATACTTGGCAACGAGCTGATGATATCAAGGCTGGTGGATAACTTTTTAAGCAATGCACTAAAATTTGCAGAAGCTAAGATCGAGCTAAATTTAACCCTCACAAAAACGCACGCACTTCTGTCTGTAAAAGACGATGGCTTAGGCATTTCTAAAAAAGATATCGAGCTAATCTGGAATAAATTTTACCAAGCTGATAGCTCAAGAAACAAAAGCCAAAACGCAGGTAGCGGACTGGGGCTTGCCATCGCTGCAAATATAGCTAAAATTCACGGCGCAAAGCTAGGCGTAAAAAGCGAAGCAGGAGCTGGAAGCGAATTTTGGGCAGAATTTGAGCTTGTAAATTTAAAGCAAGCATAAATTTAGGTGGTTTGCTAAGACAAAATTTATGCAAGAGCAAAACTAATATAAGAGCGAATTTAAATTTCATACAAAACGGCGTCTATTCATAAGCATAAGACTATCAAAGATACAAGATAGATTAAGCTAAAGCATTAAGATGTGTAATTTAATGTCCATTTAAATGGCTTTTAAAAGAGTTTGTAAAATAATGTAAAGAAAATTTCGCTACCTTGTTTTTGAGCAAAACTCACTTCAATTACGAATTAACCACACTTTTCTATGCCTTTTTATAACTTTGCTATCCAACATAACTTTACAAAATTTAACCAAGAGCTGCAAGACACGCATGCCGTAAGCCACGAACCACGCAAGCTACAAACTAAAAAGCAAAAACCAAAAAGACACTAAATTTAGTGTCTTTTATCGTTATCTTTCGCCAAGCTTCCCGCATGCATCAGCGCGGCACCTACTGCAGTGCGTCATCTGGTCTATATCGCCGCCTATCGATCTTCTTATGCGGTGGATCTCCTCGGTTGAAGGGGACTTTAAATTTTCAAAAGGGGTATCATGCACCGGTATCATCGCCATGCAGTTCATTATGTCAGCTCCCCACTGCTTTGCCTTTGCCGAGATGCTTTGGACGTGGTCCATATTGACCCCAGGGATGACTACGGTGTTTATCTTTACTAGCATGCCAGCCTCTTTTAGCTTGCGGATGCCCTCGTCCTGGCGCGCTAGCAGTATCCTAGCAGCCTCCTCGCCGTAGTAGTTTTTACCTTCATACCTCACCCACGAATAGACCTTTGAGCCAACATCTGGCGTCACGGCATTGACCGTCACTGTCACGTGGCTCACGCCAAGACGCACGATCTCATCCACATGCTCAGGCAGCGCTAAGCCATTAGTCGAGAGGCAAAGCAGGGCGTTTGGGAAGTGAGACTTGCACTTTTCAAAGGTCGCTAGCGTCTTGTCAGCATCGCACATCGGATCGCCAGGTCCAGCGATGCCGATGACAGATATGTCTTGTCTAAATTTAAAGAGCTTTTCTAAAAATTTCACCGATTCATCTGGTGTTTGCACCTTTGCTGTTACGCCAGGGCGATTTTCATTAGCGCAGTCATATATGCGGTTGCAGAAGTTGCACTGGATGTTGCAGTGAGGTGCTACTGGCAGATGCACGCGTCCGTAGTTAGCGGAGGCCTTTTTGTTAAAGCATGGGTGGTTGTCTAAATCAGCCTTAGTGCGAAAGATCATTAGCTCTTTTTCCTTCCAAATTTAATGGCATTTGCATGGCAGACATTTAGGCAGTCTCCGCAGTTTGTGCAGTTTATCTCATCAGGCCTTGTCCCCATCTCGCACTTGCGCAAGCATGCGTCGCAGTCGTCACAAGCACTCGTTTTATATACACGAAATATCGAAAATTTACGCAAAATTTCAAGCACGCCACCTGATGGACAGACGAAGCGGCACCAAAGGTTAGCTACGATTAGCGAGGCTAGCATGACTGAGATGATGACTGCCGTGCGAGTGACCCACTCCCATTCGCCAAAGCGAAGTGACAAAGTAACGGCAGTTAGGTACTCATCGCTCGTTCTTATAGGTATCATCATGCGAGGATTGCCCCAGACGAAATAGACCCAAAGGCTGATTGCTATGGTAGCTAGCATGCCTATTTGAGCGATTATCAGCTTTTTGCTGCGGATTTTTAGCTTGAAAAAGGCAAATTTACCAAGCATTTGATTGACAAAGCCAGCTGGACAGACCCAGCCACAAAATGCCCTGCCAAAGAGGATGACAAGCGCTGGGATAAATAGCCAAAATCCAAAAAACAGCGACGTGATCCGCCCCCAACAGGTGATGATAGGACAGTTTTGGCAATTTACAAAAGGCACTACAAAAGGGCATCTAAAAATGCCGTAATACGCCCATTGTCCGATGCTAGCTATAAAGATGAGCTGCACTAGGCGTCTTATCTTTGTTGTGGGAGAGTTTTTGCTTTTCTTTTTTAAATTTACGTTGCCGCATGCACTGCTATTAGAGCATGCGCTATCACAGCTACTACACATCTTTTACACCAAACCTTTCTATAAGCTCTAGCCCACGCGCTGAATAAATGGAGGTAAAGCCATGTTTTTCAAAAATTTCTTGCCCCTCAGTGCTGCAAACAAAGTCTGCAAAGTCATTTGCGAGCCTTTCATCTTTTACATATTTCATTATATTTAGCGTAAAAGTGAGCGGTCCAGGCGGGATGAGCTTTTCGTCAATGGGCATATACTCGATCTTATCTTTAAACCTATCATGCGTTGTTAGGCGCTTTTCGATGATCGAGGCGTCGCCCTTGCCATCAACTAGCTCGCACATCATATTTATGACGCATGATCCGTTTGCGACCATGTTTTTCATCACCGCATCAGTTAGGTTTGAGTTTTTTAAGATCCCTTTGACTGGACCACTGCCAGGGGGCGATGATCTAAGAGGCAGCATCACTCTAACTCCTGGTTCTGCAAGGTCCTTTAAGTCGCGAATGCCTGCTGGGTTGCCTTTTGGCACGACTAGGACGTAGTCAGTAAAGCATAGAGGCCTAAAATGGAGGCTAAGACCAGCTTTGCGAAGTTTTTTAGAAAGCTCTAAAACCCTTGCTCCAAAGAGCTCGGTCGTGCTTTGAAGTGCTAAAAGCGACTTGCCAAGAGCGCCAGCAAAGGCGCCGGTGTATTGGATGTTGTGCCCTGTTCTTGACTCGTAAATGGCGTTTAGCTCGTTAAATGCTTCAGACAAGCCTCCACACGACCAAACCTGAAGCGAGTCAGACTTAAATGGCGTAAAGCCAGCCAGTATCGTTTGTGGCGTGGCAGCAGCAGCTGTGGCTAAAGCACCTTTTAAAAAGCCACGGCGTGATATACCGGTTTGTTTTAATTCCACGAAATCTCCTTTTGGGATTTAAGAAATGTAAATTTGATATTTTCGGCACGCGAAACTTGTGAAATTTGACTTTTGTAATTTGCAAAAATGGTAGTTGAAGATAAATTTATGCAAATGTAAATTGCGACCGCAATCTAAATTTGAGTGATTATAGCCAAATGCTAGCTTAAAAATCGAGATAAATTTAAAAAGCGCAGGGGTAAATTTGCTAAAGTAAATTTATCGTTTAAAAAATAATTAAGATTTTAATCATCAAAAGACTTAAAAAGGTATATAATGCCTTTTTGCGATTTAAATGGAATTTATCTTAAAAATGGAGGTTTATCTTGAAAAATAATCTTAGCATTTCTCTTGTTTTATCTAGCATTTTATGTAGCTGCTTAGACGCTCAGGTCATGGATATAGGGACAAATTTTTATAGAGATTACCTTGATCTTGCGCAAAACAAAGGCATCTTTAAAGCCTCAGACGCTCCACTAGAATTTACGCAAAGAAACGGCACTAAATTTACGTTTGATAAGATCCCAAACAACAACGCAAGAAACAATAAAGGCAACTTTACCTCCCTTGGACGAAATTTTGTAGTTACGGCAAATCACACACTTCTTGCCTCAGCTGCTACAAATTTTAATGAAAACAGAGGCTGGTTTGGCAACACACTTTATGAATACGCAACAAATTCTACGCAAAAGCTTTATGGCGCAGACACAACATATCTGCGAACTTCAAAATACATAGTCGAAGGGCAGATCGACCCTCTGGATGTGCCAAATTTGGAGATCTCTAGTCAAGATCAAACAAAAGATGAGGCTAATGCAAAAAAGATAGAAGATCGTTTTAGAGATATAAAAAATAGCGGCGGAGCTAGCGGCGAGAACATCCTTGCATACGAGGCTGGCACAGGCTCACTTGCCCTTGAAAAGCCAAAGAGCGATTCAGATGGCTTTGCTGAGGTGATGAGCGCTACTGAGTTTGAGAACCAAAATATAGTAAATAACGCACTTGGCGCAAGCGTGAATGAGATAGGAGTGGCGTATTCTGCGGTTTATAAGAGCCATTACTCAAGTGTAAGCAAACCCGGGGTTTATCTATTTATGACTTCGAATAGGGGCTTTAGAAATAGGCTTTTGCCAGGAGATAGTGGCTCTGGGTTTTTTGTCTATGACACGGTAGCTCAAAAATGGGTCTTAGTAGGCGTTTTAACCGGAGTTGAGGATAATAAAAACTACGCTTCTATCGTTACTGCAAGAGATTTTAACGACTATAAAAAAGAGTATGAAAATTTAGTAAGTGGCGTAAATGTCCTAGGCAGCGCGCTAGTGCAAAATAAAGATAATATATTTAGCAGCGCAAATGGCTCAAACATCACGCTAAACTCTAATCTAGACTTAGGACATGGCGGTATCGTCGTAAATAGCGGAGATCTTACGCTAAATAGCACAAATGGTAGCAAGATAGCAAAATTTGCAGGTTTTGACATAGCTGGGGGTGCAAGTTTAAATTTAAACGTCGTTTCAGACACAAGCGTGCATAAGCTAGGCAAAGGCAGCTTGATAGTAAGCTCAAGTGGCAACAAACCACTAAGGCTAGGCGAGGGCGTGGTTGAGCTAAGAGCTTTAAATGCCTTTGATAAAATTTATCTAACAAGTGGCAGAGGGCTCTTAAGGCTTGGCGTGAATGAAAATTTAAATGACAAAATTTTCTTTGGCAATGGCGGTGGAGCGCTTGATCTAAATGGCTTTGATCAGACTTTTAACAACATATCAGCCAACTCAAGCGACGCGAAGATAACAAATGAAAACTCACAAAGAGCAACGCTTGCTATAAACGGTGAGAGTGGCAAAGATACGATATTTCACGCAAGTATCGATAAAAATATAGAGCTAAAACATAGCGGGCAGGGCAAGGAGCTTGTTTTTGACGGAGGATTTGACATTGATGGTGCTTTGAGCCTAGAAAATGCCAAGGTTACGCTCCAAGGACATCCAAAGACGCACGCCATTGGCGATGCTAGCGTTTTAACTCCCCTAGCAAAGAGCAAGATAGCCGCAGCTGGTCTAAGCGAGCCAGCCTATATGGATCTAACTCGCCCATCCACACTCTCTCAGCCTGACTGGGACGAGAGAAAATTTAGTGCAAAAGATGGCATAAAGCTTAACTCATCAGAGCTTACCATAGGCAAAGATGCTAAGCTAAATGGCGACATCACGGCTAAAAACTCGGTCATAAATTTAAGTGGCGAGCTAACTCACTATATCGATAAATTTGATGGCTCAAATACCTATGATGACGGCTTAAAGTATCGCCAGGATATTGAGAGTAAAAATTTACTTGTTAAAGACGTTAAATTTGACAATAAAATCGTCATGGATAGCGATAGTCTGCTAAGAGTAGGAGGAGGCGCAACTAAGCTAAAAGAGCTAGTTATAAACGGTAAAGATACGCCTTTAGCTAAAGATGTGCTCTTAGGAGATGGTAAATTTGAGGTAGAAAATTTAGAGGTTAGTGGCGCGCAAAAGCTTGGCTTTGAGCCTGATAGCCTCATAAAAAAGAGCCTAAAGATAAAGAGCTTTGGCAGTGAAAATGAGCCGATACTTGACTTTAAAAAGGTCCTAACCCTTGGCGCTGGGATGAAATTTGATGTTGATTTTACAGCAGCACTTAAAGGCGGCATGGCACTTGATAAAACATATACCTTAGTAAGCGCGCAAAATATCATAAATGAGGGCGCTATCTTTAACAACGAGCAAAAACTTGGGGATTTGTTTATGACCTACGCCATAAGTGACGGCAAGATCGTGATGAAGCTAAGTGATAAAAATGGAGAAAATCCGGCCGTTTCGTCCAATGTAGTGCAAGAGAGGGTTTCTAAATTTAGCCAAAGAGAAAATAAAATCCTAAGCATGCTAAAAGGCACGCCTGAATTTGTGCAAGCAATCTCAAGCGGTGACGATGAGGCACTAAGAAAACTAGCTCAAAAAGCAGATAAAGATATGAAAGAAATTTCTACTTCAGCTCTTAAAGTGAGCATAAAAGCCTTGCAAAACAGCAATGAGCTGATGAACTCTAGGTTATTTCAGGTCACGCAGCTAAGAGCAAAGGCTGATATCTCGCAGTTTAAGCTAGCTGGACTTGAAAGTGACATCATGCCAAGCGCGAAGATGGCTTACGAAGCAGCAGAAGCTAGCAGGGAGAGAAACAACTTCTGGGCAAATGTAAATGGTGCTTATTTTAAAGATAAAAAAAGCGATGGCGACCTTAAATTTTATGGTACAAATGTCGGTTATGACAGAGGTTACGACGAGTTTATCCTAGGGGTAAGTACTGGAGTAAGCAAGGCTAAATTTAGCTCAGATATATTAAAAGACGATGCCAAAATTTATAGTTTTGGTGCGTATGGGCTTTTTGAAAGAGGAGCTCACGAGATACAAAGTAACTTAAATTTTGCCTTTATAAACTCAAAACGCAGCCTAGATGAGGCGCAAAAAGCTAGCGTAAAAGGCAGAGGCATCCTCTCAAGCAACTACTATAAATATAAAATTTCACTTTCTAAAAGTGGTGAGTTTGAGCAAAGCATAAAGCCACTACTCGCACTAGAGCTTGGCGCTAACGGCATTGATGGATTTAAAAATGACCGATATGATCAAAAGAGCGTAAATGACTTTAATGTGGCTGTAGCAGCGGGAGTAGAATACGCTTTAAACAGCGAGAAAAACGCATTTAGCGTGCAATTTTTAGTAAAACAAAGTGTATATAACTCAGAAGATAAATCTTATGTTTCGCTTAATAATTCAAATGAGTATGTTGATTACAAACTTGATAACAATAAACTAAGCTATAAGCTTACTTTAAACTCAGACACCAAATTTAGCGAAAATTTAGTCCTCTCTTCTCAGCTAAGCGGCATGCTTGATAATGATAAAAACTACGGCATAAGTGGTGGTTTGAAGATCGAGTATAAATTTTAAATTTATGTCAAAGCGGATTTGAATTTCACTTTGACATTGGTAAAAATTGGTAATTTTGAAATCTAATGAAAAATAGTGAAATTTAAAACTTGAAAGTAGGTGGTGGGTTCACCAGGACTCGAACCTGGGACCATCCGGTTATGAGCCGGATGCTCTAACCAACTGAGCTATGAACCCACAGTTGAAAGAAAATCGTATTATACAAGAAAAAGCTTATCTAAATATAAAAATAGGCTTTTTAATATGGCGTATAAAACGAACAAATTTAAAAAGAAAAAGCCCTAAAATAGGGCTTATAAATTATTTATAATTTTTTATCGCAGCGTCTAAAATCTCTTTTGCAGCGTTTGCATCTTTAAATTCTTTCACCTTTACCCATTTGTTTGGCTCAAGAATTTTATAAGTTTCAAAGAAATTTTTGATCTTATTTAGTGTCGCAGTTGGCAAATCTTCGTAGCTTTTTATCGCCTCATATCTTGGATCGATCTTTGTAACTGGCACAGCCAAAAGCTTCTCATCCATACCTGCTTCATCCTCCATCACCAAAACGCCTATTAAACGGCAACGGATGACGCTACCAGCTTGGAGTGGATACTCGTTTAGCACTAAAATATCAGCTGGATCGCCGTCAGCTGCAAGTGTGTTTGGCACAAAGCCGTAGTTTGCTGGGTAGAACATAGCTGAGTAAAGCACGCGATCAACTACGACTGCACCGCTATCTTTGTCAATCTCGTATTTGATATTTGAGCCATAAGGTATTTCGATTACGGCATTGATTTTGTCTGGGTTTGAGCCAAATTTAATCTTTGAAACGTCCATATATTCGTCCTTTGTGTTAGAAATTTTCGTGATTTTAGTATTTTTTGCATTAAATACTCGTAAATTTAACTACTTTACAACCTCTACGCTCTACGCCATCTATGTCGATTTCTGTTTTTGTAAGCTCTTTATCCACCTCGCCTCTTATTCTTAAAAGCGTGTCTTCGTTGGCTGTCACATTGCCCCACTTGTTATTGTCAATCTCAACAACGATAGTATCGCCATTTTTATCAATAAATTCATATTTGTCTGATTTTATTTGTGACTTTATCTTGCCCTCAAGCACGACTTTAGCATCGTCATTTAGCTTTAATGCCTCTTTTGCGCTTATAACATTTTCGCTTTTGTGATTTGAGACAAAGCCTCCAGCCATTGCGATGCTAGCAGCCAGTGAAGCGATGAAGATTTTTTTCATTTTTATCCTTTTTGGTTGGTTGTTAAATTTAAAGGATATTGCATTTTTGGTGTTAATAGATGGTAAGTTTTAAAACCTTGCACCTTTTGATGCAAGGTCTGTGAATTATAGAAGTTTAGCTAGTAAATTTTTGATGTCAGCTACGATTTCGTCGATGCCACGCTCACCATTTACCACGTGAAGTAGCTCTTTTTCGCTGTAAAATTTGCGGATAGGTTTGATCGGATCAAGATAGACTTTCATGCGGTTGTTAAAGACTTCGTTATTGTCATCAGCACCTCTTGCACGGCCGAGCACTCTTGCTCTTGCCACATCTTCGCTAACGTCTACTTCGATGACACCTTTAAGAGAAATTTCTTTTTGTTCGCTTAATACCTTGTCAAGCTCTGTCATTTGTTCAACGCTTCTTGGGTAGCCGTCTATTATGATGTTTGATTTTTCTGAGCCTTTAATGGCTGATACGATCGCATTTACGACAACGTCAAGCGGAACCAAATTTCCTTTTGAGATAAAGCCATCTATCAGCTTACCAAGCTCGCTACCGCTAGCAACCTCAGCTCTTAAAAGATCGCCAGTTGAGAAGTGTGCAAATTTCTCATCTTGCTGTGCGATGATCGATGCGTCTGTTGTTTTGCCGCTGCCTGGAGCGCCTATGATTAAAAATAAATTCTTCATTTTTTCCCTTTTATTGCCTTTGTCTTTTGAGCGCTTTTTGCGGAGCTAGTAAAATTTAGCTTGATGAACTAAGTGTTCTATCTGCGCAAAATTTTACGTCGCAACCACAAAAATCATCTCAAACTACTTAGGCAAGTTTTGATTTAATTAGCCACCAAGTTGGAGGAATCTTTTTATAAATTTAAATTTAGGATGGAATTTTGTCTAAGAAAAATGTTTAAAGACAAAATCCCATCTCTTTTTAAAGGCAAATTTTAAGCCTTTTGCTCTTTTTCTCTTATCCTTAGTCCTAGCTCCCTAAGTTGTTCGTTGCTAGCGTAGCTTGGCGCCTTTGTGAGTGGGCACTGAGCGCGCTGTGTTTTAGGGAAGGCTATGACGTCGCGGATCGAGCTTGCTTTATTTACAAGCATGTTTAATCTGTCAAAGCCGATCGCGATACCACCATGTGGAGGCGCACCAAATGTCAAGGCATCAAGCAAGAAGCCAAATTTCTCACGCTGCTCGGCTTCATCTATGCCAAGAAGCTTAAAGACTTTTTGTTGGATGTCGTTTTTGTGAATTCTTATACTTCCGCCGCCAAGCTCAAAGCCGTTTAGCACGACGTCGTGAGCGATAGAGAGGATGTCTTCAAGATCAGGCTCATCTATATTTTTTGGCATTGTAAATGGATGGTGCATCGCAGAGTAGCTGCCATCGTCATTTTGCTCAAACATTGGGAAGTCAAGCACCCATAAGAACTCAAGTCTATCTTGATCGATGATGCCCATTTGCTCAGCTAGGAAAATTCTAAATCGTCCCATATAATCAAGCACGATTTTTTTCTTACCAGCACCAAAGAATACGACGTCGCCAACTTTTAGCTCACATCTTGAGACGATCTCGTCAAGATCGCTTTGCTCGAAAAATTTGCAAAGTGGGCCTTTTAAACCATCTTCTTTCATCTGGAAGTATCCAAGGCCTTGTGCGCCAAATTTACGTACAAATTCTTCAAATCTATTCATCTCGCGCTTACTAAAGATGTTGTCGCCATTTGGCACTTTTAGCGCTTTTATGCGGTTTTTCTTCTTATCTTTTGCGATAGAGCTAAAAATTTCATTGCTTGAGCGCTCGAAAATATCGATCACATCGATCATTTTTAGATCATATCTAAGATCAGGCTTGTCTGAGCCGTAAGTCTCAGTCGCCTCTTTGTAGCTCATGCGTCTAAATGGCGTTTTGATGTCGTGTCCGCAAGCTTTAAAGATATCTTTTAGCATTGTCTCAGCCATATTTATGATATCTTCTTGCTCGACAAAGCTCATTTCGATATCTATTTGAGTAAATTCTGGTTGGCGATCAGCCCTTAAGTCCTCGTCGCGGAAGCATTTTGCTATCTGAAAATATTTATCAAAGCCAGAGCACATTAAAAGTTGTTTAAATAGCTGTGGGCTTTGCGGAAGCGCGTAAAACTGACCTGGATATACGCGGCTTGGCACTAGGTAGTCTCTCGCACCTTCTGGAGTTGCGCGTGTTAAAACTGGAGTTTCAAACTCGATAAAGCCCATTTTATCTAGGCTGTTTCTAGCTGCGATTGCCGCACGAGAACGCATTTTAAAGATATTTTGCAAGCGTTCGCTTCTAAGGTCTAAAAAGCGGTATTTTAGCCTGATGTCCTCATTTACGCTCTCATCGCCTATCATAAATGGTAGTGGCTCGCTTGGATTTTCGATGATGAGCTCGCTTACTATCACCTCTATCTCGCCAGTTTTTAGCTTTGGATTGGTTAGTCCTTCGCCCCTAGCTCTTACTTTTCCTTTTGCTTTTAAGACATATTCATCTCTTACTTTTGCAGCCACGTCGTGTGCTTCTTTGCTGTCAGCAGGATCGCAAACTAATTGTATAAGCCCGCTAACGTCTCTTAAGTCGATGAAAACGACGCCACCGTGGTCTCTATATGTGTTTGCCCAGCCACAAAGTATTACTTCTTTGCCGATATCAGCTTTGCTAAGATCGGTGCAATAATGACTTCGCATAAAATGCTCCTTTGCAATGTTTTTTAGGCAATTATAATCGCTTTTTTCTTTTGAAAAGCTTTGTTAAAATAAAATATGTTACAATCATTTCTATGAAAAATGAACAAAAATTTAATACCACAAACGCCAAAAAAGTGGGACTTATCGCGAAAGATTATCCATTATTTAAGCAGGATTTAGCAAAGCTAGAAAAAATTTTAAAAAAGTATAACGCTGAAATTTTGCTTGAAAAAAGCTGTGCAAAGCAGGTAGAAAAAAGTGGCTTTGAGCTGATAAAACTAGCCAAAGAGTGCGAATTTCTTATCACGCTTGGCGGTGACGGCACGATCATCTCAACTTGCAGAAAGCTAGCTCACATCTCGCCGCTAATCCTAGGCATACACGCTGGTAGGCTAGGCTTTTTAACGGATATCACGATAAATGAGAGTGAGAAGTTTTTTAAAGACTTTTTTGATGATAAATTTGAGGTAGAAACGCCTTTTATGCTTGATGTTACGCTTCACAAAAATGATGGCAAAACTGAGAAAAAGATAGCATTTAACGACGCGGTCATCGTTAGTAAAAATGGCGGCTCGATGACGCATATCGAGGCACTTTTAAATGAAAAGTATTTTAACTCATATTACGGGGACGGCGTCATAGTGGCGACACCAGCAGGAACTACGGCATATAACATGAGCGCAAATGGCCCTATCATATATCCATTAAGCGAGGTCTTTGCGCTAACTCCCATCTGCTCGCACTCGCTCACGCAGCGTCCAGTCGTGCTTACGAAAAACCACACGGTCAAATTTAGAACAAATAGCGACGCCATTTTAGTTATAGACGGACAAGACCGCTTTGATATGAGTAAAATTTCAGCCGTCAGCATGAGTCTGAGCGAGAAAAAAGCGAGGCTGATACGCCATATTGGCAGGGATTATTTTCAAATTTTAAAAGAGAAACTTCACTGGGGTTATAATGATTGATCGAATTTTGATTAAGGATTATCTAAATTTTAAAAATGTCGAGCTAAATTTCAAAGAGGGTCTTAGCGTATTTACTGGCGTTAGCGGCGCTGGTAAGTCGGTACTGATGAGTGCCATAATGGCTGTTTTTGGGCTAAAAGACAGCGAGGCAAGGCTAATTGAGGCTGACGTGGAGCATAAATTTGAGCTTGATGAGTTTGGCATAGAAAACGAAGAGGTCAATATTTTTAAGCTTTTAAAAGATAAGAGCACGAGGTATTTTATAAATCAACAAGCCATCTCAAAGAAAAATTTAGCCCAAGTGGCGCGCGAGCACATCAAATATCTCTCGGCAAAAGAGGCAAATGAATTTGAAAATGAGAAATTTCTAAATTTGCTTGATAGGCTTGAAATTTCAAAAAATGAGAAATTTAAAGAGATAAAGCAGGAATTTGAAGAGGCATTTTTGGAATTTTCTAAAATTTCAAAAGAGCTAGCCACTATAAAAGAGGAAGAGAAAAAGGTCGAGGAGCTAAAGGAGCTTGCTAGCTTTGAGATCGAGAAGATAAGAAGCGTCGGGCCTAAAAAAGGCGAGTTTGAAGAGCTTATGGAGACTAAAAAAAGGCTTAGTAAAAAAGATAAGATAAATGAGGCGTGGGCTAGAGCTGAGCGGATATTTGAGCTAGAGCACAGCGTAAATGAGGCGCTAAGTATCAGCGACCTTGACAACGGCTTTTTTGAAGATGCGATGAACGAGCTAAGGATCGCAAGAGATAGCCTAAATATGGAGGAGCTTGACGATATCGACGTGGAGAGCGTGCTTGATAGGATAGAAGCTCTTAATGCCATCATTAGGCGCTACGGCAGCGAGGAGGAGGCGCTAGAAGCGCTTGCTAAAAAAGAAAAAGAGCTTGCCAGATATGAAAATTTAAGCTTTGAAAAGAGCGAGCTTGAGAAGAAATTTGAAATTTTAAGCAAAAAGGCAAATGAGCTGGCTGGCACTTTAAGCAAGGCAAGGAGCGTAAATTTAAAAGAGCTTGAGGCGATGATAAATTTATACCTAAAAGAGCTTTATATGCCAGATATTACGCTAAATATCGAGGCTAAAAAGCTTGATATCTTGGGAGTTGATGAAATTTGTCTAAATTTAAACGAGACCTCGCTTAAAAATTTAAGCTCAGGCGAGCTAAACCGCTTAAGGCTGGCTTTCATAGCTGCTTCTAGCGAGATCACAAAAACGGGCGGAGACGTCATAATTTTAGATGAAATAGATGCAAATTTAAGCGGAAAAGAGGCGATGAGTATCGCAAATGTCTTGCTTAAGCTTGCAAATTTTTATCAAATTTTTGCCATTTCGCACCAGCCGCAGCTTAGTTCAAAGGCAAATTCGCACTTTTTAGTAGAGCGTCACGGCGAGAGCTCGGTCGTAAGAGAGCTTGACAAAGAGGAGCGTGTAAATGAGCTTGCGCGTATGATAAGCGGTGAGCATATCAGCGAAGAGGCGATAAATTTCGCAAAAGGACTTTTAAAATAGCTTGAAATTTAAGTTTTAAATTTAAGCTTTGTGATTAGGTTTATTTGTTAAAATCCGAGCTAGTTTAATAAAAAACCACAGGAATAATATGGAAAGAATTCTAGTAGTTGATGATAATAAGGCACTTGCGAAGCTAATCGTCATGCAGATGGAAAAGAGCATTGAGGATATGGCTATCGACGTTGCGTACGATTTTGCCGAAGCCCAGATGCTTATTAGCGAGCACGGCAAAGATTATTTTATGACTATCTTGGATCTAAATTTACCTGACGCACCAAATGGTGAGATCGTTGATTATGTCCTTGCTCAAGGGCTCTGTGCTATCGTTTTAACTGGTAGCATCGATGATAAGACGAAAGAATTTTTTATAAACAAAGACATAGTTGATTACGTCTATAAGGGCAACATGGACGATATCAACTACATCTTTCAAATGATAAATAGACTAAGCAAAAATAGACAATACAAAGTCCTAGTCGTTGAGGACTCACTGCCTTTTAGAAATATGATAAAAAAAATCTTAACCAGCCTTCAGTTTAAGGTTTTAGCAGCGGCTCACGGCGAAGAAGCGATGAGCTATTTTGCAGATAATCCTGATATAAATTTAATCATAACTGACTATAGAATGCCTGTTAAAGATGGCTTAGAAGTCTTAAAAGAGGTTAGAAAAGAGAAAGATAAAAACCACCTTGGCGTGATCGTGATGACCTCGCCTAGTGAAAAGACTGATGCTTCGATATTTTTAAAAAATGGAGCTAGCGACTTTATAGCAAAGCCATTTTCAAAAGAAGAGCTCATTTGCCGTGTAAATAACACCATTGAGGCGATGGAAAATATAAATAAGATAGCAAATTTTGCTAATCGCGACTTTTTAACTGGCGCTTACAATAGAAGATTTTTCTATCAAGATATAGAAGAGTACGTCCAAGCAGCTGAAGAGCTTGATGAGCCTTATGCATTTGCTATGCTTGATATAGATCACTTTAAAAAGATAAATGACACATACGGACATGATGGTGGTGACAAGATACTAAAATCACTCGCAAAGATACTAACTGACAACACAAAAGGAAGAGATGTGGTAGCTAGGTTTGGTGGCGAGGAATTTTGTGTCGTTCTTAAAAAGATAGAAAGAGAAGAAGCGATTAAATTTTTTGTAAATTTAAGAGCAAAAGTGGCTGAAAATGAGGTAATCATAAAAGATAAGATCGTAAGAGTGACCGTCTCTATCGGCATATCTTTTGGAAAAGGTCACTGCGAGATAGATGATATGCTTGAAGCTTGCGACTCAGCACTTTATGTCGCAAAAGAAAATGGTAGAAATAGGGTAGAAATAGCTTTATGATTATAGATACGCATTGTCATTTGGATAGTAAAGTTTATGATTTTGACCTAGAACAAATTTTATCTGAAGCTAGAAATTTAGGGCTAAAAGGCTTTATTATCCCTGGAGCTGATATTAATGATTTACCAAAAGCGGCTAAAATAGCGCACGAAAAAAATGATATTTTCTTTGCCGTTGGGGTTCATCCCTATGATAAAGAAAATTTTAATATAGAGACTTTAAGAGAATTTGCCAAAGACAAAAAGTGCGTGGCTATCGGCGAATGTGGGCTTGACTACTACCGCTTGCCAAAAGATGAAGATGAAAAGCTAAGAGAAAAAGCTGATCAAAAACGTGTTTTTCTAGCTCAACTTGATTTGGCAGTTGAGTTAAAAAAACCCGTTATCCTCCACATCAGAGAGGCTAATGAGGACTCTTTTAACATCTTAAAAGAGTATGCGCCAAAGCTTGAAGCTGGAGCGGTTTTGCATTGTTATAATGCCTCGCCACTTCTTTTGGAGCTTTGCAAATTTGGGAATTTTTACTTTGGCATAGGTGGCGTTTTGACATTTAAAAACGCTAAGAATTTAGTTGAAATTCTGCCAAAAATTCCTTTTGATAGGGTATTGATAGAGACTGACGCCCCTTATCTCACGCCAGAACCAAATCGTGGCAAGAGAAACGAGCCGGCGTTTACGACATTTGTTGCTAAAAAGATAGCTGAAATTTTAAACCTTGAATTTGAAGTAGTTTGTAAAACGACTTCAGATAATGCCAAAAGGTTATTTAAGTGCTTTGCCTAAATTTTGGGCATTGTGCTTGCTTAAGATGCTAGCATCATTAAGCTTTGACACGAAAAAGGATAGAAATGAAAGCAATGCTTAAGATATTTTTACTATTTGCATGTAGCACCTTGCTACTAGCAAACGCCCCTGAGAAGAGCTCTTATGACACTCAGGTTAAAATTTTAAAGGAGCTAGACATCGATGCTAGCTTTATGAAAACTTCTCACTATGCAAAGATGAGACAAGGCATACAAAACTCACAGGTAAGAACATTTACAGATGCCTTGAAAAATGGCTATATGTATATACCAATGATAAAAGATCAGATCAAAAAATCAGGCGTGCCTGAGTCGTTTTTCTATCTAGCGATGATAGAGTCAGGCTTTTCAAATCACACTGTCTCAAACGCTAAAGCTACTGGTATGTGGCAGTTTATGGAGCAAACAGCAAAAATTCATGGCCTAAAAGTAGGGCAATACACTGACGAGAGAAAAGATCCGGTCGAATCAACTGTTGCAGCTACAAACTATCTAAGATCACTTAAAAATCAATTTGGCAAATGGTACTTGGCAGCAATGGCATATAACTGCGGCGATGGTGCATTAAAAAAAGCTATACAAAAAGCCGGTACAGACGATCTTGTAACACTTCTTGATGCTGAGAAAAAATACCTCCCAGCTGAAACTAGAAATTTCATCATTAAAATTTTAAGAGCGGCATATATAGCAAAAGATGCGGACTTTTTGATATCTAAAGAGTCATCTTTGCTAAACATAAATGGCGGATTAAGACTTACGAAAGTAAAAGTACCAGGTGGTACAAATTTGGCTCAGATAGGCGACAGCATCGGTCTTAGCACAAAAAAGATGAAAAGCAATAACCCACATTTAAAATTTGTATTTACTCCGCCAACTTTAAAAGATTATTACGTTTATATCCCTGAAAATAAAAAGCAACTTTTCTCAGATAATTTCAAGCCATTTAATGGCAAAAATAACTTCTACGCATACACTGTAAAAAAAGGCGAGACCTTGCTCTCTATCTCTAAAAAAACAGGCGTTAGCCACAGAGCGATCAAGGACTACAACGAGCTTAGCACAAACGCAGTAAGCTATAATCAAAAACTAATAATCCCTTTTTCTACTCAAAACAAATCTCACAACTACGTAGTTCAAACAGGCGATACAATCGCATCTTTATCAAAGAAATTTAATGTAAGCGAAAAAGATATAAAAGATGCAAATTCTTTGGCTAGTTCAAATTTAAATGTCGGAGCAAATATTGTCATACCGTAAGAGCCTAAATTTCTACTTAGGACTAAGTTTTACACTTCTAATCACTGGTTGTTCTTGGAGCGGGGCTCCATTTACTCCAAGTGGCCCAACTAATGTAAGAGGCAACAACTCCGCCTCAGTTCAAAAAGCAACAATGAGACCATACACGATAAATGGCAAAACATACTATCCGACCGTCGTAAGCGTTGGCGACAAGGCGAGCGGTACGGCAAGCTGGTATGGTCCAAATTTTCACGGCAAAACAACCTCAAATGGCGAAGTTTATAATATGTATAATATGACCGCAGCGCATAAGACTTTGCCGATGAATACAATACTTAAAGTAACAAATTTAAGAAATCAAAAAAGTGTCATCGTGCGTGTAAATGACAGAGGACCTTTTGTGGCTGACAGGGTGCTTGACCTTTCAAAAGCAGCTGCGATGAAGCTTGATGTCATCGGCACTGGCACAGCTCCAGTTAGTATGGAGGTTATCGGCTTTAATGAAGACATTAACGCTGTTACAACTGCTAGCGCGCAACCAACAAAACCAACAAGCACTGGCATAAAAGTGCCAAATCCAGTCTCTCCAACGGCCCCAGTTGGCGGCATCGTGATCTCATCAGAGCAACGCGTTGTGGGTGGAGATTTTATGGTACAAATTGGCTCGTTTAAAAACCTTGAAGGCGCAAACAGATACCAAAGAGAGCACAAAAGCATAGATGGTTATAGATCAGTCGTTAAGACATTTACGATAGATGGCTCAACCATTTATAGGGTATTTTTAAATGGCTTTAGAAGCGAGGACGAGGCTAGGGATTACGCAAGAAGCGGTAAATTCCAAGGCGCATTTATAGTAAGAGGTTAGGGCGTGAGAGAGGAAATTTTAGAACTAACTAGAAACACAAAAGAGACGCAAATCTCAATGAAGCTCAAAATTTACGGCTCTGGGGTTGCAAAGATAAGTACAGGCATAGGCTTTTTCGACCATATGCTTGAGGCATTTACAAAGCACTCTTTGCTCGATCTTGAAATTTCATGCAAGGGCGACACGCATGTGGATTTTCATCACAGCGTCGAGGATGTAGGCATAGTTTTGGGACAGCTTTTAAAAGAGGCTTTATATCCATTAAGCGGTGTTGAGAGGTTTGGCGAGGCGAGTGTTGTTATGGATGAGGCGGCTGTTTTTTGCGCGCTAGATCTTAGCAACAGAGCTTATCTTGTGTATGAAAATTTTAATGAAAATGCCAAAGTTGGTGAGTTTGACACTGAGCTTGTGGAGGAGTTTTTTAGAGCAGTTGCTATAAATTCAGCCATAACTCTTCATCTAAATCAAATTCGTGGCAAAAATACTCATCACATCATCGAAGCAACGTTTAAATCATTTGCCGTAGCACTCCGCAGAGCGCTTGCCAAAAACGCAAGGATCGGCACTCCAAGCACAAAAGGCGTTTTATGATAGAAATTATATTTTTAGACGTTGATGGGTGCCTCACTGATGGCAAGATCATCTACAATGCAAACGGCGAAGAGCTTAAATTTTTTGATGTAAAAGATGGCTACGCGATAGAGAGCTGGCTAAAGCTTGGCAAGAAAGTGGCTATCATCACTGGCAGAAAGTCGGCTATCGTTGAGCGAAGAGCTGAGGATCTAAAGATAAACCACGTCTATCAAGGCGTTGGCGATAAATTTGAAGTAGCAAGCGAGATATTAAAATTTGAAGGGCTTAACTTTAAAAATGCAGCGGCTATCGGCGATGACTACAATGACTATAAAATTTTAGACGCAGTTGCTTGGAGCTTTAAGCCAAAAGATGCCATTAAAGAGCTTGATGTAAAAACAAAGCTAAAGCACAAAGGCGGCAATGGCGCTGTTAGAGAGATGATCGAGATGATCATAAGATCAGAAAATTTATATGACGAGTGGTCTAAGCGTTGGTTGTAAAAATTTTCTACTTTGTCGTGGCTATTTTTAGTGCTGTGATGATATTTTTAGCGGCTCAAGATCCATACTTAGCAAACGTGCTAAAGGTTGATACAAAGATATCAAATATGCAGGTAAATGATGTGGTTGATTACGAGATAAACTCAACTAAGATAAGCGGAGTTTATGAGAGTGATGAGCTAAACAGATATAGTGACAGGGATGAATTTTTAGACTTTAAAGCGAGAATTTTAAGGGGAAATTTAAGACATTTTCTAAGCTCAGACAAGGCTATCTCGCAAAACGATGAGATAATCTTTCAAAAAAATGCAAACTATGAAAATAATGATAGTTTGAAATTTAAAAGCGATGAAGTTATATATAACACAAAGACAAAAATAGTAAGATCAGAGGCAAATTTCACCATCACTAGAAATGGAGACAAAGCACTAGGCGATAGCGGAAGCTACGATCTTGGTAAAAAACAAACGCAGATAAAAGGGTTAAGGGCATGGGTAGAAGAAAAGCAGCGATTTTAGCGATGATTTTGGGCTTTACATTTTTAAATGCAGAGCAGGTTGAGATCACATCAAACGATTTTTTTGCTGATGAAAACAAGCAGATCAGCGAATTTGTAGGCAATGTAAATATCAAAAAAGGCTCATACGATGAGCTAAAGGCTAACAAAGTCGTTGTGCATTTTGATAAAAAGCGCCAGCCAGTAAAATATGTAGCCACAGGCAACGCTAGAGCTAAAATTTTCATGAAAGATAAGCACTATGAAGGCAAGGGCGATACGCTTACATACGAGCCTGCAAAGCAGACATACACAGTAACTGGCAACGGCTACTTGCATGAGGTAGAGACTGATAAAAATGTCTACGGCGATAAGATCGTGGTTAATCAAAAAGATGGCACATATAGCGTAAATAGCGACGAGAAAAAGCCGGTTAAATTTATCTTTCAGATCGAGGATAAAACCAAGTGATAAGGGCTCTTGGCGCTAAATTTATCACTTCAAGCCCAAGCATAAAAGAGGCTCCAAGCTTTGTGACAAGCGAGGTGGTCTTTTTGGGCAGGTCAAATGTGGGTAAAAGCAGCCTCATAAATGCACTTGTAAATCAAAAAAATTTAGCCAAAAGCTCATCAACTCCTGGCAAAACGCAGCTTATAAATTTCTTTGAGGCTGAGTTTTGTGAGGAAAAAGAAGAGAGCGAAAAAGAGAAATTTAAGCTCATCTTGGTCGATCTACCAGGCTTTGGCTACGCAAAAGTGGCAAAGTCAAAACACGATGAGTGGCGCAAAAATTTAGATGAGTTTTTGAAATTTAGAAGCGACATCAGACTTTTTATACATCTAATCGATGCTAGACATTTTGACTTAGACATCGATGTAAATGTGGATTCTTACCTAAAAAGCTTTTTAAGAGCTGATCAGAAAATCTTAAATTTATACACAAAAAGCGACAAGCTAAATCAAAGCCAAAAGAGTGCGATAATGAAATTTGACCCAAGTGGCATTTTGGTCTCGACACTCAGCAAAAGCGGCATCGACAAGGCACGGGAAGCTATCATAAACCACGCTCTTGGTAGGTAAAATGCAAACCATAAGCAGCTTAGATATTAAAATTTTTAAAGGCTTTTGGTGGGCCATTTTTTTGCTCTCTTATGAGATCGCAACTACGCAGTTTGGCTTCTTGCCACCACTTATTGGCATCTTTTTTACATATATGATTTTGGAGTATTCAAGAAAGCAAAAGCAGTATGATGAGTTTAAGCTCTCATGGTATTTTTCACTCGTTTTCTTGGTCTTTGCTGAGCAAATTCATGGCTTTTATCTCTTTTCAACGATCATTGCATTTTTGCTATTTTACAACTTCGTGCTAGATTGGCTCTATACGACGATGAAGTGGCGAAACTGCCTGCTCATCATCTTTGTCGCCTCTGGCTATGTGCTAACCTTTCTTGTAAATAATCTTTTTGCCTACGTCTTAAACGAGCCAAATTTGACTTTTAGCACAGAGTATCTATTTTTCATAGCGCTTGAAAGTGTGCTTGCTATCGTGCTTTTTAGGGACAAAGTACTATGAGGATGCGTATCGTTTTTGGCGTGATCGCTCTTTTTTGGATCATGCTTTTGGGGCGGATTTACCACCTAAGTGTAAATTCTAACACCTACTATAACGAGATCGCCGAGCAAAATGCGATAAAAACTATCTACATCCCGCCAGTTAGAGGCATCATCTTTGATGCGCACGACAAGCCTATGGCAGTCAATCGCTTAGGTTTTTCTATCTATGTAAAGCCGCACCTTAGCGCAAACAAAAAGGTAAAAATTTTAGACGATGAACTAGCCTATATTGGCTCGCTATTTGGCGATCTAAACGTCACTAAGCTTAAAAATGAATATATCAAAAACGACTCAGCCTACAACCAAGACTTTATAAACGTGGTCGAATTTGTTGATTATGATAAATTTTTGCCATTTTTTGCGCCTCTTTCTCTGCGTGAAAATTTAGAGATAAGACCCGCTTCAAAGCGCCACTATCCATACAATGACCTAGCTTCTCACATCATCGGCTATGTCGGCAGGGCAAACCAAAAAGATATGGAAAACGACCCTTTGACAAAGCTTACAAACTACATCGGAAGAAGCGGTGTAGAGCGCTTTTATAACCCTATCTTGCAAGGAATTCAGGGCTTTAAAAAGATCAAGGTAAATGCACTAAATGAGGAGATCGAGCAGGTGAGCTATCAAGCGCCACAAAGTCAAAACATAAAGCTTGCCGTCGATCTTGAGCTTCAGCAGTTTGTCGCTGACGTCTTTGGCAAAGATGCAGGAAGCGTCATAGTTATGAGCCTAAAAGATGGCGCTATCATCGCAGCAGGAAGCTTTCCTGAGTATGATCTAAATCCTTTTGTGCTTGGAATTTCTCAGGCTGAGTGGGAAGAACTTGTAAAAAACGTCGATCACCCATTTACAAATAAGCTGATAAACGGCCTCTATCCGCCAGGATCTGTCGTAAAAATGGGTATGGCTCTTGCCTTTTTAGACAATGGCATGAGCAAATATGATAGCTTTTTTTGCAGTGGCTCGTATGAGCTTGGAGGGCGTAAATTTCGCTGCTGGAACTCGCATGGTCATGGCACAGTTAATATGAACACGGCCATTAGAGAGAGTTGCGATGACTATTTTTACAAGGGTAGTCAAAAGATCGGCATAGACGCCATTGTGCCGATACTTGAGCGCATGGGCTTTGGTAGAAAAACAGAGGTTGATTTGCCAAATGAATTTGTTGGGACGCTGCCAAGCAGGGAGTGGAAGATGAGGAAGTATGGCAAGGCTTGGTTTCAAGGCGAGACGCTCATCACCTCTATCGGACAGGGAAATTTTCTAGTTACGCCTATGCAGGTGGCTAAATACACAGCAGGCCTTGCAACTGGGCTAAATGTGACGCCACATTTTTTAAAGAGCATCGATGGTAAGGATGTTGATTTTACGCCAACAGATGATGCTTTTACGCCGTTTGAGAAGTCACAGCTACCCGCCATTAGGCATGCGATGTATGAGGTGGCAAATCACCCAAGAGGTACGGCAAATAGGCACTTTGTAGGAAGTCTTGTAAAGGTTGCGGCAAAGACCGGAACCGCTCAGGTCGTTGGCATCTCGCAAACTGAAAAGAAACGTATGAAAGAGGAGGATATGGCGTATTTGCAAAGATCTCACGCGTGGATGACGACCTATGCGCCTTTTGAGGATCCACAATACGTAATCACAATGGTTGTCGAGCACGGCGGTCACGGTGGTAGCGCTGCTGGACCAAAAATCTCTCAAATTTATAACAAGCTAGTTGAAATGGGATATATAAAACTAGATAAAGTCCAGACTGAGAAAGATAAAAAACAATAAATTCTATCTCTAAAAAAAATTACTAAATATGCCTGTGTGTATTTGTTTGCTCTCAAAACGTGACCACCTTACAAAATAGTTCTTATAAGATAAAAATATAATTAATGATTAGCTACCTTATGGGTGACATGTATTCTTAATTTTGATATTAATTAAAATGAATATTTAAATTTGTAATGAAGTGATTAAAAATAGTTTTTAAAATTTTAGCCCAAAATAGGGCTAAAATTTATGGATTATAGACCTTCAAAAGGGTTTGAAACTACGTCTTTACGATCAACTATATAAGGTATGATAGCTGCGTGGCGAGCTCTCTTGATTGCTTTTTCTACCATCTCTTGGTATCTTTTTGATGTGCCAGTTAGGCGTCTTGGCATGATTTTAAATCTCTCTGACAAGCAATACTTTAAAAGTGAAGTGTCTTTGTAGTCTATAAAATCAATCTTTGCTTCTGTAAATTTGCAATATTTGCGTGAATATTTTCTTTTTTCTGCCATTTTTTATCCTTTAAAATTAAAACGGTATTTCTTCGTTGTTGAAACTATCAGCATCAACGTCTATATCAGGAACTTCTGAATAACTCTCTTGCTTTCTTTGCGGTGCAGCTTGTGGTCTAGTTTCTTGTTGGCGGTTATATTGGTTGCTTTGATATCCGCCTTGCTGTCCGTAGAGACCGCTATTTTGGCTATTCATAGAGTATCCGCCTTGTTGCGTTTGGTTATTTGAGCCAAGCATCTCCATGCTCTCAACGGCGATAGAGTGTTTTGAACGATTTTGTCCGTTATTGTCGGTCCACTGATCAAATTTGAGTCTTCCTTCGATAAGCAGCTTCGATCCCTTGTTGAGATATTGGTTTGCTATCTCTGCACTCTTGCCAAAAAATGATATATCAATAAAGCAAGTCTCATCTCTTCTTTCCCCATTTGAGGTGATTTTGCGTGTCACAGCTATACTAGAATTTCCTATGGCAACGCCGCTAGTAGTATATCTAAGCTCTATATCTCTGGTTAAATTTCCAACTAATACTACTTTATTGAACATTTTTTATCCTTGATTATTCTTCTGTAAATGTTTGCTCGTCTACTTTTTCAGCTCTTGGCTCGCGTGGTGCTCTTGGCTCGCGAGGTTCTTTTTTTATAGTTTGCTTGATACCTTTGCAAAGTCTTTCCCAAGCCGCGATTTCGCGTTTGTTTTCATATTTAACGCTTAAAAATCTTATAATATCTTCAGTGATCCTTACGTTTCTTGTAAGCTCTGCAAGAAGTGCTGGTGGAGCTTTGTAGTAGATAACAAAATATGTTCCACGCTCATATTTTTTGATGGTATAAGCTAGTTTTCTAGTGCCCATCTCAACGACAGTAGCGATCTCGCCGCCGTTTTTTGTTATGACTTCTTTTACGAAATCAACCTTAGCTTTAACTTCCTCTTCCGTCAATGTCGGCTTAAGAATAAATAAAAGCTCGTAATGTTTCATTTTTTCTCCTTATGGATATTTAGCTCACTTTGTGAGCAAGGATTTTGCATTAAGCAAGGGTGGATTTTAGCTTAAATTTACTTAATATTTGCTTTTGATATGAGGTGCTGTAGATTTAAAATGGTCGATAAGACGAAAATTTCTTTATCCATTTTTGTATTTGTTTTTAGCTCTAGCTCGGCTAAATTTAGTGTTTTAAATATCTCTAAATAGGCATTTAAACTTAGCTTTAAGCTATTTGCTTTTAGTAAATTTGCCACATTTACAGGCGGCTGATAGCCGATCGCTTCGTCTAAATTTAAGCGGCCATTTATCTTGATGTAAGAGTAAATTTTAAACAGCCTAAAAAACGCTTTATAAAGTGAGTTTAGAAGTAAAATTTCATTAAAATTTGGATCTTCCAAGTAGGTAAAAAAGTCGTTTTTTATATCTTTTAGAGCCATAAATTTATTGAAAAAATCATCAAAATTTATCCCGCCAAGTCCAAAAACAAGCCTTTTTACATCGTCTTGTTCGATGTGGGTGTTTAGGCTCTTTAGTTTTGTTAGCTCGCTTGCTGCAAGGTATAAATTTTCATTATGCGTAAAATAAAGCTCATAAAGTGCATTTTTGGTTATATTTAGACCTATTTTAGCTGAGCTTTTAGCTAGTAAATTTATCGCTTCATCTGGGTTTGAGGGCTTGAAAAATCTAGCAAAATTTGCCCCAAAAGCCTTTTGCGTATCAAAAACTAGCTTCATATCAGCCTCGTAAAGCTCAAACAAAAAGTAGTTGTCATGGCTTTTTAAACAAAGCGAGATGAGCTCTTTTAGCTCTTTTGCTGGGATCTTTTTGTCACTTTTTACATAGAGGATATTTTTGCCGCCAAAAAGCGACTGCTCGCTTAGGTGAGAGCTTGCTTGTGTGTAGTTGTACTCGTCAAAATAAAGGCTTAATAAATTTGCATCTTCGCTTGCATAAAAACTTAAAATTTCCTTGCCAAAAAGCTCGATCTGAAACTCATCCGCACCAAAAAGCAAGAAGTAGTTGCTTAAATTTGCATTTGCTAAATTTAGCTCCAAATCTTTTCTATACATCGATCTTTCTTACCACTTTTGCAAAAATTTTAGCACTCGCGATGTCGGCCTCTGTGATCTTTACAACAAGCTTTTGAAGTAAATTTGCGCTGTATCCAGTGATGAAAATCCTAGCTCCAACAAAGTAATCATCAAGCTTAGCGACCAAGACATTTTGGTTTTCGCTCACGTAGCAACGCACCTCTTTGCCGATGTTTGCAGCTGCCCAGCGTGCAAATTTCCTATCCATAAAGTCGTAGGCTACCTTGTCGGCCTCTCTTTCAAGCTCGCTTAAGGTTGCACATGTGCTTTGGATGTTTAAAAGCAAGAAGTTGTAAAGCTTCTCATCTTTTGAAATTTTAGCCTTTAAAAGTCTGTGTAAGATAAGGTCAGAATAGCGTCTAATAGGGCTTGTAAAGTGCGTGTATCTATCAAATCCAAGCCCAAAGTGGCCTAAATTTTCACTTGAGTATTCAGCCTTTTTTTGAGACTTGATGATGAGCTTATCTATCTCTTCGCGGTTGCCCATCTCATCGGCCTTTGCTTGGATCTTTCTTATTAAATTTGCAAGGTCGCTCTCGTAGGTAAAGTCAAGTCCTAAAAGCTGCAAGTCCTCAAGAAGCGTATCTATCTTTTTAAAATCAGGTGAAGCGTGGTTTCTAAAAACGCCCTTTGTGATGAGCTTTGCAGCGGCTTTGTTTGCTAAAAGCATGCAGTCTTCGACTAGTCTGTGCGAGTCGGAGTCGCTTTCAAACCTAGTTTGTGAAATTTGACCCTCGTCATCAAGGCTCATTCTAAGCTCTTTTGTCCTAAAGTCAAATGCGTGCAAAAGCCTTTTTTTGCGAAGCTTTGTGGTGAGTTTAAAAAGTGGCTTGATCCATGAAATTTCACACTCTCTTTTGCCTTCTAAAATTTCATCGATCTCATCGTAGTTAAAGCGCCTTTTTGAAAGGATGATCGCCTCAAAAAGCTCCTCTTTTTTTACCTCGTTGTTTGCATCGAGTGAAATTTTAAAACAAAATGCAAGGCGCGGCACGTCTGGCTTTAGCGAGCAGATATTTTCACTAAGCGTACGCGGCAACATCGGCACTGAGATGTGCGGAAAGTAGATAGAAAAGCCTCTTTTTTTAGCCTCGCTATCAATGGCACTATACGCGGTCACATACTCGCTTACATCGGCGATTGCGACGTAAATTTCGCGTTTTTTCTCATCAAAATATATAGCATCGTCAAAGTCTTTGGCATCGACTGGGTCGATCGTGCAAAACTCTAAATTTCTTAGATCAACCCTGTTTGGATACATGCTAGCATCGACCTCATCGCCAAATGCCTTTGCTTCAAGCTCGCAAGCCTCGCTAAATTTATCATTTTTATTATAAATAGCAAGCGAAATTTTCTCATCGCTTAGCGGATCTTCTAAATTTCCTAAAACCTCGACTATTTCGTTGTTTAGGTTGTTTATCTTTAGTAGCGTCCCAAGCGGGAGCATCTTTAGACTTTTTTGAGTTGCCTTTAGGGTTGTGCTTAGCCCAGTTTTTAAATTTACCCCTAAAATGGCCGCCCCAAAGCGTTTTGTATAGACCACGCTTGTCTCATTTGCAAGCTTTAGGCTCATCACTATCTTAGCGCTTTGGCGTTTTTTCTTAAGTGGCAAAAGCTTTGCTAACACGATATCGCCAAGGTGAGAGTTGTTTAAATTTTTATTTTCGACGATGATATCTTGCTTGAAGCGCTTGTCAAATGGCATGATAAAGCCAGTTGCGTTTTGGCTGATGTCTAGCTTGCCGCAGACATAGCCGTTGTTTAGGTAAAATTTATCTTTATGTAAGCTTACGGCACCAAGGTTTAGGAGACTGCGTAAGACCTCTTTATCTTCGTTTGATATCTCTTTTTCTTTGATGCCAACGAGAAGTGATGTTAAAAATTCTTTCACAAATTGTCTTTGACTTTGCTAACAGCCATTAAAAATGTATCTCTCTCAAAGCCATATTCGTTTATAAGAAGTGTTGCGTTATTTACGCTCACATCATCAAGCTGGTTAAAGATATTAACCGCTGTTTTTACTACTTTTAACGCTCTTGCGTACTCTTTTATATGATCAGGTGCCTCTTCTGGAGTGTTTGAGTAGAGGATAGAATTTCCAAGCTCGATCTCTAAATTCCACTGCTCAAAAATTTTAGCCGTGACCTCTTCGTTTGTGATGTCTAAAATTTCTGACTCTAAAAGCGCAAGATCATAGGTAGATGAAATTTGTTTTAACTTTGTTTTAAACTCAGCAACTTGGTTATTTTCTGTGAGTTCATGTGCTAAAACGATCTTGCCAACTTCAAGCATAAATGAAGCAGGAGAGAGAATTTCTAGATTTTTAGGTTTTATCTTAGAGTACCAGTGGTACATCAAAGCATTTTGCATGATTGAGATATTTAAAAAATCTTGTGCGGTAATGTCATATGGCTCTAAATTTATAGAAAAGGTCTTTTTAATGGCACTTGATAGCGCAAAACCGCGGATAGTAGCCATGCCAAAAAGTGAAATGGCTCTTGCGATAGTTGTGATCTCTTGAGAAAATCCGTAAAGTGGTGAGTTTGCTGAACGCAAGATATTTGCTGTTAGCATAGGGTCTTTTTCGACCACTTTTGTGAGGTCATTTATCGAGCTATTTTCGTCAGCATGTAGGCGCTGGATCTGTATGACAGTGTCGTCTAGTGGCGGAAGCGCTTTGATTTTTTTAAAAATTGATTCATTCATGTAAAGTGACTCTTTAGGTTAAAAATTTTGTCACATTATAGCAAAAAGCTGCAGCATAAAACTTAAAGATACTTTTTTGCTCTTTTTCAGCAACGTTTTTGTTGCTAAAATGTATAATTTCGCCAAATTTTAACAATAGGAGAAACAATGGCTATAAATGTTTATTATGATAAAGACTGCGATTTAAGCCTTATTCAGAGTAGAAAAGTAGCAATCATTGGCTTTGGCTCACAAGGTCACGCACACGCTGAAAATTTAAGAGATAATGGCGTAAGTGTCGTAATCGGTCTTGCAAAAGGTGGCAAAAGCTGGGCAAAAGCTGAAGCAAAAGGCTTTGAAGTAAAAACTGTAAGCGAAGCTACAAAAGGCGCTGATGTAGTTATGATCCTAACACCAGATGAGCTTCAAGCTGAAATTTATAAAAATGAGATCGAGCCAAATTTAAAAGATCACGCTGCTATCGCATTTGGACATGGTTTTAATGTTCATTTTGGACAGATCAAAGCTCCAGCAAACATAGACGTCATCATGATCGCTCCAAAAGCTCCAGGACACACAGTTAGAAGTGAATTTTTAAGAGGTGGCGGCATACCTGATCTTATCGCTGTTGAGCAAAATGCAAGTGGAAAGGCTAAAGAGATCGCTCTAAGCTATGCTTGCGGTATAGGTGGCGGTAGAACTGGCATCATTGAGACAACATTTAAAGATGAAACTGAAACAGATTTATTTGGCGAGCAAGCTGTGCTTTGCGGTGGTCTTTGCGCACTTATAAATGCTGGATTTGATACGCTTGTAGAGGCTGGATATGAGCCTGAGATGGCGTATTTTGAGTGCTTGCACGAGCTAAAACTAATCGTTGATCTAATGTATCAAGGCGGCATGGCTGATATGCGCTACTCTATCTCAAACACAGCTGAATATGGCGACTACGTAAGTGGTGTAAGAGTAGTTGGCGAAGAGAGCAGAAAAGCTATGAAAGAAGTTTTAAGAGAAATTCAAAATGGCAAATTTGCAAAAGACTTCATCCTAGAGAGAAAAGCAGGATACGTTAGAATGAACGCTGAGCGCGGCATAGCTGAGAGAAGCTTGCTAAATAAGACTGGCAAAAAACTTCGCGCAATGATGCCTTGGATAACTAACGGCAAACTTATAGATCAAAGCAAAAACTAAGCCTTGAGCGAAAAAAAGACTACAAAGAAGCGTCCTGTAAAAAAGAGTGCAGGTCGCTCTCATAATAAAATTTTTCTTGGTATCGGCGTCATTGCTGCTATTTTGATAGTAGCACTTATCGCAGCTCTTAGCATCAAAAACAAAGATGTTGAGCAGATAAGCAAAGTAAATGAGCCAAAGAGTGAGAAGCAAATTTCAAAAAAAACTGAGCAAAAAGTTGCTAGCAAAGATAAAAAACAAGAGTATGAGAAGAGAAAATACCCTCTAAAATTTGATGAAGATGAAAATTTAAGTAAAATTTTTACCGACCCTAAACATAAAAGCGAACTTGCTCTAAAGCCAAAAACTGAGCTAAAAGAGCAAAAAAAGATAACTCCTGAGATAAAAACTGAAGTAAAAGTAGAAACTAAAAAAGAAGAGCCAAAAAAAGAGCAAAACGATACGAAAAATTTACTTG
Organism: Campylobacter concisus; assembly: GCF_003049065.1. Taxonomy (GTDB): domain Bacteria; phylum Campylobacterota; class Campylobacteria; order Campylobacterales; family Campylobacteraceae; genus Campylobacter_A; species Campylobacter_A concisus_BE. The sequence goes on along the minus strand of NZ_PISC01000003.1, from coordinate 171,768 downwards.
CAAATTTATATAAAAATATGCAAAGTAGCGTAGATGCAAGCTCTGAAACAAAGGGTGAAGAAAAACCTGAGCAAAAGGTCGAGCAAGTAATAGAGCCATTTTATGCAGGCAAAAATGAGATAAAAACAGAGACAAAAACAGAGCAAAACAAAAGCGCTGAAGCAAATTTAAGCATAAAAGAAAATTTAAAGCATAGTGAAATTTTAAAACCAGAGCCTACTAAAAAAAGTGAGGTTGAGCCTAGCAACAAAGCCAAAAAGCAAATTTACAGCGAAAAACCGCAAAAAGAGAGCGCGAAAAAAGATGACTTTGCTGTTATGCCATTTACTCCAAATAGCAGCGTAAAAGGGCGTGCAAAGCTGGTGTTAATAATCGATGATGTGGCGACATTTGAGCACGCTAACATGGTAAAGTCAATCGGTCTAAAGATAACGCCGTCCATTTTCCCAGCGACAAAAACTCATCCAGATACGCCAAATATCGCTAGAACGTTTGAGTTTTACATGATACATCTGCCGATGCAGGCAAAGCACTTTGATAGCCCAGAGATAGGCACTCTAACGATCAACGAGAGCTTTGAGAGCATGCATGAAAAGATAAAAAAGATACGAAGAGACTTCCCGCGCGCAAAATATACAAACAACCACACGGGATCACGATTTACCAGCGATTATGACGCGATGGATAAGGCATATAGAGCGCTGATAGAGCAGGGCTTTATCTTTGTTGATAGCAAAACTATCGCTCAAACAGCCGTGGCAAGGGCTGCTAAAAAGTATAATCAACCTTACATTTCAAGAGATATATTTTTAGATGATGATCCATCAGCCGGTGCGGTTAGGCGAGAGCTTATAGCTGCTGTAAATTTAGCCAAAAAAAGGGGCTACGCGATCGCCATCGGACACCCAAAGAAAAACACGATCGCGGTGATAAAAGCTAGCAAAAACAATATCTTAAAAGATGTAGAAGTTGTTTATCTAAAAGATATTTTATGAAGCTTGAAATCATCCCAGAGGCGCTAAATAGGCTAAAAAATCCCCCAAAAGAGCTAAATTTCATAGGCGATACCTCGCTTCTTAGCATGCCAAAAGTCGCAGTCGTTGGCTCAAGAAAGGCAAGCGTCTATACAAAAGAGTGTGTCACGGCACTTTGTGCAGCGCTAAAAAGTGCAAATGTCTGCGTGGTGAGCGGTGGGGCTATCGGCGTGGATATCACGGCGCACAAGGCTGCCATGCCACGAACTATCGGCGTTTTTGCAAATGGACTTGACATCATCTATCCAGCGCAAAACAAAGTAGCGATAAGAGAAATTTATGAAAAAGGCTTGGCTCTAAGCGAGTATGACGAGGGTGAGCCACCGATTGCGTATAGGTTTTTAGAGCGAAACCGCATAGTTGTGGGGCTTGCGCAAGCTCTTGTGGTTGCACAAGCTGATCTAAGAAGTGGCTCGATGCAAAGTGCAAGGCTTGCAAATGAGCTTAAAATCCCTCTCTTTGTCCTGCCGCAGCGCATAAATGAGAGTAGTGGGACAAATGCCTTGCTAGCTAGCAAAAAGGCCGAACTTATCGATGATTACGTTAAATTTGCCTCACTTTTTGGTGAGGTAAAAGAGCAAGAAAAAGTTGATGATGAGATCTTGAAATTTTGCAAAAATGGCGTTAGCCTTGATGAAGCATTGGTTAAATTTGGCGAGATCATCTATGAGTACGAGCTTGACGGGCTAGTTGAAATTTCAAATTTAAGAGTAAAAAGCGTGCTATGAGAGAGAAATTTATGGCGATTGATGTTGGACTAAAGCGCATAGGGCTTGCTTTTGGCTTTGGCGAGGTCGTGACACCGCTTGAGCCAGTGCTTAGAAAAAATAGAAATCAAGCCGCAAGAGATGTAAGTCAAAAAGTAAATGAATACGCTCCAAACACGCTAGTAGTGGGCGTTCCGATCGGCGGCAGTAGCGAGGACGAGATGAGAAGGCGCATAGAGCACTTTGTCTCGCTTCTTGACGTGCAGGCTAATATCGTCTATCAAGACGAGGCCTTTAGCAGCAGCGAGGCAAGTGAAATTTACACAAACACAAAGCGAGATGGCAGGCTCGATAGCGTCTCAGCCACTATCATCTTAAAGAGATATCTAAAAATTTTATAAATTTCTAGCCACTACCCCTAAAGTCTCGTGCAAGCTATCGCTAGTAAATGGCTGTCTAAGCGTAGTCATCTTCTCGCTTTTGATGCTTTTGGCTTCATCTTTGCTGATGATGACGATGTAGAAATTCTTAAGCTTTTGATAAGTTAGCATCTCATCAAGCCTTGTTTTGTCGCTTAGATACTCCTTTTGCACGAAGATGATGTCTGGCTTAAAAATGGCATCTTTTATGTGTAAATTTAAACTCTCAAAGCTCTTTTGCTTGCTGAGCTTCAGCCCTGTAAAACTTAGCTCATGACTTAGCGTTAAAAATAAATTTTCATCATCGCAAGCTATGATCGCATTTTTGCCTAGAAGGCTGGCTATCTCTACGCTTTGCCTCTTAAATGTCCCGCTTTTTGGCAGTGGCACACTTATGCTTATATTAAAGCCGTCCTCTGTTTTACTCATCTTGGCATTTAGCTCTTTTAGTAGCTCGCCAGCTTCTTTTACTAACCTCTCATTTGGCTTTTGCGGGCATGAAGTGCATCTTATATGTATGTCAAAATGCACCAAACTTAGGCTATAGCTTACTAGGGTAAAGGATATGAGCAGTTTTGAGTTGCTTACGTCATTTAGGTAAAATTTGCTTAAATTTTTGATCGCGCCTATTAGCTTGTGTGCTTCAAAGCTTAGATAGCGTGGGTAGTTTGGGTTGTAGTTAAAGACGATGGCGTTGTTTCTAGCTGTTGCATCCTTAAAGAGTGCTTCTAAAAAAAGCTCCATTTGTGCGACAAAATCGACATTTTTCATATCACAAGCATCCCATCGCCATAAGAGTAAAATCTATACTTTTCGCTAACTGCCGTTTCGTAAATCCTCATCGTCTCTTCAAGCCCTATGAAGCTAGTAACTAGCATGATCAGCGTTGATTTTGGTAGGTGAAAATTTGTTAAAAGGTAGTTTTGCCTGATCGGTCTATTATTTAAATTTAAAAATAGCTTGCAAAAGCCGCTTGGCTGCTTGCTTCTAGCAAACTCTTCAACGCATCTAGTAACCGTCGTGCCAACGCCAAGGATAGGTTTGTTTGAGTTTATGATCTCTTGAGCTTTTTGGCTTAGCTCATAAAACTCAGAGTGCATTTTGTGATCATTTATGTTTTGACACTCCACGCCCTTAAATGTCCCAGCGCCCACGTGAAGCGTTATGTAGGCGACCTCGTGCTTTGCCTTTATCTGCTCTAGCATCTGCTCGCTAAAGTGCAGACTGGCTGTCGGAGCTGCGACTGCACCGCTATTTTTGGCAAAAATGCTTTGATACCAGCTCTCATCGTCCTTTGTATCAGCCCTTTTGATATATGGCGGGAGTGGGACATGACCGATCTTTTCAAGCTCGCTAAAAAGTCGCGCCGTATCTAAAATAACGCCATCTTTGGTGAAATTTACCACCCTTGAGCCATCATCATTTAGCTCAAGCACATTTACCTTTATGCTATCAGCGAAATTTAAAACGCTACCAACACTTACTTTGCCCCTTATATAGACGCTAAATTTATTATCATTAAGCGGTTGATTTAGCATCACTTCGCAAGCTCCGCCACTTTGCTTATGCCCTAAAATGCGGGCCTTAACTACCTTTGTATTGTTAAAAATGACCGCCGCATCATCTGGGATGAGGCTAGCTAGATCTTTAAATTTATAGTGTTTTATCTCTTTGGTTTTTTTAAGATAAACAAGCAGTCTTGCCTCCTCTTTGGGCAAAACTGGCTCTTTTGCGATGAGCTCGTTAGGCAAAAAGTAGTCGTAGCTTGAGATATCGTTTATATCACTCATCGCCCGCGTCGCTGTTTGTGTCGCTATCTTGTTCATCATCATCGCTTTTGCCAGCTCTTTTGGCTACGATGATAGAAATTCCATAAAGTCCGATGAGTGGTAGTGCCATTAAAATTTGACTTATAACATCTGGCGGTGTCACGATGGCTGCAAAGATAAAGATGACGACTACTGCGTATCTGAAGTAGTCTTTTAACATCTTGTCATCGACTAGGCCTATCTTTGCTAAGAAAAATGTAATGACTGGTAGCTCAAATGAAATTCCAAAGCCGATTAGTAGCTTTGTAAAAAAGCCCACGTACTCGCCGATACTTGGCAGTGCCGTAAAGAGCTGACCGCCAAAATTTACCAAAAATGTAAAGCCAAGCGGGATGACCACGTAGTAGCAAAATGCCGCCCCGCATGCAAACATAAATGAAGCAGAGAGGACAAATGGGATCACATATTTTTTTTCATTATCATAAAGTCCAGGTGCGACAAATAGCCAAAACTGCCAAAATATGATAGGCAAAGCAAGCACAAGGCCAGCAAAAAAGGCGACCTTCATCGCAGTGAAAAATGGCTCTTGGATCTGTGTAAATATGATATTTGAGCCAGCTGGCAAGACCTGCTTTAGCGGCTCGCTCATCCATGCAAGCAGTGGATTCCAAAATGTAAAGCAGATGCCAAAACAGACAAAAACGCTTACTATGCTTATAAAAAGTCTCTTTCTAAGTTCGATCAAATGGGGTCTTAGCTCTTCAAACATCACGCCTCTTTTTTATCGTTTAAGATCGCATCTTTAACTAAATTTGTTGGATTTTGTATATTTTCTACCGTTTTTTTCGTGTCGCTTACGACGTTTTGTATGCTCTCAGTGACGTCGCTTGCGCTTTTCTTGATCTCGTCAAGCTCTTCAAAAGTGAGCTTTTTTCGCACGCTTTGCGCACTTTGAGTTATGCTCTCTTTGTATTTTTGAGCGTCTTCTTTGAGCTCGGCTATCTTCATCTCTTGATCAAATGTTGATTTTGCGTCATTTATGCCTTTTTTAAACATCTTTAGAAATTTGGCGATCTGCACCATAGCGCTTGGCAGCTTGTCAGGGCCCAAAACTAGCACAGCGATCACGGCGATGACCAAGATCTCAGAAAAACTCATTCCAAACATTTTTGCCTCTGTTAAATTTTATTTAAGCTTTGTATTTTATCTTGACTTTGCTCAAATTTTTATAAATTTAGCCCTCGATAAAGAGTGCGATCTCGTCGCTTAGTAAGAAATTTGGGTTGTAAAATTTGCCCTCTTTAAAGAGCAGTTTTTCATTTTCTACAAGCAAATTTGCTCTTTTTTTCTGAGCTTCATTTAAGCGCCCAGCATCCACGCCAACGATGCTTCTAAGCCCTAAAAATATATGCTCTCTTATTAGCTCGCTTGGACTTAAAATTTCTCTTTCTCTATGCGTTGGCTGCGTGATGTAGGCATCTATGCTATTTTTGGCGTAGTATCTGGTGGCGTCCTTAAAACCCACGCTAAAAGCCCCTACGCCAAGGTAGTTTTTACCCTGCCAGTAGCCAAGATTGTGCTTGCAAATTTGCCCGAAATTTGAAATTTCATATTGCCCAAAGCCAGCTCTCTGGGTCTGCTCTATCATAAATTTAGCCAAAGTGTCGCTATCCTTTTTATAGCTTTTTTTGCCAGCAAATGGAGTGTTTTCTTCAAGCGTGAGCGAGTAGGCGCTTAGATGCGTGATAGCAAGGCTTTTTAAATTTTCAACCTCCGCCAAAAGGCGCTTTTTGGTATCAAATTTAGTGTCATAGATGAGGTCTAAATTTATGCTCTTAAAGCCAGCCGCATGGGCATTTTCAACCGCTTTAAAAATTTGCTCCCTGCTGTGAATGCGCCCTAGAAATTTAAGCTTATCTTCAAAAAAGCTTTGCGCGCCAAAGCTTATGCGGTTTGCGCCTAATTTTTTTACATGCTTTAGCCAAGCTAAATTCGCAGAATTTGGATTTGCTTCAAGTGTGATTTCAGTTTTAGGCGTGCAAAGTGGAGCTAAAATGCTAAAAATTTCATCATAAAGCTTAGCATTTACCGCACTTGGTGTGCCGCCGCCAAAAAAAATAGTGGAAATTTCTTTTACATTTTGGCTTTTTAGCTGGAAATTTAGATCAAAGAAAAGTGCTTTAAAATATGCGCTAGCCTTCTTAAATTCGTCATCGCTTGAGCCAAAGGCGCAGTAAGGACACTTGCTCTCGCAAAATGGCACGTGGATATAAACTTGCAAATTTCTCTCTTTTTTAAATTTTGGCGATTATAAGAAATTTGGCATTTAGAGCAGTTTAAAAGTAGCTTTTATTTATCTATCTCTTAACTCTTTTTCGTTATCATCTCAAATAAAATTTTTTTGGAAAAAACATGCAAAAAAAATATAGACCAAATGTAGCAGCTGTCATTTTGTCTAGCTCTTACCCTTTTAAATGCGAAATTTTAGTCGCAAAAAGGGTTGATATGGACGATATCTGGCAGTTTCCTCAAGGTGGCATAGACGAAGGCGAAAGTCCAAAACAAGCGCTAAAAAGGGAGCTTAAAGAGGAGATCGGAACTGATAAATTTGATTTCTTAGAAGAGTATCCTGATTGGCTTAGCTACGACTTTCCAGCAAATGCATCAAAGAGGTTTTACCCATATGATGGGCAGACGCAAAAGTATTTTCTGGTTAGGCTAAAAAATGGTGCGAGCATAAATTTAAAGACTGAGCATCCAGAGTTTAGCGAGTATAAATTTGTAGATATCAACAAGGCTTTAGAGGGGATAAACCACTTCAAAAAGCCTATTTATGACAAAGTTTTGAGTTATTTTAAAGAGAAAGGATATTTTTGATGTTAATCGTTCAAAAATTTGGCGGAACTAGCGTAGGCACGCTTGAGCGCATCGAAGCTGTGGCAAACAGGGTCATAGAGACTAAAAACAGCGGCGCTGACGTGGTTGTGGTAGTTTCTGCGATGAGTGGAGTTACAAATCAATTGGTTGAATATAGTGAGTATTTCTCAAAGCACCCAGACGGTGTTGCTACCGATATGCTTTTAAGCTCTGGAGAGCAAGTAACCACCGCACTTTTGACGATTGCGCTTAATGCAAAAGGCTATGCGTGCGTAGGACTAACTGGCGCAATGGCTGGGATAATAACAGATGAAATTCACACAAAAGCTAGAATAGAAAAGATAGACACCACTAGGCTAAAAGCTGAGCTAAAAGCCGGCAGGATCGTCGTCGTAGCAGGCTTTCAAGGCATAGACGACAAAGGCGATATCACCACACTTGGCAGAGGCGGAAGTGATCTTAGTGCGGTTGCATTAGCAGGTGCGCTTGAAGCTGATCTGTGTGAAATTTTTACCGACGTTGATGGCGTTTATACGACTGATCCAAGGATAGAAAAAAAGGCAAAAAAGCTAGAAAAGATAAGCTATGACGAGATGCTTGAGCTTGCCTCTGCTGGGGCAAAAGTGCTTCAAAATCGCTCAGTCGAGCTAGCAAAAAAACTAAATGTCAAACTAATCACAAGAAGCAGTTTTAACCACAACGAAGGTACATTAATAGCAAAGGAAGATAATATGGAAGCGGTTTTAGTAAGCGGTATAGCACTAGATAAAAATCAAGCAAGAGTAACTTTAAGAGGCGTAGTCGATAAGCCTGGCATCGCAGCTGAAATTTTCACAGCTCTAGCTCATCAAAATATAAATGTAGATATGATCATCCAAAACGTAGGACACGATGGCACGACAAATTTAGGCTTTACAGTGCCACAAAACGAGCTTGACCTAGCAAAAGAGACTATGCAAAAGCTCTCAGCTGCAAAACATGTCGAGTATGACGATGCGATCGTGAAAGTCTCAGTCATCGGCGTGGGTATGAAGAGCCACAGCGGCGTAGCATGTCTAGCATTTGAAACGCTTGCAAAAGAGGGGATAAATATCCAAATGATCTCAACAAGCGAGATAAAAATTTCAATGATCGTCGATCAAAAATATGGCGAGCTCGCAGTTCGCGTGCTTCACGATGCGTATAAGTTAGATAAATAATGCAAGATTTTATCCAATGGACGCTTGAGACTATAAGAAGCGAAAGATATATGAGCTGGATGGAGGAGAAGCGCGTCGAATGGACGCCTTTGCTCGCATCTAGGCTTAAATTTTTGCTTGATAGCAAGGCTTTTATAGTCATCTGCGACGATGAGAGAGAGTGGTTTGAAAACTATCTTTTAAGAAATATCAACCGCACAAAAAGCGAGCGTCCGTTTTTGCCATTTTTTAGCCTAAGATCGCTCTATCCAGCCTTTGACAGCATCGAGACAAACGAGCAAAAACAGCTTTTAAAAGATATGCTAAGTCTTGCCTTTCCAAATGGCTACATCTTTTTTTACATCGGCAAGAGCATAGATAAGCGCGCAAATTTAGCCAAAACTGATGAAAACAGCTATATGTGGCTCTTTGACGAGCAGGCGCAAAACAGCTTCACGCTAAGCTCGAGCGATGAAAACTTAGACATCAAACTTCTAAATTTATATAAACTTTTTGACAAGAGCATAGACGCCGTACTCTTTGCAAAGGTGATGCTCTAAATGCTTAATAAAATCGTAGTTACAAGCGATTTTGAAAATTTAAAAGCCAAGCTTGAAGCCGAGTTTGGCGTAAATAATCTAAGATTTTTTATAAGCGATGATTTTTTGCTAGAAAATGCAAAAGAGGTCATCGCCGAAGCTTACATCGCCGAAAAATATGAGAAAATTTTAGTCATAGAGGCGAAGTCTTTTCGCACCGAGGCTCAAAACGCACTTTTAAAGATCATCGAAGAGCCTCCAAGAAACATCAAATTTATAATAGTAACGCAGAGTAAAAATTTGCTTCTACCAACGATAAGATCGAGGATGCTCATAGAAAATAAGCTCACCAAAAAGCCAAAAATGAGTGTGGAGCTAAATTTAAAATCGCTCAGCCTAAAAGAGCTAACAAGCTTTATCGATCAAAAGATAGCAGAGGAGCAGGCGCAAAAATTTGGCAAAAACGAGCTAAAAGAGCTTGTCGGAGCCATCGTGACAAAGGCGGTTGATAGTGGGTATAAATTTAGCGGCGAGGAGATGGAGTATTTTTTCTCGCTCATCAAGCTTGCCGATCTAAACGCCAAGTCTCACGCCGTTTTAACGCCGCTACTGCTTACTATCTTTGAGAAAGGACGACGTTGAAATTTTATAAGATAAATAACAAAAGCGACTTTGATCAAATTTGCAAGGTCGTCTCGCCAAGCCCTGCTGGCGCGAAGCTCATGCGCGAAAAGAGCGAGATAAATTTTATTTTTATCGACGAGATAAAGACCCCAGCGGCAAATATCCTAAAACAAGACGCACTAAGTGTCGGCGCCGAGCTGGTGACGCATAATGATACGATTTTAGGCAAAGAGAGTCTAAACAAAGCCTTGCTAATGGCGACAAACGCGCAGCTAAGGCAGTTAGCTAAAAAAGAGAAGCTACAAGACTTTGGGCTTAAAAAGCTTGCAAGTTTTTTAGAAACTAAATTTACAAAACCCACAAAGCCTCTTATAATGGGCGTGGCAAATATAAATAGAGATAGTTTTAACGAGCAAAGCCGCATAAATACGCAAAATGGCATAGCTAAAATCGAAGCGATGATAGAAGCAGGTGCTGAATACATCGACCTTGGTGGCGTTAGCTCAAGGCCGGGGAGCGAGTATTGCGGACGTGAGGAGGAGTTTAGGCGCATAAAAGATATCATTGAAGAAATTTATAGGCTAAATTTACACGAAAAGGCGAAATTTAGCCTTGATAGCTTTGATGAGTATTGCTTAGAATTTGCGCTAAATCACGGCTTTAAGATGATAAATGACATCACGGCAAATGCAAATTTAGCCTCGCTTGCTGCAAGATATGACGCCCAGTTTTGCATGATGCACATGCAAGGCGACCCTGCTACCATGCAGATTGCGCCAAAGTATAACGACCTAATCGGCGAAATTTCAGACTTTTTTGAGCAAAAGATTGCCCTTGCAAGGGAGTTTGGCGCTAAAAAGATAGTGCTTGATGTTGGCATCGGTTTTGGCAAGACGGCTGAACAAAATTTACTGCTTATTAAGCATTTGGAGCATTTTTTGAAATTTGGCTGCCCGCTGCTAATCGGCGCTAGCCGCAAATCAGTCATAAATCACTATTATCCAAGCGAGGTCAAGGACCGCTTACCAGGCTCACTTTATCTGCATCTAAAAGCCTTCGAAAACGGCGCGCAGATCATAAGGACGCACGATGTGGCCGAGCACAAGCAGCTTTTTAATATGCACGAGGCGATGAGCCAAGCCACGCTTTGGTAGGGCGCTTGGCTAAAAAGAGGCTAGATGAGAAATTTATTGCCGCCACCTTGGATCAAATTTCCAGATGTTAGCCCATTTTCTATCGGCTGGAGGATGGGCTGCGGCGAGGATTATAAGTTTAAATTTAATGGCTGGCTAAAAACGCTAAGTCAAGATGAGCAGCATCAATATAAGCAGCTCTTTGCCGAGCCTGCGACGTGGCGTGGATACTGGGATGAGAGGCTAGGCAAGGATGAAAGCACGCTTTTTATCAAGGATGACTTTGTCATAGACCTTTGGGAGCGTGAGTCTAGATATGAGTTAAAATGGCTTAAAAAGCGCTACAACGCTGGCAAGTCGGATAAATTTTTACTATTTTGGGGTCATCAAAAGAGTGCAAATTTAAGCGCAAGCTGCCTTAGTCAGTGGTACGGCTCTAGTTTTTGTGAAGATGAAACTAAATACATTTGCGCCGAGCAATATATGATGGCGAAAAAGGCTCTGTGTTTCGGCGATAAAGAGGCTTTGGGGCAAATTTTATCCGCCAAAGATCCAGCGCAGATGAAGGCGCTTGGCAGGCAGGTGCGAGGCTTTGACGCTAAGGTCTGGGACGAGGTCAAATTTGGCGTCGTGCTAAATGCGAGCTATCTAAAATTTAGCCAAAATGCCAAGCTGCGAGAGTTTTTGCTCTCGACAAAGGATAAAATTTTGGTTGAGGCAAGCCCAGTTGATAAAATTTGGGGCATAGGCATGAGTGCTGATGATGAGAATGCGCACAATCCTATGAAGTGGCGAGGGCAAAATTTGCTTGGCTTTGCGCTGATGAGAGCGAGGGACGAGATAGCAAAGGTCTATAAAAATGTCCATTTATGCGACGCAAGAGAGCTAAATTTGGATCATTTATAAAGTATGTTTAAGATAAAATGCGGTGTAAATTTGGAGCAAAAATGACAAAACAAGAGTACGAACGAGCGATAGATACGCTAAATGCGTGGGCAAAGGCCTACTACGACGAGGACGAGCCACTTGCAAGCGACGAGGAGTATGATGCACTATATCACGCGGTTTTAGCCTTCGAGCAGGCAAATCCCAGTGAAATTTCACTATTTTCGCCGACTAAGCGAGTGGGTGGTGGCGTAAAAGAGGGCTTTAGCAAGGCAAGCCACATAAAGCGCATGTGGAGCATGGAGGATATCTTTAGCCTTGGCGAACTTGATGCGTGGCTAAAGCGTGGCGATAAAGAGAATTTGACCTTTGTTGCTGAGCCAAAATTTGACGGAGCGAGCCTAAATTTACTATATGAAAATGGCGTTTTAGTTAGGGCGATAACCAGAGGCGACGGCGTTATAGGCGAAGATGTGACGCAAAATGCAAGGACGATAAATTCTGTTTTAAAGAGCATTAGCTACAAAGGGCTTATTGAAATCAGAGGCGAAGTCGTCATAAGAAAAGATGACTTTGAGCTACTAAACGCAGAGCGCGCAAAAGAGGGCGAGGCGCCACTTTCAAACCCTAGAAATGCAGCTGCAGGAAGTCTCAGACAGCTTGATAGTGCAGTCACTGCAAAAAGAAAGCTACTTTTCATACCTTGGGGCGTGGGCGAACAGAGCCTTGGACTAAAAGATCACAGCGAGGTGATGAAATTTGTGCGAGATCTTGGTTTTGAGAGGGATGAATTTTTCAAAATTTTAAAAAAAGATGAGCTTGAGGCTGCGTATAATGAGCTACTAGCCAGCCGTGAGGCAAAGAGCGTGATGATGGATGGCATGGTGATACGAGTAAATGACCTTGCACGCTGTGAAGAGCTGGGCTACACGGTCAAATTTCCAAAATTTATGGTGGCGTTTAAATTTCCAGCCATTGAAAAGGTGACTAGGCTAAGAGATGTCGCACTTCAAGTTGGCAGAAGCGGCGTAGTAACGCCTGTTGGCGTGCTTGATGAGGTAAATATAGACGGAGCCAATGTAAAATCCGCCACCCTTCACAATTTTGACGAGATAGAGCGCCTTGGCGTCATGAAAAACGACTACATCGGCATCATCCGCTCAGGAGATGTGATACCAAAGATCACAAAGGTTTTTAAAGATAGGCGAGATGGTAGTGAGCAAGCGATTGATAGGCCTAAATTTTGCCCAGTTTGCGGCTCGCACCTGCTTGATGAAGGGGTCTTTGTAAAGTGCCAAAATTTAAGCTGCAGGGCAAGAGTGGTGGGCTCAATAATTCACTACGCATCGAAAAAGTGCCTAAATATCGACGGCCTTGGCGATGCGATCGTAAATTTGCTATTTGACAAGGGGCTGATCGCTTGCATAAAAGACATCTACGGCCTTAAATTTGATGATCTCATGGCGCTTGAGGGCTTTAAAGAGAAAAAGGTAAATAACCTTTTAAATGCCATTGAGGCTAGCAAAGGTGCGGAGCTATCGCGCTTTATCACGGGTCTTGGCTGCGAGCACATCGGCGAGGTGGCTGCTAAAAAGCTAGCAAGTAGCTTTGGACTAAGCTGGCTTGATGCTAGCTTTGATGAGCTTGTCTCGCTTGAGGGCTTTGGCGCGGAGATGGCAAATAGTTTAACCGACTTTGCCGAGGTAAATAGGGACGAAATTTTAGCTCTAAGCCAGATCGTGCAACCAAGCGTGACGCAGGTGCAGAGCATCTCAAACGCGCTAAGTGGCAAAACGGTGGTGATAACTGGCACGCTAAGTCGCCCAAGAGATGAGATAAAAGCCGAGCTTGAGAGCTTTGGCGCAAAGGTTTCTGGCTCAGTTTCTAAAAAAACGGACTTCGTCCTAGCTGGCGAGGAGGCTGGCAGTAAGCTAGAAAAAGCAAATGAGCTAGGCGTGCTGGTGATCGACGAGAGCGAATATGAGAGGTTAAAACTTGAGGTTTGATAACTACGTCGCAAGCGTTTTAAACATAAGTAGAAACAAGGCGAGCGAGCTTATAAAATCTGGCAAAGTGCTTGCAGATGGCGAAATTTGCACCAAGGTATCAAGCGAGGTTAGCGAGGCTAAAATTTCGCTGCTTGATGAAATTTACGTTGGGCGAGGCGCACTTAAGCTAAAAAGCTTTTTGGAGGCGATGAAATTTGACCTAGCTGGCAAAAATGCACTTGATATAGGCAGCTCAACTGGCGGTTTTATGCAAATTTTGCTTGAGCGTGGCGTAAAGAGCGTGACTGGCGTCGATGTGGGCACTGATCAGCTGGACGCTAGCCTAAGAGGCGATGAGCGAGTAAAAATTTATGAAAAAACTGACGTCAGGGAGTTTGCAAAAGAGAATTTAAATAAATTTGATCTGATAACCTGCGACGTGAGCTTTATCTCTTTGGCTGAAATTTTGCCAGCCATTTGCGAGCTTGCAAGCGAGAATTCGCTCATCATCACGCTTTTTAAACCGCAGTTTGAAGTGGGCGTTGGCGTAAAACGCAACAAAAAAGGCGTTGTCACCGACGCTAAGGCTGTAAATTTAGCGATGAAGCGCTTTGAAGTGCTAGCAAGTAGCTTGAAATTTGAACTGATAGCTTGCAAAGAGTGCGAGGTCAAGGGAAAGGAAGGAAATGCCGAGTTTTTCTACGCTTTTAACAAAAGATAACATCACTGCCGTTGCGATCGGGCACTTTGACGGCGTGCATAGGGGGCACAAGCAGCTTTTAAAGCAGCTAGGCGAGTTTGGCGGACTTGTCGTCATCGACAAAAATAAGGCAAACATAACGCCAAAGCTAAAGCGAGCCGAGTACTCAAACTATCCTTGCTTTTTGTATGATTTTGACGCCATTAAAGGGCTTAGCGGAGAGGAATTTATCGCACTTTTAAAGAGGGATTTTAAAAATTTAAAAAAGATCGTTGTTGGGTTTGATTTTAGATTTGGTAGAAACAGAGCGTGGGACAAGCACGATTTGAAAAGAATTTTTGATGGCGAGGTAGTCGTCGTTGATGAGGTTTGTTATGACGGCATGGGCGTGCATAGCTCATCCATTAGGGAGCTGATACGTCAGGGCAACATCGAAGAGGCAAACAGGCTAATAGGCAGGGAGTACTCAATCGAGGGCAACGTGATAAAAGGGCAGGGCATCGGCGCAAAAGAGCTGGTTGCCACGCTAAATTTAGATATAAAAAGCTATCTTTTGCCGCGCGAGGGCGTCTATGCGACAAGAACGAGGATGGGCTCATACACCTACGGCTCGGTCACTTTTATAGGCAACAGACTTAGCACGGATGGAAATTTTAGCGTAGAGACGCACATCCTAGACGAGGTCGCGCCAAAGGTGACAAAGCACGTTGCCGTTTGCTTCATAAAACGCTTAAGAGATAATAAGAAATTTAATAATCTAAGCGAGCTAAAAGAGCAGATAAAACGCGATATAAACGAGGCTAGACAGTGCGTGGGCGTGTGCGATCTCTTTTTTGGAGAGACGATGAGATACTTTGATGGATACGGAGCTGGTATATGAGAGATGAAATTTTTAAAGAACCTATAAGCAAGCAGTTTGAATTTGATGACTTTGTGGCGAGCGTTTTTGATGATATGATCTCGCGCTCGGTGCCATTTTATGACGTGAGCTCAAATTTAAATGCAAAACTGCTAGCTAAAATTTTGCCAAAATCAGCAAAAGTGTGCGACCTTGGCTGCTCTACGGCAAATAGCCTGCTTTTGCTAAATAACCTTAGAAACGACCTCGTGTTAAGCGGCGTGGATAACTCTGAGGCGATGCTTGCAAATGCAAAAAACAAGGCAAAGGCTTATGGGGCGGATATTGAATTTATTTTGGGTGATATCTTAGAGTGCGAGCTAGCATGCTTTGATGCTGTTTTGGCAAACTACACTTTGCAGTTTATCAGACCGCCAAAAAGAGCTGATCTGGTGCAAAAAATTTATAACGGACTAAATGAAAATGGCGTCTTTTTGTTTAGCGAAAAGATCATCTTTGAAGATAAAAAGCTCACTAAAAGCGTCATAGAAATTTACGAGGACTACAAGCAGGCGCAAGGTTACTCACGCTACGAGATCGCTCAAAAAAGAGAGGCACTTGAAAATGTGCTAGTGCCATACACTGAAGAAGAAAATAGAAACTTAGCCCTAAATGCTGGCTTTAAGCGTGTTGAGAGCACGTTTAAATGGGGAAATTTTATGAGTTTTTTGGCGTTTAAGTAAATTTAAAAATATATGCTTTTGTATTTAAATATAAAATTTAATCATAAACATTGAATTTAAAATTTAGATTTTGCTTTGCAATGTCAGCATTTTTGGATAATGAAATTTAATAGTAAAGAAATTTAGCGGGAGTTACCCGCTAAATTTACTCATTTATCGCTGCGTTTCCGTGGTGGTGGAAGTCATCGTAGATGATCTTTGAAGTTTGGAATTTCTCGCGTTTTAGCTCGCGAACTCGTAAAAATTCCTCTTCATCGATCTTTTTGATCTGGATAGCTGCTTTAAATGTCGGAGTCTTGCTGATGTAGTCCCAACCGCTGCTTGTTAGCTCGTTGCAAGAGCTCTCCCAGTAGTGGAAAGTCATCTGGATGATGCCATCAGGCACGATGTCAGTCACTTCAGCTTTTACGACGATATAGCCGTATCTACTCCAAGCTTTGATAAAGTCGCCTTGTTTTAGTCCGTATCTCTCTGCAAGCGCTGGACTCATCTCAGCGATAGGTCCGATGCTATCTCCGCCCTCTTCGATGGCACGTGAGCGTCTTGTCATGGTGCCAACTGTGTATTGATAAACTTTTCTTGTAGTTAAAAGCTGTATCGGATACTCAGCGTCAGTCTTCTCATCGACTGAACCAGCCATGATAGGATATTCTGGCGACATATTCATCTTCTTAGCAAACTCAAGTTTTGCGCTCTCGATCTCATCAGCCTTATCCACAAATAAGCAAGGTACAAAGCGACCTTTGCCATCAGGTGTAAAGAATTTCTTATCAAGATAGAGGCTTTGACCGCCCATATCATCTTCAGTTGGGCATGGCCAGTGAAGTCCGTGATATTTTTTAAGTCTATAGTAGCTCATACCGCCGTAGCGTCTAGGGTCACATTTTCTAACTTCTTCCCAAATCTCTTCTGGTGAGTTAAAGTTAAAGCCCTCTGTTGCGCCCAAACGACGTGCGATCTCGCAAACGATCCACCAGTCTTGTCTAGCATCACCTGGAGGTGTGATAACAGCTTCGTTGTGCTGGACACGGCGCTCTGCGTTTGTGTAAAGACCCTCTTTTTCACTACTTGCAACGCCAGGGAGTACCACGTCAGCTTTTAGCGAAGTCTCAGTTAAAAATAAATCTTGAACCACGTAGAAATCGACATTTGCGATGCCTTTTAAGAAGTGGTTTGTATTTGGCTCAGAGATGACTGGGTTTTCGCCGATAGTCCAGAAGAAATGCACTCTGCCATCAAGGATTGCATCAGGTACTTCAGTTTTATGGATACCTATCTTTGAGTTTAAAAATCCAGGTTCTAGGTGCCACATTTTCTCAAACCAAGCTCTTTGCTCTGGGTCAGTTACTGAGCCAAGATTTGGGAATATGTTTGGTAAAACGCCCATATCGCAGCAGCCTTGAACGTTCTCTTGACCTCTAAGAGGCAAGTCGCCTGTGCCAAGCTCGCAGATGTTTCCAGTGATCAAGAATAAATTTGATACATCGCAAACTCCGCCAACGCCGTGGTTGAAGTGAGTTACGCCCATGCCGTGAGTGATGACGGCTGGTTTTGTGGTGGCATACATTCTAGCAGCTGCTCTGATATCCTCTGGATTTAGCCTTGTGTATTTAGCTACGACCTCTGGAGCATAGTCTTTTACAGCTTCTTTAACGTACTCGATGCCTATTGTGTGATCTCTTACAAACTCCTCATTTACAAGGCCTTCTTCGATGATAGTGTAAAGAAGTGCGTTGATAACTGGGATGTTGTGCTCAGGCTCTAGCTGCAAGTGGATGTCTGCTCTGCTTGCAAACTCAGTCTTGATAGGGTCAATAACGATCAGTTTTGCACCGCGGTTTAGCGCTCTTTGGATGTGCATAGCTGCGATTGGGTGACCATTTTCTGGGTTTGAGCCTATCATTAATATACAGTTACTATAAGTGCCAATCTCTGTAAAGCTATTTGTGGCAGCTCCGTTTCCGATTGTTTTAGCAAGTCCTGCTACTGTCGGAGCGTGTCAAATTCTAGCGCAGTGATCGACGTTGTTTGTACCAATTACAGCGCGCATTAGCTTTTGAGCGACATAGTTGTCCTCAAGTGTACAGCGTGCTGAGAAGTTTCCTGCTAGTGAGTCAGGGCCGTATTTCTCTTTTGCCTCTTTCATCTTTTCTACGACAAGATCAAGCGCCTCGTCCCAGCTGGCCTCTTCAAATTCACCATCCTTTGAAAAGACCCCATTTTTCTTTCTAATAAGCGGCTTTGTAAGTCTGTCTGGACTTGCAACGTAGTCCCAGCCATAAAAGCCCTTTAAACATAAATTTCCTTGATTGACTGGATTGTCTTCGACGCCAGTAGCGGCACGAACGACGTTGTTTTCCACGTGCAAGGTTACTTGACAGCCTGTCCCGCAATAAGGACAGATGACTTTGCCTTCTTTCATCACTTTCTCCTTCTAATTATGCATTTTCTGCATATTTATTTTGAGTAATATTACTAGCGCGAAACTTAATCTTTTATGAAAAATTCTTTATTTAAAAAATAAATTTTAATTTTAAGTTATATTTTATATAAAATTTAAAAAGCCGAATATATAGGAATTCAAAAAATATGCTAAATTTGCAGGAATTTCTAAAATTTATCAAATAAGAAATAAATTGTGTAAATTTGACACAGAAGCTGAAAGATGAAAAATTAAATTTAAATTTAGTTTGAGGCTAGCTGTTTCAACTATAAAAATAAAGATAAATTTTGAAAATAAAAAGTGAAATTTAAAGGGAGAGCAGGTCGCTCTCCGTGGGATTATTTATCTCTTAAGCCAAGCTCAGAGATTAGTTTTGAATATGTAGTGTAGTCTTTGTTTTTAAGATACTTTAAAAGTCTTTTTCTTTGACCAACTAGTTTCAAAAGACCTAAACGTGATGAAAAGTCTTTTTTGAAAATTTTAAGGTGTTCTGTAAGTTCAGTTATTCTAGCTGTTAAAAGAGCTATTTGAACTTCTGGAGAGCCTGTATCTCCCTCTTTTCTAGCGAATTTCGCAACTATTTGAGCTTTTTTAGCCGAATCCAAAGCCATGATGACCTCCTGATTGGTGAATTTTGGAAGAGCGATTATAGCATTTAAAACATAAAGTTAGATAAAATTATGCTTTTTAAAAATTAATGAAAAATGCAGTAAAAATTTAATAAAATTAGGGCTATTTAAAGAGTTAAGGAAGATAAATGCTTTTTACAAAGGCAAGCGAATACGCTCTACTTTCGCTTATTTTAATATCTCAAAAATCATCTCCAGTTGATGTTGATACAATCTCAAATGAGCTTAAAATTTCAAAAAGTTTTCTGGCAAAAATTTTACAAAATTTAGCAAAAGATGGGGTTTTAAAGTCATTTAAAGGAGCAAATGGCGGTTTTGCATTAAACGGCGAACCTGAAAATTTAAGTATAAAAAAGATAATCGAATGTGCCGAAAAGCGCGAGCTAAGCGTCTTTGAGTGCTCGTCTTCAGCGCTTGGCTGCCCGTCAAACAAAGCCTCAAGCTGTCAAATTTGGTCGATGTTTAGCGGCCTTCAAGGCAAGATCGACGAGATGCTTGACGCGATAAAACTAAGTGACATCGTTAAGAAGTAAAGTTGGCAAAGCAAAAAAATAATATTTTGACTCTTGTCGCACCTTTTCTTGCGCCGATTGTCAAATTTAAAAGTCTTAGCATCGTTGGCATCATCGTTGCCATCCTTGCTATCATCATCGTGCCGCTTCCAAGTGCGGTGCTTGACTTTTTCTTGGCACTTTCGATCTCGATTTCAGTGCTTATTATTTTGATCTCTATTTACGTGCCAAAGCCGACTGACCTTAGCACGTTTCCGACACTCATTCTCATCATCACGCTTTTTCGCCTCTCGCTAAACATCGCAACTACGCGTATGATCTTAAGCGAGGGTCACAACGGCCCAGAAGCGGTCAGTGAGATCATCTCAAGCTTTGGAAATTTCGTCGTTGGTGGCAACTTCGTCATCGGCACCATCGTATTTTGTATCTTGGTACTCATAAATTTCATGGTCGTAACAAAGGGTTCAACCCGCGTGAGTGAGGTGCAAGCGCGTTTTACACTTGATGCGATGCCTGGTAAGCAAATGGCGATAGATGCGGATCTAAACGCAGGTTTAATAGACGAAAAAACGGCGCGTGAAAGACGTCAGGCTATCATCGGCGGCTTTGCTATCGGCTCGTTTCAGCACGGCCTTGATATGGCGACATCGGCTCAGTACTATACGATCCTAACTATCGGTGATGGCCTTGTGAGCCAGATCCCAGGACTTATCACTTCAACAGCGACTGCTATCATCATCACAAGAGCTAGCAAAGACGACGAGGACTTTGCAGAAGGCACGCTAAATCAACTATTAGGGGATTATAAAACCTTGCTGATAGTGGGTTTTATACTATTTATGTTTGCCCTTGTACCAGGTCTGCCAACCCTATCTCTTGGCTTTATAGCGCTGCTATTTTTGGGGCTTGGCTACATCATCAAGCAGACCAAAGATGGTGGGCTAAATTTAAACCTTGCGCCAAAAGAAAAAACGGCTTCTAAAAAGGCTGGCGGCGCTACGCCAAGTGGGGCAGGGGCAGCAACTGCAAGTGGCGGGGCTGCTAAGGCTCCAAAGAAGAGCGACGAAGAGATCGCAAGAGAAGAAGAGACAAAGATAAATGACATATTAAAGCTTGAAATTTTAGAGCTTGACCTAGGATATGGCCTGCTAAAGCTAGCTGATGTTGATCTAATCGAGAGAATTCGCGCTATGAGGCGAAATATCGCTTCAAGTCTTGGCTTTTTGATGCCAAAGATAAGGATCCGCGACAACCTTCAGCTTCCACCAAACGAGTACCGCTTCAAGCTAAAAGGTATCATCATCGGTCAGGGTGAAATTTATGCGGATAAATTTCTAGCGATGGATAGCGGACTAGTGAGCGAGGATATCGAGGGTATTCCGACAAAAGAGCCAGCTTTTGGGCTAGACGCTCTTTGGATCGATGCTAGCGTCAAAGAGGACGCCATACTTAGTGGCTATACGATAGTTGATCCTGCAAGCGTCATCTCAACGCACATGAGTGAGCTCATCAAGCAAAATGCAGCCGAGCTTCTAACTCGCCAAGAGACACAAAATTTACTAGACAAACTAAAGATCGACTACCCAGTCGTGGTCGAGGATACGCTAAGGATCGCACCTATAAATTTGATCCAAAAGGTCTTAAAAACGCTGCTTAAAGACAATATCCCGATCAAAGACCTACTTAGCATACTTGAAGCCATAAGCGACATTGCCGAGGTTAGTAAAAATTTAGACATGATCATCGAGCACGTGCGTGCAGCGCTTTCGCGTGTCATCACTTCGCTTTATGTAGATGAAAAGGGTCAGCTAAATTTTTATATCCTAGACACAGCCGCACAGCAAAAGCTCATGGACGCGGTGCAGTATAAAGACGGAGCCTATCATCTGATGATAAATGTAGCGCAGACATCATCTATCGTGCAGGCGCTAAGGCGTGAAAAAGAGAAGCGACCGATGAGCCAGCACGGAGAGATGGTGCTTTGCGTGGAGCCAAGCTTGCGCAAATTTATAGCAAATATCTGCGCAAATTTCGCCATCGACATGGTGGTGCTAAGCTTTGCTGAGATCTCGGCAAATACGCCATTTGAAACAGTTGGCGTCATAGAAATAGAAAATTTATAAAGGAAAACGATGAAAATTTATCACCTCTCACACACCGATCTTGACGGATACGGCGCACAATACATAACAAATTTTTACTTCAAAGATGTGAAATTTCTAAACTCAAACTACGGCAGAGAGATAGATGATAAATTTGCTCAAATTTTATCTGAGATAGATGCCTCAAACGATGATAAAAACGTGATCTTGATCACTGATCTAAATTTAAGCCTAGCTCAGTGCGAGAGCTTTGAGGAGATGATAGATGGTAAAAATATCAGGCTATTTTTGCTAGATCATCACCAAAGTGGTGCCGAGTGCGCGAGCGCTTACTCATGGTATTTTTTGGATAGTTCAAGGTGTGCTACAAAGATCACTTATGACTTTTTTGCGGGCATTTTTGGCAAAAACAAAGAGCTTGAAATTTTTAGTGACGTCGTAAATGCCGTGGATATCTGGCTAAAAGATGATAAAAATTTCGAGATGGGCAAGGTCTGCTTGGGGCTTGTGGCAAACGCCAAAGAGATAAATAAAGTGATGTTTGAAGCTGAAAACAACCTTTATATGGATCACATCTTAAAAGAAGCGAGCAAATTTTTTAACGAAAAAAACGACTACATAGGCCTTGACATGCAGGTGCATGCCATTAAAAAGTCATTTTTCAAAGAGGATAAAGACGATACGCTAAGCAACCTGATCTCAAACTACGTCGTAAAAAAACTTAGTGAAAATAAAGAGAAATTTAGCATAAGCTATAAAGATCATAAAGGAATTTTGACCTACAATGTTGGCAATGTTTCTGTTATCGGCAACGACTTTTTGGTGGCAAATCCTGAATTTGACTTCTTTATCGACGTGACAAACAAAAAAACGCTAAGCTTTCGCGCAAATGGCAAGCTTGATGTTAGCGCCATGGCAAAACACCTAGTTGGCGGCGGCGGACACGTCAATGCAAGCGGCGGGCTGTTTGCAAATTTCAAAGATGGCTTTAGCTACGAGCCGATCAAAGCGCAGATAGTTGATCTAATAACTAAAAAAACACAGGAGGAGATATGAAAGAAGAAGAGGTAAGCGTAGAGGAGCTTAGCTACGAGCTTAGCATGGTGCTTGAAGCGATGTTTTACTATGCTGGAGTGAAAAAAGATAAGCTTGAAGAGGCGGCAAATCTCTATGTAGAGTGCATCGATGATGCGCTAGAAAACTCTGATGCTAGCGGTAGCGACGAGGTCATAGAGATAGTTGAATATATGAAAAAACACCATCCAAAGTTATTTAAATAAGGAGAAAATATGAAGAAAATTTTAGTTTTAGCGGCGGCACTTTTTGCGTTAAATGCTATGGCAAATGAAAATTTAGACAAGGCAAATGAGCTTTATGCAAAGAAAAATTTTAACGAGGCCTATCTTGCTTTTAACAAAGCTTGCGGCGAGGGCGAGAAAAAAGCCTGCACGATGAATGCGATCATGCTATTTAACGGCGATGGCGTGGCGAAAGATAAAGCTCAGGCTGAGAAAATTTTTACAAAAATGTGCGACGAAAATGAGGGCATGGCCTGCGAAAAGCTAGGCGAAATGACAGCTTATGGCCTTATAAAAGATAAAGATGATAATGAAGCAAAAAGCGAAGAGAAGGCAAAAGCTTTGTTTAAAAAAGCTTGCGACAACGGCTACAAACCAGCTTGTGACTTTGTAACAAAATAGATCAAAAAGGGCTTAAAATGGGCTACAAACATAAAGATTTGATAGGAACTAGAGAGCTTAGCAAGGAAGAAATTTTATATTTTCTAGAGGCGGCAAAAGAGTTTAAGGAGCTAAATTTAAGCCAAGTGAAAAAAAATGACTACCTTCGTGGAAAGACCACGATCAACGCATTTTATGAAAACTCGACAAGAACTAGAACATCCTTTGAGATCGCAGCAAAGAGGCTTGGAGCTGATACGATAAATTTCAGCTCATCAAGCTCTAGCGTGACAAAAGGCGAGAGCCTAAATGACACGATGAATAACATGGCTGCTATGAGAACTGATATCATCGTGCTTCGTCACCCAAGCTCTGGAGCGGCTAAATTTGCAGCTGATAGAACAGAAGCTAGCGTCGTAAATGCAGGAGACGGCACAAATGAGCACCCAAGCCAAGCTCTGCTTGATCTTTTCACACTAAGAGAGCACGGCAAAATTTTAGATAAAAACCTAAACGTGGCGATCATCGGTGACATCGCTAGAAGCCGCGTGGCGAGGTCTGACATCTGGGCAATGAAGAAATTTGGCATAAATTTAAAGCTATTTGCGCCAAGGATGATGATGCCAAAAGACGCTGAGGTCTTTGAGTCTCAAATTTGCAAAAATATGGAGGAGGCCTGCGAGGGCAGCGACGTCATCATCATGCTTCGCATCCAACTAGAGCGTGGCGGTGCGGACGTGGCGTTTCCAAGCTCGAGAGAGTACTCGAAATTTTTTGGACTAAATAAAAATAGGATAAAGCTAGCAAAGCCTGACGCGATCGTGCTGCACCCAGGACCGATAAATAGGGGCGTGGAGTTAAACTCAGACGTGGCTGATGGCACGCACTCAGTCATACTAAATCAAGTTGAAAACGGCGTTGCGATAAGAATGGCGATACTAAATACGCTTGCAAAAAATAGGGGCTAACGATGAAAATAGCAATAATTAACGGCACTATCGTAAATAGCGACGAGAAATTTAAGGCAAATATCCTAATAGAAAACGGCAAAATAGCCAAAATCGGAAGTGAGAGATTTGAGGCTGATAAGGTCATAGACGCTACAAATAAGCTCGTAATGCCAGGACTTATCGACATGCACGTGCATTTTCGCGATCCGGGTCAAGAGTATAAAGACGACATCATCTCAGGCTCGCAAGCGGCCGTGGCTGGAGGAGTGACCACCTGCCTTTGCATGGCAAACACAAACCCAGTAAATGACAATGCCTCAATCACAAGGGCAATGATAGAAAAGGCTAGAAACTGCGGGCTGATCGATCTTTTACCAATCGCTGCTATCAGCAAAGGGCTTGGTGGCAACGAGATTGTCGAAATGGGCGATCTTATAGAAGCTGGCGCAGTTGCATTTAGTGATGACGGCCTACCAGTGACTAGCTCAAGCGTGATGAGAGCGGCACTTGAGTACTCAAGTATGTTTGGTAGCTTTTGTATAAGCCACTCAGAGGACTGCTCGCTTTGCAGGCAGGGCGTCATGCACGAGGGCAAGGTCTCAGCCATACTTGGACTTCGTGGCATGGCGAGGGAGAAAGAGGAGATCGCAGTGAGCCGTGATATGCTGCTCGCAAAGCTCACTAAAGCGCACATCCACATCGCTCACGTAAGCTCGGAATACTCGCTAAAGATCATCGAAATGGGCAAAAAAGAGGGCATAAACATCACTTGCGAGGCCACACCTCACCACTTTAGCTTTAGCGACGATGAAATTTTGAAAAATGCCTATGATACAAATTTCAAAATGTCGCCGCCACTTCGTGAGATAAGCGACGTAAAAGCGGTAAGAGAGGCGCTAAAAAGCGGTCTTATAGACGTTATCGCCACCGATCATGCCCCACACCATACAGACGAAAAGATAGTGGAATTTGACAAGGCGCCATTTGGCATCATCGGACTTCAAACCCTTGTGCCGCTCACTCTTAAGCTCGTAAATGAGGGCGTTATAAGCTTAGAGCGCATGGTGGAGCTAACTTCTACAAATGCAGCTAAGATGCTAAATTTAAAAGATAAGGGCAGGCTTGCTGAGGGCATGCTTGCTGACATCGCGGTGATAGACCCTGAGATCGAGTATATTTATGATGAAAAGATAAACCGCTCAAAATCGGTAAATTCTCCACTCTTTGGCAAAAAGCTAAAAGGCGCAGCGACTACTACGATAAAAAGTGGCAAGATCGTTTATGAGTTTGGAAAATAGTCTAAATTTGCTCGCGTTTGCGGGCGAATTTGCTTTAGTTGCTTTGAGATATAAAATTTGCTAGAAATTTCTAGCAAATTTTACTTTTTTTATGAGTTATATTTTTTAACGATACCGCGAACTACTTTTTCGATAAAAAGCGCAGAAGCTACTTCGCAGTGCTCTCTTGTAGAGTGCGGTGAGTAGATGTTTGGTCCAATAGAACATGCACTAAGACCTGCTTTTTTCTCCAAAAGCACTCCGCACTCAAGACCTGCATGCACAGCTGTTATCCTTGCATTTGGCTTATAAATTTTAAGCTCTTCTAAGATATCGTTTGCAAATTTATCATTTATAGGTTTCCAAGCTGGGTTTCTATCTTTTGAAATGACATTAAAACCAACCGCTTTTGCAAGCTCTTAAATTTCAAATTCCATTCTATTTAGCCCATCTTTACTCATTGATCTTGCAAAAAACTCCCAAAAATTTATAGATAAGAAATATACGCAATAAAGAAGCAGAGAAGATAGGATAGTGACATTGAATTTGATAAATTTGCGTTTGGCTACTGGAGCCACCATTTATAGATATTTTGGTAGCTAAGATAGATGCTCGTTAAGATAAGCGGAGCAAAACCCTATATAAATAGGTAGGATGAAATTTATTTGACGGCATTTTTGGCTACGAAATTTATAAAATAATTAAATTTCAAGCCAAAAATACTAAATTTTGGCTCTTTTTTCTCTTGCTTTTTTGATCTTATTTTTAACTACATGAAATTTTGAAGCCGCAGCCGAGCATAGATCCTTATAAGTAACCAAAATTTTTGACTCTTTTTTAGTACAAATGGCTGCAAAAACGCTCTCAAGGTCGATTCTCTCTTTTTGTGTTAAATTTTCCATCTATTTTCCTAGCAATTTTCTCATCTTATTGACAACAAATAATATTTCATCATCGTCAAGCTCACATAGCAGTTTGCAAATAGCAGCAGCAGCTTGTGGCTTTGAGTTTCCAAGTCTCCAGTCCTGATATGTCCTCATAGGCACGCCAAGATCTTCTGCCATTTTTGCTTGTGAAATTTTCTTACCGATATTTTTTGCCTCAACTGCATTGTGAAGCAAATTAAATATATCACTTGTTTCAATCATTGAATAATTATACGTTATTTATCATTAAATATACCTAAAATATTATATAAATAATGTAAAATAGTATATAAATATCAATATTAAGTATTAATTATACTAAAAATTATTTATAATATACGTTAAAACGTATAAAAATCTTTTAAATTCTTGAATAAAATTAGAAATTTTGGGTTTTATGTTGAAGTTAAATTTTTTATTTTGTTTTAAATTTTATTTGTTTTTACGCAAAGCTTATAATATAGGCATTAGAAAAGTTTAGTTGTATAGGCTAAATATATATAAATAAATTTTTTTAACTTATATACTTGACATTGATAAACTAAAGTTGTATAATCCGCTTAGCAATTAAAAAGAAAGAGTGCTAAAAGTGAGTAAAACAAATAAACGCGATTTGATACTAAATTCTATCATTGAAGCCTATTTGCAGGACAATGCGCCTATTGGCTCAAACGAGCTTGGCTCTCGCATGAGCGTGGTGATACCAGCATCGACGATACGTGTTTATTTTAAAAAGCTTTCAGACGATGGCGAGATCACAAAGCTTCACATCAGTGGCGGCAGGATCCCAACTGTCGCTGCGATGAGAAGATATTGGAGCGAAATCTTTGGCGAAAACGACATAAATTTAGAGATAAATGACCCAAGAAGCTTAAAGATGCTCTGTGATGAGTTCGAGCTTTATTGTATGATTTTTGGCACGATCGATAAGGAGTTGCTAGAAATTTTAAATTTAAATGATAGATATCTGGTTTTAAATTTTAGCGGTGATGAGATCGTCGTTAAATTTGAGGCTAGGATGTATAAATTTTTAAACAACCTTATCGGAGTTAGTTTAGACAAGCTTGAGCTTATCTGTTCTCAAGTTGGCTTAAGCGAACTAAAAAACAAGATAAGGGAGCTTAAAAGGACTAAAATTTACTTCCAAGAAAACGAAATTTTAGCCTTTGATATGTTTAAGGATAGACGCTTTAAGATGGTTTTTGACCCAAGTTTTAGCTTGCAGATGGACGAAAAGCTTACATTTTCTCCTATGTTTGACGAAAATTACATGGGGCTTAAATTTAAAGCAAACTACCTTGGTAGCGAGGCGCAGATGATCTGTGCTGGCAGTGTTTATACTGATTATGTGAAATTTATAAATCTAATAAAGGAGGCCGCGTGAGCGAAGAGGTAAAAGAGCAAAATCTACCTGAGGTTGAGCCTATGCAAGAGGCAGCTAGCGATAGCGTAAATTTAGACGCACTTGGCGATATCTCAAAAGTGGAGAAGCTCGAAAAAGAGCTTGGCGAGATCACTGATAAATATTACAGAGCAAACGCTGAGTTTGAAAATATCAAAAAGCGTTATGAAAAAGAGAAGGCAGACGTTGCAAGCTATGCAAATGAGAAATTTGCAAGGGACTTGCTACCAGTCATCGATGCGCTCGAGATCGCTGCAAATTTTGACCCAGAGGATGATGAATTTGCTAAAAAGATCAAAGAGGGCATTTTGATAACGATAAATCAGTTCAAGAAATGTTTTGAAAAGCATGGCGTGAGCGAGATCGCAACTGATGCCGAGTTTGATCCAAATGTGCATAATGCCGTTTTAAGGGTCGATAGCGAGGAGAAACAAAGCGGTCAGATCGTGCAAGCTTTACAAAAAGGCTATATGATAAATGGTAGGGTTTTGCGCCCAGCTATGGTCAGTGTGGCAAACTAAATTTAAAAAATAAATCTAATAAAGGAAAAATATGTCAAAAGTTATAGGTATAGACTTAGGTACAACAAACTCTTGTGTGAGCGTTTTTGAGCGCGGCGAGAGCAAGGTTATCCCAAATAAAGAGGGCAAAAACACAACTCCATCTGTTGTTGCTTTTACAGACAAAGGCGAAATTCTAGTAGGTGACGTCGCAAAACGTCAAGCAGTTACAAACCCTGAAAAAACGATATATTCTATCAAACGTATCATGGGTTTGATGAGCAATGAAAAAAATGCTGAAGAGGCAAAGGCTCGCTTGCCATATCACGTTGTAGATAGAAATGGCGCTTGCGCGGTTGAGATCGCTGGTAAGGTCTATACTCCGCAAGAAATTTCAGCAAAAATTCTTATCAAACTAAAAGAAGACGCTGAAGCATATCTTGGCGAGAGTGTGACAGACGCGGTTATCACTGTGCCTGCATACTTTAACGATAGCCAAAGAAAGGCTACAAAAGAGGCTGGAACGATCGCAGGACTAAATGTGCTTCGTATCATCAACGAGCCAACAGCTGCGGCACTTGCTTATGGTCTTGATAAAAAAGAGGCTGAGAAAATTTTAGTTTATGACCTAGGTGGTGGTACATTTGACGTTACAGTGCTTGAAACTGGCGATAACATCGTTGAAGTTTTGGCAACTGGCGGTAATGCATTCTTAGGTGGTGATGACTTTGATAACAAGATCATCGACTGGTTGGTAAGTGAGTTTAAAAACGAAACTGGTATCGATCTAAAAGGCGATATCATGGCGCTTCAACGCTTGAAAGAAGCAGCTGAAAATGCTAAAAAAGAGCTAAGCTCAGCTCAAGAGACTGAGATAAATTTACCATTTATCACAGCTGATGCGACTGGTCCAAAACACCTTGTCAAAAAGCTAACTCGCGCTAAATTTGAAGGCATGATCGACTCACTTGTGGGCGAGACTATCACTAAGATAAATGAAGTCATCAAAGATGCAGGCCTAAGCAAAAGTGACATCAAAGAGGTCGTAATGGTCGGTGGTTCAACTCGTGTGCCACTTGTTCAAGAAGAGGTTAAAAAGGCATTTGGCAAAGAGCTAAATAAGAGCGTGAACCCAGATGAAGTCGTAGCTATCGGTGCTGCGATCCAAGGCGCAGTTATAAAAGGCGATGTTAAAGATGTTCTACTTCTTGACGTTACTCCACTTAGCCTTGGTATCGAGACACTTGGCGGTGTGATGACTAAGATCATCGAAAAAGGCACAACCATACCAACTAAGAAAAGCCAAGTCTTCTCAACTGCTGAAGATAACCAAAGTGCCGTTACTATCATGGTTTTACAAGGTGAGCGTGAGTTTGCAAGGGATAATAAATCACTTGGAAACTTCAACTTAGAGGGCATCCCAGCAGCTCCAAGAGGCGTGCCTCAAATAGAAGTTGAATTTGACATCGACGCAAACGGAATTTTAACCGTTTCAGCAAAAGATAAAGCGACTGGCAAAGCCCAAAACATCACTATCTCGGGATCAAGCGGTCTTAGCGAAGATGAGATAAATAGCATGGTAAAAGATGCTGAGCTTCACAAAGAAGAGGATAAAAAACGCAAAGACGCAGTTGAAGCTAGAAACCAAGCAGACGCGCTTGTTCATCAAACTGAAAAGAGCATGAGCGAGCTTGGCGAGAAAGTCCCAGCTGAAGATAGAAGCAACATCGAAGCTGCGCTAAATGACCTAAAAGAGGTCTTAAAAGATGAAAACTCTTCAAAAGAGCAAATCGATGCAAAAGTAGAAGCTCTAAGCAAAGCTAGCCACAAACTAGCAGAAGCTATGTATAAAAAAGATGAAAATGCTGGTGCAAACGGCGGAAATAACAAAAAAGACGACGACGTCATAGACGCTGAAGTCGAGTAAAACTCCTAGAGCAGGGCATCAGCCTTGCTCTTTAAATTTAACCTATAAATTTAAACTTCTAAACACTTCTTAGCGCACACTCGCGACATCATCTTATAAGATAAAAAGTATAAATTTCTAAAATGCAAAAATTTAGCCACACCCCAAAAATCAAGATCTTTTAACGATCTCCACCCATCTATCAAGCTCTTGTTGCTCGGCTTTTAGCGTGCTACTTTCGCCGTGTCCTGGATAAAGTGCGAAGTCGCCCTTTAAATTTTTGCATTTTTCTAAGCTTTCTAGCATCTCATTTTTATCCGAATATGGAAAGTCCCAGCGTCCGATGCTACCTTTAAATAAAAAATCTCCACTAAATATCGCGTCATCTATCTCTATCATCGAGCATCCTGGAGTGTGCCCTGGGAAGTGGCGAAATTTAAAAGAAAAGTCACCTACTACAAAGCTCTCATCGCCTTGAACCAAAACATCTGGCACAAAGGTGTTTTTCATATAACCAAAAATGTCACTCTCACACATAAAAGCATCAAATTTATTGATATAAACTGGGATTTTTAGCTCATTTTTTAGCTCGCTCACGTCGTAAATATGGTCAAAATGCCCATGAGTGCAAAGTATCGCCTTTAAATTTTGTGCATTTTGCAAAACCCACTCTTTTGCCCCATCACCTGGATCTATCACTAAACTTGAGCCATTTTTGGTGACGATGTAGCAATTTGTCCCAAAATCGCCAAAACTTTTATGCATTACTCTCATTTCTTACCTTAAATTTATCATTTCTTAAATATTTACATCTTTTTACTTAAACTTAAAGAAAAATTTTAAATTTAATTAGTATAATTTTTGCAAAAGGAAGCAAATTTAGGCAAAGGGACAATGAAGGGGTATCAAAAAATAGAAGAAACCTTAGTTTTTAGCTTAAAAGATAAAACTAAAGGTAAAAAACTACTATTAGGTGTAAGTGGCGGTATTGATTCTGCTGTGGTTGCGACGCTTTGTGCGAGAGCAAAGCCAGATGAAACTCACGCACTCATCATGCCAACAGCATCATCAAACAAAGAAAATATGGACGACGCCTTAAATTTATGCGAAAAACTAAACATAAAATATAAGGTTTTATCCATAGAGGGTATTTTAAATGCCTTTTACGAAACGATAGATGTAAATTTAAGCAATTTAAGAAAAGGGAATTTAGCAGCTAGAGTTAGAATGAGCTTGCTTTATGATTATTCATCTAGTATAAACGCTCTAGTCATCGGCACAAGCAACAAAAGTGAGCTTATGCTTGGCTATGGCACGATATTTGGGGATTTGGCGTGCGCGATAAATCCTATCGGAGAGCTTTATAAGAGTGAAATTTTTGAATTTGCAAAACATCTTGGTGTTGATGAAAATTTTATCAAAAAAGCACCTTCGGCCGATCTTTGGGATGGGCAAAGTGACGAGGGCGACATAGGTTACAGCTACGCTGTCATTGATGAAATTTTACAAAATTTAGAAAATAACAAGGAGCAAGCCATCAAAAAGTTTGGATTAAAAGCGGTCTTGGATATAGAAAATAGAGTTGTGTCAAACAGGTTTAAACGACAAATGCCGTTGATAGTGAAAATTTAAAGGATTAAAGATGAGAGAAATTCCGTTTTACAAACCAACTATCACTGAGCGTGAGAGTGAGCTTATCGAAGAGGCTTTGCATTCTGAAAATACCACCGATACGGTTGCTAAATTTGAAGAAAAGCTAAAAGAGTACTTTGGTGCTAAATTTGTTGTCACTACAAATAACATCGCAGCAGCGCATCATCTGGCTCTAAGTGCGATGGATACAAAGCGCGGTGACAAGGTTATCTGCTCAGTAAATGCCTTCCCTAGCGTGGCTCAGGCTGTTAGACATTTTGATGCCGAGCCTATCTTTGTTGATATCGATGAAGAGGACTTTAACATCAGCCCAGAAGCCCTTGAAAAGGTGCTAAAAGAGCAAAATCACAAAAAACTAAAATGCGCTTTTATCTCACACATCGCTGGACAAAGCGCTAGGCTTGATGAGATAAAGGCTATCTGCGAAAAATACGGCATCGTCGTTTTAGATGATGCAAACCGAGGCATAGGACTAACATACAATGGCAAAAAGGTTGGTTCAGACTCGTTTTTATCATGCTTTCAGACAAACTCACGGGTGCAAAATCCTATCTCAACAGTTGGATTTTTCACGACAAATGACGAAGAGGTTTATAAAAAAGCAAAACTTCTTCGTAACTACGCCCTTGTAAATGGTATAGATAAATTTGGTAGTTTAAGCTACATCTACGACGTCGTTGATATCGGTTTAAAATATGACATAAACTCGATAAATGCGGCATTTTCTATCGCTCAGCTTGAAAAGACAGACGAGCTTATAAAACGTAGAAAAAAGATCGCTGAAATTTACGATAAAGAGCTTAAAGAGTGTCACAACATCACAACTCCAGTCAAAAAACGCGAGCACATCTACACTCAATACATCATCAAGATAAATAAAAACCGCGACAGCTTTGCTAGAGAGCTTTTGGAGCGTGGAATTCACACTTCGCTGCACTACATACCGATACATTTGCTAAGCTATTATAAAAATAAATATTCGCTTAAAGTAAATGACTTCCCAAATGCTCTAAAAGCGTATCAACAAGTCTTGTCGCTACCTATATATCATAGTTTGAGCGACGAAGAGGTGCAATACATCTGCAACACGGTAAAAGAAATTTCTAAATCTCGTGTTTAAGAAATTTAACATCCTTTTACACTCTTGGGCGAATGACTACTTCTTTCGCCCAAATTTCTTTCAAATTTTACTAGCTTTTTTACTTTTGCCACTAAGTCTTATCTACGCTTTAGTCGTTGTTTGCAAGAAATTTAGCGCACAAAAAAAAGATCTAGGTATAAAGATAATAAGCGTTGGAAACTTAACCCTTGGAGGAAGCGGCAAGACCCCACTTTGCGTCGCTATCGCTAAGAATTTCGAAGGCGCTTTTATCATTCTTAGAGGCTATAAAAGAAAGAGCAAAGGCATGCAAGTTGTCGCAAGGGATGGCGAAATTTTACTTGACGTGGCGGCAAGTGGCGATGAGGCGATGATATATGCCACAAGCATTAAAAACGCAAATGTGATCGTAAGCGAAGATAGAAAAATAGCCATAAACTACGCCAAAACTCAGGGCGCAAAGTATATCTTGCTGGATGATGGATTTTCTAAATTTGACATAGCTAAATTTGACATCTTGGTGCGTCCAAACCCAGAGCCAAAGCTAAAGCTTTGCCTGCCAAGCGGGGCTTATAGATATCCGTTTAGCTTTTATAAATTTGGTGATTTCATAGCACGTGAGGGGCAAACTCACTTTAGAAAGAGTGAAATTTTAAATAAAAGCGAAAAAATGGTGCTAGTCACCGCCATAGCAAACCCAGCGCGCCTTGAGGCATTTTTTAGCGAGTGCGTGGGACAGGTCTTTTTTCCTGATCACTACGACTTTTCAAAAGAAGAGCTAAGCGAAATTTTGCAAAGTTACGGCGCGACCTCGCTTTTGATGACACAAAAGGACTATGTAAAGGCAAAGGATTTTGGGCTGAGAGTATCGCTTATCACGCTTGAAGTTACGCTAAGCGAGGAATTTAAAAAGGTTTTGGCGAAGCAAATTTAAGCCCATTTTGTTATAATGAGCCACTTTTTAAAAGGAAAATTTAGATCAAAATGAGAATTTTAATCACCTCAGTCGCAAAGAAAAAAGAGGCAAAAAAACTAAGCAAAAAGCTCGTGAAAAAGGGATTTGCAGCTTGTGTGAGTAGCTTTAGCGCAAAGAGCATTTATCTTTGGCAAGAGAAGCTTTGTGATGAAAAAGAGCAAATTTTACTCATAAAAACGGACGTGAAATTTAAAAAAGTAGCTAAATTTATAAGAAAGCACCACAGCTACGAAACCCCAGAAATTTTGGCACTTAAGCCAAAAGAGATATTTAAAAAATATGAAAATTGGATAAAAAATCAACCAAAAAAGGCAAAAAATGAGACTAACACCAACTAGAAGCGTAAAAGATGAAAAGGTAAAAAATGTAAATTTAAGCACAGCTATGCTTAGCCCAAGCTCCGCTCACGGCGGACTTTACGCGCCAAAGAAGCTACCAAAGATCACAAAGGCAAAGTGGCAAGAGCTCTCAAGCCTAAGCTACGAAAAGCTCGCACTTCACATCATCTCGCTATTTAAATTTGACGTGCCAGAGGCGTTTTTCAAAAAGGCGGTCAAGAGATATGCAAGCTTTGATGATCCAAAGCACCCAGTCATTTTTAAAAAAATAGATAAAAATTTATACGTAAATGAGCTCTATCACGGTCCAACAAGGGCATTTAAGGATATGGCGCTTCAGCCTTTTGGCTCGCTGCTTAGCCAGCTAGCAAAGGAAAGGGGCGAAAGATACCTTATCATGTGCGCAACTAGCGGTGACACTGGTCCTGCGACACTTCAAACCTTTGCAAATGACGAAAATATAAAGGTCGTTTGCCTCTATCCAGATGGCGGCACGAGCGAGGTACAAAAACTACAAATGCAGACCATGCAGGGTGAAAATTTAAAAGTTTTTGGCATAAAAGGCGACTTTGATGACGCTCAAAGAGCACTAAAAACGCTGCTTGTAAATGATAAATTTAAGGCCGAGCTTAAGAAAAAGCGCCTTAAGCTAAGCGCGGCAAACTCGGTAAATTTTGGCAGAATTCTCTTTCAAATCATCTACCACGCCTACGCCTATGCAAATTTGTTAAAACAAAAGGCACTTAAGGCAAACGAGAGCTTTGACATCATCGTGCCAAGTGGAAATTTCGGCAACGCACTTGGGGCGTATTACGCTAAAAAAATGGGCGCAAAGATCGGCAAGATCAAGATCGCCTCAAACGCAAACAATATCTTGACGCAGTTTTTTACCACCGGCGTTTACGACCTAAGAGATAAAAAGCTGGTTAAGACGATAAGCCCAGCCATGG
Organism: Campylobacter concisus; assembly: GCF_003049065.1. GTDB lineage: Bacteria > Campylobacterota > Campylobacteria > Campylobacterales > Campylobacteraceae > Campylobacter_A > Campylobacter_A concisus_BE. The sequence continues at coordinate 136,992 of NZ_PISC01000003.1, read as the reverse complement.
ACATTTTAATAAGCTCAAACGTCGAGCGCTTGCTGTTTGATAAATTTGGCAGCGAAAGAAGCAATGAACTCATGCAAAGCCTAGCTAAAAATAAATTTTATAAGCTTAGCAAACAAGAGCTTGAAGCGCTAAAAGAGGACTTTGAGGCTAGCTGGTGCGACGATAAAGAGTGCGAGGCATACATCGCAAAGCTCGCAAAGGGCGGCTACGCGATCGATCCGCATACGGCTACTTGCTTTAAAATGGTGGATGCTGGCCGCATAAATGTCATCACATCGACTGCGCACTGGGTGAAATTTACGCCAAGCATGATCAAAGCGTGCCAGATCAAAGATACAAAAGATGAAAAAGATGCGCTCGCAAAGACTGCTAAAATCTTAAATGACAGCGTGCCAAGCTCGATAAACTCGCTATTTAGCGCAAAAATTTTGCATAAAAATATCATAAAAGAGGACGAGATCGAGAAGTGCGTCCTAGAATGGATCGAGCGATGATAATCATCCCAGCCCGCCTTGCTTCAACAAGGTTTAGTAATAAAATTTTAAAAGAGATAAATGGCGTGCCGATGTTTGTGGCGACGGCTCTTAGAGTAAGCGGCGTGGACGATGTGGCGGTTGCGGTGGACGAGCCAAGCGTGCTTGATATCGCCAAGGCTCACGGCATAAAAGCGGTGCTAACTAGTAAAGATCATCAAAGTGGCACCGACAGGATAAATGAAGCGGCACAAATTTTGGGGCTAAGTGAGAGCGAGATCATCATAAATGTTCAGGCTGATGAGCCATTTATCGAGCCTGAAAATATCGCTAAATTTAGGGCATTTTGCGAGCAAAACAGGCAAAATGCCTTTATGTTTTCTTGCTATAAAAAGATGGACGATGAGTTTGCAGATGATAAAAATTTAGTCAAAGTGGTGACTGATTTTGAAGGCTACGCGCTTTATTTTTCAAGATCGAGGATACCATTTAACAGAAGCGAGTGCAAAAGCTACAAGGCGCACCTTGGCATCTACGGATACAGCGTAAAGAGCCTAAAAGAGTTTTGCGGCCTCTTGCCTTCAAGCCTTGAAAACACCGAGAAACTCGAGCAGCTGCGCGCCCTAGAAAATGGCAAAAAGATAGCGATGTTAGAGGTTGAAAGTCAAAGTATCGGCATCGATAGCGAAGAGGACTACCAAAGAGCGCTTGCTAAATTTGGCAAATGAGCCTAAATTTGCTCTGCTTTGGCGTCTTTGCTACGGCAGAGCAAGTTCTAAATTTTTATAAATTTGGCTAATGGTTTGGCTGATTTTTTTTACCTTTGATTTTGTGCTCTTGCTCAATTTAGCCATGTTTATTGGTTTAAATTTACTGCGAGTTTTATATTTTTAAATCTATTTGAATAATCTTGCCTATTTGCTGAGATATTTTAAAACTAAGACAATCGCAAATTTTACTGAGTTTTGTTTTTGCATCGTGGTCTTATCCGCACGTTGTTTGGCAAAAAATGATTAAGTTTTAATTACGTTGCTGCCTTGGTGCTAAGCTAAATTTGGCTTATATTTTTATTTGTTGGCATATTCTAAAATTTGATAAATTTAAGATTATTGCAAGTTTTGGCTTTGTGATTTTACTCACGTCACTGCATGATATAAATTTGATAGTCTAAATTTACTTCTTTGCTATATTTCTAGCCAGTTACAAGGTCTGCAAAGCCTAGATAAATTTGGCTAATAAATTTAAAATTCCAGCCAAATTTGCCTTTGTAATCTAAATTTTCTCAAGCTTTGCTATGAAATTTTTAGCATTTATAAAGCCGATCGTTCTAAGTGCTTTTTGCTCCTCGCCGTCTTTAAAAAGCAGGAGTGCAGGCGGATCGATGAGACCAAAATTTCTTAACATCTCATCGTTTTGTGCCCCGCCACTTGTCACGTCAATGCGAATAAGCGTAAAATTTGCCAAAGCATTTTTCACGCCAGCGTCCTTAAAAGTGATGTGCTCTATCTCTTTGCAGCTCGCGCACCAGTCGGCATAAAAATCCACTAGCACTGGCTTGCTTGAGCTTTTTATCATCTCATTTAGCTCGTTTAAATTTTTAGCTTGTTTGAAATTTAGCTCGCTCTCGTTTTTGGCTAAATTTAGCCCAGAAAGTGGCGAAAAGGCATCTTTTGAGCCCAAAAATGCGCCGATAATTAGCATGAGTGAGTAGATAAAAACTAGCACGCAAAGTGCTTTTTTAAATTTGGCCCAGCCGTTATTTGCTGCCTCAAACGCCCCAAGATAAATGGCCGCAAAGACGCCTATGACGCCATAACCAAGTAGCTCAAAAAACGCTCCAAGCACGCGTGCTAGGATCCAGACAGCCATGATGAGCATCAAAAAGCCAAAGAGTTTTTTAATTTCATCCATCCAGCCGCCAGGTCTTGGCAGGAGCTTGCCTGAGCTTAGCCCTATCACAAGAAGCGGTGCGCCCATGCCTAGCCCCATGACAAAGAGCATGATGCCCCCATAAATGGCGTCTCCGCTTTGCGCGATGTAAAGAAGTGCGCCTGCTAGCGGTGCTGCCACGCAAGGCGAGACGATGAGCGCTGAGGCAAAGCCCATGATGAAAACACCGACAAGGCCCGAGCTGTTTTGTGACTTTTTGCTTATTAAGTTTTCAAATTTAGAGGGTAGTTTGATGTCGTAAAAGCCAAACATACTAAAGCTTAAGATAACAAAAATGGCCGCAAACGCGCCGAGCACGTAGATGTTTTGCAGAGCCCCTGCGATGCCAAAGCCAAGCAGGCTTGCCCCAACGCCAGCAAGCGCGTAGGCAAGGCTCATCGCAACGACATAGACCAGTGAGAGCAAGAAACCTTTTTTGGCATTTAGGCTGCTGCCCTTTGAGACGATGATGCTTGATAAGATCGGTATCATCGGAAAGACGCAAGGTGTGAGCGAGAGCAAGAGGCCGTAGCCAAAAAATGTCGCAAGCGAGATGAAAAAGTTTTTGCTACTTAGTTCATTTGCGATGCTTTGATCTTCTGAAAGCTCGGTAAATTCAGGATTTATTTCGTCTTTTTGCTCTTTTTCAAAGGCTATGATGCTAAATTTGCCAAATTTCTCAAATATGTCATAAATTTTAGTTTGTGGGCGGTAACAGATGCCATTTTTAGCACAACCTTGATAGCTTAAATTTAGCCTAGCACTGCCGTTTTTAAGATGCTCTTTTACTAAATTTAGCGGGATAAACAGTGAAAAATCTTTTGGGTAAATTTCATATTCGCCGGTATTTTCGCTCTTTGGCATATTTAGGAGACTGTTGATCTTCTCTTCGCCAAGCTTAACCTCAAAGCTATCTTTGTAAAGATAGATATTTTCGCCAAATTTAAACTTGATCTCCGCGCCTTGTTCATCGATACTTGGGCTTAAAACAAATGCCTTACTAACGTCTAAAACCTCGGCAAAAAGCGAGCCTGCAAATAAAATGAGAGAAAAAATAAATTTAAAAAACATGCTAATCCTTGCTAAATTAAAAGAGATGATTTTAGTCTAAATTCTTAAATTTATTCTATTTTATAGTAAAATCGTGAAAAAGCGTGAAATTTTTAAAAGGAGCGATGATGTCAAAAGATAAAAAGCACCAAAAGAGCGATAAACTTGGCTATGAAGAAGAGCTAAGGCTACTTCAGATAGAACTTTTAAAATTCCAAAATCATGTCAAAGACAAGGGTCTTAGGGTGCTTATGCTAATGGAGGGGCGAGACGCAGCTGGCAAGGGTGGCACGATAAAGCGCCTAACAGAGCATCTAAATCCGCGTGGTTGCCGTATCGTGGCGCTTACAAAACCAAGTGATGTCGAGAAGACGCAGTGGTACTTTCAAAGATATGTGACACATCTGCCAAGCGCTGGCGAGATAGTGATCTTTGATAGAAGCTGGTACAATAGGGCTGGTGTAGAGCCAGTGATGGGCTTTTGCACGCAGGCTGAGCATAAAGAGTTCTTGCGTGAGGTGCCAAAATTTGAAGAGATGATCATAAACTCAGGCATCATTTTCTTTAAAATTTACCTCTCGATCACAAAAGAGGAGCAAAAAAAGCGCTTCAAAGAGCGTCTAAATGACCCACTAAAGCAGTTTAAAATTTCTCCAGTAGATCAAAAAGCACAAGAGCTTTGGGATCAGTACTCCATCGCCAAATACTCGATGCTACTTGCCTCTCACAACAGCATCTCGCCATGGGTGATCGTCTCAAGTGACAATAAAAAAGAGGCGAGGCTAAATGTCTTTAAATTTATCCTAACTCATGTCGAGTATCCAAAAAAGATAGATGAGTACTTAAAATACGACAAAAGCGTCGTAAGAGATGGAAGCGAGGAGATCAAGCGCATAGAAGAGGGGCTAAATAAGGATAAGCTAAAGAGTATAGACTAAATTTATTTGGGCTTGGCTGTAAATTTTGTGCTTTAAATTTATGGCCAAGTTTTGCTAAAGCCACCACATAAGTTTTGCTAAAACGACCATTATCAGACAAAGCACAAGAGCTATGAGATGTGAAAATTTACCAAATGGATCTGGCTTTTTTAAGATAGTGACATTAAAAACAGAGATGAAAGTGATAAGACACATTAGAAGTAAAACTGCGATCTTTGCTAGCAAAAGCTTTTGAAAGTTGCTTTGCCACCAGCCATGCTCGCCTCCAAGATAGTCCTTTGCCATATATGCCCCACTTATCAAAAGTAGTAAAAATGCCGTGCCAAAAACCTTTGCACTGCCTTTTGTATAGGCTTTTTTGACAGCTTCAAGAGTTTGGGGATTTATCGTTTTTTTGGCAAATGGATATATGCAAACATCAAAAAATACATATCCTATAAAGATAATGGCACAAACTAAATGCGTAATGAGAGAGAAAAGATACATTTTTTGCCTTTTTTGTTTGGCATTATATAAATTTTATTAGTTATATTTGCTGATTTTGATTAAGTATTGAGAAGTTGAGAAGATCCGAGCGAAAGCTCGCTCGGATAAATGTTTTTAGAAGCTATATTTTGCTTCAAATCTTATACGATCTTGTTTAAAGCTTGCACCATCTTTTTTGTCTTTAGCGGCTGCATACCATGTTAAGAATGTAAGCTTTTTGCTGTATTTGTAACTAGCTTCTGTATACCACTCACTTCTTTTTGCTCTCTCTTTATTAAGTGTATAGCTATAGCCTTTACCTTGAGTATATCCAGCACCAAAGCCAAATTTATCTATGTCATATCCAGCATTAATAAACCAGTAGTCGTTGTTGCCTTTGATATTGTTGTAATATTGTTTTCCGCCGCCACCCATTACACTATTTAGTAGTTTAGTTGGGTTGATTAACTGTCCGCTTGCGTCAATTGAAGTAAATGACCACTTATTATTATCTTTATTTTTAGCATCAAAGTCTAAATAGCCAGCGTTAAGCTTAGCACCAAATAGTTTTGTGCCAGCTTGAACTGCCCAGAAGTTAGCATCAGCTACATCTTTGTGATCTGAGTCGTTATGGACAAATTGACCTTTTAGGTTTAGATTTACATCATCGGTTACATTAAAGCTAACACCAGCTTCAGCACCATAAAGTGTTGCTATCTCTTGAAGATTTGCAATAGCTGCTTTAAAAGATACTGGATCATAACTGCCAGCTGCACCTAAATAGTAAAGATTGCCAGCAGAACCATTAAATTTATCATTTTCAGTACCATTTACTATTCTATTAAGCAATGGACCATCTATTTCAGTACCGTCGCTTTGTAGTGCATCATAAGCTGCAGCTGTTAAAGTAAGACCAGGTACATCAGTACTTACTACTTTTAGACCAGTACCTGCTATATCACCATCATCATAGAAAGTTTTGATAAGTTGCTTGCCAGCTGTAATAGTAGTATTAGCTACCTTGTAGCCTAAGTACATCTCATAAACGCCAAAAGTGTCGGTTGTGCTTGTTTTATCTGTACCTTTTAGGTTTTTGTTACCAGAATCATCTGTTTGATCATATCTTAAAGTTAAAACACCAAAGAAGTTATCGTCGATAGCAGCCTTAAATGATGTTTGCATTCTAAATGCGTAACCAGCAACATCATTTGTCTTATCTTTTGTGTCCGGATTTACTTTGTAATGATCATTTGTATAACGATATCTAGCATATCCTGAAAGATCTACGTTTTTTATAGCTTCTTCAAGTGGAGTTGCACTTGCAACGCTTGAAAATGCACCTAAAGCAACCAAAGCAGCTAAGCTAACTTTTGTAAGTTTCATCTAAATCTCCTTTTGATAAAAATGTTTTGAAAGGATATTATCATAGAAAATTAATTTTGTAGCTTAAATTTCGTTAAAAATTTCAAAAATTATTACCGATCGTTTACCAAAATAAGATAATGAGATAAGATTTGTCTTTAAAAATTTGAGTTTGTTTGAAGCTAAAAGATGAGAAATTTATATCTCATCAGTTAAATTTAGCCGTTGTTTTTAGCCTGTGCCTCTTCGCGCTCTTTCTTTTGTCTTATAGCGGCTTCTTTTTGGATATTTTTTTGCTGAGTGACAAAGATATGCTCTTCAAGAGTGACTAGCTGAAAGACGCCCTCAAAGATCTTGATCTCTTTTACATAGCCTATCACTTTTACCTCTCTTTTTCTACTCTCTTCAAACCTTGCTTGTGCGTCAAATTCGACCACATCGCCAAGTTTGAGCGGTCCAAAGAAATTTATCCTAGCTCCGATACTGACGCAAAATTCTTCATTTATAGCTAAAAGCGCTGCGTAGTTTGCCCCCATGAAGACAAAACCGCTATGTATGAGCCCTTCTGCGTCGCTCACCATGTCAGCCGTGGTAAAAAATCTAGTTTTTGCGTGATTTTTCTCAAGCAAAAATGCCGTTCCACTAAAATTTAGCTTTGTTAGAGGTGCTGTTTTTATCTCGTTTCTTAGCGGATTTTCGTCCTCTGGGAGGATTATTTGTGATTCGTCTTTTGCTTCAAAAATATTTTCATCTGCCATATTTATCCTTAAATTTTAACTCTCACGTAGGCTCTTTTTGGAGCTGGGTAGCCCTCGATGGTCTTTGTATTATCGGCTGGGTCTAAGAAATTTGAAAGACTTTCGCCATCTATCCACTGCGTTTTTCGCTGTTCGTTTAGATCAGTCGCCTTTGTATCAAGCAAGCTAAAATCCTTAAATTTAGCCCTCTCGCACCAGTTGCAAAGTGCGCTAAGCGTTGGCACAAAGTAGATATTTGGAATTTTTGAGTACCTATCCTTTGGGCTTAGCGCAAAGTCGCCATCCATATCTATATACATCGTGTCTAAAAATAGCTCGCCACCAGGATTTAGCGCGGTTTTTAGCTCTTTTAGCATCTTTATAGGATCGCTTCTGTGATATATCACGCCAAGGCAAAAAATGGTGTCAAATTTCGCTCCAAACTCTGGCAAGCTCTCTACTCCAAGAAGCTCGTAAGCGATATTTGAGCGGATAAATTTATTTAAAAACTTAAACTGTAAAAATGTATGCACGCTAGGGTCAAAGCCAGTTATGCTTTTTGGGGCGTACTCAAGCATCTTAAACATATAATATCCATTATTACAGCCCACGTCAGCCACGCACTTGCCAGCCAAATTTAGATGTGGAGCAAGGATATTAAATTTAATAAAACTTTGCCACTCGCTATCTATATATATATCATCAAGTAAAAATGGCCCTTTTCGCCAAGGCTTTAGGCTAAGGGCGAGTTTGTAAATTTCATCTTTGCTTGCAGCGCTCAGCTCTTTAAATTTGACATTTACGCTCTCACTAAGGCTAAATTCGCAATCAAAATTTGCTAAATTTTCTATCCTATTATAAATTTGCTTTTGCTGCTCGTTAAATTTGCTAAGATCCACGCTATTTCCAGTCGACGATGTTGTGCGGACACTCTTTTTGGTAGGTGCCAGTCGCGTCATAATACTCTTTACAATCATTATAATATTGCGTCGAAACTCCGCGCTCATTCATATAAAGACAACCATTGCAAAATAGCGCTATAAAGCCTAAAAATATAATCTTTTTCATGTGGCGGATTTTATCATAAATAAAAATTTTATGCTAGAATAGCAGGCAGTTTTAGAGCCAAGTTTGGCTAAGATTAAGCAAAAAGGCATTTTATGCAAAGAAGAGATTTTTTTAAATTCAGTAGTTTTTTAGGTGCAGCAAGTCTGCTTCCAAGTGTCACTCTAGCTAGCGACGAGCCAGCAAACCCAGTGGTTAGAAATTTCGACGTAAATTTTAAACACCAGCTTCTTGAAAAGGGCAAAAGCTCAAGAATTTGGTTGCCGCTCCCACTAAGCACCACTTATCAGCAACTAACCCAAGACTACGTCATAAACACAACAGCTAAAAACGTCTATATCTCAGACACGCTAATACCAACAATGTATGGCGAATTTGAAGAAAACGAGCAAAGACCTATTTTAAATATCCAGTTTAAAATTCAAACAACAGAGCGCAATACCGACTTTAGCAAGGTAAATTACGATCCAAATGAGAAGGTCGATCCTGCGATTTTGGAGTTTTTAAAACCAACTTCACACATCCCAACTGACGGCGTCGTAAGAGCAAAAGCGCTAGAGATTATCGGCAATACTAAAGGCGACTTGGAGCGCGCAAAAGCGATATATACGTGGGTTGCAAACACTATGCAGCGTGATAACAGCATCCTTGGATGTGGCACAGGCGACGTTAAAGCCATACTAGAAAGTGGCAAACTAGTTGGCAAATGCACCGATATAAACTCAGTTTTCGTGGGACTTTGCAGATCAGTTGGCATCCCAGCAAGAGAAATTTTTGGTATCAGGGTTGGTCAGTCTAGATTTTCAGATCAAATGGGCAGCGCAAAAGACGGCGTGGCTAAAATTTCAGGCGGACAGCACTGCAGGGCTGAGTTTTACTTAAAAGGCTATGGTTGGATACCGGTTGATCCAGCTGATGTTACAAAGGTAAGACTTGGTGAAAAGCTTACAAACGACGACGCTAAGATCGTAGCTGTTAGAGACTATTGCTTTGGCAACTGGGAGATGTGCTGGATAGGCTTTAACTACGGACGTGACTTTATCTTAAAGCCAACCCCAGAGCAAACACCGCTAAACAACTTTGGCTATCCATACGCCGAAGTCGATGGCAACACGCAAAACTACTATTCGCCAAAAGAATTTAGCTACGACTACGTCTCAACAGAGCTAAAATGAGAGCCTTTTGGCTGATACTAACATCCATAGGTAGTGCTATCGGCGCTACCTTGTGCTGCTTGCCGGCACTTCTTTTTCTGCTTTTTGGCACATCTTTTTCATTTCTATCTTGGACACAAAATTTATACGAGTACCGCGTCCCTTTAAGCGTCGTGGCAGTCATTTGCTTTGTGATCTCTGGCATTGCTTTATTTTACAAGCCAAAAAGCTGCAACCTAGCCTACAAAAAGAAAAAATGGATACTTATATATATACTTTTTGGAGTGATTTTGCTTTTACTCCTTACATACCCAGAGCTTTTAGGAGAAATTTATGCGTAAAATTTTAGTTTTAGCCCTTTTGGTGGCTGCAAGCTACGCTGATAAAAAGATAGAAATTTCAGTGCCTAGCATGCACTGTCCGCTTTGTACCGCGATTGTTAGAAAGGCTGCACTTAGCGTTGAGGGCGTAAAAAAGGCAGATGTATCGCTAAAAGAGCGAAAAGCTGTCGTCATAGCAGATGATAAGGTCGATGAAAAGGAGCTTTTAAAGGCGGTCGATGCGACTGGCTATAAGGGCGAGATAAAATAAATTTAAAGGAGGCAAATATGTCAAAGAGCGAAGTTTTAACGAAATTTGAGACACTTGCGTCGATACCGCACTGCAGTTACGAGACTGATAAGATGCGTGATTTTCTGGCTAGCTATGCAAAAGATAAGGGCTGTGAGGTCGTGGTCGATAGTTTTGGCAACGTTCATGCATTTAAAGGCAAGCCAAAAATTTGTTTGCAAAGCCACTACGATATGGTCTGCATGGGTGACGCGCCAAAGATCGAGATAGTTTATGGCGATGATGGCTACATGAGGGCTAAAAACTCATCTTTAGGTGCCGATAACGGCATAGGCGTGGCTATCATGATGCAGATGATAAGCGAATTTGACGACATTGAGTGCCTCTTTACAAACAACGAAGAGGTCGGCATGGTCGGAGCTGCTGGCTTTAGCGGCGATCTAAAAGCCGATAAGCTTTTAAATTTAGACAGCGAAGAGGACGACCGCGTAACTATCGGCTGCGCTGGCGGTATAAATTTATTTGCCACTATAGCGCTTAATAGCAAAAAAACAAAAGAGAGCACGCTTTATGAGGTAAAAGTGAGCGGACTTCCTGGCGGACACTCTGGCAACGAGATACATAAAAATATCCCAAATGCGATCAAGGTTTTAGCGGCATTTGTTACTAAAAATGGCTGTAAGCTTGTTAAATTTGAAGGTGGGGAGCGAAGCAACTCTATCCCAAGCGGCGCAACTGCACTGGTTTTAAGCGATAAAGAGCTAAAGAGTGAGTGTGAGAATTTAAGCGTGAAAAAGCTTGGCACGGGGGATGAAATTTTAGAAAACGGCGAGAAAATTTTAGCTTTAATTAACTCATTTTCACAAGGCGTAAGAGCCTATAACTGCGAGCTAGGCATACCACAAGATAGCGTCAATCTCTCACTTGCAAAGATCAAAGACGACGGCACGCTTGAAGTGGAGTTTTTCGCAAGGTCAATGAGCAAAGACGGCCTAAATAGAATGGAATTTGAAATTTCAGAGCTTGCAAAAGCGGTTGGCTTTAACGTCATTTCAAAAGATAGAAATCCAGCTTGGAAACCAATAAATGATAAATTTGCAAACGATATCTTAGAAGAGCTTAAAATTTATAAGCCAAATGCAAGGATAACAGCTGTGCATGCTGGACTTGAGTGTGGAGTGCTTTTGGAGAAAAAAGCAGGTCTTAGTGCATGTTCTATTGGACCAAATATCTACTCACCTCACTCTACAAGAGAGCACTGCGAAGTAGCTTCTACTCTTTTTATAGAAAAAGTAGTTCGCGGTATCGTTAAAAAATATAACTCATAAAAAACTAAAATTTGCTAGAAATTTCTAGCAAATTTTATCTATATCACCTTATCTTTGCTCTTACAAAGATCACTTAAGATACACTCAAAACAAAGCGGCTTTTTAGCTTGGCAGGTGTAGCGTCCAAAAAGCACCATAGCTTGATGAAGCTTGCCAAGCTCAGTTTTAAAGGCAAGAGTTAGATCCTCTTCGGTCGCTTCTGGCGTCTTTGCGCTGCTTAAGCCAAGTCTATGCGATACTCTAAAAACATGCGTATCAACAGCCATTACGTTTGCATTTGTCGCCTCTAAAAGCACGACGTGAGCGGTCTTTTGCCCAACTCCAGCAAGGGCTTTTAGCTTCTCTTCATCAAGCGGAATTTCTCCGTTATAAAGCTCAACCACGCTGTTTGCCATCTTGATCAAATTCAGGGCCTTATTGTTAAAAAAGCTGCATGAGTTTATCATGAGCTTTAGACTGGCTAAATTTGCACTAGCTAGCTCAAAAACATCTTTATATGCCTCAAATAGGGCAGGCGTGATCAAATTTACCCTTTTGTCGGTGCATTGAGCTGAGAGCATGACACAGACAAGAAGTTCATATAAATTTCTAAATTTAAGCTCGCTTTTGGCGTCTTTAAACTCTTCTAAAAGCCTTTTTTTTATATCTAAAATATCTTTTTTTGTTCTCATTTGGCTATTTTACCTAAAATTACAAGTTAAACGAAAAGTTACCGCATTATTTGATATAATTTTGCCCATAAAATCAATTTTTTAAAGGATTTATATGAAAAAATTTTTGTTTCCAGCAGTTTTAAGTTTAGCTGCAGCTGTCACTCTAAACGCAGCAGTAGTTGCAACAGTTGATGGCGATGCTATAAACGATAGCGATATCTCAGCTCTTTTATCAGCAGCTATGCCAGGTTTTGACGCTAGCAAGCTTCAACCAAATGAGAAAAAACGTATAATCGACGATCTAATCAACAGAAAACTTCTTTTAAAAGACGCAAAAGCGACAGGCATTGAAAAAGATGTTGATTACATCAAGGCTGTAAAAGCTGCACAAGAAGGCATCGCAGTTGAGCTTTATATGAGAAAATTATTTGACGGTATAAAAGTAAGCGATAGTGATTTAAGAGATTTTTACAACAAAAACAAAGCTAGCATGAACCAACCAGCTCAAGCAAGAGCAAGACATATCTTAGTTGAAGATGAAAAAACAGCAAATGACATCATCGCTCAACTTAAAAATTTAAAAGGCGAGGCTCTAACTAAGAAATTTGCAGAGCTAGCAAGCCAAAAATCAATCGACAAAGGCTCAGCAGCACACGGTGGCGAGCTTGGCTGGTTTGGTCAAAGCCAAATGGTAAAACCTTTTGCAGACGCAGCATTTTCAATGGCTAATGGCACAGTTTCAACTAAGCCAGTTAAAACTCAGTTTGGCTACCATGTTATCTTAAAAGAAGATGGCAAAGCTGCTGGCACTGTAAGCTTTGAACAAGCAAAACCAGAGATCGAGCAAGCTGTAAAAATGGAGAAATTCCAAGCTGCTGTTAGACAAAAAAGTGAAGCTCTACGCCAAAAAGCAAAGATAGAATACAAATAAAATTTGGAGGATAAAATGGGCGTTTTAGATATCGTAAAACCTGGTGTTTTAAGCGGAGATGATGTAACAAAACTTTATGCTTATGCCAAAGAGCAAGGTTTTGCAATACCTGCTGTAAATGTCGTAGGCAGCGACTCGGTAAATGCTGTTTTAGAAGCGGCAAAGGTTGCTAACTCGCCTGTTATCGTTCAGTTTAGTAATGGCGGTGCAGGTTTTTACGCTGGTAAAGCCTGCGAAAATGCAGCCGTTCTTGGTGCGATCGCTGGAGCAAAACATGTTCATCTGCTTGCCAAGGCTTATGGCGTGCCAGTCATTTTACACACTGACCACGCCGCTAGAAAGCTTTTGCCTTGGATAGATGAGCTAGTAAAAGCAAGTCATGAGTATAAAAAAACTCACGGCGTGCCACTTTTTAGCTCTCACATGCTTGATCTTAGCGAAGAGAATATCAACGAAAATTTAAGCACGTGCGAGAAGTATCTAAAAGAGCTTAGCGAGCTTGGCATCAGCCTAGAGATCGAGCTAGGCGTCACTGGTGGCGAAGAAGATGGCGTAGATAACACAAGCGTTGATAACGCACTTCTTTACACTCAGCCAGAGGACGTCGCGCTTGCTTATGAAAGACTAAGCAAGATAAGTGATAAATTTAGCATCGCAGCTAGTTTTGGCAACGTTCACGGCGTTTATAAACCGGGTAATGTCGTGCTAAGACCAGAAATTCTTAAAAACTCACAAGCCTATGTTGCTAAGAAATTTAACACAAAAAGCGATAAGCCTGTAAATTTTGTATTTCACGGCGGAAGTGGCAGCGAGCTAAAAGATATCAAAAATGCTGTGAGCTACGGCGTTATCAAGATGAACATTGACACCGATACGCAGTGGGCTTTCTGGGACGGCGTGCGTGAGTATGAGGCCAAAAATAGAGCATACTTGCAAGGGCAGATCGGCAACCCAGAGGGCGATGATAAGCCAAATAAAAAATACTACGATCCAAGGAAATGGCTAAGAAGTGGCGAGGAGAGCATGGTTAAGCGTCTTCAGATTGCTTTTAGCGACTTAAACTGCCTAAATAGGAACTAATCCTATGCAAAATCAAAATGATTTTAGTGAGCTAAGCGTGCCAAAAGAGCGCCAAGCTCACTCTTTCTTTGTCTTTTTTAAAGTTATCTTTATCCCTTTAGCTATCTATATCTTGGCGATACTAGCCTATCTTGGCGTTATAAATTTTCAGATGAAGCTTCACACCATCGTGATGATGGGCATTATACTCTTTGTCGCTTTTATATTTTCACGCCACAGCGCCTTAGTGGCTTACTCAAATTTCTTAGCAAATGCCAAAGACTACAAGATAAGGCTAAAAGAATTTATCATTGCTCATCTTTTTGAAATTTCAGGCGTCAAAAAGGCAAACGCTAAATTTGAAGATTTTTTCGAGAGCTATACAAGAAATTTTAGAAATGACAACCTAGCAAACATCGGCCAAGCAGTCTTTCCTATGCTTGGAATTTTGGGCACATTTATCAGTATCGCTATCTCTATGCCAAGCTTTAGCTCAAGCACCGCAAACGGACTTGAAAAAGAGATCGCTATACTGCTAAATGGCGTAGCTACAGCGTTTTATGTATCGATTTACGGCATATTTTTAGCACTTTGGTGGATGTTTTTTGAAAAGATCGGCATTAGTAAATTTGAGAAATTTTATAGCGAGCAAAAAGAGCTAAGCCGTGAGTTTTTTTGGCAGGAAAATGAGCTAAATGCAAATTTCATGAAAGCAAGTGTAGGCTACTTTAAAGATAGTCACGACGCCTTTAAAATGGTGCTTGACGATAAATTTGTAAGAAATTTAAACGAGCAAGTAAATGAGAAATTTAACAGCCTAAAAGAGCTTTGCGAGGTTGAGAAAAATATCATCAATCAAAGCAAAGCCGAGCTTAGCGCAAGTTTAAAAATGCTAAATGAATCTGGGTTAAAACAAGATGAATTTGTAAAAATCCACTCCGATATATTAAAGGCAGTTGGCGCGTTTTCTAATGCCTTTAAAGATATGGAGGTTAAAATTTTAACCGAGCATGCAAAGCTTGGCGAAATTTTTAGTAGAAATTTAAACGCCACAAAAGAGAGCCAGCTTAAATTTGAGCAGACTATTAAGAGTTTTGATGCCATTTTAAAAGAATTTTCTCTCTCTTTGATGAAAGAGCAAAACGAAGCATTAAAGGCATTTAGAGCTTCACTCGTGGAGAGTGCTACGATATTTAAGGCAGCGTATGAGCAAGAGGGCAGGAGCTTGGAGCGCGAAAAAGAGCGCGAGAGCCTCATTGCTGAGCTTAAGAAGAACATAGACGAGATCGATAAAGAAGCAAATTCTGTAATAGAAAAAATCGAAAATCTAGTGCAATGAAAATAGACAAAAATAACGAAGATCAATCGAGCTTTTGGGTTTCGTACGCGGACTTGATGGCGGGTCTGCTCTTTGTTTTTATGCTGCTAATCGGTGCTGTCGTCGTAAAATACGTCCTAACTCAAAACACCCTTGAAAATAAAGAGCAAGCTATCATCGCAGCACTAGCAAATTTAAAAGACGCTCAGGGCAAGAATTTTACCCTCGAAGAGCTAAATGATGCCCTAAAAAGCGAGCTTTCAAAGATAAGCGACGAAAACATAAATTTAAAAAAATCAAATGAAATTTTTGTCATCCAAATAGACGCTCTAAAAGAAAAGCTAGCCCAGCTCATAGAAGAAAACAAGGACGCAAATGCGAGCATAAAAGAGCTAAATGCCAGCATTTTTGATCTAAACCAAAAGATGATCGTGCTAAATGATGAAATTTCATCAAAAGATAGAGCGCTTAGCGACGCAAATGCAAGTAGCGAGAAAAATTTAGCCAAGATCGCCTTTTTGCTCGAGCAAGTAAGCAAAAAAGAGGCTAGATATGACGAGCTTTTAAGGGATCTAAACGTCACTCGTGACAGGGTCAAAAACCTAACTGGCATAAGGGTAAAAGTGATCAGCGCCCTAAAAGATAGGCTAGGATCAAGCATCGAGATCGACCCAAACTCAGGCGCGCTAAAGCTTAGCTCATCAGTGCTTTTTGACAAGGGCAGCGCGGTCTTAAAAGAAGAGGTCAAAGAGGAGCTAAAGGCCACGCTTAGTAAGTATTTTGACGTGCTTTTAAATGATAAAGAGATCGCCTCAAACATCGATCAGATCGTCATAGAGGGCTTTACGGATAGCGATGGAAGCTACATTTATAACCTAGAGCTTTCGCAAAAAAGAGCCTACGCGGTGATGGAGTTTATAAACTCATTTAGCGACGATGCACGCCTTAGAAAGCTGCTTGTCGCAAGTGGCAGAAGCTACAACGAGCTAGTTTTTAAAGATGGAGCCGAGGATAAGGACGCTTCAAGGCGTATAGAGATCAAATTTTCACTCTCAAACAAAGAGGCTATCAACGAGATAGAGAAATTTTTGGAGTTTAAGGGTGATTGAGCAGGTTGTTCTTAGGGGGCGAGAGTTTTGGCTTTTAAGGGACGATCTGCTTGGTGAGTTTAACGGCAACAAAGCAAGAAAGCTAGAGTATTTTCTAAAGGCCGATCTTAGCGGTATCAAAGCCATCGTATCTCACGGCTCAAGCCAGTCAAATGCTATGTATAGCCTAAGTCTTTTTGCCAAGCTAAAAGGGCTTAAATTTTACTACGTCGTCTCTCATCTTAGCTCAAATTTAGAGCAAGATCCGGTTGGAAATTTCAAATTTGCACTTGAAAATGGCATGGAAATTTTTGTAAAAGAGGAGCGTGAGAAATTTGCTAAAGAGCTAGCAAAGAGCCAAAACGCGCTATTTATAAACGAGGGCGTGGCGCAAAGTGAGGCCGAGCTTGGCTTTATAACGCAGGCACGCGAGATAAATGAGTGGAGTAAAAAAAGTGGCATAAGGCCTGATATATTCTTGCCCTCAGGCACTGGCACAAGCGCATGCTACCTAGCAAAGCACACCGATCTGAGGGTCTTTACAGCCCCTTGCGTAGGGGATGGTGACTATCTAAAAAAGCAAATTTACGAGCTAGATAAAGATAGCAAAGTGCAAATTTTAAATCCGCCAAAGAAGTATCATTTTGGAAATTTATACCCTGAGCTTTATGAAATTTGGCTTGAGGTTTGCAAAAGTGGCGTGGAGTTTGAGTTGATTTACGACCCAGTGGGCTTTATGACACTTTTTGCAAATTTAGACAAGCTTGGGAGCGAAATTTTATATATCCACCAGGGCGGAATTTTAGGTAACATTACACAAAAGCAAAGATATGAGAGAAAACTAAAAATAAAGGATCATAAATGAAGTTTTTACACAGCAGCGACGCTGACTTTGAGAGTAAATTTTCACAGCTTGTTAGGCGAAGTGACAATGACATGAGTGCCGTGATGCCAGTGGTTACAGGCATCATAGACGAGATAAGAAAAGATGGTGATAGCGCGCTTTTTGCCCAGATAAGTAAATTTGATAAATTTAGTGTCACAAGCAAAAACGACATAATAATCGACGTAAAAGAGATGGAAGCGGCATACAACTCGCTAGATAACGCCCTAAGAGTGGCTCTAAATTTAGCCCATGATAGGATAAAAAGCTATCATGAGCGCACAAAACCAAGCGACTGGACCTATAAGGACGAACACGACATCTTGCTTGGCGCAAAATACACCCCAGTTGATCGCGCTGGCCTTTATATCCCAGGCGGCAAGGCTGCATATCCTAGCTCGCTTCTCATGAATGCTATCCCAGCAATTGTGGCTGGCGTAAAAGAGATCGTAGTTTGCACCCCAGCACCAGGTGGAAAGGTAAATCCTCTGCTTCTTGCAGCTATGCATCTATGTGGCATCAAAACAGCCTTTAAAATAGGCGGTGCAAGCGCGATCGCAGCGATGGCGTACGGCACAGCAACCGTGCCAAAGGTCGATGTCATCACAGGACCTGGCAACATCTACGTAGCGACTGCTAAAAAGCTAGTTTATGGTGACGTAAATATCGATATGATCGCAGGTCCAAGCGAGATAGGCGTGATAGCTGATGATAGTGCAGACCCTCGCCACATAGCGATCGATCTACTCTCACAAGCCGAGCATGACGAGATCGCAAGTGCCTTTTTGATAACGCCAGTGGAGGCCTTTGCAAGGGCAGTGCAAAGACACGTGGAGGACGAGCTAAAAACTCTAAAACGCGAACCTATTGCTAGTGCTAGCATGAGAAATAAAGCCGCTATCATCGTAGCAAAAGACTTGCAGGAGTGCTTTAAACTGATAAATGAGCTTGCTGTGGAGCACCTAGAGATCGCTATAAACGACGCTTTGAGCTATATGGACGAGGTGAAACACGCTGGAGCGATATTTTTTGGACACTTCACGCCTGAAGCGATGGGCGATTATTTAGCTGGACCAAATCACACCCTGCCAACTGGCGGAAGTGCGAGATTTTACTCACCGCTTGGAGTTGAAAATTTCATGAAGCGAAGCTCTATTATCTCAGTTAGCAGAAAAGGCATCATGCACCTTGGCAAACCATGCATGCAGCTAGCCGAAGCCGAAGGACTAACGGCTCATAAAAGATCAATCGCCGTGAGGTTAGAGGATTAAAAACGAAATTTGATTTTAGAAAATTTAAAATTTTCTAAAATCTTTTTAAAAATATTTTTTGCTTTAAGAAATATTTTTGCAACTTTTTATGAAATTTATAGTAAAATCCATCACGAAACTACTAAAAAAGGAGTTGATATGAAGTTAGGAACTTATACTGCAAACCAGGCTTCAGGAAACTATTATTTAGATCAAGCTAAAAATAGCGAGAAAAAGGCGCTAAACGCCATCTCTGCAAATAGCGAGATCAAAGCATCAGGTGCAAATTTGCAAATCGCAGAGAGCTTACTTTCGCAAACAAATGTCCTAAATGAGGGCATGGCAAATGCAAACGATATGATCGGTATGCTTCAGATCGCCGACTCAACGCTTTTAAATTTAAGCGAGAGTGCGGACAAGATCGGCGAGCTATCAAGCAAGCTTTCAAACCCAGCTCTTTCAGCGAACGAGCAAAAGGGAATAAAAGGCGAGATAAATGCGCTTAAAAATGCGATGAGCGACAGCGTAAAAGAGGCTAAATTTAACGGTAAAAACGTTTTTGACGCCGAGCTTGGCTTTTTCACAGGTGAGGGCACAAAAAATATAAATTTAAGCACAAATGCTCTTTTAAATGTTAAAGAGGATGGCTCAAATTCTAGCGATATCTTGAAAAACATAAATTCACTTCGCTCAGAGATCGGCTCGACACAAAATGCTGTATTTAAGGGCATGAATGCTCTAGCTGCTAGAAGCGTAGCAAACGCTAATAGCGTAGAAAATCTTGATAGTAGCGATATAGCAAAAAGCTTGGAAGAAAATTTACAAGCAAATTTAAAGCTACATGCTGCCTCTTTGGCTAAAGCTCACGACACTACGAGTTTAGCTGCAAAACTAGATAAACTTCTAGGCGAATAAATTTTTACCGGTCTTGTGCCGGTAAAACTCTCTTTTTATTTTTTATGCTTTACTTTTTGATTTTAGAATATATGTTTAAATCAAAAATTTGATATTTCTCGTTGAAATTTTGTAGCATATGTACCTTTTTTTATAGCAAGTGTGCCCTCAAAACGAAGGTTAGATTAATTATTCTTTAAGATAAGAGGCATATGTAATGTTTAAAACAATTTTTGGGTATAGATGCTGTAAATTTTTCAAAGAGAAAGCCCTTTAAAGGGTATAGACGCTAATAATTTACCAAAAGAAAAGCTGTCTAAACAAGAGTAGTATATACACCAAAGTAGAGCAAAAAGCTATACAAAAACATTAAATTTTTACTTATCTCTTTTGGTGCTTTGGTCGCAAGAATAATTTAATTATAGACTAGGATATAAATTTAAAGAGTTTAGGTGCAGATACCCAAAAGGGCAGGGCTTGTTAGCCCTCGATGTAGTTTTTGAGTTTTCTACCAACTTTTGGGTGTTTTAGTTTCTTGATAGCTGAGCTTTCTATCTGGCGGACGCGTTCACGAGTGACGTTTAGCGCCTTTCCGATCTCTTCAAGCGTGCGGTCGCTCTCATCTTCAAGCAGACCAAATCTCATCGAAATAACCGCCTTTTCGCGCTCATTTAGCTGTGAAAGCACATCGTCGATCTGCTCTCTAAGGTCGCTTTTTAAAATTTGATCTATCGGTGATAGTGAGGTTTTGTCTTCAACAAAATCTCCAAATTTGCCGTCTTCTTCGTTTGCGATAGGAGCTTCAAGGCTGATAGGCTCTTTTGTGATCTTGATCACCTGTTTTACTTTATCGACGCTTAGTCCAACCTCTTTTGCGATGACGCTTACGTCAGGCTCTTTTCCCTCTTCTTGGAGGTATTTGCGGTTGATTTTGTTGATACGATTGATCGTCTCTATCATATGGATAGGTATCCTAATCGTCCTTGCCTGATCAGCAATCGCGCGCGAGATAGCCTGACGGATCCACCATGTGGCGTAGGTTGAAAATTTATAGCCTTTTCTATATTCAAATTTATCAACCGCCTTCATAAGACCGATGTTGCCCTCTTGGATGAGGTCAAGAAATGGCAAGCCCCTGTTTGTATAGCGTTTTGCGATACTTACGACCAGACGGAGGTTTGACTTGGCCATTCTAGCTTTTGCTTCATCTGAAATTTTCTTTCCACGTTTGATCTGCTCTAAAATCTCTTTTAGTCTTGCTGGCTCAAGGTCAAAGCCCTGTTTGCTAGCCTCTTTTGTCGTAAAAAGCTTTTTGATCTCGACGTAGGTTGAGACCATCGTAGCCTCTGGCACGCGAGCAGCGATCTCTTCTTTGCTAAGTTTGATGATATCTTTTAAGATGCTTTTGTGATTTTTCTTTAGCTCGTCACTAAACATCGGCAAGCGATACTCCAAGCGTTTTAGCTCTCTATCAAATTCATCGTCGCTTTTAAGAGCTGTCTCCATTGATTTTACGATCTCGCTGATTAGCTTGCTTGTTGGACCAAGGTCCATCAGCTTCTCTTTTAAAATTTTCTTTTTAAACGCAAGCGTCATTTTTGAAGCTGTGTCGTCGCTTTCAACTTTATCTTGCTTGTTTGCAGTCTTTAGCCACTCTTTTTTAGCCTTTTCAAGGGCTTTGAAGCTTTCTATGACTTTTTCTGCACGCTTGTCGTTTTTGGCTGATTTTTTAGGAGTTTCGTTCTCTTCGTTCTCCTCATCATCTTCGTCTATATCTTCTTCGCCATCTTCATTTTCATTTTCGCTCTCGTCCTCAAAGCTCTTAAAAAGCTCTTTTACACGGCGCTCTCTATTAATAAGCGGCTCTTTGTAATCAAGTATAAAATCGATCAAAAACGGCACCGAGCAAAATGCGTCGATGATGATATCTTCGCCAAGTTCGATCCTCTTGCTAATCTCCACCTCTTCTTCTTTTGTAAGAAGCGCGATCTGACCCATCTCTCGTAGATACATCCTTACTGGACTATCTGATCTTGACCACTCTAAAAGGTCGCTCTCGCCTGAAAGATCGAGGTCTTCGTCGATATCTTGGTCGCTTTTTTGAGCGTTTTCTTGACGTTTTTTAGCATCGGCTAAATTTCTAAGCTTTGCAGCCTCAGCAGATGTGATGAGCTGGACTTTGTTTGTTTTTGCTAGTTGTTCTATCTTTTTTACTACCGTAGCCGTCGGAGCTTTGTCTAATAATTTTACTAATTTTTCGTATGTCAAAAAGCCTTTTGCATTTTCAACAAAAAGCTCTTCTATCTGAGAAAAAGAGTCTTTTGCGGCGCTCATAAATTTCCTTTCAAATCGTATCATTGTGATTTAAGTGTTGGTTAAAAGAAAGTGGATTATACCCAAAATTTTTTAAAAGTGTATAAAAAGAAAGTTGGAACGATGATTGCTTAGTAATTCTAAAAAATCAAATTTTGATTAGGAAAATTTATGCAAAATGGTTATTATCAAGCCACTGCTGGCATGGTAACGCAGTTTAACAGACTAAATGTCATCTCAAACAATCTTGCAAATGTAAATACGATCGGCTACAAGCGAAACGACGTAGTTATCGGCGACTTTGCGAGAATTTTTAAAGAGACGCAAGATGAGCTTCCGCTTAAAAATCACACAAAAGACGGAGCTAAATTTCTAAATAGAACGCTTGATCGTGTGCCACAAGTGAGTGAAGAATACACCGACTTTAGCGCTGGTGGCTTTAAATACAGCTCAAACACGCTTGACTTTGCGATAAAAAGAGAGGATGCTTTTTTCTTAGTCGATACTCCAAATGGTGTAAAACTAAGCAAAAATGGCTCTTTTAGCCTTGATGGCGATGGCTACATCGTCACAAAAGAGGGTTACAGGGTGCTGCCAAGTGGCTATGAAGCGCAAAATCCAGGTCAAAGAGGCATCCAAGTGCCACAAGGCGAGGTGCTAACTGTTGATAAAAATGGAAATTTATACTCAAATAACAATCAATTTTCTAAATTTTACATCGCTCAGCCAAGAGAGATAAGGGATCTAAAAAAGGTCGGCGACAATCTCTTTGAGAGTAGAAATTTTGACGACATAACCGAGCTTGACGAGGCTGACAGCGTGATGCAAGGCTACGCTCAGATGTCAAATGTAAATCCAGTCTTAGAAATGGTGGGTCTAATAGAAACCCAGCGCTTAGTTGATATGTATCAAAAGGTTATGACAAGCCACATGACTGACCTTAACCAAGATGCTGTTCAAAAACTAGCCCTAAAAGCTTAATAAAAGGATAAAACTATGATGAGATCACTTTACACTGCGGCCACTGGCATGATCGCCGAGCAGACGCAGATAGACGTAACCTCACACAACATCGCAAACGTAAATACCTATGGATATAAGAAAAATAGAGCTGAATTTGCTGACCTTATGTATCAAGTCATGGAGTACGCAGGCACGGCTACTAGCCAAACTACCACAAGCCCGACAGGCATCGAAGTAGGCCTTGGTGTGCGCCCAACAGCGATAAATAAAATTTTCTCTCAGGGCTATTTTAAAGAGACTAGCAACAACCTAGATATGGTAATAGCTGGCAACGGTTTTTTTCAAATTCAACTCCCTGATGGCACGACAGCTTACACTAGAAATGGTGCATTTAAGCTTGACGCAAACGGCACGATCGTAAATAGCGACGGCTACCAGCTCATCCCTCAGATCACTGTCCCTGCAAATGCGACGCAAATTTCAATAGGCACAGACGGTACCGTCTCAGTGCTTCAAGCTGGCGAAACCGACATGGCTCAGATAGGTCAGATCGAGCTAGCAAATTTCATAAACCCAGCCGGTCTTCACTCGATGGGCGATAACAACTACCTTCAAACAAGCGCTAGCGGCGACGTGGTGGTAGGTGTAGCAGGCCTTGACGGACTTGGCACCATTAGACAAGGCTTTGTCGAGATGAGTAACGTGCAGCTTGTTGAAGAGATGACTGATCTCATCACTGGTCAGCGCGCATACGAGGCGAACTCAAAGGCGATAACTACGAGTGATTCGATGTTAGAGATAGTAAATGGACTTAAAAGGTAGGTGATATGGACGCGACTTTGGCTATTGTTGGACTTATACTCGTTGCTTTTACGCTTGATGTTTTTTACTTTTCACATAAGACCCCAAAGGGCAAGGGTCCAAAAGGGCAGGTGCATTAAATTTATAGGCCATTGTAAATTTGGCAGTCTTCGTCGTTACCTAGCTCGCAGGACTTGCCAAAGTACTTTTTGGCTAAATTTTTATCGCCTTTTGCTTCAAAATAGATAACCCCAAGGTTGTGACAACCATCGCCAAAGTCCATTTCGCAAGCTTTTGTGAAGAGTTTGCTAGCTCTTTTTTGATCTTTTTCTACGTATTTTTCGCTATGAAGCATCATGCCAAGGCTATTGCAGCCAGCAGCATGGCCTAGGTCGCAACTCTTTTCAAAGAGCTCTTTTGCCTTTTTGGCGTCTTGTTTTACACCATTTCCGTCATAGTATAAAAGCCCAAGTCCGTAGTATCCGTCGCCATCTTTTAGCCCGCAAGCTCTTAAAAAGAGCTCTTTTGACTTTTGATAGTTTTTATCTAGCGTATAGACAAAGCCAAGCCTTGCGCAGCCAAAGCCGTCGTCTAGCTCGCAGCCCTTTTGGTAAAATTTGGCTGCATTTTTGTTATTTACATCTTTTATGTAGTCCATGTCGTAGAGCACGCCTACGCTACTGCAAGCGCCTGCGTGTTTTAGCTCGCAAGCTTTTTTATAAAATTCGCCCGCTTTTTGGTAGTTTTTGCTCTCTTGAAATTTACCTCCAAGCTCAAAGCAGCTTTTAGCCTCTTTGTTTTCGCACCTAGACTCAAGCTCTTTATGTTCTAAATTTGCGCCCCACAAAAGCACCGCAGAAGTCAAAAATAAGAAAGTCTTTTTCATTGCCTGCCTTTTTAAAAATTTAAATAAGTTTAGATAAAAAGGTTTAAATTTATAGTAAATATCAAATTTAATACCCAAGCTTATCTAATAAATTTCTCATATCACAGCCCTTTTTAAAGCCTAGCTCGCATGATCTTTGAAAGTAGCTTTTGGCAGTCGTTTTGTCCTCTTTTTTGCCATTATCTAAAAGCGCATAGTTTAAAAATCTGGCATATCTATTTAATATGATAGTTTGATTAAGCTCGCTATCAACGTCGTTGTAGCCATTTAGATAGATGAGCGCAGCGCTGTAACAACCCTCTTTTATATCATTTTCGCAAGCTAGTAAAAATATCTCTTTTAGCTTTTTAAAATCTTTATCATCGCTTGATGAGTTATAAATTTTTACAGCGGCCTTGTAACAGCTCGTTAAATTTGCTCTTATATCGCCCTTGCTTTGGCACATCTCATCTAAATTTTCTGCATTTAAAAGCACAATGAGGGATAAAAACAAAATCAAATTTTTCATAAATGCTCTTTAGTGAAAATCTCTAACTATCTCGCAAGCCTCTTTAAGACCTAGTTTGCAAGCTTTTTTCAGCCATTTTTCTGCCAGATTTTTATCCTTTTTTGTCCCTATGCCATGATAGTAAAAGTATGCAAGATGTTTGCACCCACTTGCGCTATCTAGCCTGCACGCTTTGTTGTAGTATCTAAACGCCACTTCATCATCTTTTTCTACGCCAAGTGCGTCGTCATAAAGGCTGGCTAGGTTATTGCAAGCATCGGCAAAGTCAAGCTTGCAAGCTTTAAAATAGAGCTTGTTAGCCTTTTCATACTCTTTTTGATCTTGATATAAGCTCGCTAGGTTGTAGCAAGAGATACTAAAGTCGCTATCACAAGCCTTTTTGTAAAGCTTTACCGCTTCTTTGTAGTCGCGCTTTACGCCAGGGGT
This sequence comes from Campylobacter concisus, assembly GCF_003049065.1. GTDB lineage: Bacteria > Campylobacterota > Campylobacteria > Campylobacterales > Campylobacteraceae > Campylobacter_A > Campylobacter_A concisus_BE. The sequence goes on along the minus strand of NZ_PISC01000003.1, from coordinate 111,948 downwards.
GTTGTGGTATAAAACGGCTAGGTTGTAGCATCCTTCATAGAAATTTTGCTCGCAAACTTTTTTGTAAATTTTAGCAGCCTTTTTGTAGTCTCTTTTTACGCCGCCGCCGTTATTATATAAAACTGCGACGTTAAAACAGCTTTGTATAAAAGCTAGATCGCAACCCTTTTTAAAAGCATCTAAAGCCATTTTGTGATCTTTCATCTCTTGATACTCGACACCAAGGTTGTGGCAGGCAAATTTATTGCTCTCATCGCAAGCTTTGTTAAGAATTTCTATTGATTTTTTCGCATCTTTTTTTACGCCAAGTCCGCTTTTGTAAAACTCAGCCAGATAGATGCATGCGTCTAAATTTTTAAGCTCGCACTCACTTTTATAAATTCCAAATAGCCTTTTATACTCATCGTCGCTATATTTACAGCTAAAATCAATGCAGTTATCCTCGATATTACAGCTATTTGCTTGAGGGATTTTTATCTTTGGATTTGTTGTTAAGGCTATTAAATTTAGTGTTAAAAATATTAGTAAAATTATCTTTTTCATAGAAATTTTCTTTATAAATTTTGTTGTTATTTTATAAAATTTAGTTTTAAAATGCGAGCAAGCAGTTAAATTTATAAAAGCAAAAACGCCTCTTTAAATTTAAATTTTTAAATTTTTGTTAATATTTTGGCTTTTTATGAAGGTAAAATTTGACATTTAACTACGTTTTTAAACTATCCATTCCTATCTTTATGGGCTATTTTCCGCTTGGTGTCGCCTTTGGCGTGCTGGCAAAGAGCATGGGAGTGAGCGCATTTATCGCCATGGCGCTTAGCATGCTTGGATACGGCGGAGCAGCGCAGTTTATGATGCTCTCGCTCTTTAGCGTTGGCACGAGCTACGTTGAGGTCTTTATCGTGAGCTATCTTGTAAATTTGCGTCACACTTTTTATGGGATTTCACTTTTAAAAGAGTATAGCGGGATCAAATTTAAGCTCTTAAACATCGCTTTGCTAACGGATGAGACCTTTGCGATATTTAAAAATTTAGGGCTAAAAGATGCAAGTGATCGAAGTTTTGTCTTTACCTGGCTAAATCTTTTATCTTGGTTATACTGGGCGGCTGGAACGCTTCTTGGTGCGATACTTGGTGACTTTATCAAGGCCGATACGAAGGGGCTTGAGTTTAGTTTGACCTCGCTTTTTATAGTGGTCGTCATCGAGATGTTTAAAAATGATAAAAACTACCGCGTGCTCTTTGCGGCGATCTTTTTTGGCGTGCTTGGAGTGAGCCTCTTTCCAGCTAAATTTGTGCTTGTTGGCTCGATGGCGCTTTGTTTTGTATTTTTGCTTTTGTTTAAGGATAAAATTTGATAAGTGTAAGCTCAAGTGAGATGGTGCTTTTTGTGGCGGTGCTTTTAAGTGCCTTGGCTACTTTTATAACGAGGGCGACGCCGTTTTATGCGTTAAGAAACTATAAGTCAAATCCTTATTTAAATGCCATTGAGAAGCACATGGGCATGATGATAATGGTCGTTTTGGTCTGCTACGGACTAAAAGATACGAAATTTAGCGAGTTTCCATACGGCTTAAGCGAGATAGTGGCGGTTTTTACGGCTATTTTGGTGCATTTGAAATTCAAAAATGCCCTTCTTAGCATAGTCGTTTCGACTGGAATTTATATGCTTTTGATAAGAATTTTTTAAATAAATATAAATTTTAAAAATTAATAAATTTTTTAAATATATGACGTTATAATGCTCTAGCAAATTTTAATGCAAAGGAGCTAAAATGCGTTTAATCTTTAAGGCGGTGTTACTCATGATTTTAGGTGCTACTTTAGCGGTTGCTAAGCCAACCATCTACATCCTAGCTACTGGTGGAACGATAGCGGGAAGCGGCTCAGGCTCGCTTGATTCAAGCTATACTTCTGGAACTGTTACGGTCGATAAACTAATCGCAGCCGTGCCAGATATCAACAAGATCGCTACCATAAAAGGCGAGCAAATTTCAAATATCGGCTCACAAGATATGAACAACGAAGTTTGGCTTAAGCTTGCAAATAGAATAAATGAACTTCTAAACAGCGGCAAAGCCGATGGTATCGTCGTTACTCACGGCACAGACACTATGGAGGAGACAGCTTACTTCTTAAATTTAGTCGTTAAAAGCGACAAGCCAGTTGTGCTTGTAGGTGCGATGAGAAATAGTGGCTCACTAAGTGCTGATGGCCCGCTAAATTTATTTAACGCTGTAAACGTTGCTATCAGCAAAGATAGCGTAGGCAAGGGCGTTGTAGTTGTTATGAATGATGAAATTCACGCGGCTCGTGAGGTGACAAAGACTAACACTACAGGCGTTGATACATTTAAATCACCAAACAGCGGCAAAATAGGCACTGTCTTCTATGGCAACGTAAAATACTATATGAATCCGATCAGAAAACACACAGCAAGCTCAGCTTTTGACCTAACTGGCGTAAAAGAGCTTCCAAGAGTTGATATCATCTACTCTCACGCAAATGACAACCCTGACTTTGTAAACATAGCTGTTAAAAACGGCGCAAAAGGTATCGTTAGTGCTGGTCTTGGCAACGGCAACCCTTACTTTAGCGTGCTAGAGGCTCTTGGCGAGGCTTCAAAAGCTGGTGTAGTGGTAGTTCGTGACTCACGCGTGGGAAGCGGCGAGACAACTATGAACGGCGAAGTTGATGACGCAAAATACGGCTTTTTAACATGCGACAACCTAAACGCTCAAAAAGCCAGAGTGCTTTTGATGCTTGCTCTTACAAAAACAAGCGACAAAGCTAAAATTCAAGAGTATTTCTTAACTCACTAAGCTTAATTTTAGCGGAGATATCGCGAGTGCTTTTAAGTGAGCTTTGATTTTTCTCATTTAGTAGAAAAATTATGCGTAACATTTAAAATCATCTCACGATATCCGCTCATGGCGGATCTATTAAATTTATAGCTCCGCCCTCTCTTTTTCAAATTCACATTAAATTTAAGGCTCTAAAATGGGTATCAGCGCGCATTACTACGCCTATTTGCAAGATGATATAGAAAAGATCAAAAATGGCGGCGGCGGAGAGCTTTTGGACGAATACGACTTGAATAATTTGTGGGATGCGATGTGTAAAATGCTAACTGGCACAAATTTCAAGCAGAGGCTTAAGGCTGGCGATATTTTTAGCTCAAATGAGCCTTTTAGCTGGGCAATTTTTGGGCGAAGTGCCTTAAACGAAGAGCTAAGCGAGATGATCTCTTTTAGTAGCGCCACAGATGTAAAAGAGGTGGCTAGGGTGATGAAAAATGTTGATATTAGCGCACTTTTAGCAAAGATAAATTTAAAAGAATTTGCAAGCTCAAACACTTATCCTGACATTTTTGGGAGCGAGAGCGAATTTGAAGATATAAAGGCGAGTTTAAAAGAGCACTTTACTGGGCTTTTAAAATTTTATCAAAATGCCGCCGACAAAGGGCTTGGTGTGATAATAGTAATAGGCTAAATTTATAAATGAAGCGTGAGTTATTTTGCTCTAAATTTAGCCAGTTTTTGTGGCTATTAAATTTATAGAGTGCCTACGTGGCAAAAGATAAATTTAGTCGTAAGCAAAAGCAGGCTAAGTAAATTTACCACTTTTTAAGCTCTAGGTTACGAAACACACAAAATCGCCTTTGTTTTTGCACTAAATTTATTAAATTTATATCCCTAGCGCCAAAAGCCAAATTTCTCACGTCCAAAAGCAGTCTAAATTTGCTAATAAAGCACTCTTTTATCATAAATTTATAGATTTTGATTTAGCATTTCATTAAAATTTCAAGGCATCTCATGAATTTCTTGCTATTTTTTATCACCCTTGCGCCCATCTCGATGATGCCAGGCATCAACATGACTTATGCGATGAGCGTTGGCATGAGCTTTGGCTACAAACACTCGTTTTTCGTGATGGCTGGGCAGCTTTTAGCGATTGCTTTTGTATCGTTTAGCTGTATGCTTGGCGTGGGAGCGGTACTGCATCATTTTGAGTACGCATTTAAGGTGCTAAATATCATCGCAGGCCTTTATATGCTCTATCTTGGGGCTATGCTCTTTTTTGGCAAGGGCGAGCTTAGCATCACAAACGTCTCAAATTTGCCAAGCAAAAAGCAGATGTTTATAAATGGCCTTATTGTCAGCGTCTCAAACCCAAAGGCGTGGATATTTTTCTCAGCCTTGCTGCCTACATTTTTGGATAAAGACGATCCATTTAGCCTCACTCGCATGTGCGTGATCACCGTAACGCTTGTTTTCATCGAGTTTTTAGCGCTAAATATCTACGCACTAGGTGGCGCTATGCTAAAGAAATTTTTACAAACGCACCTAAGACTACTTGAAATTTGCACTGCCATCATCGTCTGCACGATTGGCGTGCTCTTACTTTTTAGATAAATTTATCCCCTTTTTACCTAGTTTGGCTAAAATTTGCCCAGTTTGCACTACATTTTTAGCAAAAGGATAAGAGATGAAAAAATTTCTATTTATACTTACAAATCAGCCATATAACGGCACGGATAACGCTTACAACGCACTAAGGCTGGCTAGAGCGCTAAAAGAAAAGGGCGAAGAGGTTAGGATCTTTCTCATGAACGACGCGGTCGATCTTGCACGAAATAGCACCAAAAAGCCAGAAAACTACGACGTTGATCTAGTGGAGATGCTAAAGGAGCTTTACGCTGGCGGTGCGATGCTTAAGGTTTGTGGTAGCTGCCAAACAAGGTGCGGTTTGCATGTGGGAGAGCCTTATTTTGAGGCTGAGGTGAAAGGCAGCATGGATATCTTGTCCGAGTGGGTGAGAGAGTGCGATCAGGTGATGACATTTTAGAGCAAAAGGAGAATTTATGAGTTTGACATTTAGTGTAAAAAATAAAAAGAAGCTACTTGGCGGATATGCAAAGGCGCTAAGCGAGCGTGAAATTTCAGCTCTTGTTGAGGGGCTTTTCTTTTTTAACAGCGAGCAAGAGGAGCCAAGCGCAAATGAGCTTGGTGCTGACGTGATGATAGCAGGCGTGTGGCAAAAGAGCGTTCGTGGCTTTGAGCTAAACTACGAAGATGGCGAGTATATCGTGCGCGTTTATACTCCAAGTGGCGTTGGAGACTGGCAGATCGCACTTGAGCTACTCTCAAAGCTCTCAGCTCAAATTGGCTCAAAAATAGAGTGCGACAACGAAAAAATTTATGATAGTGAGCAAATTTTAAAATTTGACTACGAGACTGACATCATGTGGGGGCTTGAAGCGTTAAAGGATATAAAAGAGAAAAATCAAACGCTTTATATCTCTGGCGTGGAGCGAGACGTGGCGTTTGACGCGGTTATGGTAGATGAAATTTTTGCTAGCGCCAGCCCTGCGGCTAAATTTGATGAGATGATGAGGCAGGTGCAGTATCTTGACGCATACAGCGCAAGAGAGCACATCTATCAAGACAAAGACGGCAACGAAATTTTTGGCACATATACGCTTAGTGAAAATTTACCGACCATCTTGCCTTATGCTCCATCTCCGTCGTGGCAGGCACAAGAGGCGCTTGGAGATCGCAAGGTATCGCGCTGGGTACTTACGCTAGTTGTGGGCGTGGATGATAGTGACGCTCACGTGCTTGATGAGTGTGAATATGGAGCTTTTATGGCAAATTTGCCAAAAGAAAAATACCACTTCATTGACGCTGCAAACGTGCTTGTTGAGCCACTTAGTGAAGATGAGATGAAAGAGATTTTACAAAGGGCAAAGGCTTAAATTTAGGGCTTTTGGAGCGCTTGATTTGGCTTTTTGATTATTTATTTAGCTTCTTTTGGTTAAAATCAGCCCAAATTTACAAAACTAAAGGTTAAAAATGAAACAAGGCAAAGTTTGGAAATTTGGCGATAACATCGACACTGACATCATCATCGCCGCAAGATATTTAAACACTTCAGACGAAAAAGAGCTAGCAAAACACATCATGGAAGACGCTGATCCTAAATTTAGCTCAAAAATAGCAAAAGGTGACATCATTGTAGCTGGCGAAAATTTTGGTTGCGGCAGCTCAAGAGAGCACGCCCCATTAGCGCTAAAAGAGGCTGGCATAGCAGCTGTTGTGGCTAAGAGCTTTGCGAGGATTTTTTACAGAAATAGCTTTAACACAGGGCTTTTGATACTTGAGATAAAAGAAACCGACGAGATAAACGAGGGCGACACGCTAAAGATCGACGTAGATAACGGCGTCATCGTAAATGAAAGCACAAAAAAAGAGTATAAATTTAACGCTATTCCGCCATTTATGCAAGAGCTTTTAAACGCTGGCGGCCTTATCGAGTACGCAAAAGCGAAGATGAACTAAGGAGCGGCGATGAAAAACTATAAAATTTGCGTTATAAAAGGCGATGGCATAGGCCCTGAGATCATCGACGAGGCGATAAAGGTTTTAGACGTAGTAAGCGCTGAGTTTGGTATCAAATTTGAGTATGACTACAAGCTTATGGGCGGCGCAGCCTACGACGTTTTTGGCGAGCCACTGCCAGATGAGACGCTAAGCTCTGCGCTTAGTAGCGACGCTGTGCTTTTTGGAGCGATTGGCGGCGAGAAATGGGACAGCCTGCCAAGACACCTAAGGCCAGAGAGCGGGCTTTTAAAGATCAGAAAAGAGCTTGAAGCTTATGCAAATTTACGCCCAGCCATCATCTTTGACGAGCTAGTGGATGCTAGCACGCTAAAGCCAGAGGTTTTAAAGGGCGTTGATTTTGTCGTGGTTCGCGAGCTAACTGGTGGGCTTTATTTTGGCCAGCCACGTGAAAAAGGCGAAGATAGAGCGTTTAACACGATGGTTTATACTAAATTTGAGATCGAGCGCATCGCAAAGATCGCCTTTGAGACGGCTATGCTTCGCAAGAAAAAGGTCTGCATGGTCGATAAGGCAAATGTGCTTGAGACAAGTCAGCTTTGGCGTGAGGTGACTAGCGAGGTGGCAAAGGGTTATCCTGAAGTAGAACTTAGCTTTATGTATGTCGATAACGCAGCGATGCAGCTAGTAAGAGCGCCTGCAAATTTTGACGTCATACTTACTGAAAATTTATTTGGCGACATTTTAAGCGACGAAGCGAGCATGGTTTGTGGCTCGATAGGACTTTTACCAAGTGCTAGTATGGGCGGCAAAGTGGGAATTTATGAGCCTATCCATGGCTCAGCGCCAGACATCGCAGGGCAGGGCATAGCAAATCCGATCGCTACCATTTTAAGTGCAGCGATGATGCTAAGATACGCATTTGGCGAGAGCGAGGCAGCAGACGCGATAGAAAGTGCCGTAAAAACAGCTCTTGCAAAGGGATATAGAACAAAAGATATCGCCGCTTTTAACGCAGTTGAAATTTGCTCAACAAGCGAGATAGGCGACGTTATAGCAGGATTTATCAAAAATGAAAAACACAATCACTGAAGCACTGATCTACGAGGCTCAAGGGCTAAAAGATGACGCACTTGAAATTTACAAGAACATCTTAAAACAAGACCCATCAAACAAGGACGCCCTTGGCGCGATAAACCGCCTGAGCGGACTTCGCAAGGAGCGCGTGATAAAAAATGAGCAGATGAAAGAGTTTTTTATCAGGATGAAAAGTGACGAAGAGATAAATGAATTTAAAAGGTGGTTGATAAGATTATGAAGCTTGATGATATCGCTAGGATGGCCATTAGTGAGGTTAGCGCCGAGCTTGAGAAGATAGAGGCACTGCAAAACAAAAAGCAAGAAGAGCTTGAAAGAGAGAATTTAAAAAAAGAGCTTTTGGCTATGGAGGCTAGGGAGCAAGAGGTGGCTGATGAGCCAGAGCTTGAGATAAGTGCTCAAAGCGAGCCAGAGCCAAAGGTAGCGCAAATTTTGCCAAAGAGCAGGGAGATAAGTGATGAAGAAATTTTCCTAGCAAACCTTGCTGAGCGCATAGAGGTGCTTTTTGAGGGGCTTAAACAAACTAGCGAGCAAGACCTTAGCCAAAGGCTCGAGCTAACGACTAAATTTTTAGAATTTACCCTTGCAAACATCGAAAATAGACTACAAAATCTCTCAAAATAACAAATTTGAGGCAAAAACTGGTACAAGCATTTACAAAAATAGCGAGCTAGATTTTTTTAGATCGCTATTTGCCCCTTTTAGCAAGCGCGTCTATCTAGTCGGTGGCTGCGTGAGAGATGCGCTTTTGGGGCGAGAAATTTATGATTATGACATCGAAGTCTATGACATAAAGCCTCTCAAATTTGACGAGCTAATGGCTGGCATAAGAGCTAGCGGTGTTGGCAAAAGCTACTTCATCTACAAATACAAAAACTACGACCTTGGTCTGCCACGAAGCGAGAGCAAGACTGGGAAAACGCACAAAGACTTTGCCGTAAGCTACATAAATGATCCAAGTCTTGCAAGTCTTAGGCGTGATTTTACGGTAAATGCCATGATGATGAATATCTTTAACGGCGAAATTTTAGACTTTCATGGTGGTAAAAAGGACCTTGAGCGCAAAACGCTAAGACACATCGATAGTGAGAAATTTAAAGAAGATCCGCTAAGGGTGCTACGCGGCGTGCAGTTTAGCGCTAGGCTTGATTTTAGCATAGATGATGATACGCTAGAGCTTATGAAAACGCTTGATCTAGCGCATCTAAGCAAGGATAGGATAAATACCGAGCTCATTAAATTTTTTCGCTCAGAGCATCTTGAAAAAGGGGCGTTTTATCTTTTTAAGCTTTCACTTTTTAAAGAAATTTTTGGCGTGCAAATTTGTGAAAATGATCAGTTTTTGAGCGAACTTAAAAGTGCTAGAAATTTCGTGGATGACGAGAGGCTATTTTTGTATATGCTTTTTGGCGAATTTGAGCTTGACGCAAAGGAAATTTTAGAAAAAATGCGCCTGCCAAAGAGCTACTTTTCTATCTTAAAAGAGCCATTTTTTAAAGCTATGCCAAGTGATAGAGAGCTACTAGAAATTGCTCTAAATATGCCCTTAAAATCGTGGCTTGGAGCTTACAATAAAGAGCGCATAGAACGCGCAAAAGAGCTTGGTATTTATGAGCGTAAATTTGAGCCAAAGATAGATGTGAGCGAGATCTTGGCGGCTGGCTTTAAAAACGAGATGATAGCAGCTGAGATAAAACGCAGACAGGAGCTTGAAATTTCAAGCTATCTAGCCAAGCGCAAATTTAGAAAATCTTAATCTTTAAAACTCTTAAAAGCCCATTTTGGCTAAAATGAGCCAGTTTATAACACTTTTTAAGGCAAGAAAAACTTATGTTTAACATAGTCCTAGTCCATCCTCAGATACCGCAAAACACCGGAGCTATCGGCAGAATGTGTGTAAATGCAAATTTAAAGCTGCACATCGTTAAGCCAACTGTCTTTGACCTGAGCGAAAAGGCTGTTAGACGTGCTGGGCTTGATTATTGGAAAATCTTAAAGCCACAAATTTGGGAGAGTTTGGATGAGTTTTTGGAGGCAAATTTAAGCCACAAAGAGCGATTTTTCTTTGCTACGACTAAGACAAACAGACTTTACTACGACGCTAAATTTGAGCCAGGAGATTTTATATTTTTTGGTGGAGAGAGCACAGGACTGCCAAGAGAGTTTATGGATATAAATTTTAAAAATGCCATAACGATCCCGATGGGAAAAGAGGGCAGGAGCTTAAATTTAGCCATGAGTGCTGGTATCATCGCGTATGAGGCGATCAGGCAAAACATCTCTAAATTTGACTTTAGGAGCGAGGTTTGAGAGCGCTCTTTGCATTAGTTTTTGCCGTTTTGATGGCGTTTGCTAGCGAGATAAGTATCGCAACTTATAACGTGCAAAATTTATTTGACTGCAAGGACGATGGCAGCGAATATCCCGACTTTAAATCTAACACTTCAAAGTGGGACTGCGAGGCGGCTAGCTCAAAACTAAAAAGAACAAGGCAGGTCATAGACGCTATAAATACCGACATCATAGCACTTGAAGAGGTCGAAAACGAGCAGGTTTTAAAGGCTTTGGTCGGTGGCAGCGAGTATAAATTTATAGCCTTTAGCAAGGCAAAAAACTCTCCAGTCGGGCTAGCTCTTATATCAAAGATAAAGCCAAGTGGCAGTGAAATTTTTGAAGTGCCAAATGTAAAAACTAGAAACATTTTAAAGGTTGTTTTTGAGGTGGAGGGTAAGAAATTTAGCGTTTTTGTTAATCACTTCCCAGCTTACAAAAACGGCATAAATATGCAAAAAAAGGCTGAAAGAACGCTAAGAGCGGCTCTTGGCAATGAGCAAAATGCCATTGTTTTAGGCGATTTTAACTCACCTTATGGGCAAAAATCCATCTTAAACGATATCATTGCAACTCGTGGATTTTACGATCTTTATAGCTTTTTAGCCCCAAAAGATAGATACTCCCATGCAGTCCATGGCAAAAAGCGAGCTATTGATCACGTTTTGCTATCGCCTAGCTTTATGGCAAATGGCGATCTAAGCTACATTGATGGCAGTTTTGAGGTCTTTAAGCCAAGCTTTGTGCTTGATGAGCATGGCTTTGCAAAGAGCGATCTTTACTCAGACCACTTTGCACTTAAATTTAAAATCTCAACCAAACCAAGTCCTGCTAAATCGAATGAAAATTTAAAAAAAGAAGCTAAAAAAGTAGAAGATCAAAACTATAAAAAAGCTGATATAGAGACGCTTTTTGAGCATCCTGAGGCCTTGCCAGCACTTGTGGAGCGAGCTGTTGTCATCTTAAAAGATAAGCATGGCTTTATTGTTTCAAAAAATCGCCGTGGAATTTACGTTTATGATCCTAAAAATAGCGTCGGCGTGGGCGATGAGCTTGACATTTTGGTCAGGCGAGTGAAATTTTACAAAGAGGCGCTTGAAGTAAGCTCTTATGAGATCATAAATGAGCATGGCACAAAAGAAGTAAGTGAAAATTTACTTGATAGCTCAAAGCTAAGCATTGCAAGAAGCGGCGATGTGATCGCTAAAATTTCAGGCAAGCTAGAGGGCGGCTACTTGCATACGCCACATGGCAAGATCAGAGTTTATAGTAAAAAGAGGCTAAAAGATGGCGTGCAAGGCTTTGAGCGGGCGAGGGTGAAAATTTATAAAAACGAAAAAGAGATCGTTGTGGAGTAGATGGTGCAAATTTTAGATATTTTTATGATCGCAGCGTTTGTTTTGTTTATGATATTTATGATAAGAGGCGTCATTTTGCAGGCGCAAGAGAAGGAGAGAGCAAGAGAGATGATAAGAGAAAAAAGAGAAAATTTTAATAAAAAGAGTGAGATATGAAAGAGTTGTTACTAGAGATCGGAGTCGAGGAGCTCCCAGCGATACCATTTTTAAGGGAGCTGCCAAACATCAACGCTAAATGGCAGGCTGTGCTTGAGAGATATAACATCAAAAGCGAGTTTAAATTTTACTACACTCCGCGCCGTTTGGTCTTTTTCCATGAGAAATTCCCATTAGCTCAGCCAGATAGCGTGGCTAGCTTCGTTGGTGCGCCAAAGCAAGTAGCGCTAAAAGACGGAGCTTTTACAAAGGCGGCGCTTAGCTTTGCAAATAAATGTGGCATAAGCGAGAGTGAGCTTAAATTTAAAGAGATAGACGGCAAAGAGGTGCTTTATCACGAAAAAGAGGTGAAGGGCGAGCCAGTTGCTAAGATAATGGGCGATATGGTCGAGGAGTTTTTAAAGAGCCTTAGCTTTGGCAAGTCTATGCGTTGGGGTAACGGCGAGTTCGAGTTTATCCGCCCGATAAGATCGTTTTTATGCTTGCTTGGTGATGAGGTCATTAAATTTAACAAATTTGGCGTAGAGAGCGGCAACTCTACCTATCCTCACAGAAGCGTTAGCTATGATAAGATAAAAATTTCAAATATAAAAGAGTATTTTGATGGCTCAAAGAGCCGTGGCGTCGTGCTTGAAGCAGACGAGAGAGAGAAAATAATCCTTGATGAGTTTGAAAAGATCAGCCAAAAAAGTGGGCTAAAGATCGAGATCGATAAAGACTTGCTAGCTGAAGTCGTGGCGATCACCGAGTATCCAACAGCGCTTCTTGGCTCGTTTGAAGAGGAGTTTTTGGAGGTGCCAAGCGAGGTCATCATCACATCGATGAAAGAAAATCAGCGCTACTTCCCAGTCTTTAAAGATGGCAAGCTTGCAAATGGCTTTGTTGTAGTTAGTAACGCCATCACACAAGACTACTCACTTATTATTAAAGGCAACGAAAAGGTGCTAAGAGCAAGACTAAGCGACGCGATGTTCTTTTGGCAAAGCGACCTAGCGCACGAATTTAGCCCAGAAAAACTAAAAAATATAACCTACCTAAAAGAACTTGGAAGTATCTATGAAAAAGAGCTTAGAGAGCTAAAAGTGGCTAAAAAACTAGCTAGCAACTATGGTGAGCTACTTAAAAAAGAAGCTGGCGAGTACGGGGCTAAGCTGGAGCGAGCTGTGATGCTAAGCAAGGCCGATCTTACAACGCAGATGGTTTATGAATTTACTGAGCTTCAAGGCATCATGGGTGCTTACTACGCAAAGGCTAAAAATGAGGATGAAAATGTCGTTTTAGCTATAAAAGAGCAGTATCTGCCAGACGGCGAGGAGGCGCAGTGTCCAAGCAAGGTCTTTAGCTCGGTTGTGGCACTTTCAAATAAGCTTGATACGCTAATGGGGCTCTTTAGCATCGGCAAAATCCCAAGCGGTACGAAAGACCCATACGCTCTAAGACGCGCGGCAAATGGCGTGATAAAGATCGTTTTGGCGCATAATTTGAAATTTAACGTAAAAGAAATTTTAGAAGATATCGCAAAAGATTATAAGAAATTTGACGTTGAAGTGCTTATAAATTTCATCCTTGATAGGCTCTATACCTTCTTTGACGCAAACGCTTCTATCGTAAAAGCGTGCATAAAAAGTGGCGAAAAGGACATCTTGGAGCTAACTAAGATGATAGAGGCACTTGCTAAAATTTCAAGCGAGCCAAATTTTAGAGAGAATTTCTCGACATTTAAGCGCCTTGCAAACATCATAAAAGATGATAAATTTAGCAAGGTCGATGAGAGCCTCTTTGAGATAGATGCTGAAAAGGCCTTAAATGACGCATTTAAAGCTATCGATAAGAGCTTGGCATACGAGCCAAGGCTAAAAGCGCTATTTGCTCTAAAACCGCAGATAGATGAGTTTTTTGACAAAGTCATGATAAACGTTGAAAACGAGAAAGTGCGAAATAACCGCGTCGCGATCATCGGTCAAATTTATAGTGAGATATTAAAAGTAGCTGATATAAAAGAGATCAGCTTTTAAATTTGCGCCAGCTTCGGGTTTTGCCTAGGCTGGCTTTTAAATTTATTCCCTAAAAATATCAAATTCTGGCTCGTAAGCCTTAGTTTTTACCCCAAAATATCCAAGCACTGAGCTAAAGATAAAATCATGCGAAAGGCTTTCATCTTTTCTAGCTTTTAGCCTTTTTAAAAGCTCGCTATCGCTTGAAAAGACGATGGCTGGGATGTGTTTTTGCTCATCTGGAGCGATGGAGTAAGGCAGGCCATGTAAATATATGCCATTTTCGCCCAGACTCTCTCCGTGATCTGAGAAAAAGAACATGGCAACCTCAAATTTATCTTTTCTTGCTTCAAGGGCGTTTATCAGCTCGCTTTGCAGATAGTCCTCGTATAAAATGGTGTTGTCATAGGTGTTTGCTATCTCATCTGGCGTGCATTTGTTTAGCTCGGCGGTGTCGCATGTTGGGGTGAATTCTTTAAATTTACTTGGGTAACCTTTGTAGTAGATAGGGCCATGTGAGCCTTGCAAATGTAGCACGATAAATGTAGTGGAATTTGCATCTTTTATGACCTTTTTTGCCTCATCAAATATTACTTCGTCAAAGTCAGCTACTCTGTGCTCTGAGGTGTGGTTTTGATCAAGATTGTCGCAAACCACTACTTCTATTTTTTTCGCAGCCACCGCTATTGTTGCCAAAAAAGTATGTTTTTATGCCAAGTTTGTTGATGATATCAACTAAATTTTCACGAGCTTTGGCTTCGCGGTTGCTAAAATTTTCTCGCTTTAAGTCTGAAAATAGGCAAGGCACACTAGTCTCTGTGGCAGTCCCGCATGAGTAGAAATTTGTAAAACTTACCACATCTTTTTGTTTGGTAAATTTGTTTGTATCGTTTTTAGCGTAGCCATTTAGCGAGTAGTTTTTGCTCCTTTGTGTCTCGCCAACTATCAAAACTAAAATTTTCTTTTTATCGTTTGTGAGCGTTGCATCATCTGCCACGTAAGTAAAAAGGAGCGGTTTTTGTGCCAAAGACTGTGCTAATCTTATGCCAGAGTAGATGGGATAGTATGGGAGTAAAACGCTTATGGTTGAGGCGTTGTGGCTCTTTAAAAAATGGTATAAAAATTTTAGACATGAGAGCAAAGATTACAGCTGCACTTGCTAAAGTGCAAAGGGCTATTTTTACCCTTGATCTAAGCGCACTTTTAAAACCTCCATAGCTAATCTTTACAAGTGCTACATATACGCAGGGCAGGATGGTTACAAAAATAAGCCAAAGAGCTAAGCTGGCATTAAAATAGCTAAAGGCCTCTCTTGTGTCAGTGTGCAAGACGTTTAATAGCATGCCTTTATCTATAATGACGCCGTAAGCTTGCATAAAGTAAGCAGAGATGCTGCTAATCATGATGAGAAAGATAGCAAGAGGTTTTAGCAAAAACGGTACAAGCAAAATGCAAAAACTCCAGCAAAGAGCAAAAGAAAAAATATGCTAAGTAGAGCAAAAAGCAGTATAGAAAAAGACAAAGTGTCGCCCGATAAAAACCCTAAAAATACGCCCTTTAATAAAAATATGTAGTTTATGAAAAACATATAAGCTACAAATAAAATTAAAAATTTTACAAAGCTTATATGTCTTATTTTGTTGGTGTTTAGCATTTCTAGCCACCTTCTTTCAGGGGCGTAATGATAGAGCTAAAATGTAAATGGCTAGAAATTTAGAAGAGAAAAACTATTTTTTCTTTTTCTTGCTTTTTAGCTTCTTGTTTTTTGACTTCTTTTCAGGCTCAGTCTTTTTCGCCTTTTGGCTATATTTTACACTAAGCTTTTCTTTGACCTTTTGCATGTCGTTAAAGCCGATGCCTTGAACCTTCTCAAGCTCCTCGACACTTGTAAATTTATGAGCTTTTCTATACTTTATGACGTTTAGTGCCTGGCTTTTGTTTAGCCCAAGGCTCATTAGCTCGCTCTTGCTAGCTGTGTTTAGATCAGCGCCGTATGCAAGGCTTGCAAGCGCTAGACAAAGTAAAATTTTTAATCTTTTCATCTTATCTCCTAAAATAATAATCCATCGTTTTCTTGATCTTGAATGATGTCGTTTGTTGGCGTATTTTGCGGCAACGGCGAGTCGTTTGTATAGTACTCATCAGCGCCGTTATAGTATCCTTTATAGACGCCATCAGGCTGCTCAAACGCACGTCTTAGGGTAGGGTAGAGCTTGATGTAGCCCTCCATAAATTTCTTAAAGACTGGTGCAGCTGTCCTGCCGCCACCCTCGACCTTTTTCATAGGGCTGTTATCGTCGTTTCCGTACCAGATAATGGCCTCGATATCAGGCGAATAGCCGCAAAACCAAGCATCGATGTTGTTATTTGTCGTGCCAGTTTTGCCAGCGATCTGGATGCCATTTACCTTTGCGTTGCGTCCAGTGCCGTTGTTTACGACATTTTGAAGCAAGGTAGTCATCAAAAATGCCTGCTCAGGTTTTAGCACTTGCTTCTTTTGAGGCTCATAGTCCATCGACGCGCCAAAGCTATTTTCTATATGCTTAATGAGCGTAGGCTCGACCACTTCGCCATCGTTTGGAAACATCGAGTAAAATTTTGCAAAGTCAAGTGGCGAAATCCCAAAGCTACCAAGTGCGATTGATAAATTTTCAGGGATGTCGTTAAAGCCCATATCCGTAAGCTGTTTGCGAACCGAGCTAAGACCAAGATCGTTTAGTAAATTTATGGTTGCGAGGTTGCGAGACTGGGTTAAGGCTGATTTGATCGTGATGTAGCCTTGAAAGCCGCCGCTATAGTTCTTTGGCGTCCACTCTTTGCCATTGCCCATGTCAAAA
Organism: Campylobacter concisus; assembly: GCF_003049065.1. Lineage (GTDB taxonomy): Bacteria > Campylobacterota > Campylobacteria > Campylobacterales > Campylobacteraceae > Campylobacter_A > Campylobacter_A concisus_BE. The sequence goes on along the minus strand of NZ_PISC01000003.1, from coordinate 95,836 downwards.
GTCCTAGCGATGTCAGCTACTTGAGAGACGACTGAGTAGCCGCTATCAAGGGCTATTTGATAGATAAATGGCTTAAAGCTAGATCCTGGCTGGCGCTTGCTTTGTGTCGCTCTGTTGTAGCTACTTTTTGCGTAGTCGATGCCGCCAATTAGAGCTAAAATTTGTCCGCTTTGTGGATGAGTGACGACGATAGCGCCATTTAGCATCTCTGGATTTGCCTTTTTATCTCTTTTTAAAATTTCATTGTAACCATATACTAGAGCGTCTTGAGCGATCTTTTGCACGTTTAGATCGACGGTGCTTTGTATCTTGTAGCCGCCAGTTTTTATATCGTCAAATTTCTTTGAAGCCTCTTTTATGATCTCATCGACCACGTAAGGAGCTTTATTGCGTGTGAGCGTATCGTCAAAGACTGCTGGCTCTTCAAGCACGCCCTTGCGGTACTCATCTTCGTTTATCCAGCCGATGCTATACATCCTCTCAAGAACCCTGTTTGCACGGCTAAGTGAGAGATCAAGGTGCTTTGTAGGATCATAAGTGCTTGGCGCTTTTGGCATGCCAACTAGCATCGCTATCTCTTTTATACTTAGCTCATTTAGCTCTTTTCTAAAGTATCCCTCCGCAGCCGTCTTTACGCCGTAGTAGCCGTGGCCAAAATATACGTGATTTAGGTATCTTTCGATGATGTCCTCTTTGCTAAGCTCGCTTTCAAGCTTGATCGCAAGGACGACCTCTTTTATCTTTCTTGTAAATTTCTTTTCTCGGCTTAGGGCTAGGTTTTTTATAAGCTGCTGCGTTAGTGTAGATGCGCCCTCGACTAGCTTTCTGGCCTTGATATCCTTTATCGCCGCCCTTGCCATAGCCTCGACGTTGATGCCGCCATGCTCAAAGTAGCTCGTATCCTCGATAGCCACGAGCGCTTCGATGACACGTGGCGGGATGTCGTTATACTTTACATAAATTCTATTTTCTTCAAAGATATTTGCGATGAGCTCGTTGTTTCTGTCAAAAATTTGCGTTGTGAGCTTTGGTTTGTAGTCGATGATGGAGTAGGCGTCAAATCTTACTTGCGAGTAGAAGTATAAAAACGCTCCGCCAAGCGAAATGGCAACTATAAAGATAAATGCCAAGATATATTTCATAAAAATGCCTTTAATATTTTTAAATTTAGCCCCATTGCCGTGCTGGTCTCGCCGTGCTGGGAGATGATGTATTTTTTATTAAAATTTTCTATCGTCATGGCTCCAGCCTTGCCCTCCCAGTCACCATTTTTTAGATATTTTTCGAGGTCTTGCTCGTCAAATTTAGCAAATTTATATGTGGTCTTGCTTACGTTTATGAGCTCAAATTTACCCACAAATATCATCGCCGTATATACGCTGCACTCGTTGCCGCTTTGTAAATTTAGCATATCAAGCGCTTCGTTTTCGTCCTTTGCCTTGCCTAAAATTTGATCCCCACACGCCACGCAGCTATCTGCAAAGAGTAAATTTGAAAGCTCGCTATTTGCCTTTAAAAACTGCTCCTTTTTTGCTTTAACGACGTTTTGGACGTAAATTTCTGGCTTTAGGCTCTTTGCTATCTTGCTCTCATCAAAGCTACAAGAAATTTGCTCAAATTCTATGCCAGCATTTTTTAGCAAATTTGCCCTTGTTGGCGAGCTTGAGGCGAGTACTATCATCAAAAGTCCTTATAACTTATGCCAAGATAAAGAGCGCCAAGCGAGGCTAGTAAATTTAGCGGCGTGAAGTAGTAGATGATGACGATTAAACTCTCGTTTAGCTCGATCATCTCGTGTGACCTAAGAGCTTTTATGGCCGTTTTGTATTTATAAAAAATGTAGCCTAAATTTAAGACCAAAAACAGCTCTATAGCCCATTTTGTCGCAGCTGCTGCGCTTGCCATAGGATTTGCCGTTTTGTTACACTCAGAGCCATATATCATCACCAAGCTAGTTACTGCGATACAAAGAATGAGCGTGAAAATGGCGATACCATAGCGCCTGATGATGTGAAGCAAGATGTGATAGCGCTCTTTATCTTCAAATTTGCTTTTGATAAAGTAGCTGCCAGTGAGCACCAAGCCAGCTTGCAGCCCCACAAAAAGGGCTACAAAGGTGACGTGTAGAAATAGAACTATCTGGTCAAATTTGATAAAAGCTATCTCTTGGTGGCTCATTTTTCTAAAGCTTGCCTTGCGTACTCTATTGAGCTTCTTATGGCGTCTTCGATGGCTAGGGTGTTTTTGCCACCAGCCGTTGCAAAGTCATCTTTGCCGCCACCATTTCCGCCAAGTATCTGCGCTGCAAATTTGACCCAAGCACCAGCTTTTATAGGGGCATTTTTCACGCCAGCTGCAAGAGAAATTTTACCCTCTTCATCGACTTGAACTAGCAAGATCGCAGCGCTTTCGTGCTCGTTTTTAAACTCATCTATCATCGTTTTTATATCGCCACCATCGATGCTTGCTACGCAAAGCTTGGTCTCATTTACGTTTAAAAAGGCTAGGGCGTGAGAATTTTTAGCATTTTTTAGCTTATCTTTTAGCGTTTTTAGCTCGCCTTTTAGCTTTTTGACGGCATTTAGTGGCTCAACGCTCTTTAGCTCATCTTTTAACTCTTCAAGCTCAGCTCTAAACGACCTTGCTAAATTTAGCGCAGCCCTTGAGCAAACAGCCTCTATACGCCTAACGCCAGCGCTTACGCCACTCTCTTTTATGATGAAAAATGAGCCGATCTCATTGATATTTTTCACGTGTGTTCCGCCGCAAAGCTCTTTGCTGACATCGCCAAAGCTCACGACTCTTACTTTATCGGCATATTTTTCGTTAAATAGTGCGATCGCTCCGCTATTTTTGGCATCTTCAAGGTCCATTAGCTTGGTCTCTTGGCTTGCGCCATTTGCGATCCACTCATTTACTAAATTTTCAACCTTTGAAATTTCTTCGCTAGTAAGCGCCTTTGGATGAGAGAAATCAAACCTTAGCCTATCTGCCTCGACGTTTGAGCCAGCTTGAGCGATATGTGTGCCAAGTACGCTTCTAAGGGCTGCGTGAAGCAAGTGTGTAGCACTGTGATGTCGCGCAGTCTCTGCTCTGTCGCTGCCCACTTCAAGCTCTACTTCGTCGCCAACTTTTAGCGCCGCGCTAGTTTTTACTAAAGATAAATTTAGCCCGTGAAATTTTTGCGTATCAAGCACATTTGCTTTGCCTGCTATCTTACCGTTATCGCCGCACTGACCGCCACTTTGAGCGTAAAATGGAGTGACATCAAACATCACCCAGCCCTCTTTGCCAGCATCTAAGCTATCTACATTTTTAAATTCTTCATCAAGTAGGGCTAAAATTTTACTTTTACTCTTAAGCTCTTCGTAGCCTATAAATTTATTCTCGCCAAATTTCTCAAGTAGCTCTTTAAAGTCGCCCTTCGCACTCTTGTCGCCACTGCCTTTCCAAGCAGCTTTTGCACGTGCTTTTTGCTCACTCATAAGCTCATCAAACCTTGCCTCATCGACCTTTAAGCCCTTTTCTCTAAGCATATCAGCCGTTAGATCAAGTGGGAAGCCAAATGTGTCATAGAGCTTAAACGCTGCCTCTCCGCTAAAAATTTCTTTTGTATTTTTTAGCTCACTCTCAAATAGTTCAAGCCCGCTTGCGATAGTCGCTAAAAATCTCTCTTCTTCAAGCTTGATCTGCTCTTTTACAGCCGCTTTTTTATCGTTTAGATAGGTGTAGTGTCCGCCCATAAGCTCGCAAACTTTATTGACAAGCTTATACATAAATGGCTCTTTTATGCCTAGCAAGTATCCATGGCGGATCGCACGGCGTAAGATACGGCGAAGCACGTAGCCACGGCCCTCTTTATCAAATGTCGTGCCTTGAGCTAGCAAAAATGTGACCGAGCGGATGTGGTCGCTTATGACGCGGTAGCTAGCGCCACTTTCATAGACGTATGGCCTGCCGCAAAGCTTTGCTACTTCATTGATGAGCGGCATAAAAAGTGTGCTGTCGTAGTTGCTAAATTTACCTTGTAAGATAGCAGTAACGCGCTCTAGTCCCATGCCAGTATCTATGCTTGGCTTTGGTAGTGGGCTTAGTTTGCCATCCGCGCTTCTTTCATACTGCATGAAGACAAGGTTCCATATCTCTAAAAATCTATCTCCATCGCCTCCCATGTAATCTTCTGGTGTGTTAAAGTGTTCAGCGCCTTGATCGTAAAAAATTTCACTGCAAGGGCCGCATGGTCCAGTATCGCCCATTTGCCAGAAGTTATCATGGTCGCCAAAGCGGTAAATTCTCTCTTTTGCGATGTGAGTACTCCAAATTTCAAACGCCTCATCGTCGCTTTCATGAACGGTTACATAAAGCTTATCTTTTGGTAGTTTTAGCACCTCTGTGACAAATTCCCAAGCGTAAGCGATCGCCTCTTTTTTGAAGTATTCGCCAAAGCTAAAGTTGCCAAGCATCTCAAAAAATGTATGGTGGCGCGCTGTGTAACCGACGTTATCAAGGTCGTTGTGCTTGCCTCCAGCTCTTATGCAGGTCTGACAGCTAGTGCGGATAGGTGGTGTTGGGCGTGGCACTTCGCCTGTGAAAATGCTCTTAAATGGCACCATGCCAGCATTTGTGAAAAGTAGTGTTGCATCGTTTGGCACGAGTGGTGCAGAAGCTACTACTTCGTGACCTTTTGATTTAAAAAAATCAAGATATGCCTTTCTTATATCTAAATTTTGCATTTTTATCCTCGTTAGTTTTAAAATTTTGCTTGATTTTAGCCAAAATTCGTTTGCGAAATTCTAAAAAGAGAAAAAATAGTGATATTTTGAAAACTATCTCTTGTTTTATCTATTTAAAAGCGATTTGTAAATAAAATAATTAAAAATTTCTAAAGTTTTAAAGGGTGAATGTGAAGCTAAAAATCGGCATTATCGGCTATTGCAGCACAGGTAAAAAACATTATTTAGAGCTTAGACGCTCAAACGAGTTTGAAATTTGTGGCATTTTTGACAAAGACAATGTTGATGAGTTTTGCAGAGCCGATTTTTATACTGATTTTAAAGAATTTATAGAGGTTGCCCAGCCTCAAGCAGTCGTGCTTTGCTCGCCAAGAGAGGAGATGGTGGAGGCATTTTGCCAGTGTGCAAAATATTGTCAAAATATCCTTATCTCACGCCCAGTTTTTAAAAGTATCGCAGATCTTAAAGAGATAAAATATGCCGCCAAAACAAACAAAACTAGGGTTTGCACGGGAATTTCTGAGCGTTTTAATCCAACTATCTTGTCACTTAAAAAAGCACTTTTAAAAGAAGAGGAAATTTATAGCATTTCTATCGCTCATTTTAAGCCACTTTGCGACGGAAATATCATAAATGAGCTCTCAGTTTCTGACATCGACCTAGCAAAAAATATCATAAATTCAGAAGTCAGTGACTTTTACTACACTCAAACAAATAAGACGAATGCCAAAAGTGCCGATAACGTGGCGATAAGCTTTAAAAGTAAAAATCAAATTCTAGTGCATATCACTGACTCATTTTGTGGCTCACTAGAGCGCTTTAAGATAGAGGTAAATGCCAAAAATGGCGTCTATTTTGGCGATCTCATCGATCACAAGCTTCATCAAGTGAGCGAAAATGGACAGATGAATTTAAAGATAGATACTAATAATAGCGAGCTAAAAGCGCAATACGAGGCCTTTTATGATCTTTGCCAAAGTGGCGAGAGTAGTGAACTTTCAAACATCGATGATGCTATAAAGATTAAAGAGCTCTTTTGATGAAAAAAGCTCTTTTGCTTTTAAATATGGGCGGTGCAAACAGTCTGGATGATGTCGAAATTTTCTTAACAAATATGTTTAATGACCCATATATTTTGGGTATAAAAAATAAATTTTTAAGAAAATTTGTAGCTTTTATGATCACAAAAGGCAGACTAAAAACTGCGAAGCACAACTACGAGCAAATAGGCGGAAAGTCGCCACTTTGCGAGCTTACAGCTAAGCTTTGTGAGAAAATTTCAAGCTTGCAAAGCGAATTTGACGCAGTTGATTTTGCGATGAACTACACTTCGCCATTTGTAAAAGATGTGCTAAAAAAGTATGAAAAATTTGATGAGATAGTGCTTTTGCCACTCTATCCTCATCACTCACAAACTACGGTAACTTCGAGCTTAGCTGATTTTAAAAAAGCAAAAGAGAAGCTTAATCTAAAAGCTAAAATTTCACTTTGTGAGCCATTTTATGATGATGACGCTTACAATAAGATCATTATCTCCCACATCCGTGAAGCGGTAAAAGATACCGATATAAGCGACGTTAGCCTCATCTTTTCAGCTCACTCTTTACCCCGCAAGATCATAGAAAAGGGCGATATCTACGAAAAACACATAAATGAACATGTGCAAATTTTAAGCAAAATGCTAAAAGAGCAGGGGCTAAATTTTAAAGATGTAAGCCTTGCTTATCAGTCGCGTCTTGGTCCTGTTAAATGGCTAGAGCCATCGCTAAATGAGGCTTTGGCAAAGTGCAAAAATAAAAAAGCGCTTATCTATCCGCTATCTTTTTGCATAGATAATTCTGAGACCATTTTTGAGTTAGTTATCGAGTATGCTAAGCTTGCTAAAGAGCTAAGCTTTAGTTTTTACAAAGTTGTCCAGTGTCCAAATTTTAGTGATAAATTTGCTAGTTTTATCCTAGAAAAATCAAAAAACACTAGAGAATTTAGCCTTTAGGAATAAATCTTGCTTATAAAAAGCATCTCAATTTTAAAAGGAGATGTATGAAGGTTCAAAATAACGATATTATCGATTATTTGTTGCAGTCAGGCTCAAGCAAAGCTAAAGATAAAAAAAATAGTTTTGATGAAATTTTAAGTCTAACGCTCGATAAGATCACAAGTGAGGCAAAGGTTTCAGACAAGCTTGAGCAGTTTAAGAAAAGGCTTACAGAAATCGGTGCTGCTGGCTTTATGAATGAGCTAAATTCAAACAAGATAGAAGAGAAAATAGCTCAGAAAAAAGAGGAGCTAACTGAGCTTTTAAGCATAAATGATCCGACCAAAACGCAGGATCAAAAAAATGAGCTACTTAAAATCATGGATAAAATTTTAAGTGACTACCGCAAAGAGCTAAACATGGCACTTACGAGCCAAACACTGCTTGAGAAGCAAAATAGCCTTGGCAAAAATACAAATAATTCTGTAAATTTAAGCTCTGTCTTAAATGAACTTGGACTTGCATAAATTCTGGATTTAGGCCGCTTGCCTAGATCCAAATTTCTACTTTAAACTCTAAATTTGAAATTTAATATTTATATCTTAGAAGTTAAATTTAATCTAAAGCCGGTTTTTGCTTTGCTTTATCGTTTTTGAGCTTGTCTTTTTTAGCTTCAAACTCAGCTATGACATTAGGATCTGGGAATAAATAGCCATCTTCAACCATTAGATCAACGGCTTTTTTAAATGTCGGCAACGCACTTTGCGCACCAAAGTAGTAGTAAGGTTTTTTAGGGTCTCTTGCTAAAACGCCTATGGTGTAGCTGTTGCCTCTTGTGTCGTTTACGAAGCCAAAAAAGGAGCCGTTATAGGTGTTGCTATATCCGCCTTTGCCAGAAGCGATGTGCGCGGTGCCAGTTTTACCGCCTATCTCAAGACCTGGTGTAAATGCCTTTAGACCAGTGCCTTTTTCAACTGTTTTTATCAAAATTCTCTTCATTATCTTTGCGGTCTCTTGCGAGATGACCTGTGCTGGCTCTGCTTTTGGCAGATCGTAGCGCTTGCCGTTTCGCTCAAGATATGCCACCATGTGTGGCGTCACCTCGATGCCTTTGTTGTTAAAGGTGTTATAAGCTTTTAAAAGCTGCATAAATGTCGCTTGCAGGCCGTATCCGTAGCTAACTGTTGCCTTATAGGTTGATGAGTTTAGCTTGGTAACCGTTGGCATCATACCTACTTGCTCGTATGGCAGATCGATGCCAGTCTTTCTTGAAAAGCCAAAATTTAAAAGCCCTTGATAAATTTGCGGACCATTTAGGCGTTCTACTAGCTGGATCATACCGATGTTTGAGCTGTGTACGATGATGTCTTCAGCGCTCATAAATGGTTCTGGGTGGGTGTCCTTGATGATTCTTTTGCCTAACTGATAGCGACCGTTATAGGTATTTACTAGCTCAAAAGGATTTACCTTTTTTTCTTGAAGCAGTATGGAGAAGATAAATGGTTTAAAAACCGATCCAACCTCGTATGCATACTCGCTTGCGCTCGAATTTAGCGCGCTGTAATCTTGCTTTCTTATATTTGATGGATCATATCTTGAGCTAGAAGCTAGGGCTAGAATTTCGCCATTTTTGCTATTCATTATGCAGATGATTAGCTCTTTTGCATCTAGAAATTCACGTTTTTCATCTAAAATTTGCTCTAGCTTGGTTTGAAATTTAAGCGGTACAGAAAGCACTGCGTTGTAGCCATCAACCCTTGTTGCTAAATTTGAATCACTGGTTAAAATTATATTGTTGCCAATATCGCGTGGGCCAAGGATTTTGGCGTTTTGTATCGGGGCTAGGTAGTCCTCGTAGTATCTCTCAAGCCCTTTTACACCTTTACTTTTGGTAAGTGCGTCGCTCTCTGTTTTGCTCACGTAGCCTATAGCTGGCGTTAAGGCGTCTTTTGACATAAATTTACGGTTTTGACCACTCTCCATCACGCGCATGCCTTGAAAAGAGGCAAGGCCTGTTTTTGGGTCAAGATATGAGATTAAGATGCCCTTGCGGTTTAGCTTTCTTGAAAGCTCTTGAAGGTAGGTAGCGCCCTTTGCGTCGATGCTGTAAGAGAGCGTGACAAGGCCTTTTGTGCCGTTTATGATCTTTCTTACTTTGTTTGGATCGTCACCGCTATAAAGCGAGTAGAGCTTAATGAACATCTCTTTTTTGTTTGGATCGATGTTTCTGGTGTCAAGCATCACTTTGTAGAGTTTTTGGCTTGATGAGATGCTAAAGCCGTCTTTTGTGACGATATTGCCGCGGATTGCGGTATTTACGTCGCTTGTTTGAAGCTTAGGAAGCTTTCGCTCGATGCTTGCTCTATAAAATATAACGAGCACAAAGATTGAAATTCCAAAAGTAATTAATAAAAAAAGTATGGTTATTTTTGATTTTCTGGAATTCATTCAATGGCTTAAATTTGCGTTCTTGAAATTTCTTTGTATGCGCTTAGCGCTTTGTTGCGAATTTCTAGCATAAGCTTCATGCTAGTCTCTGCTTTGCCTATGGCGATAGCTGCTTGGTGCAAGTCTTTTACCTCGCCAGTTGCGAGATCAGCTATGGCTTTATCGGCGTTTATTTGAACCTTGTTTAGCTCTTTTAAAGAGTCATTTAATGCGTTTTCAAAGCCGCCTTCTTCGCCCGCTTTTGCTATTTTGTTTGAATTTTCGTTTTTGTTTAACTTATCTAAATTTATGCTATTTATCATTATGCTTGTCCTGAAATGAGTGATATCGCACTTTGTGCTATTGTTTTTGCGTTTTGAAATGACGCTACATTTGCTTGATAAGCCCTTGTCGCTTCAAGTAAGTCAGCCATCTCGATGACTGGATTTATATTTGGAAATGCGACGTAGCCATTTGCATTTGCGTCTGGGTGGCTTGGATCGTATTTTAGCTGAAAGTCCTTGTCATCGCGCACTACTTTATCTACGATCACGCTAGTTAGGGCAGGGTGAGCGTTTTTAGGTGAGCTTGGATCATCGAGTGGATTTTCATACTCGAGCAAACTTTGTGAGTTTTTAAGCTGATCGTTTAAAATTTTATCAAAGTTCATCTCTTTAAAGATGACCTCTTGTCTTCTGTAAGGTCCGCCCTCAGCCGTTCTTGTGGTTTGAGCGTTTGCTATGTTTGAGCTGATGACATTCATCCTGAAGCGTTGTGCGCTTAGTCCGTATCCGCTAATATCAAAATCATTTAAGTATGACATCATCTCTCCTAGTTCTTAGCACTTGCGTCTATTACGCTTTTGAAGATATTGCCCTGAGCCTTGTAGGCGCTATCAAGGGCGTTTATCATAACTGTATTTTTGCCCATTTCTGTTGTCTCAACATCAAGATCAACCGTGTTTGCATCGTTTCTAGCCATGTGACCATCGCGCAAGAAAATTTGAGCTGTGTCGCTTTTTGGAAAATCAACCGCAGCCATGTGCGCTTCGTTTGTTTTAGCTAAATTTAGTTTTTTGCTCTCTGAAACGTTGTAAATTTCATTTGCTTTTTCTCTTAAAACATCTTCAAATCTTACGTCTCTAGCCTTGTAAAATGGCGTATCAACATTTGCAAGGTTGCCAGAAATGAGCTTTTGGCGTAGTTCTCTGCCTGCAAGGGCTGATTCGACGAGTGGGCTAGATTTTGATCTATCTAAAACAAACATTTAAAGTCCTTCTAAAATTTCACACATTTATAAGCAAATGATGTTCCAAATATAAGGCAAATTTATTTTGTTTCATAGATTTTTGCCAAATCTTCTTTCATTTTTGTGACTTTTATGCCGCCAAGATAGTATTTAACTCCGTATTGTCCGCTATCTACATCTGTTAAAATTTGATATTCGCCGTTTTTTATCACCACTTTAAAAGGTAGCGCGATCTCGTGTTTGTATTCGATATCTCTTACGATTTGCTCGGCAAGCCTGTCATTTATCTTTTGATCGTTTGTTATGAAGTAGTAGGCATTAAATTTTTGCATAAATTCATGCAAAACATACTCATTTGTGACATTTTCAAAGTGAGTTAGTCCGATTAGCGTAAATTTATCTTTGTTTTCAAGCTGATATTTTGTGAGCTCGGCTGCCTCTTTTTGGCAAGGTGGGCAAAATGTGCCAAAAATGTCGATCATTAAAACTTTATTTTCATCATTTTTGATAGCAAAGCCATGATCTTTTCGAACTAAAGCAAGCTCCTTGCCGCTTACATCTACAAGTTTGACCTCTTCGTTTGGGCTAAATTCTTTAAAATTTGCACTGCTGCTCTCATCTTCGCCACAACCAAAAAAAGCAAATAAAGCGATTATTAAAACAAGTAAATTCTTCATCTTATCCCTTAAACATATCTTTTTATGGCAGCTCTTGCCTCTTTGTCTGCCTCGCGTCTTTTTAAAGTCTCGCGCTTGTCGTGTAAATTTTTACCTTTTGCAAGCGCTAGCCTTGCTTTTACGATGTTTTTATCGTTTAGATAAAGTGCCAAAACAACCAAAGTAAGCCCATCTTGTGAGACTTGACCGAAAATTTTATCGATTTGCTTTCTGTGCATCAAAAGTTTTCTGGCGGCTCGCTCATTTGGACGAAATGCGCTGTGTGTGGTCTCAAGATAGCTGATATGAGCGTTTAGTAAGAAAAGCTCACCCTTTATGACGCGCACAAAGCTGTCTTTTAAATTTGCTCTGCCAGCCCTTAGAGCCTTGACCTCGCTGCCTTTTAAAACGATACCAGCTTCAAAGGTCTCAAGTATGCTAAAGTCATGCAAAGCTTTCTTGTTTTTTGCTAGATCTTTTATCAAAATTTTACCTTTTATTTTACGCTAAATACGCTACTGCCGCTGCCGCTTAGAAATTTATCCCTAAACTCATTCATCTGTGGATAGAGCTTAAAGCATGGGGCAAAAAGATCGTTTAGCTCCTCGTTTTTATAAATTTCAAGTAGCTCTTTGCTCTTTAAATTTTGCATCTTTTTTGCAGCATTAACGTCTATATATTGTAAGAAATTGCTTCTAAATTCTTGATAAACCATCGGTGTGGAGCAAAAAACATTTGGCGTGAAAATATTTAAATTTGGCACTTCATCGTCAAATTCTTCTATGGTCTCGCCTATGCCACTTACATTTGCTGCCCTATATCCGCTTACAAAAAAGGCCACATCCGCGCCGATTTTAGAGGCTATTTGCATCAAATTTTCGCGTTTTATATTTAAATTTAGCTGGTCATTTACCATAAGTAAAAAGGTGGCAGCGTTTGAACTGCCTCCTCCTAGACCAGCACCTATTGGGATTTGTTTGTTGATGATGATTTTGTGAGAGCTAAAAAACTCATCTAGCTCGTTTGAAAAGCCAGCTTTTTTTAGCTCGTCTATCGCTTTTTGGATGATGTTTTCTTTTATCTCTTTGTTGTCGCATTCGATAGCAAAAGAATTTGACTTTTCAAAATAAATTTCATCAAAAAGCTGCTCGCAAAGAACAAAACGTGACAAAATTTCGTGGTAGTTGCCTCTGGTGCCAACTACCTTCAAAAATACGTTGATCTTTGCAAAGCTTTTCATTTCTCGATTTTTTTCGCGAGCTCGTGGATATCGGCTTCGCTTGCTTTTTTGGTGGCGTGGATATTTTCGTTTTTAATATCGTTTGCCAGCTCGCTTCTTAGTATCATTGTGTTGCGCGGGGCCTCGATACCAAGCTTAACGGTGCTTTTTGAGATACTTACTACGACGACTTTTATGTCATTGCCTAGTAAAATTTCTTCGTTTTCTTTTCTTGCTAAGATTAACATTTTTCTACCTTGTTTAAAGTGTAATTTATAGTATCATCCATGATTTGGATTACGCTCATAAATTTATCATAATTTAGCAAATAAATTCCTTGTGTTTGTGTTTCAAAATCGTTAATTTTTAATTTCTTGCCATCTAGTATGTTGTTAATGTCCCCAAAATACGTGTTTTGCTTAATATTTAAAAAATTGCAAATATTTAAAAATTTTTCATTTTCATAGCGAAATTTACCCTCGCTTACCCTCTTTAATGAGCTTAAAGTTACATTATAACCAACTTTTTGCCCAAAAATTTCTGCATAAGAGCGGATGTAACTCCCCTCACTTACACTTAAACGAAGTGTCAAAAAAGGGTGTGAATAATTCAAAATTTCACTCTCATAAATTTCCATTGTCTCTGGCTTTAGCTCAAATTCCTCGCCGCTTCTTGCTAGCTTGTAAGCCCTTGTGCCATTTACATGTTTGGCGCTAAATTTTGGCGGGATATAGCTTATCTTGCCTATTAGCTCGCCTCTTATGGTTTCAAGTTTTTCTAAATTTAGCTCTTTTACGTTTGAAATTTCAGTGATATTTTCATTATCCATGCTAGGACTACTCGCCCCAAGCCAAATAGTCGCCTCATAGACCTTTGGGCTTTTGTCTAAAAATCTAAAAAATTTCGTATATGAGCCAAAAGCGACTATCAGACAGCCACTCGCAAATGGATCAAGCGTGCCTGAAAATCCAGCCTTTTTAACGCCATATTTTCTCTTTAGTCGTCCTAAAAAGTGGTTTGAGCTCATGCCAGCAGGCTTGTTTGCCACGAAAATGGCGTTCATACGGCCTTTTCCACGAAGCTTGACATTATCTCTCTTACATTGCCACCAAAATTTATAGTCAGTTTAAACTCTTTTTTGATCTTGCTAACCGCGCTCACCCTGCCGATACCAAAAATTTTATGTTTAACAAGGTCGCCTTTTTTAAATTCATTGCTCTGTTCGATGACTAGCGAGCCATGCGTGATACCGCTCTCGCTTAAAAATCTACTCTTATTTAGCCTCGTGCGCTGACCTTTGTAAAAGCGCGAATTTGCAAAGCTTAGGCTAAGTGTCCTTTTAGCTCTTGTTATCGCCACGTAAGCGAGCCTGCGCTCCTCTTCGATGTCGCTACCATCACCAATGAGCGGGAAAAATCCCTCTTCAAGGCCGATCACAAAAAGGTGCTCAAACTCAAGTCCCTTGCTCGCATGCACGCTCATAATACTAATAGCCTCGTCGCTAATGCCGTCTTGCTCGCTTGTTAGCGTGATCTCGTTTAAAAACTCTTCTAAATCAAAGCTTGGATTTTGCTTGATCTGATCTTTTAAAACAGCGTAAAACTCGTCGATGTTCGCCGCTCTTTCAGCGCCATCTGGCAGGCTCTCGTAGTATTTTTTGACGCCAAATTTAGCTTCAAATTTATCTATGAGGTCAAAAACTGAGCTGCTTTCTTGAAGCTCTTTTAGGTTGTTTGCAAACTCAAGAAGGGCTGATTTTACCTTTTTACTAAAGGCTTCGTCGTTATCAGAGATGTTTGAGATTGCTTCAAAAATGGAAATTTTGCCCTCAAATGCCATTTTTTCAAGTTTATCAAGGCTCACTTTGCCTAGGCCGCGTTTTGGGCGATTAATGATACGTCTTATTGAGAAGTCATCGTTTGGATTATTTATCAGCCTTAGGTAGCTTATGATATCTTTGATCTCGGCTCTTTCATAAAATTTAACTCCGCCGACCATTTTATAAGAGATCTGCTCTTTGTTTAGTCCATCTTCAAGCGAGCGAGAGAGTGCGTTTATGCGGTATAAGATCGCGATATCTTTTGCCTGCACGCCTTTGCTTAAAAGCTCTTTTATATTTTTTGCGATCTTGCCAGCCTCGACGCTCTCATCAAAACTCTCTATCAAATTTACAGCTTCGCCTTCGCCCTTTGTGCCTACAAGCTTCTTGCCAAGGCGGTTGCGGTTATGATCTATTAGCTCGTTTGCAGCCTTTAGTATCGCCTCGCTTGAGCGGTAGTTTTTCTCAAGTCTGATGATCTTTACGTTGCTAAACTGATCTTTGAAATTTAAGATATTATCTATCTTTGCACCGCGCCAGCCATAAATACTTTGGTCATCATCGCCCACCACGCAGATGTTTTCGTGGCATAGACAGAGCTTTTTTAGCAGTTTATACTGAAGGTCGTTTGTGTCTTGATACTCATCGACCATTATGTATTTGTAGCGGTTTGAAATTTCTCTAGCAAGATCTTCGTTTTCGTCTAAAATTTTATACGTAAGCCCTAGTAAATCGTCAAAATCAACAAGGTTGTTCGCCTTTAAATAGTCCTCATACTTTTCATAAATTTGCGCTGCTTGCTTGTAAAAGTTGTCCTTGCTCTTATCAAATGAAGAGAAATTTGCGTTTTTATAGACCTCTTCGACGCTTAAAAGTGAGTTTTTGTAGTTTGAAATTTCACTTGACAAAATAGCCGTGGCGACTGGGCTTTCAAAGCTTTTGATGATGCGTTTTTTATCGTCTGTGTCGATTATGACGAAGTTGTTTTTTCTGCCAAGCTTTTCTATATAGAGCTTTAAAAACAAAAGTCCAAATTTGTGAAATGTGCAAAGCAGCGGCGAGTAGTTTTTGCCGCTTTGGCTTAGCATCGCCATGGCTCTGCTACGCATCTCGTTGGCGGCTTTGTTTGTAAATGTAAGAGTTAGCGTGTTTGCCGCATCTATGCCGACCTCGCCGATGAGATAGGCAAGCCTAGTTGTGATCGTCTTTGTCTTGCCGCTGCCAGCACCTGCTAGTATGAGCATTGCACCGTCTATGTGGGTGGCTGCTTCGCGCTGGGCTTCGTTTAAATTTGATAGTAATTTTTCCATTTTTCGCTTTTTAAATTTTCTTTTGATTTTAGCCAAAAATGCTTAAAATTACTATTTTTTCTTAAATATATCTTTATTTTTTGGGTTTTGCAAAAAGACTGAGGCTGATTTTTTAGCGTGATCGACTTGCTTCTCTTTTGGCTTATAAATGGAGAAATTTACAAGAATCGGGCTATTTTCAACCAAAATTTGAACCACTGCGCCAAGTGGAAATGATACCACTGAGGCAAAATTCTCACTACCAAAGCCAGCCTCAAAGCTAAGCTCATCTTGCGTTAGCCTCGCACTCTCAAGCGTGTAGCCACCAAGCGAGAACATAATGACTGGCATGCTAAATCCACTGCTTATCTCATCTGGCAAGCTAGGCTCAAAGCTAACTAGCGGTAAATTTGCCATAACTGAGAAATTTAGCCCCTTTTCAAGCAAAAAATCAATGCACTCATAGATGTGCATCTTCATCAAAAGCGCAAATTTCTCATCGTCTAAAATTTCGTCTAACATCTTAATCCTTTGAAATTTCTAAAAACTCATCTACTAGTTTTTTGACCTCGTTTATGCCGATCTGCCAGAAATTTTTATCATCTATGTCAAAGCCAAATTTACCCACAAGCTCCCTTGGACTAAGGCTCCCACCAAGGCTCAAAAACTCGGTGTAAATTTCGACAAAATTTTTGCATTTGCCGCTTTTATAAAGCCCAAAAAGTGCAAGCACAAGAAGCTGCGCGTAAGAGTAGGCGTAGCAGTAAAAAGGTGTGTGGATGAAATGTGGGATGTAACTCCACCAAATTTTGTAGTAGTCATTTAGCGTGACACTTTTGCCAAACATCTTTTTGCTCTCTTTTAGCCAAATTTTATTTAGCTCATCTAGGCTGATCTCGCCCTCATGTGCGTGCACAGCCCTTTCAAAGGTGGTGAAATTTATCTGGCGGTAAAGCGTGGCAAATATATCCTCTATCTTGCCAGCAAGCAGTGAAATTTTCTCTTTTTTGCTAAGGCCGTCTTTTACGTGGTCAAAAACTAGCATCTCGCAAAAGACCGAAGCCGTCTCAGCCGTGGTTAGTGGAGTGTCTGAGTTTAGGTAGCTTACACTATATGAGAGCTTTTGATGCACAGCGTGGCCAAGCTCGTGAGCTAGCGTAAAAAGGTCTCTTCGCTGGTTTGTGTGATTTAGCAAAACATAAGGGTGCGTGTCGCTTGATCCTGAGTGAGAAAATGCGCCACCTCGCTTGTTTGGCGCTGGATAAACGTCGATCCAGCCGTCACTAAAAGCGCTTTTAGCTATATCGCCAAATTTAGGTGAAAATGTCCCAAACGCCTTTAAAACTATCTTTTTACACTCATCAAATTTATACTCCCCCTCGCTGCTAAGAGGCGCGTATCTATCGTAGTCATAAAGCTTTTTAAGGCCTAAAATTTCTCTTTTTCGCTCGTAAAATTTAGCAACTAGGTCAAAATTTTTCTCAGTTACAGCAATTAGCGAATCAACGCTTTTTTTACTGATTTGATTTTCAAGGTGTCTTGGCTCTTCAGGAAGCTTGAAATTTCGCAGCTCGCAGCTCGTTTTTAGATCAGTTTTTATCATATTATATATGTAGCCAAGGAGGTGCTGGTGCTTGCTAAGCTCGTTTGAAAGGCTTTTGGCGGCCAGTTTTCGCACGCTTTGGTCGCTCTCGTGAAGCTTGGCTAAAATCTCTTCTTCGTTTAAAAGCTCGCCTTTAAATTTAAACCTCATCTTGCTCATGCTCTCATCAAAAAGCCTTGAAAAGCCCTCAGCCCCGGTGCTTGCAGTGCGAAGCAGCACCCTTTCTTCTGCAACGCTTAGTTGATGTGGTTTTGCTTTGGCTAGGTTGCTTAGATAGTAGCCATATTTTTTGGAGCTTTTTATGATCTCTTCTTGTTTTTTAGGGGCAAATTCATTAAATTTGATCTCAAAAAATATCAAATTTTCATTTGCTTTTGTCGCTATCTCATCGATCTTTGCGTAAAATGCGCCCTTGCTTGTGTCTTTGGCAAAATTTAAAAAAGCGTAAGTCATTACTTTTGAAATTTTAGCTATCAAGCTTTCATATTCGCCAAATGCCTTTAAAAACTCGTCTGTTTTTAATTTTTCATAAATTTCAAGGTATTTATCTTTAAATTTTTCGCACTCTTTTTGTAAATTTAGTGCGTTTTGCTCGCACTCTTTTTCGTTTGCAAAAAGTGCTTTTAGATCCCAAATTTGCATTATCGTCCTTTAAGTTTTTGGGACATTTTACAAAAAAATGGATAAAAGTAAAATTTCAGCCAAAATTTAGCTGAAATTTTATGAAGGTTAGTTTGAAGTCTCTGAGGCTACGGCTGTAAAAAGCACATCTGATGAGCTATTTAGCGCAGTTTCAACCGAGTCTTGGATAACGCCTATCGTAAAGCCAACTGTGACAAACTGCATAGCGATATCGTTGCCGATGCCAAAAAGTCCGCACGCTAATGGCACTAGAAGAAGCGATCCTCCAGCCACGCCAGATGCACCGCACGCACCAAGGGCTGAGACGAAGCAAAGAAGAAGCGCATCGCCAAATGTAACTGTGATAGATGGGATAGAATTTACCGCAGTAAGCGCTAGGATGCTAATGGTAACTGCTGCACCGCCCATGTTTATGGTGGCTCCTAGTGGGATAGAGATCGAGTAGAGCTCCTCTTTTAGTCCAAGCTTTTTGCAAAGCGCCATATTTACAGGGATGTTTGCAGCTGAGCTTCTTGTAAAAAACGCTGAGATCGCGCTCTCTTTTAAACAGATCATCACAAGTGGATAAGGATTTTTCCTAGTTAGTGCAAAAACCATCGCTGGATAGACGATAAATGCCACCACAAGCATCGCTCCAACAAGAACTAAGATCAGTTTTAGATATCCTGCAAGTGCCTCAAATCCAGTGTCATGAATGCTGATAGCAACCATACCAAAGATACCAAACGGAGCAAGTCTAATGATAAATTTAACGATATGAGTTACGCCGTCGCTTATATCTTTAAATACCTTTTTGGTCTCAGGTGTAGCATATCTCATAGCGATACCACCACCAATCGCCCAAGTGATGATGCCTATATAGTTGCCGTTTGCTAGGGCGGTTATCGGATTTTCTACCATTTTATAGATAAGATCTTTTAGCACGTTTGTGATGCCTTGAGGTGCTGACATATCTGCACTTTCCAGACCTTTTAGCGGTATCTCGATAGGAAATAAAAAGCTAGCAATAACCGCCACAACAGCTGCTAAAAAGGTGCCAACAAGGTAGAGTGTGATGATCTTTTGCATGCCTTTTGTGTGGCCAAAATCTTTTAAAATGATAGAGGTTGCAACTAAAACAAATACAAGAATAGGTGCGATCGCTTTTAGAGCGCCTTTAAACAAATCTCCTAAAACTGAGGCTGAAGCAGCGATAGAATCAGCCGAACTAGCCTTTTCTTTGGCTTCATCAAGCTGTTTTGCTTCATCTTGGCTAAGGCGAGTTTTTATGACTTCATCTACGCTTAAGCCACTCTCTTTTTGGATGGTTTGAATTTTAGCTGAGATTTGGTTGTAAGGGGCTGCCTGATAGTGTGTGTAAAAGCCAACTAGGGCACCTAGGATGATACCAACTAAAATTTGAACGATCAAATTTCCATCGGCGTATCTTCTTGCAATGTTTTTAAACATATTCATTTGACACCTTAATAAATTAGTTTTTTGTTGATTTTAGCTAAATGATTTTTAAATATAAAGAAATTTAAAAAGATTAATTGGCTTTTTATATAGATTTGTTACAATTGCACGAAAATTTAACCAAGGAAAAGGACGAAAATGTATCTATTTACTTCTGAAGTTGTAAGTCCAGGTCACCCAGACAAATGCGCTGATATCATCGCTGATAGCATTGTTGATACTATCTTAACGCAAGATCCAAATGGACGCGTCGCAAGCGAAGTTTTTGTAGCTGGAAAAAATATAATAATAGGCGGAGAGATAAACTCAAAAGTAAAACTCTCTTATAAAGACTACGAAAAGATCGTAAAAGACGCTCTTGCGCATATCGGATATGACGGAAAGAGCAACTTTACAAAAGAGCAGTGCTTGCACCCAGATGATATCGAGGTAAAAGTTTGCTTAAATCAACAAAGTCCAGATATAAATCAAGGCGTTGATCAAAGTGACGGCGAGATTGGAGCAGGTGATCAAGGCATCATGTTTGGCTTTGCAAGTTGCGAAGCGAAAGAATTTATGCCAGCAGCTATAACTTACGCAAGAATGCTTTGTGAAAAAGTCTATAAATTTGCCAAAGCAAACCCTGATAAACTTGGTGTTGATATAAAAACTCAAGTTACGATTGATTACGGCAGTAAAGACAACTTTGAAAACTGCAAACCTCAAAGTATCCACACTATCGTCGTATCTGCTCCTTGCGTGGAGAGCATGAAGATAGAAGAGCTTCGCGCACTAATACAAAATTTAATAGACGAAACTGGCCTTCCAAAAGAGCTATATAATAAAGAAAAAACGATCATTTACATAAATCCAACAGGCAGATATGTAAATCATAGCTCACTTCACGATAGCGGCCTAACAGGTAGAAAACTAATCGTCGATAGCTTTGGCGGATATAGCCCAATAGGTGGTGGCGCTCAGTCAAGCAAGGACTACACAAAGGTTGATCGCAGCGGACTTTACGCAGCGCGCTGGATAGCTAAAAACATAGTCGCAGCTGGCCTTGCTAAAAAATGCATCGTCCAGATAAGCTATGCAATAGGCGTTGCTAAGCCAACTTCAGTTAGTGTTGATACTATGGGAACTCACGCAAACGGCGTAAATGACGATATGCTTTCAAATTTTGTAAGCGAGCATTTTTCTCTAACACCTCGCTGGATAACAAATAAATTTGGTCTTGATAAACCAAGCAAAGAGACATTTTTATATGCAAAAGTAGCTGCAAAAGGCCAAGTGGGAAATGCAAAATACCCTTGGGAAAAGCTTGATGCAGTCGATACTTTCAAGGCTTTACTAAAAAAATAATCAAAAAAGTGGCTTTATCTAAAAGCCACTTTAAATCTCCCTTTTAAAACTCATCCCAAAACGCTTTTTTTGGCTTTATTATCTCACTTTTTGAGCCATTTACGCTGTGATAGACCGCTTTATTATACTTTGTAGCAAGGTGTTTTATAAGCAACCTTTGAAGCACAGGTTCGCTACTTGGTACAAACCAGCCGTTGTTTGTGATAGCCACGACCACGTCAAATTCGCCCTTATAAAGCTCCTCTCTTGTCGCTTCATAGCAGATAGCATTTCTGATTTTAACTTCATCTATCTCATAGTCACTAAAATTTTCAGCTTTTTTAAAGTCGCTAGCTCCGCCAAAAAATAGCTTATTTACCGCATCTTGCATAAATTTTGGCAGAGGAATTTCTTCTCCAAATGGCACTAAAAATTTCTTATCCATTCGTCTAAGAGTGCCATTTTGAAACAAAAATGCAGAGTTATAAATTTGCTTATTTTCATAGGCAAGCGCGCCAGCTACGATAGTTATCTGTTTTGAAAGCTCTTTTAGCTCATCAACAAGCAGCGGCTCATTTGTCATAAATAATGGAAACGCACTCTCTGGAAGCACGATGAGACGTTTTTGCTCGGCGATAGCGCTATTTATCATGTCTAAATTTTCATTTGTAAATTCCATGCGCAAGCTTTTATCCCAGCGCACCCTTTGAGCGACATTAGTATTTGTTAGCTCCACCTCAAATGGTAGAGTCTTTGCCTCGTTACTTTTAAACTGCAAAGCAGCGATCAGACAGATAAAAGCTAGGATAAATTTTAAAATTTTACCTTTTAAACTCAAAGAAATGGCTGCTAAAAATATAAATATAAGCCCTCTAGTATTTGGCTCAAAAGCGCCTAAAACAAGCGTTGCCTCAAGGTTAAACCAGTTAAAGCCAAATGGGTGCACGTAGCTTATTAAAAATAACAAAACGGCTCTTAGTGCCACAAAGCTTGGAAAAGAGGCTATCCAAAACATAAGTCCATAAACAAGGGCTACAAAGAGGATGACAAATGGGATAAGCCAGACTAATTCGTAGTAAATGAAGCTAAAGCCGATCCAGTAAAACCACAAAATCCCAGTGAAAAATCCAGCCGCGAAAAATCCAGCTCTGCTTAAATTTATTATGAC
Source organism: Campylobacter concisus (assembly GCF_003049065.1). GTDB lineage: Bacteria > Campylobacterota > Campylobacteria > Campylobacterales > Campylobacteraceae > Campylobacter_A > Campylobacter_A concisus_BE. Next base: position 74,279 of record NZ_PISC01000003.1, on the reverse strand, counting down.
GAAAATTCCAGCTAGCGTGAGAAAAGGTGAGATGAAATTTAAAATTTGATTTTCAGCCATGGCTAAAAAAATGAAATTAGAAAGCAAAAAAGCACCGACAAAGGCTTTTATTATAATTTTAGTGCTAAAATGTCCGTTTAAAAATCTTACAAATAAGGAAATCCATGCAAAACGCTGATTTTTTAACATCATTACTACCTCTTGTTGTGCTTTTCGCCATATTTTACTTTTTGGTTATCAGACCTCAACAAAAACAACAAAAAGCCCACGCAGCAATGCTTGCAGCTCTTGACAAAGGCGATAAGATAGTAACTAATGGCGGACTTATATGCGAAGTGATTAAAGCCGAAAATGATTTTATCAAAGTTAAACTTAACGATGATGTAATCGTTCGTATAGCACGCGAGTTTGTAGCTAAAAAGATCGAAGATAAATAATGCGTAACGCAAGAGTTACATATAGGCTGATTATATTAATATTAGCCTTGGTTTTTGGTTTTGGCTTTTCGGTGCCATCTTTCTTTCAGACCCAAAGCGGAGCTAAAATTTCGCTAGGACTTGACCTTCAAGGCGGTCTTCATATGCTTCTTGGTGTTGAAACTAACGAAGCTATCCACTCTAAGATCAAGTCAATCGCTGGAAGCATAAATTATTATGCCAAAAAAGAAGATGTGCTCATTGATAAATTTAAGATAAAAGAAGATAGTGTTGATTTTGCGCTACTTGATAGTGACGAGGCTCCAAAGGTTGATAAGGCTTTGGCTGAGATAAAAGGGCTTGATATCAAAAAAGATGGTCTAAACTATCATATCACTCTTACAGAGCAAGAGAGACTTGATACGATCGAGTACGCTATCTCACAAGCTGTTGAGACCATTAGAAACAGGCTTGATCAGTTTGGTCTAGCTGAGCCAACAGTCGCTAGACAAGGCAAAGATAATATCCTAGTCGAGCTTCCTGGCATAAAGACTGAAGAAGACGAGCAAAGAGCGAGAGATCTTATCGCAAAGGCTGCTCACTTGCAGCTTATGGCAGTTGATGATAAAAGACAAGATCAGGCTAATACCATGAGTGAGGCCGAGGCTGAAAGCTATGGTGACGTGATCTTTAAAGATGCTAAAAATGACCGCGTAAAATACGTCGTTAAAAATATCCCTGTACTTGATGGCTCGATGCTAACTGACGCAAAGGTCGCATTTTCTCAGCAAAATAACCTACCGATCATAAATTTCACACTAAATTCAGAAGGTGCTAGAATTTTTGGTGATTTTACTGGTGCAAATGTTGGTAAAAGGCTTGCTATCGTGCTTGATGGTAAGGTCTATTCAGCTCCAGTTATAAATGAAAGAATAGGTGGCGGCAGCGGTCAGATCAGCGGTGGCTTTACACTTGACGAGGCTCACGACGTAGCGATCGCGCTTAGAAGTGGCGCACTTTTAGCACCTGTTAAGATGCTAGAAAAAAGAAGTGTCGGTCCATCTCTAGGCCAAGAGAGCATCAATCAAAGCATGGTAGCTCTTGCTGCTGGATCTATTTTAGTTGTGCTATTTATGCTAGTTTATTACGGGATTTCTGGAATTTTTGCAAATATCGCGCTAGTTGCAGACGTTGTTATATTAGTTGCTGTCATGGCGCTTTTTGGAGCGACGCTTACCTTGCCAGGCATGGCTGGTATCGTGCTAACTATCGGTATGGCGGTTGATGCAAATGTCATCATAAATGAGCGTATACGTGAGCTTTTGCGTGAAGGCGTGGCGATAAGAACGGCCGTGCAAAAGGGCTATGAGCACGCTATGAGTGCGATCATCGACTCAAACTTAACTACTATCATCACGGTTGCTGTGCTTTATGCTTATGGTACTGGCCCAGTTAAAGGCTTTGCTGTGACAATGGCCATAGGTATCATGGCTTCGATGCTAACAGCCATTTTAGGCACACATGGCATGTTTGATGCAGTCATGGATAAGATAGAAAAAAGCGGAAATACCAGACTTTGGTTTGGTTATAAAAGGAGCTAGGGATGCAAATTTTCACTAAGGCAAAAGTTTATGATTTTATGCGGTTTAGATTTGTGTCACTCGCACTTTCTATATTTTTATTTGTTGGTTCGATCTTTTTGCTTGCAACGAAGGGTCTAAACTACGGCATCGACTTCTCTGGTGGTACGCTTATCCAGCTAAAATACGATACCAAAGCGCCACTTGATAAAATTCGCGACGCTTTTGGCACAAATGAAGTGCTTAAAAACGCCTCTGTTACTGAGTTTGGAAGCGAAGATGAGGCTGTTATTAGATTTTCAGGATCAAGTTCAAATTTAACTGGTGACATCGGCACTGAGATAAAGCAAATTTTAAAAGATACTGGAAATTTTGAAGTAAGACGTGTTGATATCGTTGGTCCAAAGGTTGGTGACGAGCTTAGAGAAAAAGGTCTAATGGCTCTTGGAATTTCACTAATTGGCATATTGATCTATATCACATTTAGATTTGAATGGAGATTTGCACTAGCTGCGATCGCAACTGAAATTCACGATATAGTTATAACTGTTGGTGCTATTTCGCTATTTGATATCGATGTAAATTTAGACACTCTAGCGGCTGTATTAACAGTGCTTGGCTACTCGCTAAACGATACGATCATCATTTTTGACAGGATAAGAGAAGGCATAAAAGAGAGTAAGAGAACTGATATCGAGGGCGTTATCAACGAGTCAGTATCTGCTACGCTTTCAAGGACTATCCTAACTTCAGCCACTACGATGATGACTGTTGTTGTGTTATTTTTATTTGGTGGAGATATGATACATGGATTTTCATTTATCCTTATCGTTGGTATCGTTATAGGAACGATCAGCTCGATCTACATCTCATCACCATTTCTTATCTGGTTTAAATTTAGCATCGAGCATTTTAGAGCTAGAGAGGCTGAGAAGCAAAGGATCAAAAAAGAGCGTGATAAAGAGCGTGCTATGTTTGAAAAAGGCGTTGTGTAAGGAGGGATAATGAACTGGGGAAAAGTTATCTACATATTTTTTGCGCTGATGAGTCTTACGACTACGGCGGAGTTTTTATATGATAAAAACGAGATCGCCCTTTTTGTGGCGGCTAGTATAAATTTGGTTTCAACTTTACTTAAGATCGGAGTTAAAAATTTACTATCAGCTGAGCTTTTTGCTAGCTCGCTGGTTGCTGATTTGCACCTTATACCAGCTTTTGTTATTTTGCAAGTCTCTGAAAATGCAACGCTTAGCTATTCACTAGCTATTGGAGCGGTCATTGCAAATATATTTTCACTAGCCTTGGTATTAATAGAATCAAGCAAATCACAAGAAGAATTTTAGGAGAAAAAATGGCTGAGAAGAGAAAATATGAGCCTTTAAAGATAGAAAAAAAGTGGCAAGAAATTTGGGATAAAAATGAAGAATTTGAACCAAAAGATGATCTAAGCTTGCCAAAAAAATATATCCTAAGTATGTTTCCATATCCAAGCGGACGCATACATATGGGGCATGTGAGAAACTACTCTATCGGCGATGCGCTGGCTAGATCATATAGAAAAAGCGGCTACAACGTGCTTCATCCTATCGGCTTTGATAGCTTTGGTATGCCAGCTGAAAACGCAGCCATAAAACATAAAATTCACCCTAAAATTTGGACTTACGAAAACATCGACTATATGAAAAAGGAGCTTGCAAGCCTTGGCTTTTCATTCTCTAAAAAGAGAATTTTAGCTACATCTGACCCGCTTTACACAAAGTGGGAGCAAAGCTTTTTTATAAAGATGTTTGAAAAAGGGCTTGTTTATAGAAAAAATGCCATCGTAAACTGGTGCGAGTACGATCAAACCGTGCTTGCAAACGAGCAGGTTGAAGACGGCAAATGCTGGAGATGCGGTAATGATGTTGTGCAAAAAGAGCTTCCAGGATACTACTTCAACATCACAAAATACGCTAGCGAGCTACTTGAAGATCTAAAACTTCTTGAGGGCAAATGGCCAAATCAAGTCATCACAATGCAAGAAAACTGGATCGGTAGAAGCTATGGCTTGGAGTTTAAATTTAGCCTTGATGAGGCTTCAAAAGAGACTTTAGGTGGTAAATTTGATGGTTTTGAGGTATTTACAACAAGACCTGATACGATTTATGGCGTTAGCTATACAGCCCTTGCGCCAGAGCATCCTATCGTTAAAGCGCTTCTTGAAAGTGATAAATTTGATGAAAGCAAGAAGGCAAAGATAAAAGCAATACTTAATCAAAGCCCAAGAGAGCGTCAGGCAAGCGATAAAGACGGAGAATTTTTAGGAATTTACGTCGTTCATCCACTCACAAATGAAAAGATCCCAGTTTGGGTTGCAAATTTCATCCTAGCTGACTACGGTAGTGGCGCTATCATGGCTGTTCCTGCTCACGATCAAAGAGACTTCGAGTTTGCAAGTAAATTTAATCTACCTATAAAACCAGTCGTAAAACCACTTGAGGGTGAGAGTGACGGCTCTAAAGCGTACTCAGAATACGGAGTTGCTATAAATTCTGAGCTTATAAACGGCCTTAGCTCAGAGGATGCCAAAAGCTTTATAATAGAGAAATTTGAAAAAGATAGCCTTGGTAAAAGGATCACAAACTACAAACTAAGAGACTGGGGAATCTCCCGCCAAAGATACTGGGGTGCGCCAATACCTGTCGTGCACTGCAAATGCTGCGGCGTAGTGCCAGAAAAAGAGGAAAATTTACCTATCGCACTGCCTGAAGATGTCGAGATTACAGGCGAGGGCAATCCACTTGATAAACATCCAACTTGGAAATTTACAAAGTGTCCAAAATGCGGCCAAGACGCGATCAGAGAGACTGATACGATGGATACATTCGTAGAGAGTAGCTGGTATTTTGCTAGATTTGCAAGCGATGAGAAGAGTTGGGAGCAAAAAGCACTTGATGAAAAGAGTGTGAATTATTGGATGAATGTAGATCAGTACATCGGCGGTATCGAGCATGCGATCTTGCACCTTTTATACGCTAGATTTTTCCAAAAGGTCTTAAGAGATCTTGGCTATCTAAGAGACGATGAGCCATTTGAAAATCTGCTAACTCAAGGCATGGTCTTAAAAGATGGCAAAAAGATGAGTAAAAGCAAGGGCAACGTCGTGGATCCTGATGATATCATAAATAGATACGGCGCCGATACGGCAAGGCTATTTATCCTTTTTGCTGCTCCTCCTCAAAAAGAGCTCGAGTGGAACGACAGCGCAGTTGAGGGTGCATTTAGGTTTTTAAATAGGCTTTGGGAGAAGGCGCAAACTATCAAAAAGATAGATAAACTACCTGAGATAGATCACGAAAGCTTAAATAAAGATGAGAAATTTGCAAGGCTTAAAATTTATGAAGCGCTTAAAAAATCAACAGAGGTTTTTGGCGATACATTTGCTTTTAATACTTTAATCGCTGCTTGTATGGAGGCACTAAACGCTATAAATGCGCAGGATAATGAGAACGTAAATGCTGAGGGCTTTTTTATCATTTTAAATTTACTAGAACCCATCGTGCCACATATCGCAAACGAGCTTAGCGAAGAGCTTTTTGGCAGAAAAAATTTCACAAAGATAGCTGTGAAAGAAGAGGTCTTTGTAAAAGATAGTATCGCTCTTGCAGTTACAGTTAATGGCAAGAAAAGGGCTGAGTTTGAAGTAGCAGTAAGCGAGAGTGAGAGTGAAATTTTAAAACAAGCTAAGCAAAACGTGGCTAAGTGGCTTGAGGGCAAGGAAATTTTAAAAGAGATTTATATAAAAGGCAAATTAGTAAATTTTGTCATTAAAGGATAAATTTTGAGATATTTTTTAGCGTTTTTTATTGCGATATTTATATGTGGATGTGGCTATAAACCAGTTTCAAAGATCTCGCAGGATTTGGTTGGAGATAGAGTTTATGTTGATGTTATCATCAGCAAAGAAGAGCCAAAAAATAGTGTCTGGATAAAAGACGCCGTAAAAGAGGGTATGGTCGCAAGGCTAAATAAGAGTTTATCTAGCAAAGAGAGCGCTGATACTTCGATAATTGTCTCAGTGCAAAATTTAACCTATGAAGCGATAATCTATGATGAATACGGCTATATCACATCTTATAAAGCTCTTTTAACTCTAAACTATAAAACCAAATTTAAAGATGGTCGCGTCATAGATATACCTGCTACTGGCGAGTATGATTTTAGTGTGGCAAGACGTCAAAAGAGCGTAAGATACGCAGATAGTGTTATTAGTGATACTCAAAAATATGAAGCTATAAAAGAGGCCTCAAAAGAGGCGTTTGATGAGTACATCGCAAATTTAGCTGTAAAAGGATATAAAAATGGCAGCAGTAACCGTTAGTCAAATAGTCAAGGAGGCCTTGAGCGAGATAAAAGATCGCCATTTGATGCTAACGCCAGAAAATTACACCGAAGTTTATAATGAAATTTCTAAAAAATATGGCTTTACTACCGAAGAGAGCAAAAAGATAGAAAAATATATCTCAAGGCTTGGTGATGACTATAAAGCGCAAGCTATAAGTCTTCATATAAAAACGGTTGATGAGTTTGTAGCTTTTATGACCGCTAGGCTCTCTCATGGTGCTAAAAATGGCACAGCACAAGTGGTAGATGATAAAAAGTTAAAGTCACTAAACGCCTTTGCAAGAAGAATTCTCCAAGCCATCTCTATGCTTCACAACAAAGATGCAAAAGCTCTAGCAGAGCAGGGCATGCAGCTACTTGCTAGAAGGTATGATGAGAAAAATCTTGAAGAGATGTGCCTTAAATGGTTTGACTTTGTAAGCTCTTACGATACTGAATTTTTAGACTTTTTGAAATATTACGGCGTGAGAGACTTTGACGATCTAAAGACTATGAGCGCTGAGCTTGAGAAATTCTTATCTCAAAAAAATGAAAATGCAGAAGAAAATGCTCTAGTAGAGCTTTTAAATTTTGCGCTTGAGCCTTCTATCACAAAGGAGCTTGGCGAAGAGCTTAGCAGCATTAGAAGCGTTTTAAAGCAAAATCCACAAAGCCTAAATAGCAAAGAATTTCAAGATAAGATAAAGGGTTTTGTTGATCGCAGGATCGAAGAAGATAGAACTGAGATCATTGAAAAAGTTGGCTCATTAAACAACATCTTGCAAAGCATAGGCGAAAGGATCTCAGATATCGCAGCTAGCTCAAAAAGTAGCTCAGCTAAGGTGCAAAGCATCAAAAATGATCTTAAAAGTGTAAATTTAAATGCAAATAGCATCGATCATGTAAAGAGCATGCTTATCGAGATCGCAGGTGCCTTGGAGATCGAGAGTAAGGAGCTTGGCCTTGAGATGAACAGCAAGCAAGCGACTATTTCAGAGCTTCAAAATAGGGTTATTAGCCTAGAAAAAGAGCTTGAAGCTGCTAAGCTTGAGAGCAAAGAGGACTTTTTGACAAAAGTGGCTACAAAAAGAGCTTTGATGAGTGAAATTCAGCGCATCGAAGAGGCTTATAAACGTTACGGCACGGACTATTCTATCTGCTTTGTTGATATTGACTTCTTTAAAAAGATAAATGACACCTACGGACACGAGGCTGGCGACGTGATACTTTCAGCCGTGGCTCAGGTGCTTAAGAAAAATGCTAGAAAAGTTGATTTTGTCGGTAGATATGGTGGCGAGGAATTTGTCATTTTGCTACCAAGTACGAGCCTCAAAGATGGCGTGAGATTTGGCGAGAAGCTAAGAAGTATGATAGAAAATTTCAAATTTATATATAAAAATGAGCGCATTAAAGTTACCATTAGCTCTGGTGTGGCGACAAGAAGTGCAAATTTAAGCGATACGATGACACTTGAGGGCGCTGATAAGATGCTCTATCTTTCAAAAGAGGGCGGCAGAAACCAAGTAATGCCAAAGATAATAGAGGAAAAATGAGCCTAGCGAAATTTCTTGATGGCAAGCCACTTTACTACAAAGAGATCGACTATGGCAGGATCATAAGGGCTTATGATACGATCAAAGGACATCTAAAGCCTTTTAAGATAATCCACATCATCGGCACAAATGGCAAAGGTAGTACGGGCCGATTTTTAGCGCAAATTTTAAGCCAAAATGGCGCAAAAGTAGGCCACTATACGAGCCCACATATATTTAAATTTAACGAGCGATTTTGGCTAAATGGCGAGGTTGCTAGCGATGAAATTTTAGAGAGAGCTCATGAGCGTTTGCAAGCTCTTTTGAGTGATGAGTACAAGATAAAAACGAGCTATTTTGAGTATATGACGCTGCTTTCTGCGGTGCTTTTTGAGGGTTGCGACTACTTTGTCTGCGAGGCTGGCATGGGCGGCGTGCTGGATGCGACAAATGTCTTTGAAAAAGAGCTAAGTATCTTTACTCCGATCGGCTTTGATCACACGGCGATACTGGGAAATAGCATAGAAGAAATTTCACGCACGAAATTTGAAGCAATGGGCAAAAGAGCGGTTTTGAGTAACGATATGAACGAGACAAGTATCGCTATCGCAAAAGAGATCGCAAGCGAAAAAGGCGCAACTCTGAGCTTTCCAAGAGAAATTTTAACTAAAGAAAATTTAGACGAGATCGCAAACTACGCAGATAGACACAATCTACCAGAGTTTTTGTGCTCAAATTTAACTCTAGCCTACGCCGCGGCTAAAATTTTAGATAGCAGCATAGATATCAAAAAGCTTGGTGCCTTATCGCTTCGTGGCAGATGTGAAAAGATCGCTTCAAATTTATACGTTGATGTCGGTCACAACGAGCTTGGCGCAAAGGCTGTGGCTAAGAAATTTAGCCAAGAAGAGTTTGGCGGCAAAAAGCTAACGCTAGTTTATAACTCGTTTTTAGATAAAGATTTCAAGGCAGTTTTAGCAGCTCTAAAGCCAGTTGTCGAGGACGTGCTGCTTTATCACTACCACTGCGAGGGTAGGGAGCTTGGCGGAGAGCTCATAAACAAAGCGCTAAACGAGCTTAAAATTTCTCATAGAGAGTTTGAGCCAAGCGATATGAACGATATAAAAGAGGCAAAAAACGGCAAAATTTACCTAGCATTTGGCTCGTTTCACTTGGCCGAAGCCTTTTTAAAAGAGTACTATGCAAGCAAAGGTCTATGAGTATCTTTTAACACACGCCCCACAAATTCTCATCTGCGAAGATGATAAAGAGGCGGCACTCTGCGCTGATGCGGCCAGTTTTGCTGGCTTTAGCGCATTTAAACTACCTGATTTTAGAGCTAAAAAGGGCGATGATCTAAGAAGCTTTAACGAAGAGCTCTTTGAAATTTCATCCGTTCTTAGCAAATACTATAAATTTGATGGCAAAAAGATCATCGTAAGCCCATTTAGCACGCTTTTAAACCCACTTCCAACGCAAAAAAACTTAGAAAGCTCAACGATCAAGCTAAAAGATAATCTAAATTTAAGCGAATTTGCCGACTTGCTCATACGATTTGGCTACGAGTGCGTCGATATCGTTGAGAGCGTTGGTGAGTTTAGCATTCGCGGCGAAGTGATTGACATTTACGGCGTAAATATGGACGATCCTGTTAGAATTTTACTCTTTGGCGATGAGGTGGAGAGCATTAGAAATTATAACACCGCCACGCAAATTAGCAACAAAAATGAGCTAAGCGAAGTCGAAATCGTGCCGTTTATTGCGAATTTGAGCAAAGATGAGTTTGAAAAAGTTAGCCAAAAGATCGAGGATATGCAAAGCGACGCCCTTGTGAGTGACCTAAATTCACTTGGATTTTGGGCGATAGATAGCTTTAGCGACTACTTAAAAGAATTTGACTCAAAACTTGTTAAAAAGATCGATTTTGAAATTTATGATGTGGCTGAGGAGAAATTTAAGGGCATTGAAATTTTGCCTGAGCCAAAGGTCTATAAAGACCTAGAAGTTACTTTAAATTTTGACTTTTTTGAGCTAAATAATAGCAAAAGCATAACCGTTCTTTCAAGAAATGAAGGGCTTTTTAAGGGCTATGAGCTTGATGGCTTTGCAAATGTAAAGCTTGAAATTTCGCCCCTTGTAGTAAATTTAACCTCAAGCGACAAGATCGTAGTCTCTCTTAATAAATTTGAGAAAAAAAGGCGAGTTAAACGCTCAAGTCTCGTGGTCGATGAGCTAAAAGTAAATGACTACGTCGTGCATGAAGATTATGGTATAGGCCGGTTTTTGGGGCTTGAAAAGATCAAGGTTTTGGGTGCGACGAAAGAATTTGTGGTTATCGCCTACCAAAATGACGACAAGCTTCTTTTGCCAGTTGAGCATCTAAATTTAATAGATCGTTACATCGCGCAAAATGGCTCTATGGCGGTGCTTGATCGCTTAGGCAAGGCAAATTTTGCCAAGATAAAAGAGAAGGTTAGAGAAAAACTCTTTGCGATCGCTTCAAAGATCGTGGCGATGGCGGCAAAAAGAGAGCTAATCGCAGGCAAAATTTTACAAAAAGAGGATATCTCTTATCTAAATTTCGTCCAAGACGCTGGCTTTTCATACACGAGCGACCAACAAAAAGCGGTAAATGATATAAAAGATGAGCTAAAAAGCGGCAAGGTGATGGATAGGCTGCTTAGTGGCGACGTGGGCTTTGGCAAGACTGAAGTTGCGATGAATGCCATATTTACCTGCATAAAATCAGGCTTTAGCGCGTTTTTCTTCGTGCCAACGACGCTTCTTAGCTCGCAGCACTACAAGACGCTAAGTCAGAGATTTAGCAAATTTGGCATAAAGGTCTTTAGGCTGGACCGCTTCTCAAGTGCCAAAGAAAAATCAAGCTTGCAAAAAGCGCTAAAAGAAAATGAGCCCATAGTTTGCGTGGGTACGCATGCGCTTCTTGGTGTAAAGGCTGAAAATTTAGGGCTTATCGTGGTTGATGAGGAGCATAAATTTGGCGTTAAGCAAAAAGAGCAGCTAAAAGAAATTTCTCAGCACTCACACATCTTAAGCATGAGCGCCACGCCGATACCAAGAAGCCTAAATATGGCGCTTAGCAAGATAAAAACATATAGCATTTTAGTCACTCCGCCAAGCTCAAGGCTGGATGTGAGAACAAGCGTGAGAGAGTGGGACGAGAAGGTCGTCAAAGAGGCGATCATGCGTGAGCTAAGACGCGGCGGGCAGACCTTTTACATCCACAACCACATCGCAGACATCGAGCAGACGGCAAATGATCTAAGGAAAATTTTGCCAAAGCTTAGAATTTTGATACTTCACTCAAAGATAAATGCGAAAGTCGCTGAAGATGAGATGATGAAATTTGAGCGGGGCGAATACGACTTGCTGCTTTGCACCAGCATCGTTGAAAGCGGCATCCACCTGCCAAATGCAAACACCATAATCGTAGAAAATGCTAATAAATTTGGCATGGCTGACCTGCATCAGCTGCGTGGTCGCGTGGGTAGAAGTGACAAGCAGGCTTATTGCTACTTTTTGGTTGAAGATAAAGATGCCATTAGCAAAGATGCCCTAAAACGCCTCGTGGCACTTGAGGGCAACTCGTTTTTGGGCGCTGGCTCAGTGCTAGCATATCACGACCTTGAGATAAGAGGTGGTGGCAACATCATCGGCGAGGCGCAAAGCGGTCACATCGAGGCTATCGGCTACTCGCTATATCTAAAGATGCTAGAAGATGAGATAAATAAGCTTCTTAATCAAGACTCAGCAAAGCTTGACAAGATCGATCTAAAGCTTAGTGTGAGCGCCTTTTTAAATCAAGAATTTATAAGAGAAGATAGACTAAGACTTGAAATTTACAGGCGCCTTAGCAAGTGCAAAGAGGTGAGTGAAGTCTATGAGATACAAAGCGAGCTTGAGGATAGATTTGGCAAGATAGATACATTTACAAAGCAGTTTTTAGACCTTATCATCATCAAAATTTTAGCTCTAAAAGCTGGCATAAAGACGATCTCAAATAGCGAACAAAATATACTAATAACAAAAAATGATGACGAGAAGATCAGGCTAAAGTCACGTAGCAAGGACGATGACGATGTTTTGGCTGAAATTTTGGTCTATTTAAGAAAGGATAAGAAATGATAGATTGGGGTGTGAAATACGCAGCGATTTATAAGAGCACAAAAGGGATGTTAAAGCCAGTTGAGGATATCGATTTTGTCGATATCGACTCACTTTATGGACTTGAAAAACAAAAAGAAATTTTGCTAAAAAATACTAGAAATTTTATAGCCGGCGACGAGGCAAATCACGTGCTTCTTTGGGGCGAGAGAGGATGTGGCAAGTCAAGCCTTGTAAGGGCGGTTTTTACGCAGTTTTATAAGATGGGGCTTCGTATCATCGAGATCGGCTGCGAGGATCTAAAATATCTTGGCGACATCATCGATGAGATCAGAAAAAGCGAGTTTAAATTTATCATTTTTTGTGACGACCTAAGCTTTGAAAATGGCAGCAATGAGTACAAATTTCTAAAGCCTATCATGGACGGCTCTATCCAAAAGCCGCCTAAAAACGTGCTTTTATACGCCACTTCAAACCGCCGCCACCTAATAAGCGAGTTTAAAAGCGAAAATGAAAACTCAGAGCTAATAGACGGAGAAATCCACTATAGCGACGCAGCTCAGGAGAAAATTTCGCTTTCGGACCGCTTTGGTCTTTGGATCAGCTTTTATCAAGGCAACTACGACGAGTACCTAAAAATGGTTGATTTTTACTTTAAAGACTACACTGGCGACAAAGATGAGCTTCATACGCTTGCTAAAAATTTCGCTACCCTTAGAGCTAGCAGAAGTGGCAGGACGGCAAAGCAGTTTTATCTAACTTTTAAAGAAAATTTAAAATGAGATCAACTGATCTGTTTTTAGCCCTGCTAAATCACAAAAGTAGAAATTTTGACGAGCTAAAATGGCCAGGCGAGGGCACTTTCGAGGTCATTTTGGGCGCTATTTTGGTGCAAAATACCAACTGGAAAAACGTTGAAAAAGCGCTAGATAATCTAAAAAAAGCGAGCAAAGATAGCCTGCAAGGCATTTGCACGCTTGAAAACAGCGAGCTTGCCACGCTCATAAAGCCAAGTGGCTTTTACAACACAAAGGCAAAACGGCTAAAGACGCTTTGCCTAGCTATAAAAAATGAATTTGAGAGCTTTGATAATTTTAAAGAAAACGCTAGCCGTGAGTGGCTCATAAACGTAAAAGGCGTTGGCGCTGAGACTTGTGATGCGATACTTGCTTACGCTTGCGGCAAGCCTTACATGGTCGTTGATGCTTATGCGCTTAGGATAATGGCATATTTTGACTATATTTTTGAGAGCTACGACGAGGCGGCTGAGTGGTTTAGCTCGCTTGAGTATGATGAAATTTATAAATTTCTTGATAGTGATAAATTTGATGAGGTTGAGGTTTTGAAACTCTATCATGCGCTTATTTTGGAGTTTTGCAAAGAGAATTTCAAAGGCAAAATTTTAAGCCAAAGTGGACAAGAGGTGCTTGATAGCATTAAAAACTAAATTTTTATTTTAAATTTAGCGCAAATTAGGACTTTTTATGTTTTATTTTAAATTCTATGCTAAATTTACGAGAAATTTATTTTAGGAGAAGTGATGATCTACGATAACATCGTAAAAACGATCGGTAATACACCTATCGTAAAGGTTAAAACAGGTGCTGACGAGGCTGAAATTTACGTAAAATTAGAGTTTTTTAATCCAGGCGGCTCTGTAAAAGATAGGATCGCATTTAATATGATCACAAAAATGTTAGCTGATGGCACGCTAAAACATGGCGACACTATTGTTGAGCCAACAAGCGGAAATACAGGTATCGGCGTAGCTATGTGCGGTGCTGCACTTGGCTTTAAAGTGATCCTTTGCATGCCTGAGAGCATGAGTATCGAAAGACGCAAGATCGTGGCTGCATATGGCGCTCATCTTGAGCTAACTCCTGCAGCTGGCGGTATGAAAGCAGCGATCGCAAGAGCTACTGAGCTAGCTTCTCAGCCAAACCACGTAATGCTAAGTCAGTTTGAAAACAAGTATAATCCACAAGCTCACGAGCTAACAACAGCTGCTGAGATCGTGGCTGATTTTAGCAAGCTTGATGCCTTTGTGGCAGGCGTTGGTACAGGCGGCACGATAAGCGGCGTGGCAAAGGTTCTAAAAGAAAAGGGCTATGACACTAAGATCATCGCAGTAGAGCCTGAAGCATCACCAGTTTTAAGTGGCGGCAACCCAGGACCACATAAAATTCAAGGCATCGGAGCTGGATTTTTACCAAATACAATGGATATGAGCCTAGTTAGCGAAGTAGAAAAAGTAAGCAATGATGACGCACTAAACGCAGCTAGAGCGATCGCAAAGAGCGATGGCTTGATGATAGGCATAAGTGGCGGTGCTTCTTACGTGGCTGCAAAAAGAGTGGCTAAAAGACTTGGCGCTGGCAAAAAAGTGCTTTTCATAGCTCCAGATAACGGCGAGAGATACCTAAGTACAGAGCTTTACGGAGCATAAAAATATGTGGGAGAGTCTAAAAGAGCTAGTTCAAACCGTCCGCGAAAAAGACCCATCGGTGCATAGTTGTTGCTTTTTAGCGATACTTATAAACACTCCTGGCATCCATGCGGTTTTGTTTCATAAAATTTCTCATTTTTTATATGAAAAAAAGTGGTTTTTTCTAGCTAGACTCATCTCGCAAATTGCAAGATTTCTAACAGGCATCGAGATCCACCCAGGGGCGAAGATCGGTAGGAGATTTTTCATAGATCACGGTATGGGCGTGGTTATCGGCGAGACGGCTGAGGTCGGTGATGATGTGATGATGTATCATCAAGTGACACTTGGCGGCACTGGCAAAGAGTGTGGCAAGCGCCATCCAACCATTAAAAATGGCGTGACTATCGCCGCTGGCTCAAAGATACTTGGTGCCATAACTATCGGCGAAAATGCTAAGATCGGCGCAAACTCAGTCGTGCTAAAAAACGTCCCAGCAAACGCAACTGTCGTTGGCATACCAGCAAGAGTTGTCAGAGTAAATGGGACGAAATTTGAACCAGAATTTATCATTTAAAATTTAAATTTACTCCCACTACACCATAAAAATGCAAATTTTTGATACGGCAAATTTACTATCCATAATGTTGCCAGCGTTTTTTAGCTTTGCGCTGCCTATTATAATATTTGTCATTTTAATAAATTTGATAACAAAATTTATCAGGCGAAAGCTGCGCCAAAAATCTTACATAAAATTTAACCAAAAAAATATAGCTGATACGTTTAGCGCAAACTTTTACTGAGGGCATAGTTTACGCTTATGAAAAAAGAGTGCCGATAAAAGAAGATGTCTATTGTGATTTTTACATACCAAAAGGTAAGATTTATATAGAGTTTTGGGGATATGAAGATGATGAGGCATATCTAGAAAGAGCAAAAGATAGAGCTTTATAAAAAATATGGTCTAAATTTAATAGAGATAGATAACGACAAGATCGGTAACTTAGACGATCATTTGCCAAAAGAGCTTTTGAAATTTGGTGTGAGTTTAAATTTGTAGAAAAAAGGGGCGAGCGCCCCTGTGATTATTTTAAAGTTTGGATGTATTCAGCTACTGCTTTTGCATCTTCATCGCTCATTGGAGTAGCGATAGGTTTCATCATAGCACCAAGACCAAATTTATTTGCTCCTGTTTTGTAGCCTTTTAGAGCTGCTTCGATAGCTGCTGCGTCAAGTGATGTTAAAGCTGGGACTTTGTTATTGAAAACTTTTTCAGCTTTAGCGCCATGACAGGCAACGCATTTTTTATAGATTGTAGCGCCATCTGCAGCGAAAGCAGCAGTTGAAAGTAGAGCTGCAACACTTGAAACGATTAGTAGTTTTTTCATTTGTCATCCTTTTTAAAAAACGTGCCGGCATTATAATACAAAAATGTAAATTTGCAAGGGGTGGGTTAAAATATTTTGGCTATAATCACCAAATGATAAAAGAAACAGCCAACAAAGCACTTTTTTTAGACCGAGACGGCGTCATAAATGAAGACGCTGGATACGTTTGCGAGATCAAAGACTTTAAATTTATTGATGGCATTTTTGATGCGTTAAGAGAATTTGCTAAGGCTGGCTACAAGCTCTTTGTCGTGACAAATCAATCAGGCATCGGCAGGGGTTACTACACGCAGGAGCAGTTTGACGCTCTAAATAAATTTATGCTTGAAAGCTTTAAAAAAGAGCAAATTTTTATCACCAAAGTCTATTTTTGCCCGCACGCTCCAGAGCAAAAATGCACCTGCAGAAAACCAAATCCAAAAATGATACTTGATGCTTGCAAAGAGTTTGACATAGACCTTGAAAACTCGCTCATGATAGGTGATAAGCCAAGCGACGTCGAGGCTGGCAAAAGAGCAGGTGTTGGTAGAAATTTCTTGCTTGATGGCATAAATTTTAAAGATGTAAGAGATGTTTTAAATAAGCTAAAAAAGGAAAAATCACTATGAATTTAAACGGAAAAAAGATAGTTATAACTGGCGGTGCTGGCTTTATCGGCTCAGCTTTGGCGCACTATTTTGATGAAAACTATAAAGACGCTCACGTGCTTGTTGTGGATAAATTTAGAAACGACGAGACATTTAGCAACGGCAACCTAAAAAGCTTTGGCCATTTTAAAAATTTACTTGGCTTTAAAGGTGAAATTTACGCTGGCGATATCAACGACCCTAGCACGCTTGAGAAGATAAAAAGCTTTCGCCCAGACGTCATCTACCACGAAGCAGCGATCTCAGACACGACCGTAAAAGAGCAAGACGAGCTAATAAAAACAAATGTAAATGCCTTTGTAAATTTGCTTGATATCTGCGAGAGTTTGGGCGCAAAGATGATCTACGCTAGCTCAGGGGCGACTTATGGCAACGCAAAGAGCCCGCAAACCGTTGGCGAGTGCGAAGCGCCAAATAACGTCTATGGCTTTAGCAAGCTAAGCATGGATAATATCAATAAAATTTACGCAAAGCGCGGCGTGAGCGTGGTTGGACTGAGGTATTTTAATGTCTTTGGCAAGGGCGAGTTTTTCAAAAATAAAACCGCTTCAATGGTGCTTCAGTTTGGACTGCAAATTTTAGCTGGCAAGACCCCAAGGCTCTTTGAGGGCAGCGACCAGATCAAACGCGACTTTGTCTATATAAAAGATATCATTGAGGCAAACATAAAGGCACTTGATGCACCAAGTGGCGTCTATAACGCAGCTACTGGCAAGGCTAGAAGCTTTCAAGATATCGCTGACATCTTACAGCGTGAGATCGGCGTAAATTTAGGCAACGAATATATAAAAAATCCATTTGTAGGCTCATATCAGTTTCACACAGAGGCCGACGTAGCCCCAGCTCGCGAGGCATTTGGCTTTAGTGCGACTTGGAGCCTAGAAGAGGCGATCAAAGACTACTTACCAGAGATAAAGAGAATTTATAAGGAAGAGCTAAATGGCTAAGAGAGTTAAAATTTTAGTCGTCGGCGATCTCATGCTAGATCACTACATCTGGGGTAGCTGCGAGCGCATCTCGCCTGAAGCCCCAGTGCAAGTTGTAAAGATAAATAACGAAACCTACACGCTTGGTGGCGCTGGCAATGTGGTGAGAAATTTACTCTCTCTTGGCGCAAATGTGAGCGTGGCTAGCGTCTTAGGAGATGATGAGGCTGGCAAAAAGATAAAAGAGAAGCTTGCTGAGCTAAATGTAAAAGATGAGCTCATCCTTACTGAAAAAGGGCGTGAAAGCTCGATAAAAAGCCGCATCATGGCATCACACCAGCAAGTTGTCAGGATCGATAAAGAGAGCGTTGTAAAGATAAATTTAGAAGATGAGCTTGTTTTAAAAGTAAAAGAAAATCTTGCAAATTTCAAGGCTGTCTTGTTAAGTGACTACGGCAAAGGCGTGCTTAGCGAGAAGGTTTGTCAAGAGATCATAAACGAGTGCGTGAGGCTAAAAATACCAGTTCTCATTGACCCAAAAGGCAGCGACTACTCAAAGTATAAAAACGCAACCCTTCTAACGCCAAATAAAAAAGAGGCGAGCGAGGCTACAAATTTAAAGATAAAAGATAAGGCCGAGCTTGAAAAGGCGATAAAACAGCTAAAAGACGAGCTAAATTTGACCTATTCGATCATCACGATCTCGGAAGAGGGCATCGCGCTATATGACGACAGGCTGCACATCTTTGCCGCCAAAGCAAAAGAGGTCTTTGACGTCACTGGCGCTGGAGATACGGTGCTGGCGACACTTGGCTACATGCTGGCAAACGGGGCTGATATAAAAGAGGCGATAAAGATAGCAAACCTCGCAGCAGCCGTCGTCGTGGCAAAGATAGGTAGCGCAACAGCTAGCTTTAGTGAGATCGAGCAGCTGCTAAATAGCTCGTTTGGGGCAAATTTCGAGCATAAGCTTAAAAGTGTTGAGGAGCTAGAAGAAATTTTGAGCCAAAAGGGCAAGAAAAAGGTCGTTTTCACAAATGGCTGCTTTGATATCTTGCACGCTGGACACGTAAAATACCTAGCACGCGCAAGGGAGCTTGGCGATCTTTTAGTTGTCGGGCTAAACTCGGACGCTTCAGTTAAGAGGCTAAAAGGCGAGGCTAGACCTATAAACTCGCAAGATGATAGAGCCTGCGTGCTAAGCGGGATTGGATTTGTCGATTATGTCGTGATTTTTGATGAGGATACGCCATTAAATTTGATAACAAAGATAAAGCCAGACGTGCTTGTAAAAGGGGCTGACTACAGGGGCAAAGAGGTCGTTGGCAGCGATATCGTAAAAGAGGTCAAGCTGATTGACTTTGTCGAGGGCAAAAGCACAACAGGGATAATAAAAAGGATAAAAGATGCTAAAAACGATGATAAAAAATGAGCTCGAGGCTCACCAAAAGACCTTTAGCGAGCATGTAAATTTGCTAGGTAGCTTGGAGCGTGCTTGCCAGATGGTGGCTGATACGCTAAAAAATGGCAAAAAGGTACTGATATGTGGCAACGGCGGCTCTGCGGCGGACGCTCAGCACTTTGCAGCCGAGCTAACTGGCAGATATAAAAGCGAGCGCCAACCACTACCAGGCATCGCGCTAACCACCGATACTTCGGCACTTACAGCCATTGGCAACGACTACGGCTTTGACTATGTTTTTTCACGTCAGTTTGAGGCTTTAGCTCAGGAGGGCGACTTGCTCGTGGCGATCTCAACGAGTGGCAACAGCAAAAATGTCCTTGAGGCTATAAAAAGTGCCAAGAAAATGGGCGCATCAGTGCTCGGACTTAGCGGCAAAGGTGGTGGTGCGATGAATGAAGGATGCGATCTAAATTTAGTCGTTAGCTCAAGCGATACAGCAAGAATTCAAGAGTCGCACATCTTTTTTATACACACGATCTGCCAAGCCGTAGACGAGGCTTTTAGGGGCTAAAATGCAAGAAGCGATGGATAAATTTTTAAGTGATCCTAGCCAGAAAAATGAGGTAAATTTGATATCGGCTTTAAAAAAGGCTACTTTTTTTGCTCCAGTGCTTTTAAACCAAGCGCTCGCAAAGCCTGATGGTGGGGTAGTTTATGAGGAGGAGGGCTCAAATATCAAATTTATCCTGCTTGAAGATGAGGGCGAGAAGCTTAGCTATTTTCCGGCATTTACAAGCAAAGAGGCGATGAAGCTTTGGCGAAACGACAGCGAGCAAGAGAGCATAGAGATAGGGTTAAAAGAGTATCTTGCGATGCTAAAAGAGAGCAGTTATGCTGGCGTCGTGGTGGATGCTTTTAGCTATGACTTTGTGCTAAAAAGAGAGCTTATAGAGAAAATCCTCGCCTAGTGCGTAATAAAATTTATAAAATTTTACGCATTATTTTATGCAAATGGCTTTGATGAGGTGAAATTTAAACCGATGGCTTGGTTA
Organism: Campylobacter concisus; assembly: GCF_003049065.1. Taxonomy (GTDB): domain Bacteria; phylum Campylobacterota; class Campylobacteria; order Campylobacterales; family Campylobacteraceae; genus Campylobacter_A; species Campylobacter_A concisus_BE. The sequence continues at coordinate 54,421 of NZ_PISC01000003.1, read as the reverse complement.
AATTTGTTTTATGGGCTGGCTTTTGCTGGGACTGGCGCTGATTTATAAATTTGACTTTTTGGACGTGTTTATTAAATTTGATATTGTAGATGAGCTAAATTTAATAAGCTACAAATTTCACTATCTAGTTTATAAAATTTGGTTTCATATATCTTTGTTATTGGTAGCAAAATTAAATTTGATATACGATTTTAAAGCTACAAGACTGCCGTGAATTTTAAATTTGAGACCGAAGGTTGGCTACTATCCTGCAACAAAGATATGTGGATAAATTTTACCGATAGAAATTTTAAATTTTGCAGACTTAACGCTTTAGTGTGAATATCGTAAAGGTAAAATTTACTGGTTGAGCTTTAAAATTCACTCTTTTGTGGGTCAAATTTGTTGTCTTTATGCTATGAATTTAAACTCAAAAGCAGCTTATGTTAGAGAAAAATAGCCAAAACCAAATTCGCAGTTTTTCTCTAAATAGTAATGTTAGCGGGTGCTTTAGTTTAAGGGTTGGAGCAAAGTTTAGTTTTAAATTTGACCTTTGTATATTAAATTTACAGATAGAAATTTTAAATTTTTGCAAACTTGTTAAGATTGTTGTAGAAAATTTGGTGATAAAAAGTTTAAAATTAGCCTTTGGTAGATTAAATTTATAGCCAAAAATACTCTATTTACTAAAAAATTTAGAGAGACTTTCTATTTGAATGCCCTTTGCAAATAAATAGCCTCTATTTATCGCTGGGAGCTTTAAAATTCTCGCTTTTTCTTTAAAAATTTTTGACATTACGGCTTTACAAAATGGCGTCACCAAAACAAATTCATCAGCGTAGCCAACGGCGATCTTTCCACTTAGAACCACGCTTGTTTGCTTTGCTAAATTTGCACTTAGCTCATCTTTTTGAGCCTTGCTTAAGAGCACATTTAGCTCTTTTGCCGCCATATCGACGCCCCGAACCACGTTACTATCATTTTTTATAATGAAAATTTTATCATCTATCTTTCTGATATTTGGCAGTAAATTTTGCCTATCAGACTCCAAAAACTCAAAGCTTTTTTTCACGCCGCTAAAGTACTTGTCCAAAAATGGCTCGCTAAAATTTAGCCTCACAAAGCTTCTTTTAAGCTTGCCTTCTAAATTTGTCTCATCGACAAAGTAGCGTAATCCTCGCTCGTCAAGGTAGTTTTGAAGCTCTTTTTTGCGTAAATTTAAAAGCGGTCTAACCAGCCAAAAGTGCTCTCTCCTCTCAAGCTCACTCATACCAAAGAGCTCTTTTAGCCCAGCACCCTTGCCAAGCTGCATCAAAAACCACTCAAATTTATCGTCAAATTGATGCGCTAGGATCAAATTTTCATAGCCATATTTTTGGCAAATTTCACCAAAAAACTCATACCTCGCTTCGCGCGCGTTTTTTTCAAAATTTGACTTACCCAAATTTACGCTTTTTATGTAGATTTTTTTACCAAATTTACTGGCAAGCTCTTTGGCGCTTTCAACTTCAAATTTGCTCTGCTCTCTAACGTTGTGATCGACTATGGCTAGATCAAACTTGACCCCAGCTTCTTCTAAAATATAAAAAAGTGCGGTGCTATCGATGCCGTGCGAGAAGGCAAGCAGGTTTGCGCCTAAGCTTAGCCTATCAAGCGCATTTTGGCTTATCATTTTGCTTTTTTAATGATGGTGGCGACTAGTTTTTGATCAACCACGTCGCTGACCTCGCAAAGGTAGAGCGAGCCGATCTCAAGCTCTTTTACGTCGCTTTCATTGATCAAAATTTCGCCGTCTATATCTTTGTCCCAGATATCTTTTTTGGCAGCGTAAAACATCTCGCCCTCACTGCTAATGCCCTCAAGCGATGCGTAAATTTGCTTGCCAAGCTCTTTTTGCAAGCTCTCGTTTATCGCTTTTTTGGTGATCTTTTCTATCTTGCTTAGCCTTTTTGAGATGATTTTTGCTGGGATTTGCTCCATTTCAAAAGAGGCTGTGTCCTCTTCTTTTGAGTAGGCAAAGGCGGAAATTCTATCAAATTTAAACTCTTCTAAAAACTCGCAAAGCTCCTCAAAATCCTCCTCGCTCTCGCCTGGATGTCCCACGATGACGCCAGTTCGCAAGAATGAATTTTTGGCATTTCTCATTAAATTTAAAAGCTCTTTTATCTTTTTAGTACCACTTCCACGCTTCATTATCTTTAGCATATTTTCGCTGATATGCTGGATTGGCATGTCAAAGTAGTTGTGAAAGATAGGCGAAGCGATGATGCGCGAAATTAGCTCCCTACTAGTCGTGTTTGGGTAGAGGTAAAGTATCCTAGCACTCCTTACGCCTTCTATCTTTTCTATCTCGTCTATTAAATTTATTAGCCCGTCGCTAACGCCATGATCGCGCATGTATGAGCTTGAGTCTTGGGATAAAAAGCTAAAGTCGTAGTAGCCTTTTTTGACTAGATTTTTGACCTCATTTACGATGTTTTCAAGCGAGCGCGATTTTAGCTTGCCCTTAAATGTCGGTATCGCGCAAAAGCTGCATTTTTGGTTACAGCCCTCTGAAATTTTGATGTAGGCGTGGTAGTTTGAGCCAGTTATCACACGCTCTTCATTTGCTTGCAGATAAGTCTGCGGGCTAAATAAATTTTGCTTTTTCAAGATGATCTCATCGATCTTGTCATAATCAGCCACGCCGGTAAAGAGATCGACCTCTGGTAGCTCTTTGATTAGCTCATCTTTGTAGCGCTGCATAAGACAGCCAGTCACTACCAGCAAAGAGCCATTTTTACGAGCTTCGTGCATCTCAAGTATGGTTTGGATGCTCTCTTCTTTGGCGGATTTGATAAAGCCGCAGGTATTTACGATGATGACGTCTGCGTCGCTGATATCGTCCGTGATATCGTAGTTTTGCAAGCGCCCAAGCATGATCTCTGAATCAACTAAATTTTTATTACAACCAAGCGAGATTAGATGAAGTTTTGGCATTTTTAGATCCAGATGTTGTCTATTAGCCTAGTTTTGCCTACAAAGGCGGCTACTAAGATGATGGTGTTGCCTTTTTCTACCTTTGAAATTTCATTTAAATTTCTATCCGTAACCGCGACGTAATCAACCTTTAAAGGCTCTAAAACCTCAAGCATATTTGCCTTGATCTCGCTTGCGTCTTCTTCGCCGTTTTGGATCAAATTTAGCGCTTTATTTAGCGATCTTGAAAGCCTTAGCGCGTTGCATTTATCTTCGTCGCAGATATAGACGTTTCTGCTTGAAAGTGCTAGACCGTCTGGCTCTCTAACGATATCGCAAGCTACTAGCTCGATGTTTAAGAAAAATGTCTTTATCATATTTTGCACGATGATGAGCTGCTGGGTGTCTTTTTTGCCCATATAGACGCTATTTGCACGAGTTAGGCGAAATAGCTTGTTTAGCACTCTTAAGACGCCATCAAAGTGACCAGGTCTAGTTTTGCCCTCTAAGATGGCTGAAAGCTTCTTTGGAGCGACGATGAGAGGCTCATCTTCAAAGTAAAGTTCATTAGCATCTGGGATAAAGATAGCACTAATGCCGTTTTGCTCGCAAATTTGGATGTCGCTTTGCTCTTTTCTTGGGTATTTTTCTAGATCTTCGCCTGGTAGAAACTGAGTTGGATTTACAAACGTTGAGACTATGCTTATCTCGTTTTGGCTCACACATTTTTTTATAAGGCTAACGTGTCCATTGTGAAGTGCGCCCATTGTCGGGACAAAACCGATCTTGCTGCTTGCATTTTGGACAAAATTTTCAAGTTCGTTTATAGTTCTTATGATCTGCATATTTGACTCTTTTTATCTAAATTTTAACTTGGCATTGTAACAAAAAAGGATTAAAAGGGCGTAAATTTAAAAATGTAAGCAACTTTTGGCTAAAATCGGCAAAAATTTATGGAGAAAAACTTGGATAGTTACGAATACAACGAGCTTTTAAAGAAGCTACAAACAAAAGTTGAAAACATAGGCTCTATCGTAAAGCCTGACGAGATAAAGGCTAGGCTAAAAGAGATCGAGGCCATAGAGCAAGACCCTGACTTTTGGCAAGATATCGCTAAAGCTGGAGCGCTAAATAAAGAAAAGACAAAAATTTCAAATATGCTTGCTAAATTTAGTGACGCCAACCAAGCAGTTAGCGACGCAAAAGAGCTCTTTGAGTTAGCAAATTCTGAAAATGACGAGGAGACCATAAATTCTCTCTTTGAAGATGCTAAAAATTTAGATGAAAAGATAGTAAATCTTGAAATTTCTATGCTTTTAAGTGGCGAAGACGACGGCAAAAATGCGATCGTATCGATCCACCCTGGAGCTGGCGGCACTGAGAGCAACGACTGGGCGAGCATGCTTTATAGGATGTATCTTAGATTTTGCGAGCGTGAGGGCTTTAAGGTCGAGACTCTGGACTTTCAAGAGGGCGAAGAGGCAGGGCTAAAGGATGTGAGCTTTATCGTAAAAGGTGAAAATGCTTATGGTTACTTCAAAGCAGAAAATGGCATCCACAGGCTCGTTCGCACAAGCCCATTTGATAGCGCAGGACGCCGTCACACAAGCTTTTCTAGCGTCATGGTAAGCCCTGAAGTAGATGATGATATAGAGATCGAGATCGAAGAGAAAGATCTAAAGATAGACACTTATAGAGCCAGTGGCGCAGGCGGTCAGCACGTAAATAAGACTGAATCAGCCATCCGTATCACGCACATACCAACTGGCATCGTCGTGCAGTGCCAAAACGACCGCAGCCAGCACAAAAACAGAGCCACAGCGATGAAGATGCTAAAGTCGCGCCTTTACGAGCTTGAGCTGATGAAACAGCAAGAGGCGAGCAACAGCGTAGAAAAGAGCGAGATCGGCTGGGGACATCAGATAAGATCATACGTGCTTTTTCCGTATCAGCAAGTAAAGGACAACCGCAGTGGCGAGGCATACTCGCAAACTGACGCGATACTTGATGGGGATATCAAAAAGATGATAGAGGGTGTTTTGATCGCTCAAAAGGCTGAGGCGTAGTAAATTTTAAAGAGATGAGAGCTAAAATTTCATCTCTTTTAGCTTCGTGCAGGCTTCTTCTTTGCCGTGATAGCAAGCCTTGTCAAGATAAATTCTAGCTTTTTTATAGTCATTTTTACCTAGGTAGATAAGCCCTAGATCGTAGCTAGCCTCGCTTGAGCCAAGGCTAGTTGCTTTTTCATAAAAATATATCGCTTTTTCTAAATTTTTATTGACCCCAAGGCCGTACTCATAGATATATCCAGCGCTTCTAAGTCCGTCTATGTTGCCGTAGCTGCCAGCTGTCTCAAACCAAAAAAGTGCCCTTAAGATATCCTTGCTAAAGCCTTTGCCGTCACGAAAACAAACGCCAGTTTGCTGCATGGCTAGGACATTGCCATCTTTTGCGTAGTCATAAAATCTCTTGCAAGCCTTTTGGTAGTTGCCTTCGTTATATAGATAGATGGCATCTGCTATCTGCTCTACTTCAGGATCAAGTGGTGGCTCGCTAAGACCTAAATTTTGAGAAATTTGCTCTGCTGAACAGCCCCAAAATAGCAAAATGCTAAATAGAAAAATGATAAATTTTTTCATATTTGTCCTTGAAAATTTAGGCGATTTTATCGAATTTTATCTTATAATGATCGCAAATTTAAGCAAAAAGGAACGATATGGATCATAACGCACTTTTGACACAGCTTGGCTACAACATAGATGAAACGACCACTGAGCATATGCGTAGAATTTTAAATAACACTGACGGTCTTTTGCCAAAAAGTGTGATCGAGCTAAACGATCATCTAAAGCCACACCTTTGCTTTGTAGCGATGAGCGGGAGTGAGGATAGGCTAAAGATAAAAAACGTTGCAACCGTCAAAGAGATAAAAGAGCGGGTTGATGAGATCATCAAAAGCTGGGCAAATAAATACAAAATGGATATCAAAAAGATAAACGAAACTACATACTACATAATGGGAAAAATTAAATGAAATATGACATTGTTATTATTGGATTTGGTAAGGCTGGCAAGACGCTAGCTGTAAAGGCGGCTGCGCTTGGCAAAAAAGTCGCGCTAATCGAGAGATCGCCGAAGATGTATGGTGGCACTTGCATAAACGTGGGCTGCATACCGACAAAACGTCTAATCACAGCTGCAAAAGAGGCGATATATGCAGACAATAGCGTTGAAAACGAGTATTACACGCTTAGCATCGAAAACAAAAATAAGCTAATCTCAGCTTTAAATTCTAAAAACTATGCGATGCTAAATGATAAAGAAAATATCGACGTGATCGATGGCGTTGGCTCGTTTAAAGATAAAAATAGCGTCTTAGTCACAACCTCAAGTGGCGAGCAAAAAGTCGTTGAAGGCGAGTTTATCATCATAAATACCGGCTCAAAAGAGGCGTATGCGCCATTTGAGATAACAAACTCAAACGTCTTTTCAAGTAAAACCTTGCTTGATCTAAAAACTATGCCAAAGCATCTTGTCATCGTTGGAAGTGGCTTCATCGGCATCGAGTTTGCATCGATGTTTGCAAATTTTGGCTCAAAAGTGACCATCGTTGGACGCTCACCACTTCTAAAAAACGAAGATGAAGACATAGCTAAAAGCGTAAAAGATGCGCTAAACGTGCAAGGCATCGAAATTTTAGAGGGCTGCGAGATAGAGAGCCTAAAAGACAATGCGCTAAATTTCAAACAAGACGGTGAAGATAGGATCATCAAGGCTGATGCTTTTTTAGTAGCGCTTGGCAGAGTGGCAAATTTAGATGATCTAAATTTAAAAGAAGCTGGTGTCGAGCTAAATGAAAAAGGCTTTATAAAGACAAATGAGCGCCTTCAAACAAATGTGTCAAACATCTACGCAGTGGGCGACGTGCGCGGCGGAGAGCTTTTTACCTACACTAGTTTGGATGATTTTAGGATAGTTTTCTCGCAAATTTTTGGCGATAAAAAACGCACCACACAAAACAGAAGCATCCATGCAAATGTGCTATTTACCGACACTCCACTAGCAAGAGTTGGCATAAATGCAAAAGAAGCTAGCAAGCTTGGGCTAAATTTCAAGGAGCTAAAGCTTAGCATGGCAGCAGTGCCAGGAGCAAAGGTGCTAAATCACGATGTGGGCATGCTAAAAGCGATCGTTGAAGCTAGTAGTGGCGAAATTTTGGGGGCAAGCTTTCACTGCATCTACGCAAATGAGATTATAAACGAGATCGCGATCGCGATGAATTTAAAAGCAGATGCAAATTTCTTTAAAAACCAAATTTTCACTCACCCAAGCATCAGCGAAGCCCTAAATGACTTGTTTGGACAATACTAAAAGGACAAAAATGAAAAAATATCTACTACTTTTAACTGCTCTATTTTTCACAGGTTGCTTAAACGTCATCGGCATCGGGGAGACGCCAAAGCAAGATGACTCATGGCAACAACCAAAGGACGAAAAGGTGGTGCAAAACAAAGAGCAAATTTCAAAAAATGCTATCGATCTTTTAACACCAAAGTGCGAGAGCGGCGATGCTGAAGCTTGCAACGATTTGGGTGTAAATTTTGAGCTTATGAAAGAGTATGACAATGCCTATGCAAACTACAAAAAGGCTTGCGATGCGAAGGTGCAGCTTGCTTGCTCAAACCTTGGTACGCTCTATGAAAACGGCCTTGGCGTGAAAAAAGATCCAAAAAAAGCGGTCGAAATTTACAAAGATAGCTGCAACAGTGGCGGCGTACAAGCTTGCTATCATCTAGGCAACGCCTACCGCAAGGGCGAGATCGTAAAACAAGACTACTATCTAGCGATGGAGGCATACACAAACGCTTGCAACGCTGGAGATCTGCCAAGCTGCGCAAATATCGGCGCGATGTATGAACTAGGTCTTGGCATGAACAAGGACGAAAAGAGAGCTTATGGGATTTACAAAGTCGCTTGCTTTCGTGGTCTAAACAAGGCATGCCCACAGATGAAAAGACTTGGCGCAAAGCTTGGCATGTAAGTAGGAAAATAAGTGAAAAAAGTTTTAAATTTCGGGCTTATCGTAGCTGCTAGCTTTATGCTAAGTGGCTGCTGGTCGTGGCAAAAGATGGTGAGCTTTGGCTTTTGGCAAAGTGATGAGGAGGCTAGGGCGGAGCGTCTTGAGCTTGAAAAAGAGAAGATGGTGCAAAACTGCGAGAGCGGAAATAGCATCGACTGTAACAACCTAGCTGTAAATTTTAGCAACGAAAAGGACTTCGTAAAGGCAAAGGGCTACTACGAAAAGGCTTGCAATGCTGGGCTTGCGACTGCTTGCTCAAATTTAGGACAAATTTATGAGCAAGGGCTAGTTGATGAGCAAAAAGATATCGAAAAGGCTCTAAAGCTTTATAAACTAGCTTGCGATAGTGGCGACGGTGTTGGCTGCTACAACGAGGCAATGGGGCTAAAATCCTACATCGAAAGTGAAAATTTAAAAACTCATAAGATAGATAGAACCAAGGCTGAGGCTAGAGTTTTAAAGCTTTTGGCAAAGAGCTGCGAGCTTGAGTATGCTCAGTCGTGCTTTTTGCTTGCAAAGCTAAGCGGCGATGAAACAAAGGCGGACGCACTTTATAAAAGGGCCTGCCAACTTGGCAAATGCGTGGATAAAAAGTAAGGGATAAATTTGCTTTTTAACTCATATGTTTTTATATTTGCATTTTTACCGCTTGTATTTTTTGTATATTTTTTTCTAAATAAAAAGAGACTAAGCACTCTTGCAAAAGCTTTTTTGGTGAGTGCTAGTTTATTTTTTTATGCTTATTGGAGTATTTATTATCTGCCGATTTTGTTAGGAAGTATTGTTTTTAACTTCCTTATTTCAAAATTTCTTGCAAAACATCAAAGTAAAACTATTTTGATTTTTGGTATAGTTTGCAACCTCGCTTTGCTTGGATATTTTAAATATGCTGATTTTTTAATTTCAAATTTAAACGCTATAGTAAATACAAATTTGGGTCTACTTCATATCGCTTTGCCGCTTGCACTTAGTTTTGTCACATTTCAGCAAATAGCGTATTTAGTCGATAGCTACAATAAGCAAACAAAAGAGAATAGTTTTTTAAACTACTGCCTTTTTATAACGTTTTTCCCACAGCTTATAGCTGGTCCTATAGTCCATCACAAAGAGATGATGCCTCAGTTTGCAAATAAATTTAATCTTATAAAAAACTATAAATTTATAGCTCTTGGACTTTTTGTTTTTAGTATAGGACTATTTAAGAAGAGTGTGGTTGCCGATACTTTTTCGATCTTTGCAAATGCTGGATTTGATGTGGAGAGAAATTTAACTTTTTTGCAAGCATGGGCGACGTCGCTTTCGTATACCTTTCAGCTTTATTTTGATTTTAGTGGTTATTGTGATATGGCGATAGGTCTTGCATTGCTTTTTAATATAAGACTTCCTATAAATTTTAACTCCCCGTATAAGGCTTTAAATATTCAGGATTTTTGGCACAGGTGGCACATTACATTGTCGCGTTTTCTAAGAGACTATATCTATATTCCGCTTGGAGGAAATAGAAAAGGTCAATATCGTACCTATCTAAATTTGTTTTTGGTATTTTTAATAGGCGGTCTTTGGCATGGGGCTGCTTGGACATTTGTTGTTTGGGGAGCTTTGCATGGCTTTGCTATTGTTATTCACAGATGTTGGCAAAAGTTAAATTTTAAACTAAATAAAATCATTGCTTGGATCATTACCTTTAACTTTGTAAATTTTACATGGATATTTTTTAGGGCAAAAAGCTTTGAAGATGCCATGAAAGTGATTAGAGGGATGTTTTTTGGTGAGTTTAAAATAGACGTTAATTATCTTGAGATGTTTTTTATCGTTTTGGCTTTTTTGGTTGTTTTGCTTTTTAAAAACTCTATGCAAATGGCATTTGATAAGAAATTTAAATTTACTATCTGGCAAATTTTTGCAACATCTTTCTTTTTGTTTATATCAATCTTAGCAATTAGGCTTAATAATGCGAGCGAATTTTTATACTTTAGATTTTAAGAAAAAAATATTTCTATGCCTGTTTTTAGTGGTTTTTGCTATGGTTGGGCTTGATGTTGTGCTTTATGTTTTTTCGAACAATGGTGTAATAAGTAAAACAAATTTTGATGATAATAAAATTTCAAAATCGGAGCACTTTAAGCTAAACAGTAAAAAGCCAAAGGATATTGTTTTTGTTGGAAGTAGTAGAACGCTTCACCATATATCAACAAATGTTTTTGTTGAAAACAATATCAGCACTTATAATTTTGGGCTATCTGGAAATTTTATTAGAGACTATCCGTTTATTGCAAATGTTATCAAAAAGGTTGGTGCAAAAGAGGTTGTTGTTAGTATAAGGGTCGGTCATCTTTTTGACGATTATGCTGAGAGTGGATTTAAAATTTATACCACTGATGAACTTGTTGCAAATTTTGGTACAGATAAAATGATTTTTTTAAAAACATTACCTGATTTTTTTGCAAGAGTACATCTGTTTTTGAGATATTCTGAAGGTATTTATAATAGGATAGTTGGCTTTTATGGGAAATTTGCTCCAGACAATAAAACTAAAGCAAGTAATTTTGAAGCAAAAAATACTTTTGATGTAAAAGCACATAGCGATTGTGATTTGATCAATATAAATGAGATAAATTCAAATGCTACAAAAAATAAAAAAATCATTGTTGCAAAGTGTAGCAATGGAGATATTATTCTTTTTTCAGATGCACTGCCAAGAGAAAATTATGGTAAGACGATCGAATTAAAGGGGTTAAATCAAAACACTATAAAATATTTTCAAAATTATGTAATCGATCCACTTGTAAAAAGTGGCATAAAGGTTGTTGTTATATTAGAGCCTATGTTTGATGGCGCTACCATAAAATATGATATAAGTGAGATAATGCCAGCTATTAAAAATGCTAAAGTCATTGATCTAACAAATTTTAAATTTAATGATGATGAGTTATCAGATATGGGGCATCATTTAAACTATCTTGGCAGAAAAAGATATAGTGAGTTTTTGGTTAAACTCTATCTTGATGGTAAACTTTGAGTTCTTACTTCAACCCAAAAACTTTTATGTTGAATGTTGTGTGGATCTTGTCGTTTTCGCCTTTCATGACGATAGGAAATTCGGCTTTTATGATGCTATCATAGCTACTAAGTGCGTCTAAAAAGTCATAAAATTTTTGTGGGGTTTTAAGCGAGCTAGTGACATTTAGGCGGTATCTAAAGAACTTCTCAGTTGCGTTATTCTCGCTTTCTTCTATCTTGCTAAGGCTCACTTCGCTAAAAAATTGAGATGCGAAATTTATAAATTTATCCTTATCAAAAGCTGTATCATAAGCCAAGATGATAGCGCCATCTTTTTGTCTTGTCGCCTCAAGTACCTTAAATTTAGCCTCAAATTCGTTTTTTGTCTTCGTGTATGATGAGGTTTGCGAGTAGTTTTGCCTTGAGAGGCTTTTAAATTCTTTTATGTTTGGCACGATAAAGCCAAATATCATAATGAAGCAAACTATGATAAAAGCAAATATAAAAAGTAAAAGCTTTACTGGGTCGATTTTTTCTAAGCTCGTATCTTTTTTACTCATTATATCCCTCAGAATTATCAATCTTATTTGTGCTTATAAAGCCGTACCAGCCGTTTTTGCTCTGATAAAAGCTAGTGTTTGACGTGGTGAAAATCGACCTTAGCGGCGAGGCCAAAAGCTGGTTAAAGACATCTTTTGTTGGTGTTATACCGCGGATAATGAGTGAGTTTTTATCCATAAAGACCTCTTCAAGCGTGATGCTATCAGGCACAAGGTCAAAAAGGTTGTGCAAGCTTTGCTTTAGGATAGAATTTGACGTAAAGATGTCGTTTGCTGAGTCTATCTGCACGGCAAGTTTGGCTGAAATTTCATCCGTAGTGACTATCTTTTGGCTAAGCTCTTTTTGCTCGTTTGCTAGAAATTCTATATTTTTCTTGGTTGAGTAGTTTTTATAAACGATAAAGAAATTTGCCACCAAAAGCACTACAAAGACAAAGCCGATGAGGCTTAGCCAGAGCTTACTAAAGATAGATAGAAGCGGTCTTGGTTCTGGAGTGATGAAGCTAAATTTCATAGTGTTATCTCTTCTTGCATGATCTCGTTCATTATGTGATTTGTGTTGATCGGATAGCTTGATGTCTCCACAAATAGCTCAGACTGCAGGTATTGTAAAAAGGTTGCACTTGTCTTTGTGTTTTCAAAAACGATGATCTGCTCGATAAAATCGCCGCTGTAGATTGGATTTTCATAAAATTCTTTCATAGCCTTTGCGATGTAGTCAAACATCTTCATATCGCGCCCAAAGATCGCTACTGACTTCTCGACATTGGTCGAAGCTGGCATGTTTAGCTCGTAGTTTAGATCTTCAAATTCTTTTGGTTTATCGTCGCTTAAAAAATCATCCAAACTCTTAAAATCATCAAGCACAGTTGCGCCATCTTCTTCTTTAACTATAAGGTTATCTATGTCTGTTATATCCTCTTCTTTTAGGCTTTCGATCTCTTCGTTGCCCTCTTCAGCGTCACTCATATTTAAAAACGTCGAGAGCTTCATCTGCTTATCTTTAAATATCGCAAGTGCAAAAGAGTGCGAGTGGATGTAGAGATATAGCGTGGTTTTTGGCGAAATTCCACGCTTTAAAAGCTCGTGAAAGAGCAGGGCGATAGGCGAGTAGATAAGATCGACGCTACCTTGCCCAAAGAGATTTTTATATCTTCTTATAGCATTTAAATTTGCATATATGCTCCAGCTATCTTGCATCACAAGGCTGGTTAAATTTTGCGTGTTGATGTTAAATTTCTTGTACTCGTCAAAGTTAGCAGTAGGCAGCGCACCTTGTGAGTCGTCGTTAAAAAAGAGCGAAACATAGACGCCAAAATATGTCTTTTCTTGCTCCTCTATGTATTTTAAAACTTTTTCATCGACACTATCGATGCTTATGTCTGTAAATTTAGCATTTATGGTTTTTATAAGCTTGCTATTTCTAAAGACCTGACCGTAAAAAACGCACTCATTGCCCTCGATCACGGCGCTTAAGAAAAGGTTTGAAAAAAGCTTTTTGATGCTAAAAGACATAACTCTCCTAAATTCAGTGCATTATTTTTGGTATGTTAGCTAAAAAGGGATTAAATAAGTTTAAAACAGCTCGTTTTTTAGTTTTGCAAACGCCTCTTTCATCTTCAGAGCTTCGCTTTTTAGCTCATCATCAAGTAGTGCAGAATTTCTCAAATTTTCAAAATCCTCTATCATCACATCACACATCATTTTGATGCGCTCATTATCAGCCTTACTGACGCCATTTTGGCTCATTTTTTTGATGCGTTCAAGATACTCTTTGCCATTTTTTATGTATGAGTTAAATTTCATAGCTGCCTTGCTTTGATTAAGCGTGGTGGCGGCCATCTTGTTGTAGGCGTCAAGATCAAGAGCTTTTTGGCTTAAATTTATAGCCTTTTCATACTCTTTGCTCTCGTAGTAAAATTTCGCTTCAAGAGCGAGCTTATAGGAGTTGTCGCTGTAAAAAAATAGCCCAAACAAAGCTATTATAAAAATGGCTATAAAGATAGAAATTTTATTTTTCATAAATTTCGTCCAAAATTTCTCTTATCTCATCGCTTATTTGCGGATTTTTATGCGCATATTTTTTCCACCAAATTTTTAAATTTGACCTGAAGTCCTCTTTGTTTTGTTCTGCACTCTTGCCGCCGTCATTTTGCGAGGCTTGCCAAAGCTCGTTTTGTATCTTCTCTTTTGCCTCTTTTTGTTCTAAATTTGCCACGCTAAAAGGAGCTGAGAGGCTAAAATTTATAGTTGAAAATGGCTTTGGAAGTATCATCTTATCCCAGCTTTTAAATTCCCAAAACGAGTTTGCTTCGAAATTTAGAGCATAAATTTCGCAAGATGATTTTTGTGCGATCACCGCAGCTCCGTCTGCGACGCTGTGTCTTGGTCCGCGTGGGCCATCTGGTGTGATGATGACGTCGTGGCCTTGCTTTATCTCTCTTAGGGCTTCTATGAGCGCCCTTGCACCGCCTTTTGAACTGCTACCTCTAATGGTGCCGATGCCAAAAAATTTGATTATTCTGGTGATGAGCTCGCCATCTTTGTGGTCGCTTATTATCACCTTGCCTTGTTTTCTGTTTTGACTGCTCCACCAGCGTCTATAAGCAAAGCTCATAAAGCTAAGTCTGCCGTGCCAAAAGACGACGACGCAGCCATTTTGTGGTAAGAAATTTGGAGTGTAGCTCTTTTTGCAGGTTAGAAAAATGAGCCACATCAAAATGTAGATGAAAAAGACGCCAACGCTCATGGCGAGCTTTTCAAGGGTGCTTTTAAATTTGCAGCTCGCCATACAAAACCATTCGTTTTGGATTTGTGATCTTTACTTTTTGCGTAGTGCCAAGAAGCTCTTCACTGCCATCAACTTGAACTAAAAAGTTGTTAAAACTTCTCCCAGCAACGCCGCCATTTGCCCTTAGCTCTTCAAAATATACATCAAAAATTTTATCTTTTTGCGCCGCCACAATCTCGTCTAAAATTTCACTGTGGCGATTTTGCAGGCGCGTTAGCCTTTCTGAAGCGGTCTTGTCGTCTATTTGATTTGTAAAAGTAGCTGCCTTTGTAAGCGGACGAGGCGAATACTTAAAGCTAAAAATTTGCTCAAACCTAACTTGCTCAAGCACGTCCATCGTATCTTCAAATTCGCTTTCGCTCTCACCTGGAAATGCGACGATGATATCAGTTGAGATGTTAACATCTGGGCACATTTTTCTAAGTCTTAGCGCTCGGTCTAAAAACCACTCTTTTGTGTATCCGCGCTTCATCTCACGCAAAACTTTGGTGTTTCCGCTTTGAAGTGGCATGTGCATAGACTTGCAAATTTTTGGGTTATTTGTGAAAATTTCAAGAAATTTATCATCCATATGAAGCGGGTGCGGGCTTGTAAATCTTATCCTCTCAACGCCCTCTATCTCGCTTATCTTTACTAGCAGATCGCTAAAATCGATATTTTCTTGCACGCCTGAAAATCTTTTGCCGTAGTTATTGACATTTTGCCCTAGTAAAAATATCTCTTTTGCACCGCTTTTTGCGGCCTTTTCTACCTCTTTTAGGATGAGGCTTGAAGGGATAGAAATTTCATCGCCTCTGGTGTGTGGGACGATGCAGTAGGTGCATTTTTTATCGCAGCCGATCGAGATGTTGATGTGGCTTTTATATGGCGAGCCTCTAAATTCGCCAAATGCATATTCGCTCTCGTCGTGGTTGATGTCGGTTGAGATAAATTTAGGCGTATTTACAGCCTTTGTGATCTTGCTAACATTTCTTGCGCCAAGGACAAAATCAACATAAGGTGCGCGCTTAAAAATTTCACTACCCAAATGGCTTGCAGTGCAGCCACAAACGCCTATTTTAGCACCTCTTTTTTTGGCTTTTTCAAAGGCTCCAACCTCGCTAAAAAGCTTATGAACTGGCTTTTCACGAACTGAGCAGGTATTTATAAGGATTAAATCAGCTTCTTCGATGTTTTGTGTTAAGGAGTAGTCTTCTTTTTGTGAGAGCTCGGCTATGATATGCTCGCTGTCACGAACATTCATAGCACAACCTAGAGTTTGGATAAAGAGTTTTTTACTCATTAAAGTATATGCACTTCATACATATAATCGCTATCATCAAGGCCGTATTTTACGGTTCTGTGATAAACGCTTAGCCCTTTTTCTTCAAAGTGCTCGACTAATGCGATTAGTTGTTTGTGCGTGTTTTCTTTATCAAAATAGAAAATTTTCTGACCCTCTTTTTCGACAGCTGCCTCTATCTTTTCTAGTGAAATCGTTTTTGGTTTTGCGTCTAATTCGGCTCTTGCAAGTTTTAGCTCCATTTTTAATCCTTTCAAAATCTTAAATTTTAATCGGTCAATATACCCAAATCATCATAAAAAAAGGATTAAATAAAAGTTAATAACAAGCTTAAAGTTATTAAAAGTATGGCTTATGTATAATTTCAAAACTTCACGAAAAATCCCCGAAATTTATCGTCACAATGGAGAAAAAATGGAAAGAATTTCAGATATCATCGAGTCAATTGCAAATGAGAAAAATTTAGAGATAGAAGATGTAAAAGAGCGCGTAATAAGAGCCTTGATAAACACTGCAAAAAGAGTTTATGGCGAAAATTATGAGTATGACGTGAGCATCGATGCTAATAAAAATTTAAAGCTTTATCAAAAAATTTCAATCGTAGCAAACGACGATGAGAGGCTTGCTGAAGACAATGAGCACTTTTTAAGCTTAAAAGAGGCTAAAAAGATAGATAGTGGCGTAGAGATCGGAGATGAGCTCACTTACGAACTAAGCCTTGATAACCTTGGTAGAACCGCAGCTCAAACGCTTCATAAGGAGCTTGAGTATCACATCCAGCGCCTAGTAGAAGAGAAAATTTTACAAAAATATAATGAGATGAGCGGTCACATGGTTTTTGGTCCAGTTGTAAGGGTCGATAACGATGAAAACACATTTATCGAGATAGACGAGCTTCGTGCCATCTTACCACGTAAAAACCGCATAAAAGGCGAGAAATTTAAAGTAGGCGACGTGGTAAAAGCGGTCATTAGAAAAGTTTTTACAGATAAAAATTTAGGCATAAAGGTTGAGCTTTCAAGAACTTCACCTAAATTTCTTGAGGCGCTGCTAACTTCAGAGGTGCCTGAGATAAAAGATGGCGGCATCATCATCCAAGGAAGTGCAAGGATCCCTGGCGAAAGGGCTAAAGTAGCGCTCATCTCAACCACTCCAAATATCGATCCAGTCGGCGCAACCGTTGGTACAAAGGGCGTTAGGATAAATGCCGTAAGCAAAGAGCTTCATGGTGAGAGCATCGATGCGATCGAGTACACCACTGAGCCAGCGATCTTGGTAGCTCGCGCTATGGCACCTGCGATCATCACATCTGTAAAGATCGAAGAAAACAAGGCGATCGTGACACTTGCGAGCGAGCAAAAGAGCAAGGCGATCGGCAAAAATGGCATAAATATCCGCCTTGCAAGCATGCTAACTGGCTATGAGATCGAGCTAAACGAGCTTGGCTCAAAAACTAGCAGCAGTGGTGAAAATGGCGAAATGGTCAAGGATCTAAAAGCACTCTTTGGTGATAACTAATGAAATTTCAAATAAGAAAAGCAACGAGAGCTGATATAGACGTGATCTGCGAGCTTGTAAGAGAGCTTGCGAGCTATGAAAAGATGAGTGATCAAGTCACTTTTACAAATGAAATTTTTGCAGACTCTATCTTTAATAAAAATCACGCAAAAGCCCTTATCTGCGAGAGTGAGGGCAGGGCTATTGGCTATGCTATCTATTTTTACACATTTTCTACATTTTTAGGGCTTGGCGGGATGTACCTTGAGGACATTTACGTCAAAAAAGAGTTTAGAAATCAAGGCATCGGCAAGGCATTTTTTAAATTTCTAGCTCAAATTTGCAAGGATGAAAATTTAAAAAGGCTTGAGTGGTGCTGCCTAAACTGGAATGAGCCAAGCATCAAATTTTATGAAAGCATGGGCGCTAATAACCAATCTCTTGAGTGGAGAACCTACCGCTTAGACAGCGAAAATTTAGAAAAACTGGTAAATTTATAGTTTCTAGTAAAAGCTCAAATTTGCTTTGAAATTTGAGCTTGCTGGTGATTAAAATTTATATGTATATCCCATATAAAGACCGACATTTGTCTCTTTTATTTTTGCATTATCATATTTTGCTATAGAGCGATATTTTGTTCTATCAGCTTTTAATCCAAACTCAACCGCATTATTTTCATTGATAGAGTACTCAGCACCAACTTTTGCACCTAGTATCCAGCCAGTTGCGTTGCCTTTTTTCAGATCCATCATGTGTGTCAAATACATCCAATTTAAGCTTTGAAAAACCAGTGTAGCCACCAAGAACTAACTTAAGATCTTTTGCTACGCTTGGAGTATAGTCAGCCCCAACTATAAATTTATGAGTTTTCCATTTTATTATTGTGCCATCTTCGTCACCAAGTGACTTTTTGGCTTGAAAGTCATATATGTAAGCTCCATAAACTCTAGCTACGTCAAAGTCATAACCAGCTTTTATGCCAAGACCTGGTTGTGCTTTTTTAGCTTTTGATTTGCCATTGTCGCTTTTTGCTGTTAAATTTGAATTAAAAGAATAATCTCCTTCAACTCCCACAAACGCTCCTTGCGCTAAAGCAGCGGCACTAGCTAGGCTTAAACCTAAAGCAACTTTTAAAACTACATTTTTCATTTTTACTCCTTATTTAAAAAATGTTACGTGGCTATTTTAAATTTTCTTATATTAAATAAAGTTTAAATATTCAATTAAATTAATAAAAAACATAAAATAATTCAATTGTTTTCTTATCAGAATAAAATTTATAAAATCACTCGAAAAAAGGAGTGTAAAGTGGCTAAGATGACAAAACGTGATATGGCTTATCATTTAGACGTTGATGTCGCGACGCTTTACAACTGGCGAAAACACAAGCCCAACCTTTATCGTATCGTGATGCTTGGATTTAAATTTGATGAGCTTATCGAGCAGAGCAAAAAGACTTGCAACGAGCTTTGCGAGTATGAAAATTTAATCAATCAAGACATAGAAAAATTTAGTAAGTGATTTATAAATTTAAAGTGAGATGATGTAAGTTTTAAAAGGTGGTTAGTCCACCTTTTATTATTTTTTCGGAGTTAGTTCTGTGTCTTTGCGGTTTAGTTTTATTTCCTCGCCTTTTATACATCTTGGGTTTAGCGTTTCTAATGTTGCCAAAAATTCTGTCGCATTTTCGTCACCTATCTCGCCATATTTTTGTTCACCGTAATAGTAAGGTGTTCCTTGTGTTATGCTATTTTTTATGACTTTGTAGCTGTCCCATTCCTTATCATTAAATTTATCTAGATCAACCTTTGTATCTTTATCGACTATCAGATAGCCTTTTCCATTTTCTTCTAGCCTTGATTCGTTTTTTATATAGTCGTATTTAGTTGTATAACTTACCCTTTTATAGACTTTTACTTCGCCTTTAAAGTGCTTGATACTACCCATATCGGCTTTGCAAATTTCAGCCAAAGTAGTTGGCTCACCACATCCAGTTAGAGCAAGAGCAAGTGTTGCTGTAATGCCTGAAAGAACGACTTTTGTTTTCATATTTTTCCTTTTTGTAGAAGTTAGAAATTCGGATTTTACAAAAAAAAAAAAATAAAACTGAAAAATTTAAATTAGTATAATTATGAAAGATTTGTTGATAAATTTGATGTAAAAAAAAGAAATTTGAGCTCAAAGCAAGCGCTTCAAGCTCAGTTAAATTTACTCGTTTAGGATAGAGAGAAGCTCTTTGTTATCTTTTGTTTTTAGCATCTTTGCGTATAAAAATTTAAGTGCTTCGACATCGTCCATTGTAGCTATCGCAGAGCGGATAGCCCAAATTTTTTGAAGCTCATCAGGTTTTTGAAGTAGCTCTTCTTTTCTGGTGCCTGATTTTAGCACGTTGATGGCTGGGTAAATTCTGCGGTCTGAGATGTTGCGGTCAAGCACGATCTCGCTGTTTCCAGTGCCTTTAAACTCTTCAAATATCACTTCGTCCATACGTGAGCCAGTGTCGATAAGTGCTGTTGCGATGATGGTTAGTGAGCCACCGTGCTCGATGTTTCTAGCTGCGCCAAAGAAGCGTTTTGGCTTGTGAAGTGCGTTTGCATCCACGCCACCTGTTAGCACCTTGCCACTTGGCGGGGTCACTGTGTTGTAGGCACGTGCTAGACGGGTTATACTATCAAGCAAGATGATGACGTCTTTGCCCATCTCAACTAGACGTTTTGCCTTTTCAATGACTAGCTCTGCTACGCGGACGTGATTAAGCGCTGGCAGGTCAAATGTCGAGCTAAATACTTCGCCTTTTACGCAGCGCTGCATATCGGTAACTTCTTCTGGTCTTTCGTCAACCAAAAGCACCATTAGCTGCGCTTCTGGGTGATTTTTAGCGATGCCGTGAGCTAGCTCTTTCATAAGCTCAGTTTTACCGCTTCTTGGAGGTGCGACGATGAGGCCACGCTGACCCTTGCCAATAGGCGTGAAAAGGTCAAGCACACGGCCCGTTAGCTTCATCGGATCATACTCTAAATTTAGCTTTTCGGTTGGGAAAAGTGGGGTTAAGTTGTCAAAAAGTGGCCTCTCTTTTGCATCTGCTAGAGGCATATAATTTACCGCTTCGATCTTTAAAAGGGCGTAGTATTTTTCTTGATCTTTTGGCTCTCTTACTTGGCCGGTGATGATGTCGCCCACACGAAGTGCAAATTTGCGGATCTGAGAGTTTGAAACATAAGCGTCGTTTGAGCTGTCGCTTAAATTTGCATCAACAGCCCTTAAAAAGCCGTAGCCCTCGTTTGTGATCTCTAAAATTCCAGTAAATAGTATAAAGCCGCCTTGTTTTGTCTGGGTTTTTAGTATCTCAAATATCAAATCTTGCCTGCGAAATTCGCGTGGATTTTCGACACCAACGCCATTTGCGATCTGCACTAGCTCATCTAAGCTAAGCGTTCTTAGCTCTTCGATCTTGTGTCCATCGACTGGTACGTGGGTTCTTGATGCTTGATGTTTTTTTGTAGTTTTTGCGCTTTGAGCAGCACTTTGCTCGGTTTGGTTGTTGTTTTCCATTTTTCCTCTTTAAATGCGGGGATAAGATTGCAGAATTCTGGGCTTCAAAAGTTTTTTGAAAGTTTTGGCATTTTATAAAAATAAAACTTTGTTGTCAAGAAATGATATAATCTTGAGAAAATGAGAAGTGATCTCAAAATGATGGATTTTAAAGACGGCAAATGCGAAAAGAAGATAATAAAAACGGCGTTTATCGGCATAATTACTAACTTTTTCTTAGCTGGAGCGAAAATTTTTATAGCTATGGCGTCAAACTCAGTTGCTTTGATATCAGACGCTATAAATAACATTAGCGATGCAGGCTCAAGTATAATCACGATATTTGGCTCAAAGCTAGCTAGCAAGATGCCTGACGAGGATCATCCGTATGGCTATGGCAGGACCGAGTATATCGGCGGTCTCATCGTCTCAGTTATCGTGCTGATGCTTGGCTTTCAGTTTCTAAAAACATCGGTAGAAAATATCTTTGCGCCAGAGCCTACTACTTTTACGATGCCGTTTTTAGCGTTTTTGTTCTGCGCTATATTTGTCAAATTTGCACTTGGATTTTACTACAAAAAGATCGGTAAAGAGACCAAGTCTATCTCGCTTAGAGCCGTGGGACAAGAGGCTTTAGGCGATGCTATCATCTCGTGTGTGATCTTCGTTTCAGCAGCACTCTCATACTTTGCCAACATTCAGATAGATGGCTATGCGGGCGCTTTGGCATCATTTTTTATCATCATAAACGGCGTGCTTTTGATAAAAGAGACCTTTGATAAGATCATCGGACAGCGCGCTGAAAAAGAGATTAGCGATGAAATTTACGCTGCTGTAAATCGCTGCGAGATCGTGCGCGGGGCATATGACCTGATACTGCATAACTACGGCGCGCAGCGCTATGTGGGCTCTGTAAATGTCGAGATAGACGAGCATTTGCCACTTAGTGAGGTTTCGCAAAGGCTAAATGAGCTTCAGATTGAGATATATAAAATTTATAGGATATATCTGGTTTTTGGCGTTTATAGCGTAAATTTAGGTCAAGAAGAGAGCCGTGCCTGCGTGGCAAATCTGCTCTCACGCTTTAGCAGTGTGCGTGGATTTCATGCATTTTTTATAGACACCAAGAAAAAGAGCGTGAGGTTTGACGTGGTGGTTGATTTTGCTGAGAGAAATTTAGGCGAGCTACGTGCTGCGATCGAGCGTGAGGTATCGTTAAATTATCCAAGATATAAAATTTTCATCGTGATAGATAGGGAATTTGCGTGAGATTTGGGGATAAATTCGGTAGCGGTTAGGGCACTTTAATATGTTATAATCGTGCGGCTTAAAAATATAAAGCCGGAGTGTAAAATTTAATCTAATTGTGAGAAAAATGGCATTTTTAAAAATTTTGACTTGCGCGTTTTCGATGAGTTTTTGCTTTATGAGTATCTACGGGCTTACGACTAGCGCGGTAAAGCTTGTGTTTTTTAGCGAATATAACCCCACGGGAGATGCCGATCCTCTAGGCGATTTAGGCGATCCGCTTGATTGGCTTGAGCTAAATATCGCTTATTTGGTTGGTTTTTGGATATTTTTTAGCGGCGTGTGCGCAGTGCTTTATAAGCGGCTAAGTTATTTTGACGAAATTGCAAAATTTTTCATAGATTTGTTTTTACCTGCCGCTGCGACGATTATTTTGGCACTTATTTTGGGTGCGATACTCCCGTTTGCGGTTGGGGCACGGCGAGGAGATTTTGTTATTGCTCAAGGGGTTGGCATATTTTTAGCCCAAATACTTTTTATAATCACAATAGCTCGCTTGCTAAAAAGAGAGCAAAAGTAGTAAATTTAGCGCTCAAGACGCCATTTATATTACTACAAGTTTCCAAAGAGCGGTTATGGGTAAAAATTCTTTGTAAAATTCGAGACCAAAATTGCAAGCATTAAAAATTTGCTCGTAAATTTGCCAGCGTTTTCAAAATGTGAGTTTTGCCAAAAATCTGCTGCAAAATTTGCCAGCTTTTGCAAAACGTCTGCCAAATTTAGTCTGCTCGGTGCAAAAAACTCGGCTATAAAATTTACATGTAAATTTAAGCATCGTAAGTTTGGCTTCATCAAATTTAACTCCGCTAAACACTCGAAAACGAGGCAAAAATCGGCTATCAAATTTGATAGACGATTTAAATTCGTCAAATTTACCGCCAAATCGACGCATCCGTCAAAAAAGACAGCACTCGCTTACATGCGCAAAAAGCAAAAACTAAAGCGATAAAATTTAAAAAATCAGTGTTCGCTCTTTAGTCCAGCACCGCACATCGAGATGATGCTTCTGCCCTCTATCTTGTGCGATTTTACGTAGCTTGCGTAGGCGGCGTAGATCGCTGCTGTGGTGTGCTCGACGTAAAAGCCGCGGCTTGCGAGGAAATTTCTAGCTGGCTCAATATCCTCTTCTTTTATCGTGATCACCTCGCGCTCTCCTGCGTACCTGCTAGCTAATATCTCAGCGCCACGAGCAGGTTTTGCGATCGCTATGCCTTCAGCTAAAGTTGGCTCTGGCTTGATCGCAAGTGGCTCACTTGTTGCCCTTAAAAATGGTGCGCACTTTTCACTTTGAACGATGAAAATTTTAGGTAGTTTTTTGATCACTCCAGCCTCATATAGCTCATTTAGCGCGATCTGGCTGCCAAGTAGCAAGGTGCCGTTGCCAACTGGCAAAAAGAGATTTTCAGGGACAAAGCCAAGCTGCTCGTAAATTTCATATATATATGTTTTAGTGCCTTGGTAAAAAAGCGGGTTAAATACGTGGTTTGCGTAAAAAATTCCCTCATCTTTTGCTCTTTTTCTGCAAGCATCTGCCGTCTCGTCTCGCGTGCCGTCAAAGACAACTGCCTTTGCGCCGTAGTACTCAAGCATCTTTATCTTTTTCTCGCTCGTGCCTTTTGGGACGTAAATTTCACACTCTATGCCAGCTCTAGCAGCGTATGCAGCGACCGAGTTTCCAGCGTTTCCACTGCTATCTTGCAGGATCTTTTTGATGCTATGAGTTTTGCAAAACCAAATAAGCATAACAGCACCTCTATCTTTAAAAGAGAGCGTTGGCATCGCGTAGTCCATTTTGAGGTAGAGCGAGTCATCAAATTTCACGCTCTTTGTTAGCCCCTCGCCAAGGCTGATATCGCGCCAAAGCTCGTTTTTAATAGGGAAAAATTCGCGGTATCTAAAGAGACTAAACTCGCGCTGGTCGATCAAATTTAGATCAAATTTGGCCGCTTTAAACTCCAGATCATATAGCCCACCGCACTCGCACGCAAATATAGGCGTCTCAAAATCTGTGCTCTTGCCGCATTTTGAGCAGATAAATTTAGGCATTTTCGCTCCTTTTAAATTTTTCTATCAAGTATCGCTGTGGCCTCGATCTCTAGCAGGCAGCCAAAGTGAAGTTTGTTTGTCGGTACTACGACGCGAGCTGGCTTGTGATCGCCAAAAAATAGCGCATACTCGTCGTCTATCTCGTCCCAAAAGTCGATATCTGGTGTATAGATGCGGCACATCAAGATATCGTTTCTTGTCGCATTTGCCAGCTTTAGCACGTTATCAAGGTTTTTTAAAGCCTGCCTTGTTTGCGCCTTTAGCCCCTCTGGTATCTGCCTAGTCTCTGGGTCCATACTAAGCTGTCCTGAGATGTAGAGGATGCCGTTGTGCTCGGTTGCCAAAGAGTAGTGAGCCTTTTTCTTTTTTGAAATTTCGGTTTCGTAAATTTTCATATTTTCTCCTTAAAAATTTAAAAAATTATAGATAAAAAATTATTATTTTCACTTAAATTTCACAAATTTTCATAAAAAATTATATTTTTATTATCGAAATTTTAAAAATATTTTGGCTAAACTTAAACAAAAACAAAAGGCGCCTTATGCATCCTATATTAAAGGCATTTATCCCAACGGCAAATCTCATACAAAAAAGCTCACCATTTGCCTGCGAAGTCGTGTTGCACGACCTTTCACACCCGCAGCGCTCAGTCGTCTATGTAGCTGGCGACGTCACTGGCAGAAAGGTCGGACAAAGCTTTGACCACCTTGTAAGCGAGGTCTTAAACAGCAAAAATTTCAAAGACGACTACGTGGCGAACTACTTTTTTACAAAGGATGAAAAGCTGGTGAAGTCTTCAACCGCCTTTATCAGAGACGAGCACGGCGAGATCATCGGGGCGATATGCGTAAATGTCGATGCTAGCGTGGCAAAGAGCCTTTTTGAAATGGCTGGAAATTTCTTAAAAACGAGTGAAAATGAGCCAAATAGCGAGCAAAACGACGACGTGATGCAGATAGTTTTAAATTTGATCGACAAGATCATCGCCAAAAACGAGGGCAAAAAGCTCAAAAAGGAGCAAAAGCTAGAGCTCGTGGGCTTTATGAACGAAAAGGGCATTTTTAACATAAAGGGCGCTATCGAGGTCGTAGCAGCCAAGCTAAACGTCTCAAAGATCACGATATATGGCTATTTAGACCAGCTTAAAAAGAAGCGCCCGTGAAGTGTAGGTGCGCTCACTGCAAGCAAAGCTTTGATGAAAGCGCGATGATAGAGGCCAAAGGCGGGCTTAAGTTTTGTTGCGTTGGCTGCAAAGGCGTATATGAAATTTTAAATGAAAGTGGCCTTGGCGAGTTTTATGAGCGACTTGGCAAAAACACGCTAAATCCTGCAAGTAGCGGCGCAAATGTCAAAAATTTAGCGGCAAATTTTAGCGAGCTGGTGACAAAAGAGGGCGAGTTTTCTAAAATTTCGCTTCTCATTGACGGCATAACCTGCTCGGCGTGTATCTGGCTGCTTGAAAAGGCGCTTTTTAGCCTGCCTGGCATCTTGGAGGTAAATATCAACTCGCTTAGCCAAAAAGCAGTCATCGTTTACGATGAGCAAGAGCTTTTGGTGGAGCAAATAATTGAGAAAATTTACGCCGTTGGCTACACTCCAAAGGCCTGCGTAGCGAGCCAAAAAGAGGACGAGCTAGTCAAAAAAAGGCGAAATTTCTACGCAAAAGCGCTTGTTGGCGTCTTTGCCACGATGAATATCATGTGGCTGGCGATCGCGCAGTATGGCGGCTACTTTAGCGGCATTAGAAGCGACGTGAAGGATCTGCTAAGCTTCGCGCAGTTTGTGCTGGCAACGCCTGTGCTTTTCTACACTGGCAGCGAGTTTTTTAAGGGGGCGAAGATCGCCATTAAAAACGCCTCGCCAAATATGGACCTGCTCGTTATCACGGGGGCTAGCATAACATATATCTACTCGATCTTTGCGATGCTTACAAGAAGTGGCGAGAGCTATTTTGACTCGGTTGCGATGATCATAACCTTTGTTTTTATCGGTAAATTTTTAGAAATTTTAGGTAAGAAAAAGGCGCTTGAGACCTCAAATTTCTTAAGCGATATGCTGCTTGCAAAGGTCTGCGTTTTAGAGGATGGCAAGGACATTTTAAAAGAGCCAAAGGATGTAAATTTAGGCGAAAAGATCGTGCTTAGATCAGGCGAGAGAGCGCTACTTGACGGGGTGGTGCTTAGTGGTGAGGCGAGCGTGGATAGCTCAAGCTTAACAGGTGAGAGTTTGCCACTTTTGCTAAGCTCTGGGGGTGAGGTCAAAAGTGGCGTTGTCTGTCTAAACGGGCAGATCGTCTATGAGGCAGGGCAAATTTTTAAAAACTCATATCTTAATAAGCTTATAAATTTACTCCAAAACGCAGAGCTAAAAAAGCCAAATATCGAGCTAGCAGTCAATAAAATCGCCTCGAAATTCTCTCTTGGCGTGCTAACTCTAGCTTTTTTTACATTTTGGTTTTGGTACTTTAAATTTAGCTTTTCAGAAGCGATAGTGACAGCTGTGAGCGTCATCGTCATCGCTTGCCCTTGTGCGCTAGCCCTTGCCACGCCAGTTAGCAGCGTTTGCGCTCTTGGAGTGGCCTTTAAAAACAAGGTGCTTTTTAAGGAGGCTAAATTTTTTGAAAGCCTTGCAAAGTGCGACGTGGCGGTCTTTGACAAGACTGGGACGCTCACAAAGGCTAAATTTGAAGTGAGCGAGTTTTTTGTAAAAGAGGGCGTTAGTATTGATAAAATTTACTCGCTTTGCCTTATCTCAAACCACCAAATAAGCGTGGCGGTGGCTGAGTTTTTAAAGCAAAAAGGCGCAAAAAAAGTTGAGCTTGAAAATGCAAATTTAAGCGTGGCAAAGGGAGTTAGCGCCGATATTTTGGGTGAGAGTTTTGTGGCTGGAAGTAGGCGCTTTTTGGCCGAAAATGGTGTGAAATTTGATGAGTGCGAAGAAAATGTGAGCTTTTTTGTGGGCAAGCAGGGCGAGCTGGTGGCTAAATTTTACCTAAAAGATAGCGTAAAGCCCGAGGTAAAGGCTTTGATAGACGAGCTAAAGAGTGCTGGCATGAAGGTTTGCATCCTAAGTGGCGACGTGCAAAATGTGGTAAAAAACGTAGCAGATGAACTTGATGTGAGCGAGTTTAGAGCAGGGATGTTGCCTGATGAAAAGGCTAAATTTATAGCTGATCTTAAGCAGCAGGGCAAAAAGGTGCTGATGGTGGGGGATGGCATAAACGACGCAGCCGCGCTTAGCCTTGCTCATGTGGCCATTTGCATGGGAAGTGGCGCTGCGGTGAGCTTAGAAAAAAGCGACGTGGTGCTACTTGATGATAGCCTTCAAAGCCTTGCAAAAGCGGTGAAAATTTCAAAATTTACCTATAAAACGATAAAGCAAAATTTACTCTTTTGCCTGCTTTATAACGCCCTTAGCCTGCCATTTTCCGTGTGTGGCTACGTCATGCCGCTATTTGCTGCGCTTTTCATGTCGGCAAGCTCGCTAAGCGTCATACTAAACTCGCTTTTTATAGTTAGAAAATTTAAGGACAAATAGTGGATACAACGACTCTTGCGATGCTTGTTTTTATCTCGGTTTTGATGGGGGCGGCCCTGCTTTTTGGCGTGCTTTGGGGGATAAAAAATAGGCAGTTTGAAGACTACCGCAAATTTTTAGACGGAGCAAATTTAGATGACGAAGATGCGCTAAATGAAGCTTATGCGCTTGAACTTCGCAAAAAAGAGGCACTAAAAAAGAGGCTAGAAGCTAGCAAAAATGAGCATGAAGGCAAGGGCGAGCATGATGAGGCCGACAAAAAACTCTAAAATTTTCCAAGAGATGGGCCTTGCAAAAATGGGCGCTAAAAACCTAGCCAGATAGCCAAGTGAGAAGAAAAAACAAAAACGAGGCAAGACTAGCTCCCACGCCAAATATCAAATTTTCATCTTTAAATTTAGTAGAAACCGAGCCTATTAGGATCATCGTGTCAAGATAGACGTGAGGATTTAGCCAGGTAAAAGCGAGCGTTAAAAGGATGTTTTTCTTTAAATTTGATCTGGCATTTTCGCCGCTGGTATCCATGCTAAGGTCCTTGAAAAAGCATGAGTGAAAGCTCTTTAGCGCGTAAAATAGTAAAAATAAAAAGCCACCATATAGGGCGATTTGCTTGATGATAGAAAAATTTTGCACGAGGCTACCAAGCCCAAAAACTCCTGCAAAGATCAAGAGGGCGTCGCTAATAGCGCAAATGAGGCAGATGATAAAGATATTTTCTCTTTTGATGCCCTGTTTTAGCACAAATGCGTTTTGCGCGCCAATGGCTAAAATGAGCGATAAAGAGGTGAAAAATCCAGATATAAATGCTTGCAAATTTATCCTTCTCGCTAAATTTTGGCTTAAATTTAGCAAAATTTAACTTTATCATAACCATAAATTTATGCCTTTTTTTATAAAATCAGCAAATTAAAATTGCAAAAAGGAAAGCAGTTGCAAGCACTAGCCCTAAAATATCGACCAAAAAATTTTGACGAGCTCATCGGACAAGAAGCCGTAAGCAAGAGCCTAACCCACGCACTTGACGAAAACAGAGTGAGCCATGCCTATTTGTTTTCAGGCCTTAGGGGAAGCGGTAAAACATCGAGTGCTAGGATATTTGCAAAGGCTTTGGTCTGCGAGAAAGGGCCAACTTCTAGGCCTTGCGAGGTCTGTGCGCAGTGCGTGATGGCAAACGAGTCGCGCCACATGGACATCATCGAGATGGACGCAGCCAGCCACAGAAAGATCGACGATATAAGGGAGCTCATCGAGCAGACAAAATACGCTCCAAGCGCTGCTAGATATAAAATTTTCATCATCGACGAAGTGCATATGCTAACAAAAGAGGCGTTTAATGCCCTTCTTAAAACGCTAGAAGAGCCGCCAAGCTATGTTAAATTTATCTTAGCGACCACCGACCCGCTGAAGCTTCCAACGACGGTGCTTTCAAGAACGCAGCATTTTAGATTTAAGCAAATAAGCAGATATGAGATCGTAAAACATCTTGAATTTATCCTTAGCAAAGAGGGCGTGAGCTACGAGAGAGAGGCTCTTGAGATACTAGCTAGAAGTGGCGGCGGCTCGCTAAGAGATACGCTAACGCTGCTTGATCAAGCTATCATTTATGGTGCTGGCAATATCACAAAATCAAGCGTGGCAGCGATGCTTGGACTTCTTGATCCAAGTAGGATCGAGCAGATCATCGAGCACGTCGCAAATGCCGATAAAAACGCCATTAGAGTGCTTGTGACCGAGCTTGAGACCTATGAGCCAGAGATGATCATAGATGAAATTTTGGCAAATTTAAAGCAGAGATTTTTAGACAATGACCCAAAATTTTCGCTTCTTATATATGAGAGATTTTTTAGGATTTTGGCACAGGCAAAGTCGATGCTAAGCGTATCAAGTGACAATGGCTTTGTTCTGATGCTCATGCTTTTTATGATGATAGAGGCGCTAAATCTGCAAGATATCGATGAAGCCATAAAACTTGCTAAGAGCGAGCCTAGCGTGGCTGTGATCGAGCCAAAAGCTGGCGTGAGTGAGCAAATTTTAGCCATAAAAGAAGCGCCAAAGACGCCGTATGAGCAGTTTGTGGCAAAAATTTATGATAGAAGCTTTGAACTTGGTGAAATTTTTAAAAATCACATAAGTTTTAGCTTTTTAAATGAAAATGAGCTTGGACTAATCGTCAATGCAACTGGCGATGAGCTGGCATTTTTCAAAAAAAGCTGGGGCGTAATGCATGAAATTTTACATACAATTTTTGGTAAAAAAATAAAGATCGTAAATGCTAAGACGCAAATTTCTGCCCCAAAGTCTGAGCCACAAACTAAGCCACAAGAGCCACAGGATAAATATAGCTACCTTGACGAGGAGATCGCTAAGATAAAGGCTAGGCAGCAAAATGAGCAAAAAGATGAGCCAGTAAGCGAGCCTGCTGCGCCTGAAACTAGGGTAAATGCGCTATCTCAGCCTCAAAATGACTTTGCAAAAGAGCTGATGTCGCTAAGTCAGAGCAAAAGCCCAGAGGAGCTTAAAAAACAAAGAGAAGAGGGCGTGATAAAAGAGGCAAATAGACTATTTGGACAGCCTGAAGTGCAAAATAGCTAGGGGTTTGGCTCTTTGCAAATTTGCTTGATTTAGCGCTTTAAATTTTAGCTTTTTGGCGTAAATTTCTAAATAAAAGTTTTTTAATGAATTTATCTGCTGCTATCTTGATTAAATGAAATCTCAAATTTATGTTGTAAATTTAAAAGAGCTAGGGTTTGTTAAATTTGAACTTTTAATGATGCAGATAAATTTAAAACTCTGGCAAATTTGCCCCTTGTTTGCAAAATCAAATTTAGCTCAAATTTTAACCGCCATATTAAATTTGAAGTTTAAATTTATCTGCTATGACTATTTTTATGTATAAGCTTTAAATTTCTAAATTTTCATGAGTTTGGCTTATTAAATTTAAAATTTATTCTTGTGTGTAAAGCCAAATTTAGCCCAAAATTTAACTATATAGATTTTATATTTTTAAAAAATTTATCTGTTGTGGTTAAAAAATTTCTAAGCGATAATGCTTATTGGATTTAGATCTAAATTTAATAATTGCAGGATTTTATATTTTAAATTTCATTAAGAAGTCTCCAAGCCCAAAATGAGCTTGGAGATTGCGTTTTAACAAGAGAAGCAGGTCTTAAACTCGTAAGCGGTTGGGCGTGCTTCGTAAGGCCAAACCTGAGTTTCAAATTTCATGTGCTGATAAGTGTCGATGAAAAGATCGCTCATTATCGGTTTTAGGTATTCGTTATCGCGGATAAGTGCTTCAAGGCTGCCACGAAGTGTGTGTGGTAGCTGCTCGATGCCACGCTCTCTGATCTCATCTAGGTGAAGTTTAAATAAATTTTCATCCATCGGACCAACTGGCTCGTATTTGTTTTTAACGCCGTCAAGTCCTGCCATTAACATTGCTGAGAAGGCTAGATAAGGGTTTGCTGTGCTATCTGGAAATCTCATCTCAGCTCTAACTGACTTCTCGCCAGCGCCGTAAGGTATGCGGATGCTCGCTGAGCGGTTTTGGCTCGAGTAGGTTAGGATAGATGGCGCTTCAAAGCCTGGGATTAGGCGTTTGTAGCTGTTTGTGCTAGGGTTTGTGAAGGCTGCAACGCTTCTTGCGTGTTTTAAAACACCGCCGATGTAGTGCCTTGCAAAGTCACTTAAATTTGCGTAGTTGCCCTCTTTGTAGAATAAATTTTTACCATCTTTCCAGACTGATTGATGCACGTGCATGCCGCTGCCGTTGTCGCCATAAAGCGGTTTTGGCATAAATGTAACTGTCTTGCCGTTTAGGTGAGCGACCATGCGAACGACGTATTTGTAAATTTGAACGTTGTCAGCAGCCTCGACTAAGTTGCCAAATTTCACGCCGATCTCGCCTTGACCTTGTGCGACTTCGTGGTGTCCTAAAAATACTTCAAGGCCAACTTGCTCTAAAACCTGCATCATTTCGGCCCTTAGATCGACCATGCTGTCGATTGGCTGGGTCATCAAGTAGCCGCCTTTTCTGCGTGGGCGGTGACCTGTGTTGTAGCTATCTTTGAAGTCTGCAGCGTCGTTCCACTCGCCTTCTTCGCTATCTACTTGATACATCGCGCAGTTTGGGCTGTCGATGATTTTGACGTTGTCAAATACAAAAAATTCATTCTCAGGGCCAAAATATGCCTCGTCGCCAAGCCCACTATCTTTTACATATTGCATCGCTCTTTTTGCGATCGAGCGAGGACATTTTTCATAAATTTGACCTTTGTAAATGTCGTAGATATCGCAAAAAACGACGACTGTGATATCAGAGGTAAATGGGTCCAAAAACGCAGATGTCGCTTCTGGCTTCATTATCATATCGCTCTTGTCGATTGGCTGCCAGCCGTTCATCGAGCTAGCGTCCATTGGGATGCCGTTTGTGAAATTCTCTTTTGTAACAGCTTTTATGTTGTAGCTTATGCTGTGCCAAGCGCCGTTTAGATCGGTAAATCTAAAATCTACAAATTTAACTTCATTTTCTTTGCAAAAATCAAAAAAATGATCGATGTTTTGGACAAATTTTCCCATTTTTTATCTCCTTCTGGTTTTTAATTTTCGTATTGTATCACAAAATTTTATATTTAAGATTATTTTTATATTTTATTTGACCCCAAACTAAAATTTTACTAATTCTCTATCTCTATTTTTAAATATCGCACACTTTGAATACCCCAAATTTCTAGCTATCTGCTCGCAAATTTCGCCGTTTTTACCGATATCTTCTTTGGCATGAGCATCTGAGCCAAAGGTAATAGTGATGTCATTTTCAGCGATTAGCTCAAGTAAATTTACGCTTGGATATTGCTCGCCGATAGGCTTTCTAAAGCCAGCTGCGTTTATCTCGACTACCAAATTTGCCTCTTTTATCGCTTTTATAGCGTTTTTGGCTAGGATCCTGACATCTTTTTTGGGTAAAAATTTAAATAGCTTTAAAAGATCGATGTGTCCCATGATGTCAAATTTACCAAGCCTAGCCGATCTTTCTATGTGGTCAAAATACTCCTGCCAAATTTGATCCAAGTCTTTGCCCTCGTAGCCGCCGATAAATTCAGGGTTGTCAAACGCCCAGCCGTTAAAAAAATGCACAGAGCCTATTAGATAATCAACCTTTCTAGCAAAAACTCGCTCATCCATAAAGCCATCTAAAAAATCCATCTCATAACCAAGTAAAATTTCTATCTCACCGCTAAATTCATCTCTTAAACGTAAAATTTCGCCTTCGTAGCTTTGCATCTCTTCAAATTTCATCCTATAAGCTTCATCGTAGTTCATCGGCGCGTGATCGCTAAAGCCAAAGTATTTTGTGCCAGCTTTTATGGCGCATCTCACAAATTCTAGCGGTTCGCCAACTGCGTGGTTGCAAAGAGGTGTGTGGTTGTGAAGATCGACGGTCATTTTTAGCCTTTTAAAGTCGTTTATTTTTCAAAAATGCTACCTAAAATTTGATAAATTTAAAGATAAACGCATACTTTTTAAACTTTCTTTTTATTTAAATCCTATATAATCAAGGCAAATTTTATTAGGAGCTTTTATGACCCAAGAGGAACTTGACGCGCTTATGGCGGGCGGATTAGAGGATGATTTAGGTGATACTAAAGATGCCAGCCAAGAGGTCGCGGACGTCAAAGAGGAAACAGACGAGGTAGCAGAAGTTGCAGAGGCAATGAGTGCTAAAGCAGATGAGCCACAAGCAAATAGTTCAAAACATGGCGAAAACTATAGAGTGAGCGCAGACGGCGTTTGGCCACCACCACCACCGACTGAAGACCATAAAATGGTGCATCAGCTTGATGATGTGACAAGAGATAGCGAAGAGAAAGCTACTCAGATGTTTGACAAGCTTGAGACGATAAATAACTTTTTTATGGATGCCGAGAGCGACTCAAATAGCCTAAAAGAGGCGATAAACTCAAATGTTGAGCTATTTACGACACTAAGTGAGAAATTTCCAAATATTGCTGCATTTAGCGAGGCTTTAGAGAAAAACAACGCACTTCTTGGCACGATCGATAATATCATCGGAAATTTACAAATGGGACAAGATGAGATCATGATGGCTATGGATATGATGCAGTATCAAGACATCCACAGACAAAAGATCGAGCGTGTTATCAACGTTATGAGGGCGCTTAGCAAATATATGAATACCTTGTTTGAAGGTCGTATCGATGATGATAAACGCGTGGGATCTGCTGTTCATATCGCTGGTGATACAACGACTGAAAACCTTGTCAGCAACGACGACATCGAAGCCTTGATAGAAAGTCTAGGTAAAAAATAGTGCTAAAAAGGCCTGAGCTTTTATCTCCAGCTGGAAATTTAACAAAACTTAAAATCGCCCTTGAATACGGAGCCGACGCTGTTTATGGCTCGGTGGCTAGCTTTTCGCTAAGGACTAGATCGGCAAGGGAGTTTAACCTTGAAACATTCAAAGAGGCGATAGACTACACTCATGCAAAGGGAAAGAAATTTTATGCGACCATAAATGCCTTTCCTTTTAACTCTCAGATAGAGCCGCTAAAAAGGCACTTGCAAACCATCTCAGCGATGAAGCCAGATGCCTTTATCATCGCAACTCCAGGCGTCATGAGCCTAGCAAAAGAGATCGCTCCAGATATCGAGATACACCTCTCAACTCAGGCAAACGTTATGAACGTTTTGGACGCTAAAATTTATCATGATATGGGCGCAAAACGCATCGTCGTGGCACGCGAGATGAATTTAAAAGATGTTATAAAGATAAAAGAGGAAATTCCAACCCTTGACATTGAAATTTTCGTCCATGGCTCGATGTGCTTTGCCTACTCTGGCAGGTGCCTAGTAAGCTCAGTGCAAAGCGGACGTATGTCAAACCGCGGCAGCTGCGCAAACGACTGCAGATTTAAATATGAACTTTATGCCAAAAACGAAGAGAGCGGCGTGCTTTTCCGCCTAGAAGAGGACGAAAACGGCACTCACATCATGAACTCAAAGGATCTTTGCCTCATCTCGCACATCAAAGAGATCGTTGATAGCGGTGTCATTGATAGCTTTAAGATAGAGGGCCGCACAAAGAGCGAGTACTACGCAGCTTGCACGGCAAGAGCCTATAAAATGGCGATAGATGATGCCATGGATGATAAATTTGATGCGCAAATTTATGAAAATGAGATAAATACGCTGAAAAATCGTGGCTTTACGGACGGCTACTTGGTTCATAGACCTTATGAGCGAACCGATACGCAAAATCACACGAGCAGCCTAGAAGAGGGTACTCATCAGGTAAATGCTATAAGTGAAGACGGTGAGTTTTTTAAGTGTAAATATAAAATTTTCCCAGATAAGAGCTACGAGATCGTGGCGCCAACTGGCTCGCATATAGATGATAGTGAAAATGAAATTTCAAAGGTCTATTCGCAAGATGGCAAGAAATTTATCAAATTTAAGCAGCTTGTCACTAAAAAAGGCAAGGTCATGAGCGAAATTCACAGCGGCAATGAAAATGAGATAAACCTCGGCGTTAAGCTGCCAAAATTTAGTTTTTTAAGGGAGAAAATATGAAATTTGTTTCTATTATAATGGGAAGTAAAAGTGACTATGAGATCGTTAGCGAGACGGCAAAGACTCTGGAGAAATTTGGCGTAAAATATGAACTGATAATCAGCTCAGCCCACAGAAGCCCAAAAAGAACTAGCGAATACGTCGCAAATGCCGAGAAAAAGGGCGCAAAAGTCTTCATCGCAGCTGCTGGCATGGCGGCCCACCTAGCTGGAGCAATCGCTGCAAATACAACAAAACCAGTGATCGGCATACCAATGGCTGGCTCAGCTCTAAGCGGTGTTGATGCACTTTACTCAACTGTGCAAATGCCAAGTGGCATGCCAGTGGCGACCTTAGCTATCGGCAAGGCTGGTGCGATAAATGCAGCCTATCTTGCGGTGCAAATTTTAGCCCTTGAAGATGAGAGGCTAGCAAGCGCACTAAAGGCCGACAGAGAGGCAAAGATAAAGGCTTTAGAGGAAGACTCTTCAAAGGTTGAAGTGATACTATAAAAGGAGAAGCGGTGCAGACCTATCTTGGAGTTGATGAATTTTGCAAACTTGTGCACTTAGAGCGCGAAGTTATCGAGGATATGATAAATCGTGGCGTTTTAAAAACCAAAGAGGAAAATGGAGAAATTTTAATAGAAGCGAGCGAGGGAACGATGAGCGTGGTGCCTAGTGTTTCGCAAAATTTATCCTTGCAGCCGCAAAGCCAAGATGGTTTTAGCTTTGTCGAAAAGACGATCGGCACGATACTAAATTTACACGAAAAGGTGCTTGACGCAAAAGATGAGACACTTGAGACCTTAAGAAATGAGAATAAATTTTTAAAAGAGGCGCTCATTTCGATGCAAGAGCTCTATGACGAGGATAGAAAAACGGTAGAGACGCTTACAAAACAGCTTAAAATTTCACAAGATGAAGTTGAATTTTTAAAACGAAAATATAAGCTCATGTGGAATCAAGCGGTTGAAAATTTTAACGGACAAAAGTAGTTTATGAAGATTATAAATTTAGAAAATAGCTTTGAAATTTATGGAGTAAAAACTCGCACTAAAAATGAAGATGAAATGGACGGCAACGGCAAAATTCCAGCTTTATGGTCCAAATTTATGAGTGAATACTATGATGGCAAGAGTGAAATTTATAGTGTTTACTGTAACTACGAAAGTGATTTTAATGGACATTACGATAACTTCATCGGCACAATATCACGCCAAAAAGATAGTGAAAATTTAAATATACAAAGCGGAAAGTACGCTCTTTTTAGCTTTGCAAATGAGCCACAAAATGTTGCAAAATTTTGGGATGAAATT
Source organism: Campylobacter concisus (assembly GCF_003049065.1). Classification (GTDB taxonomy): domain Bacteria; phylum Campylobacterota; class Campylobacteria; order Campylobacterales; family Campylobacteraceae; genus Campylobacter_A; species Campylobacter_A concisus_BE. Next base: position 17,965 of record NZ_PISC01000003.1, on the reverse strand, counting down.
TGGAGATATTTTGAAAGTAGTGAGCTAGAAAGAGCCTATAAAACGGACTTTGAAAAATATCTAAAAGATAAAATAGAAATTTATATATCAATAAAATAAAAGGCACAAAATGACATTTTCACAAATAATACTAACGCTTCAAAACTATTGGCAAGAGCAAGGCTGCGTCATACTTCAACCATACGACATGCCAGCAGGTGCGGGCACATATCACCAAGCGACATTTTTAAGAAGCCTTGGACCAAAGCCGTGGGCGACCGCATACGTAGCTCCAAGCCGCCGTCCGACTGATGGCAGATACGGTGAAAACCCAAACCGCCTTGGCGCTTACTATCAGTTTCAAGTGCTCATAAAACCAAGCCCAGAAAATATCCAAGAGCTTTATCTAAAAAGCCTTGAAAGACTTGGTCTAAATTTGAAAAATCACGACATTCGCTTTGTCGAAGACAACTGGGAGAGCCCTACACTTGGCGCTTGGGGACTTGGCTGGGAGGTCTGGCTAGACGGCATGGAGGTTACACAATTTACCTATTTTCAACAAGTGGGTGGTATCGCATGCGAGCTCATATCTGGCGAGATAACATACGGCCTTGAGCGCTTAGCGATGTACTTGCAGGACGTAAATAGCGTCTACGACATCGTTTGGGATGACTCTAATGGCAACATAGTAACCTACGCTGACGTGCATAAACAAGGCGAGTATGAGTGGAGTAAATACAACTTTGAAGTGGCAAATGTTGATATGCTTTTTAACCAGTTTGAAAACGCATTTAACGAGTGCAAACGCTGCTTGGAGGCCAAAATTTCACTGCCAGCGTATGATTACTGCATGCTTGCAGCTCATACATTTAACGTCCTTGATGCGCGCGGAGCGATAAGCGTGACGCAAAGACAAGACTACATCTTAAAAATTCGCGAGCTTGCAAAAGAGTGCGCGCTAACATATAAAGAGAGCTTAGAGCAAAAGTAAAATTTGATGAAAATAGCTGAAATTTATAAAAACTTAGATGAAATTTGCCCATTTGCGAGCCAAGAGTCTTGGGACAATAGTGGCCTTCAAGTTGGCTCATTTGATAGCGAATTTGAGCGAATTTATCTAAGCCTTGATCTTGATAGTGAGCTTTTGCAAAATGTCTTGCCAAACTCGCTCATTATTACGCATCATCCGCTCATTTTTAAAGGGCTAAAGCGCCTAGACTACAGCCTCTATCCAAGCTCGCTCATAAGAGAGATGGTGATAAAAAATATCTCGCTCATCTCGCTTCACACAAATGCCGACCTTGTATTTTTAAATGAAAAATTTGCAACGCAGGTTTTGGGGCTTGAAATTTCAAGCAAAGAGGGCTTTTTGATCTATGCTGATGTGAAGATGAAATTTAGCGAGCTTTGTAAATTTGTAAAAGAAAAACTTGGGCTAGAAAATTTAAGAGCCGTTCATGCAAAAGATGAAATTTCTAAAATTTGCATCTGCACTGGAAGCGGCGCAGATCTCATCCAAGAGGTCAAAGCGGACGCCTTTTTAACGGGCGATCTAAAGTATCACCAAGCCCTTTATGCAAAGGAAAATGGACTAAATTTGATCGACATAAACCACTATGAAAGTGAGCGTTATTTTAGTGATTTTTTAGCAAAATATTTGCAAAATCTAAAAATTGAAGTTATAATAAGCAATTCTAAAAACCCATTTACATATTGCTAACAAAAAAAGGAAACATTATGAATAAATATTTGCAACAATTAGTTGAATTATCTGATCTTGACAAACAAATAGATGGTTTCACTCCGCGCATACAAGAAGTAGAAAAAGCCTATAAAAGCATAGAAGAAGAGTGTGAAACTATAGCGGTTAATGTAGAAAGACTTGACGAAGAGGTAAATGATCTAAAATCACAAAAATCAGGTACAAACGCTCACATCGCAGAATTTAGCGCCAAGATCAAAGATGTAGCTAAAAAAAGTTCAAGCGCAAAAAGCGAAAAAGAGATAAAAGCGCTAGGTCTTGAAGAAGATATCGCAAAAGAGCAACTTGAAGCAGCAAATGAAGAGATCGCTAGACTTGAAAAACTAATAGACAATAAAAATGCTCAAAAAGATGAGCTAAACGCTAAAAAAACAGAGCTTGAAGGAAATTTAGAAAAGATAAAAAGCGAGGTTTCATCTGAGCTTGAAAAGATCGAAAAAGAGCGCAAAGAGGTTTATGCTAAAAAAGATAAACTTGTCGCTGCGATGAACCAAAAAATCCTAGCATTTTACGAAAAGATCAGAAAATGGGCTCACAACACAGCCGTTGTGCCTGTTAAAAAACAAGCTTGTTATGGATGCTTTATGCAGATAAATGATAAAACTTTCTCTGCGGTTGTAAAAGGCGAAGATATCGTTACTTGCCCACATTGTGGCAGAATTTTATATAAACAAGAGCAATAACACGTTTCGTGATAATAATATATTATTTTTTAGCCTCAATACTCTACTTTTTTGGGGCTATTTTTCTACTTTTATTAAGTTTCAAAAAAAAATACCATAGATCAATCCCAGCACGTTTTTTTCTCTTTAATAATCCTAAATTTCAAGATGCAGATGTGCATTTTCACGCTTGCTCATTTGGCGAAGTGCAAGCGCTTAAACCATTGATGCAAAAATTTGACAGCAAAGCCATAAGTGTGGTGACAAATACAGGCTTTGAAGCGGCAAGTAAAATTTGCTCTAACACAAGATTTTTGCCATTTGAAATTTTCTTGCCATTTTGGCTAAAAAAGAGCAAAATTTTAGTCATTTTTGAGGCTGAGCTTTGGCTCATGCTAGTTTTCATGGCAAAGCTAAAAGGCAGTCGCGTGATACTGATAAACGCTAGAATTTCAGATAGAAGCTATAAAAGTTATTTAAAATTTGGCTTTTTTTATAGATATCTTTTTAAATTTATAGATAAAATTTACGCCCAAAGCGAGCTTGATAAAGAGAGGCTAAAAACGCTAGGAGCAGGTGAAATAGAGGTTGTTGGCAACATAAAAGCTGCGTTTTTACCAAGTGTAAGCAAAATTTATGAAAAGCCAAAAGCTAGAGTGATCGTGCTAGCAAGCACGCATGCGGGCGAAGAAGAGATGATTTTAGATAATTTAAATTTAAAAGAAAACGATCTTTTAATCATCGCACCACGCCACCCTGAGAGATTTGCAGAGGTTGAAAAGCTAGCATGCGAATACGCTAAAAAGTATGGCTTTAGCTTTGCTAAATTTAGCCAAAGGCATAAATTTGAAGCTAAAGTAAATTTGCTTGATACTTTAGGCGAGCTTGTAAATGTCTATGCTATTAGCGATATAGTCGTGCTTGGAGGCAGTTTTGTGCCAAATATCGGCGGGCATAATCCAATCGAGTGCGCACAATTTAACCCAGTGATAATTAGCGGTGAGTTTATATTTAATCAAAAGGCGTTATTTAGCCTAGTTGAAAACATCTATATCGCAAAGGCTAGCGAGATCGGCGGCATAATGGGTAGTGACGCCAAAAAGAGCAAGATCGCCGTGCAAGCCAGTGCTGATGCGATCATAGAAGATATAAGGAGCACTTTATGAGTGAAGAAAAAGCGTATAAAATTTTAGCCAAGCAAAAAAACATCTCAAACAACGAGGCAAAGGAGCTAATCGACAGCGGGCTAGTCTATGCCAAGGGGCAAAAGGTGATGATCGCTCGTGCGCTAATGAGCGAAAATACTAAATTTAGCGTCGAAGAGATGCCAAAGCCAAGCGTTATCTTTGAAGATGAAAATTTAATAGCCATTAACAAACCAGCTGCCATCACTAGCGAAAAAATCAGCCAAATGTATAAATTTCCACTCCTTCATAGGCTAGATAAAGATACAAGCGGCGTGCTGCTTCTTGTAAAAAATGATGAATTTGCTAGCCTTGCCATAAATGAGTTTAAAAAGATGAAGGTTGAGAAAATTTACGTGGCCGCAGTTAGGGGCATCATGAGCGAGGAGGTCGTCGTAGATGAGCCGATCTTAACGATAAAAAATAAAAATGGCGCCTTTTCAAAGATCTCAAAAGATGGCAAAGAGGCGATCAGTGAAATTTCACCGCTCATGGTTGCTGGTAAAAAAACGCTGGTAAAAGTTGCCATAAAAACAGGCAGAACGCATCAGATAAGAGTGCATTTGGCTAGCTTAAATTTACCTATCGTTGGCGATGAGAAATACGGCAAAAATAGGGCAAATAGAATGTTTTTGCATGCCTATTCTATCGCTCTTTTAAACTATAAATTTAAAGCGCCGATCCCAAGAGAATTTAACTCTCTTGGATTTGAGCTATCTAATAAATTTGAAATTTAAAGAGCAATAAAGAAATTATTTAGTAATATACGCCCTTTAATAACAACTTAGAAAGGTGATTAGTGTTCGAACAAATTAGCGAGTCTTTTAGATTAGCCGTTAGCAAGATACGTTTTGTAGATGATGAAAAAGCTCTAAAAAACGCACTTGACGTGCTCAAAAAAGCTCTTTTAAAAGCTGATGTTCACCACAAAGTCACCAAAGATCTACTCGCATCTATCGAAAGCGAATTAAAGCAAACTGGCGTTGGTCAAAAGAATTTCTTAGATGCGATCAAGTCAAATTTAACGACTATCTTAACAGCCCCTGGTAATCAAGGCTTTGTCTATGCGCCAGTTGCACCGACTATCGTTTTGATGGCTGGTTTGCAAGGTAGCGGTAAAACTACGACAACTATCAAGCTTGCAAACTATCTAAAACTAAGAAAGAAAAAAGTTTTAGTTGCGGCTTGCGACTTGCAAAGATTAGCAGCGGTTGAGCAGCTAAGACAGCTCTGCGTTGCAAACGAGATTGATCTTTTTTATATAGAAAATGAAAACAACCCTATAAAAGTAGCAAAAGAAGCACTAGAAAAAGCAAAAAGCGGCCTTTATGACGTGCTTTTAGTGGATACTGCTGGTCGTCTTGCGATCGATGAAAAGTTGATGCAAGAGATAAAAGATGTAAAAAATGCGATAAATCCACATGAAATTTTCTACGTAGCTGACGCTATGAGCGGACAAGATGCCGTAAAGACAGCTACAAGTTTTAATGAACTTTTGGGAATTTCTGGAGTTATCCTTTCTAAATTTGACTCTGACTCAAAGGGCGGCGTAGCTATTAGCATCGCAAAACAGCTAAATATCCCACTTAGATTTGTCGGTACTGGCGAGAAAGTAGCTGATATCGAAAGCTTTATACCAGATCGTATCGTAAGCCGTATAATGGGCGAGGGTGACTTAGCTACTTTGGTCGAGAAAACATCGACTATTATCGATGAAAAAGAGGCAAAACGTCTAAATCAAAAGATAAAAAAAGGTCAGTTTAACTTTAATGACTTTTTAGATCAAATGGAAAGCGTTAAAAAGCTTGGTAGCATGAAGTCTTTGATGGGTATGATACCTGGACTTTCAAATATTGCAAATCAGATAAAAGATATAGATCTTGATAATTCAAAAGAAATTTTGCATATTAAGGCTATGATAAACTCTATGACACAAAAAGAGCGTGAAAATCCAGACCTTTTAAACAATAGCAGAAAAAGGCGTTTGGCAGCTGGCTCTGGACTATCTCAAGTAGAGGTAAATCGCTTTTTGAAGCAGTTTGAAAATGCCTCAAAGCTTGCTAAGAAATTTTCAGGAAAGGGCGGAGCAAAAGGACTTGCAAACATGCTTTCACAAGCAAATTTAAAAAGACCTGTTTGACAAAAGGGTTTAAATTTGGATATTTGTTATCTAAATTTAAGCTTTATTTAAAAACAAGAGGAGAATATAATATGGCAACAGTAGTAAGACTAACAAGAATGGGACGTAAAAAAAGACCTTTTTATCGTATAGTTGTTACAGATAGCAGAAAAAGACGCGATAGCGGTTGGATAGAGAGCATTGGTTATTACAACCCTATGGTTGAGCCAAATGTTATAAATTTCAACAAAGAGAGATTGGATTACTGGAAAAGCGTCGGTGCTAAACTTAGCGACAGAGTTGCACAAATTACAAAATAATGGTTGAAAATTTTTTATACGAATACGCCAAGCTGATAGCTGATTTTCCTGAAAAGGTGACTATTGAGCGTAAAGAGCTTGGTGAAAATTTTGTCGAGATCATTATAAGTGCCGATAAGGTTGATACTGGAAAGCTTATTGGCAAAGACGGCAAAATGATAAATGCTATAAAGACCGTTATTATTGGCTGTAAAGCTAAAGACAATACAAGTTATAGAGTAACGGTAAAAGCTATTGAATAGTGATATTGTTGAAGTCGCTACTATCGGGAGATGTGTTGGTTTAAAGGGCTATTTAAAGCTTCACAACAAGAGCGACTTCCCAGAGCAATTTAAAAAAGGTGTAACCTTTTTTGATAAAAACAGTGTTCAGCTCACAATAAAAGACTATAACAGACAAAAAGAGCTGGTTTTGTTTGAAAATTTTGATGACTTAGATATTGCCAAAACACTTGTAAATAGAACTATCTATACCACAAAAGAACTTACTAGAAAAAACTGCAAACTAAAAAAAGATGAATTTTTTCAGTTTGATATCATTGGTTTAAAAGTTGTAGAAAACGGCGAAATTTTAGGTATCGTAGAAGATATTCAAGATAATTTTGCAAACTCACTTTTATACATAAAAACTGATGAAGTGCTTATTGCGGCTGGCAAACCAAAGAATTTCTACATTCCATATTTGGAGCGTTTTATCGAAAGCGTAAATTTGGATAGTGGAGAGATTTTAGTAAAAGGCGCTAGAGATATCTTAGAAAATTCATGAAATTTACTTTTATTACACTTTTTGAAAATTTAGTCAAACCTTACTTTTGCGATTCTATTTTAAAACGTGCAATTAGTAATAAATTTATAGAAACTGATTTCATAAATCCAAGAAATTTTACCAACGATAAACATAATAAAGTTGATAACTATATGATCGGAGGTGGAGCAGGGCTTTTGATGTTTCCGCAGCCTTTAGATGAGTCGATCAAATTTTTAAAAGAAAAAGACAAAAATGCCCATGTTATTTTTTTGACGCCAGCTGGTAAAAAATTTAGTCAAAATGACGCGAAAAGGCTCTCTAAAAAAGATCATATTTGCTTTGTCTGCAGTAGATATGAAGGTCTTGATGAGAGAGTTGTTGAGCTTTGGGCGGACGAAGTTTTTTGTATAGGTGATTTTATTTTAACTGGCGGAGAGCTGCCTGCACTTTGCATGAGCGACGCGATATCAAGAAATGTGCCCGGAGTTTTAGGAAACGACATGAGCCTTGAAGTGGAGAGTTTTGAAGGTAATTTGCTTGAAGCCCCATCTTTTACAAAACCTGATAATTTTAAATCCCTCTTTGTGGTTTCAGAGTTTTTAAAGGGTAATCATGCTAAAATCCACAACTTAAAAAACAAGATGGCTCACTGCAAAACAAGGTACTTTCGCCCTGATTTATATCAAAAGCTAAAGCCACATAAATAAGGAAAAACATGAGAAATAAATACATTGAAGCGTTTGAAAATGCTCAAATTGCTGGTAAGAATATCCCTGACTTCCGTGCAGGAGATACATTGCGTGTGGCTACTCGTATTCACGAGGGAGACAAAACGAGAATTCAAAATTTTGAAGGTATTTGTATAGCTAGACGTGGTAGCGGCACCGGCGAAACATTTATAATCAGAAAAATAGGCGCTAACAGTGTTGGTGTTGAGAGAATTTTCCCAATATTTAGCGACTCTATCGAAGAGATAAAGGTTCTTAGAAAAGGTCGTGTTAGAAGAGCTAAGCTATTCTACCTACGCGAACTTCGTGGAAAAGCTGCTAAGATTCGCGAACTTAGAAAATAAAACTTTTTCCCTGAAATTTTCAGGGATTCTCCCCTACAAACTATATTTAAAATCATTTTTATATTACTCGATATTTATACTTCATTAATTACTCTTTGCTAGAATTTTACTTCAAATTTACTTTTAAGGAACAAAAATGAAAAAGATTTTGATTTCACTTGCAGCTATTACATCTTTGGCTATGGCAGCAATCAATCTAAACACAGCTACAAAAGAGGAACTTATGAGTCTTGATGGTATCGGCAGTGCAAAAGCAGATGCTATCATCGAGTATAGAAAAGCAAATAAATTTAACTCAATCGACGATCTTAAAAATGTAAATGGTATCGGCGATAAAACTTTTGATAACCTAAAAGGTGAAATTTCTACTACTGGCAAGAGCGAAGTAAACGAAAAAGCAAAAGCTGGTAAGAAGAAAATGGATGAGGCAAAAGACGAGATGAAAGAAAAAATCTCTGATAAAAAAGATAAATTTAAAAAGAAAGCTTCTAAAACTAAAGAAGAGCTAACTTCTAGTAAAGAAGATGAAACTAGTATTGGTGAAAAAGCAAAAGACGAAAAAGACAAAGTTGTTGACAAAGTAAAAGAAAAGAAAGAAAAAGCTGCTTCAAAAGCTAAATCTAAAAAAGAAAAACTTAAAGAAAAACTAGAGAAATAAAACATTTTAAAACCTGCTTGTCTTTACAAGTGGGTTTTATAAAGTCATATTTTTTGTTTTAATTATAATTGATAAAAATTATTATAACCTTCTTTAAAATTCATTGATCCGATAATTTGCTTCATTTTAATCTTACTAAAATATTTAGTCAAGGTGTTTTGCTAATTTGTCTCAAAATACCTGCCATCTAACTTTACCAACTAAAAATTTGTATGGAATTACACCGAAAAAACGACTATCAAAAGAGTGATTGCGGTTGTCGCTAATCATGTTTGGTGGGTTTTAACTCCAATGGAGTAAAATCTAATGACAAGATTGACGCATACACCAAACGCGAAAGCGACGAGTTTCAAACTCCAACGGAGTAAATTCTAATTCTGAATTTTTGAATTTTTGCCCTGAATATGGCTTGTTTCAAACTCCAACGGAGTAAATTCTAATTAACAATGAGCTAGTTGATCTTTTAGAGCAAGCGTGTTTCAAACTCTAACGGAGTAAATTCTAATAAATCCAAGCGTGCCACGTCGTTTTGGCACGTGCGTTTCAAACTCCAACGGAGTAAATTCTAATAACATCGAAATCGTGATTTTTACTTCATCTTGATAGAGTTTCAAACTCCAACGGAGTAAATTCTAATTTTATTAGCTTTCATAGTTTTTTCTTATTTGATTTAGTTTCAAACTCCAACGGAGTAAATTCTAATCAAAGAAAACAATCACAGCACCAAAGAAAGAGTTGTTTCAAACTCCAACGGAGTAAATTCTAATAGCACCAAAAAGCCTATTTTATAGGCATTCTAGTGCAAGAAGTCTATATTTTTTCGCCTTAAATTTGACTAAAATTTAGCCATGTGCAAATACGCCAAGCCCCAAATTTCAAGCTTTTTAAAATCTTAAAAAACGCTTTATTAAAATACGATTTCACTCCCACCTAAAGCCTTCATAAGGCGCGTCCTCGCAGATGCACTTTTTGAGCTTGTTTACTTCGCGGCGGATCACCTGCCTCCACGTTAGCTCCCTACCGCCCACCGTGAGCGTCTCGCAAAGGCGCGAGATCATCTTTAGCTCGATCTTTTGCACTGCGTCGTTGCTAAATTTTATCCTGCCAGCGTCCGTTTGGAAGTCCTTTGCGGTGATCTCTTTTTTATTTAGCATATTAAAAATCAACGTGTCGCCCAAGATCGGCTTAAAAATCTCCGCAAGGTCGAGGTGAAGGCTTAGCGCGCGGTAGTTTGGCTCGTGCAAAAAGCCGATGCGAGGATCTAGCTCGGTCTTGTAAATTTCGCTTAGGCAGATGTTGTAGATACGCGTATTTACGTAGCTTATAAAGCTATTTATCTTATCAGCGGGTGGGCGTTTTGAGCGGACGGTAAATTTAAAGCTTCGCTGATCTGCGATGATCTCGTTCCACTTCTCGTAGTAGAGCTTTTGAAATGCACCCTCTACCGCCATGATAGCAGGCACACTAGTGGCGGCATCTAGTGCTCTGATGTGAGGCTGCACGTCAAATTTTACGCCGTGTCTTTTGCAGTTTGCAGCGTCATTTATGATGTGAGCTCTAGTGATCTCACGCGCGATATATGCACGCTTGATCGGATCGTCAAAAGAGCGGAGCTGGCAAAGCAGCACAAAGCCGCTTTTATTTACGGAGTTTGGCGTGTTTGGGTAGAAATTCCCGCGAAAGCTCTGATACGGACTAAAGATGTGCAAAAGGATGTTATTATCCGCTAAAAATGCGATGGTGTAGGTGTCGATCTGCACCTTTGCCAGCACGTAAATTTCATCGATCGCATTTATCGGCAGGATCTTGCACGAAGCTCGCTCGCCCATCTCGTCAAATTTTTCAAAATAGATATTGTTATCTTGCCTATAAAGCCTACCTGGACTAAGTATAAAGTGCGTCCTGTCGCTCTTTTGCATATTTGCTCCTTAGCTAAATACCGGGCTATTTTTATCTACGCCGATGACGATGCGCTCGGAGTATTTTAGTGAGTTAAATGTATAGATGACGATGGAGTCTAGCTCGCTTACGCACTCTTTTTGCAGCGTCTTGCTTAGCTTTTTAAAGTCGCTCTCGCGGATCTCGCCCTCATAGACTGAAAACTGCACGCGAGGCAGAAATTTCTCGACCGCTTTTCTGATGCGATTTGCGTTATTTCGCTCTTTTTGCTCGCGCCCTGCGATGTCGTAAAAAAGTATCATATACATCTTCTCTCCTAAGCAGTGCAATAGTCGCGATATGCGCAGTTTTGGCAAAATTTGCCCTGCGTAAATTTGGGCGGCTTTTCTAAATTTGCAAGCGCGCTTATCTCGCCTAAAATTTTCTCTACTAGAGCGAAATTTTTGCCGGTATCCTCCACTAAAATCACCTTTTTACCGCTTATTAGTTTGCCTTTTACCTCTTTTAAATTTAAGCCCGTTTTTAAAAGATAGATGTAAAAAAGTAGTTGCATCTTGCCTGCAAGCTCGTTTTTTAGGCTCTTTTTGTATTCGGTGATAAGATAATGTCCGCGCTGCTTGGAAAGTTTGTCGAATTTCAAATTTGAAAATGCAAAGTCCTGCAAATCGCTCTCTTTGATATCAGCCAAAGCCTTGCCCATTAGCACGTTTTCGTCTTCTTGGTCCGCGTGGATCTGATGCGCGTAAAGCCACGCCTCACGCTTGCAGGTGACGTAGTAATTCACAAGTGTGCCGGTGATCTGATCTTTTGAGAACATTAGTCAAATACCTCGTCCTCAATATCCAAATTCGTATCTTTTTTAAGGCCACACTCGGCACTATAAAAATAAGACGAGCCAAACGGCAGATAAAACATATCTTTAAGCCCATTTATCTGTTTTAAATTTGGCATTAGCTTATTCATATCTTTTAACGCTACGTTTATGCTAAATTTCGACAACTTTCTGATGTGGTTTTTAAAAAGATCTCTTATGGTAAATTTCTCATTCGGACTATTTTTGATCTCAAAAATTTTAGCTTCAAAATCTTTAATGAAATTTTCTTTAGGCTCGATTATTATGGTTTGTTTGTAGTTGTCGTTCATGATTTCCTCTATTTTTTGATTGATATTTTCAAATTCTAGCTTTTCTATCTCACTTTTTATATGCAAATTTTCTAGTTGATTGCTTATCTTTTGAAAATACAAATTTGAAATTTCTAAAATTTCGCTCTCTCGCACCTCTTTTTGCTTAAGATCGCTCAAAATAGCCCCGCTTACTTTATATAGATCGCCGTAAATCAAATTTGTAAATTTACTTATTTCAGGAAAGACGTATAGCTCGCCGCAAATTTCTCCAAAATGCCTATTTATGCGCCCTGCTGTTTGTATGATAGAGCTAATGGGCGAGACTTCGCGAAACCCAATGTCAAAGTCAAGATCCACTCCAGCTTCTATGGACTGCGTGGAGATAAGTAAAATTTTGCTTGCGAGCGGATCAACTTTGCTTTTATCTATCGCGCACCTTACGGCCTCTATAGTAGCGCGCTTGTGATCATCATACATATATCCGTTTAGGCAAAAGCAGTTAAATTTATCCCTTAGTTTTGTAAAAAGCTCCTGCGCTTTTTTGATAGTATTTACGACGACTAGAGTATTTTTATCGCTTGCAGCCTCGCAAATCTTTTCTAAAAGCCTGTCTTCGCCGCCTATATCAAGCCATTTTATGACATATCTATCCTGCTTTGCAAAATAGTCTAAATTTGAAATTTCTTTAAAATTTTCACTTTTGATAACTGGCATCGTTGCCGACATAAATATAAAAATAGTGTCAAGCCTCTGCGAAATGATCTCGCAAAGCAGGATAAAATCTTTTCTAAAGTTATATGGGATTGCTTGCGCTTCATCGATGATAACGACGCTATTTTTTAGCTGATTAAATTTAACATTATCTTTGTTTTTGTTACCAAATAGCGCAAATATCAGCTGATAAAGCGTGGTTATGTTTATCTCGCCACTAAAAGATTCCATTAGAAATTTAATCTTTGAGTATCTATCCTCTTGGGTTAAATTTTCTTCGCCTATTGTCGTTTTGTGATGTGCCTTGCTGACCAAAATATTGCTATTTTTATAAATTTTCGCGACTATATCGTAGGTTTGATCGATTATTGAGGTAAAAGGAAGCGCATAAATTATGCGAGGTTTATTAAATTTCAATGCAAAATTTAATGCCGTCAAAGTCTTGCCATAGCCTGTAGGCGCAGTTAAAGTAAAAAGTTTGTAGTTTTCGTCAAAGTTGTTTAAGACGAAATTTCTAAACGCATCTCGCTTTTTATTTGGCGGCAAATTTTGGATATCACTCTCTAAAACATCTATCGGTATATTTTTGGTTTGCTGTTTTGGTATGCTAAAGATAGCTTCAAATTTATCGCTATAAATCAAATTTGAATATAGGCTTTTGAAATTTATAAAGTCCTCGTAGGTAAATTTGTACCTGTACTGCGATAAAACTAAGTATTGACGAAGCTTTTTTGCTCTATCTAAAAACTCATCTTTTTTTGTAGATAATCCCGAGTAGATCTTGATATTTTTAGCAGCATTAGCCACTTCATCCCACCGCTCTAGCTCTTTTTGGTTTTTAAAAAATTTATTAGCTTCTCTGGCTAGCGTCATTAAATTTACCACGTCGCCGTGGTGTGAAACGATGGCAAGAAAGCCAAATAGGGTTGATATCTCATCAAATTTTGAGTTTAACAAGAAAAAATATGCCGACAAAAGCGAGTGGTTTTTATCCAGCTTGTCGTTTGAAGTATCTTTGATGTAAATTTGAAAATTATTCTTCAGTTTTGCGATGTCGTGGTAGAGTTTGACCTGCTTACCCAGCTCATCGTCGTCAGGCGAGATCATATTTTTTATATGATTTTCTAAAAGTTTATTTGGATGCGACCAAAATTCGTCAAATAAAATAGACTCTTTCATTATTTATCTGATAAATATTTCCATGATTTTTAGATTTTATAAGCTCTTTGCCGTTTATCTCCATCACAAAGTCTTTAAAATCTTTAAAAATTCGCCCATTTTCGCAGCCACAAGGCATTCTTGCCGTAGTTAATTTCGCATTTTCATTAATGCCTTCAAAAATAAAATCATTCATAAGCGTAAATGTATTTATAAAGCTTTCATCTTGCGATATTTTTTCGCATATTTTTATATCGATCCAGCTAAAATCAGCTATGCAAAAATTTATCCCAAGATAGGGCGTAAAGGCGGTTTTATGCTCTTTTAAATTTGAGATTATTTTATCTTGATAGCTTTGTTCTAAATTTTCTAAATTTAAAAATACGACATAAGATGGCGAGCAGATTAGCTCTCTGTAAAACTGCTTTTTCTCTTTTGCGTTTTGATAGCCTTCCTCTATGTGCATATTGCTTGAGAGGGCAAATTTTATGCCATTAAAGACAAAGCTCTTTTTTAAAATTTGCCTATCTATTTTTACGCTATATTGGATGTTTGAAAGCTTAAAGTATTCTTCTTCGCCTATAACAGCGCCTAAAAAGCCCATTATAGTGGTCTTTGGTGGCACTGGATAGGTCAAGCTAGAATAAATCGTCGCTGGATGCGAAAAATGAGCGTAATCTCCAAATAATCTAAAAGCAACAATGCTCATTTTATGCCTCTATCTTTTTCCAGCTGCTGTCAAAATTTTCTTTGTTTATCGTTTCAAAATCATAATCGCTCATATACTCTATCTTTTCTATATTTGCGGCGTATCTTGCGAGTTTATTTTTTAAATTTGTAAAGTCGATAGTGTATTCGTTTATGCTTCTTATCACTCTATCTTCTTTTTCGCTTTTTAGGCTTATGCTATTGTTTAGATCGCCTGCAAACGTATCGTCTTTGTATGTGATGATTAGCATAAATCTTGGAGTTTGACCGATTTTGGAGCGAGTTGTTAGGTTTTTAGTGCCGTGCCACAAAGCTTTTAAAATTTTAGCCTCATCGGCTTCGTTAAAGCCTGTTTTTGCTGCATTATAGTTGTCTATGATGCCGTAAGTGGCAAAAATAGCGTATTTTATAAATTCCTCTTCTCTAAAAGTCGCTTGATCTTTTTGTTTTTTTGGATCATTTGGATCGTAGTCGCTAGCAAAAGCGCCAGTTCCTTTAACATGCTCTACTTCGACCTTGTTTAGGGATTTGCTTAGTCTAAACTGCACTGGTCCAGTAAATTGAACGCCTGCAGTTTTTATCTCTTTGTCTTGTTTCATCTCGTCTTTATCTGAAATAGGCAAAACTCCACCAAATGCGCGGATATCGATAAATTTAGACAAAATTTCTTTTTGCAGTTCGCTTTTGTTTTGCTTTATATTTATACTTTGTCTGATCGCAGTTTTAGCGTCTAGCAGAGCGTCTTCTATCCTATACTCCTTTATAAAAATCGACGCCTCATCTTTTTTCATGATCTCATCTCTGATAGTTCTTTTTATACGCACGTCCGTCACCTCGGCTACACCAGTTTCATCATCTCGCCTAGGAGCGTTATCCTTTAGCATATCGCCGTTTGGGTTCCAGTTCTCTCCGTCCCATAAAAAAAGTATCTCTTTTTTTTGCATCTTATTCTCCTTATTTTGTTTTTTCTTTTATAAATTTACGATAGTCGCTTCCGCCCATAGCAAAGGCAAGCGTAGTATGCGAGGTTTTTACTATCTTTTTCTCCTTAGAAAAGACCTGCGGTAAAATTTCGATCAAACACTCTTTTATGTTTTCAATGTTAGCATTTGGCTTGCCAGAAGCGGCCTTAAGCTTTCTAATCATCTCATCGCACTTGGTCCAAATTCGCTCTAAATTTTCCATGCTTATCGATCCGCAGTCATTGAGCCAGTTGCTAAAAGATACGCCGCCGTTCACGCCAAGCTGCCAGTTTATCATTGCTGCGCTTAGCATACCGAGCAAATAAGCGCTAATGAGCGCATCGTTTTGATTTAAAAACTCGCTATTTTTGATTAGCTCTTTGATCAGTTCTTTTTTATCGGTTAAATTTTCCAAATCGCACTCCTTTTGAAAGACTAGTTTTTTGTTTAAGACATTGATCTCATTAAAGAAATTTTGGTATTTTGCAATATTTTCAAACTTTCTTTCTTTATAAAAATCGTTAAAGTATTTGCTCCATTCCAACTTTTTTGCGTAACTTTTATTGACGCTACCATAATAAATCAGATCGCTATATCTTTCTATCATAATCTCTAAATCAAATTTATTTCTTGATAGTAAAAAGCTCATCACGCCAAGCCTGCTTTCAAATAAATTTTGCAGATAAATTGTCTCATCTGTGCCACTATTTTTTTCATAGAAGGCTTTTATGTTAAAACGGCTCATTAAATTTGAGATGCGAGAGATAAAAGATGGTAAAACATCGTCTATCGCAAGCTTTAAATCGATAGCAGCATTGCTTTGCGTGTAAAATAAAATCGTATTTAAAACAGGCAAATTTTCCTGCTTTTTAGCTGTTGCCTCGAGATAATAATCTATGCTAAATTTTATGGCTTCCTCGGCTATTTCAATATTTTTTATGTCGCTCTTTGAAGTCTCTTCAAATATCTTTACAATCTCTTCTAAATTTACTGAGCTACTCAAAATAGTCGGTAAAATAGCTATTTTCATACCATAAAAATTATGCGATAGCTTATCTTTTATCGCTTTAAAGCCATTTTCTACCTTTTTTGCGCTATTGGCGCTCAGTGGCAGGAGCTTTGATTTGATAAATTGCATATTAGCAGGCATCTCATTTACCGAGCAAAATGCTAAATTTGCATCGCCGCCGACACCCTTTTCATTTGTCAAGATATCATATCCGTAAGATGATTTTTGCTCTTTTACGCTGATATGATTTTCAAAAATTTGCTTAAAATATGCAGAAACTGGCTTGCCATTATACGAGAGCGAGAAAAAAGTAGCGACTTTTTTGCCTTTTTCGTTTTTTAGCTCATCAAGACATTTGATCTCATCTATAATACCAACAAAATACTCTTCGTTTATGCTTGATAGTATGGATAAAATAGCGTCTTTTTCTATAATGCTTGGCTCAAAAAAGGAGAGCAAATTTGAAATAGATTTCAAAATGCCTCTTATAAATTTAGCTTCGTCTTTATTTATTTCTTTGGATAAAAATTGAGAATTTGGGAAAAGATTGCCAGAATTTGCTCCAACGCCAAATCTACATATTATTAGATCATCTTTGCTTATATTTAAATTTGGTTCGATCTGCTTGGTCGCTATGTCGCAAAGATAGACTTTGATCTTATCGTATTTATGAGCGCCATTTTTGAGCTTAAGCTCTTCTTTTTCATATACCTCGCCTATGTCAGCAAGAATTTTAACTATATCAGCCAAAACATGCTCCTTAAACTAAGTAAGCATTACTTTACTCCAAATATTTTTAAAAGTCAAGTTATCATATTTTATACAAAGATATTTTGATCTATTGCCTATTTTATTGTACAATAATCCAAGAAAAGCAAGCCAAATAGTAGTCTCCTTGTAGGATTTGAAATTCATATTTTATTCAACTTGCTTTTCTTCTACCACTTCTAAAAACCCTAGTCCGCAGTTCATACATCCACTACCAACCCCCACATCAAGGATCAAATTTATAAGCTCTGGCCTTGCTTTGATGTGCCATTTTGCAGGCCATGCCTTGACTGGCATATTGTTGTTGCCATAGAAAAAATAAAAAGGTTTTTGTAAATTTTGCCAAAGCAAATTTAGCTCAAACTTGCCCTCGTATTTGTACCCCATAAGTGTTTCAAATCTTTGCAGCGCGTTTGTTTTCATCATTTCAAGATGCCTGGAGTCTTGCGGCTCAAGATGCACTTTGTATCCCAAAAGTCCAACGACCGAACACGCTACGCATCCTTGTAAAACGGCTTCATTTTGTGAAATTCTATGCTCTTTTACTGACACAGACGTATTAAGCAAACAAATATTGCCAAGTTTTAATCCATCTTTTAGCACAGCAAAAGCGATCGTTTTTTCAAATTCTGGTACAAACGAGCTAAATCTTATCTCTAAACTTAAACCATTTAATCTAAAATCAAAATTTGATCTTTTAAAATTTTTACCACTCTCTTTATGGGTGTATCCGTCATGTTCAGCCTTTGGCAAATAGCTGTAAATATAGCCTTGCATGAGCTTGGATAAAGACTTTGTTATTTTTAAATTTTGAGTAGGTAGGCGTGAATTTATAATGATCATCCTTACTCCTTATTTGTTACTAAAATGGATTATAACTCAAAATTTTGTAAAAAATTGACAATTATATAAAATAAATTTTTTAGATTTTAAATTTTATATTAAAATAATATATATAGAAAAAAACAAAAACTTATTTTAAAATTCAAATGATCTTTTCTTGACATATAATAATGTTTTTTGTATAATCTCAATTCTTTTTTAAATAACTATGTCTTGCTAGCTCAGTCGGTAGAGCATCTCACTTTTAATGAGGGGGCCGTTGGTTCGAATCCAACGCAG